>CAYXRM010000006.1:0-58391 GCA_964467625.1 uncultured Gammaproteobacteria bacterium | reverse complement strand
CTTTTTTGTATTATAAACCCATCTGAAAATAACATATTGAGAAAGGTATGTAATCGTGTAATTGTATTATATTGGCTTAAAATTACAATCCTGCAATTAAAACAAATATTAAAATAACGGGAGCAATGAACTTCAACATTATATTAAACAGGTGTCTTAAAATATTGTTTTTAAATAAATTTTCTCTTAAAGGCTTGATAAAATATCCTGCTAATAGACAAATAAACAGGGTATTTAGGGGAAGCAAAATGTTGGAAGTTGCATAATCTAAAAAATCAAAAAGAGTTTTATCCATTATTTTAAAATTGCTCAAGGGTCCAAAAGAAAGAGTTGTGGGAATGCTTATCAGGGCAATAATTACACTTAATATAACGGTAGATTTTTGTCTTGAGATTTTAAAATTATTCATAAACGCAAAAATTGCGGTTTCCAGCATACTGATACCTGATGTTATTGCGGCGAAAAACAATAAGCAAAAGAATAAAAGTCCTATTAAAGATGAAAACGGCAATTTGGTAAAGATTTCAGGCAGAGCAATAAAAACTAAAGATGCTCCTGCAGAAGGCGCCACATTAAATGAAAATACAATAGGGAAGATTACAATACCCGCAATAACGGCAATTAGTGTATCAAAAAAGATTAAAGTATAGGCAGATTTAACAATTTTGCTTTCTTTTTTCATGTAGCTGCCGTATGTAACAATTGTGCCCATTCCTATACTAAGGGTAAAAAGCGCTTGTCCTAAGGCAGATAGCACCATGGATTTATTAAATTGAGAAAAATCGGGCTTGAACATGTATAACAAACCTTCTTTGGCGCCAGATAAAGTTATTGCATAAATTGCCATTAAAATTAACATAAGAGCGAATAAAGGCATCATAATGTTATTGGCTTTTTCAATTCCTTTGTTTACACCCCTAAAGGGGAAATAAGCGGTGAGTATTAAAAATAAAAGAGTTAAAAAGCACGGCATAAAAATTTGGGCGCTGTAAGATGAAAAATAAGTTGAAAAGTCGGAAGGAAGGTTATTTGAAATAAAAATCCATATATAATTTAAAATCCACCCGCCTACAATAAAATAAAAGCAAGGGATTAAAATTACCGTCAAAACGCACAAAAAACCAAAAATGTTAAATTTTGGGTTAATTTGTTTTATTGCACTTATGATGTCTGTTTTGTATATTTTACCGATTGCAAGTTCGCAAATTAATGGAATAACACAGATAAAGGCAATTAAAAATAAATAAGTTAAAAGAAAAATTGCGCCCCCATTTTTCCCCATAATGTAAGGAAAGCGCCAAATATTGCCAAGCCCAACCGCACTGCCTACTGTTGCAATAATGAAACTTATATGTGAAGTCCATTCGGTTTTGTTTTCTTCCATAAATTCACCTTTTTTGGTTTTAAAATAAGACAAATTCTATTTTGATTACTACTATTATAATAGAAATTACACAGTGAGTAAATATTCTGATTGAATTACTTTTTTAATAAACATTGAGCGACTTGTTGCATTTTAATAAAAATTACCGTTATTATCTTTTGTTGTTCTTTTTGGAAAGACGGAGTAAAATGGATACAATAATGTGCAAGGGGGCTTAAATGGATACAAAAACGCTTTTTAATATAGGGTATGGATTGTATGTTTTAACAGTAAATGACCAAGGAAAAGACAACGGCTGTATTATAAACACAGTAATGCAGGCTGCGTCAAACCCGTGTGCGCTTATAATTTCCGTTAATAGGGCGAATTATACAAATGAATTGCTTAAAAGTACAAAAAAGTTTAATGTTTCAATTTTAACGGAAAGCGCAAGTTTTGATATATTTAAAAATTTCGGGTATCAGTCCGGTAAAAATGTTGATAAATTTAAAACTTTTAAAGACACGGAACGCAGCGACAATGGGATATTATACATAACAAAAAGTACAAATTCTTATATTTCCGCAAATGTAGTAAAAGAAGTGGAACTTGGCACGCATACTCTTTTTATTGCAAATATCCAAGATGCAAAATGTTTGTCTGATAAGCCGACTGTAACATACCAGTATTATCAAAATTATATAAAACCAAAACCGGAAAAAACACAAAAATCGGGCTGGCGCTGTAAAATTTGCGGATATATATATGAGGGTGAAAATTTGCCAGAAGATTATATTTGTCCTATCTGTAAGCACGGGGCTGTGGATTTTGAAAAAATATAAACCTTTTATATTATCAAAATGAAGGGAAAAATGTGGTATAATTTGTACAAATGTTGGCATTTTAAGAATAGGAGAAGATATGAAATACATATGTCAAGTTTGCGGGTATATCCATGAAGGTTCAAAAGAAGATAAATGCCCTAAATGTAATCGTGTTGGGTGTTTTGTTGAAATTAAAGAAGGCTCAAACCCTTATGCAGGAACAAAAACAGAAAAAAATCTTTGGGAAGCTTTTTCGGGCGAATCGCAGGCAAGAAATAAATACACATATTTTGCTTCAGTTGCAAAAAAAGCGGGATATGAACAAATTGCTGCATTGTTTTTAAAAACAGCTGACAATGAAAAGGAACATGCAAAACTTTGGTTTAAACAGTTGGGACTGCTTAATTCTGTTGAAGAAAACTTACTTCACGCTGCGGAAGGTGAATGTGAAGAATGGACGGATATGTACCCAAGAATGGCAAAAGAAGCCGAAGAAGAAGGATTTTATGAACTTGCTGCGCAATTCAGAGCTGTTGCAGAAATTGAAAAACACCATGAAGAAAGATACAGAAAGCTTCTTCAAAATATTAAAACAATGGAAGTATTCAAAAAAAGTGGTGTTGTAATTTGGGAATGCAGAAACTGTGGACATATTGTTGTGTCAACAACAGCGCCTGAGGTTTGCCCTGTGTGCAACCATCCTCAAAGTTACTTTGAAGTTAATGCAAAAAATTATTAATATCTTTTAAAAATAAAAAATGTCCGTTTGTTTAAAAAGCGGACATTTTTTAAAAAATAAGAAATCTTAAAACCAGTCTATAAGAGGCTTTTTCTCTCCAAATTTAAAATGAAAACCTTCTTCAAAGTCGGATTCTGTTAAAAAATCGTAATCAACATTAAAAATTATGGGTTCTTCTTTTACGTTTAATTTTTTGAATTTTTCAACGGAAAATGTTTTGCCGTCCTCTCCTATGACGTTTGAATAGTTAAGTCCTTCAAAGCAGCAAAAAGGCACTTTTGTTTTGTTGTCTTTAGAGGTTATTAAACCAAAAGTGCGGCAGACAATTCCTCTGTATTCGTAGAGTGAACATACATTCTCAATTAAAAACGGGCAATCGTATAAAAATTTCTTTTCTTTGGAATTTTCTTTTGCACTTTTAATTTTTGAGACATTTTCTTTAATTATTTTAATTTTATCCTCTTTTAAAGTTTTCATCCCTTCCATTAAATAAGTAAATTCTATTTGAGAGTAGGGAAATTGCGCATGTTTACAGCATTTTCCACAGCCCTTTTGGCAGAAAATATAGGGTTTTTGTTTGTTAAAAAAAGAGTTGACTTTTGTGTCTATAATTTTTAAATATGTCAGATAATTTTCAAGCATGATTTTATATGTGAAGTTTTACGTGTTCAGTTTATAAATTTTTTTTGGTCTTGTCAAATTAAACTTGTTTTAATTTTGTTTTTTAAACATAATATTCTCTATGTTGATTAATCTTTTTGTGGTATTCATAGGTGCTGGAGCAGGCGCTGTTATCAGGTATATGGTTTCTTTGTTTGCAAAAAAATATTTCCTTGCGCCTTGGCTTGGAACATTTGCGGTAAATGTTTTAGGGTGTTTTTTAATAGGGCTTTTTTTGGGAATATTTACAAATAAAGATATCAACATCCAAAACAGTTTAAAGCTTCTTGTGGTTACGGGTTTTCTTGGCGGCTTGACAACATTTTCAACTTTTAATTTTGAGGCTTTTGAGTTTTTTAAGGCGGGCAAAGTTATAAGCGGGCTGTTTTATATGTTTTTAAGTTGCTTTGTTGGGCTTGTTTTTACATATTTAGGTTATTTACTTTCAAAAATATAATTTTTATTGTGTTTAAAATTGGTTTGCAAATTTTTTTTGTTAGTCTTATTATATCTAAGTTTGAGGAATTTATATTAATTTATTTTAGGAATAACTTGTTTTATGGAAATGTATTTTGCAGGAATTATATTGCTTCTTTTGGGCGGAGTTTTCTCCCTTTTTGTTAAAGAAAAAAACAAATCAAAAGTATGTGTAATTTTTTCTTTTTTGGGAATGTTGGCATTTTTGCCTTGCATAGCAAAGGCATTATTTTGGGGAAGCACTTTGAATAAAACCCTTTATTTTGGGGGCGTTTTAGGGAGTGTTAATTTTGTTGTTGACCCCCTTTCCGCTTTTTTTGTTTTTGTTATTTCACTTATGACGTTTTTGGGGATACTTTATGGCGGACAGTACCTAAAACATTATTTAAATAAAGATATGAACTTTTCTTCTCATCATTTGTTTTTAATGCTTTTGGAAGCATCTATGATTGGGGTCGTAACTGTTCAAAATGCCTTATTTTTCCTTATTGTTTGGGAGATTATGTCTTTGTCTTCTTTCTTTTTGGTTATTTTTGAAAATAATAAAAAAGAAGTTTTAAATGCGGGGATTAAATATTTAATTTATATGCATATTTCCGTGATTTTTATAATCACGATGTTTGCCCTTTTGAGCATTGAAGCGGGAAGTTTAAATTTTGCAGATTTTCAAACCTTCTTGAAAAATGCGCCAAATTATGCAAACCTTGTATTTTTCTTGGGCTTTATCGGGTTTGGAATTAAGGCAGGGTTCCTTCCTTTTCATAATTGGCTGCCCGATGCTCACCCAATGGCGCCATCGCATGTGTCTGGAATTATGTCGGGCGTTATGATAAAAACCGGCATATACGGAATTTTAAGAACCTTGCTTATTGTTGGCACTCCAACTAAAGTTATTGCATATGCGGTTTTGATTGTGTCTGTTTTATCGGCCCTATACGGCGTTTTATATGCAATAAGCCAACATGATATAAAAAGGCTTTTAGCGTATCACAGTATTGAAAATATAGGAATTATCGGAATTGGGATAGGCGCAGGGCTTTTAGGGGTTGTTTATAATAATCCGATTGTTGCAATTTTAGGCTTTGGGGGTGGAATTTTACATGTTTTAAATCACTCAATTTTTAAAGAATTGCTTTTTTTGTGTGCGGGAAATGTTTATATGAAAACAGGAACAAAAGATGTGGAAAAATTGGGCGGGC
Source organism: uncultured Gammaproteobacteria bacterium (assembly GCA_964467625.1). GTDB lineage: Bacteria > Cyanobacteriota > Vampirovibrionia > Gastranaerophilales > Gastranaerophilaceae > Galligastranaerophilus_A. The sequence goes on along the minus strand of CAYXRM010000006.1, from coordinate 53,129 downwards.
TTATTAAAAAAATGCCTTATACGGCAGTTTTGTTTATGGCAGGGTCAATTGCAATTTGCGCACTTCCACCTTTGAACGGTTTTATAAGCGAATTTTTAATATATGCCTCAATGATTTTTGGCTTTGGAATTAAAAATATCGCAGCCTTTATGTCCCTTATTCTTGCACTTGCAGCGCTTGCCCTAATCGGTACAATGGCTGTACTTTGTTTCACTAAGGCTTTTGGGGTTATTTTTCTTGGTTCTCCAAGGGAAGAATTTAACTTTGAGATTAAAGAAGATGTTTCTAAAACAATGCTTTTGCCAATTGGGATATTAGCTATATTTACTTTATTAATCGGGCTTTTCCCACAATTTGTATTTTTGGGTTTAATTAATCCTGTCAGCATGTTTTTAAAAGACGGGGGTACTTTTGCGCTGTTTGCAGAAATTTTGAATTTTATCTCTCAAGTTGCCTTTTCAATTTTTGTTTTTCTTGGGGTTTGTTTTATTGTTTTTCTTGTAAGATTTTTGATTTGCAGAAAGAAAAAAAATCACACAACTTGGGGGTGTGGGTATAATTTACCAAATAGCAGAATGCAATATACGGCATCCGGGTATGCAGATTTATTTATATCAACCTTAAAGCCAATGTTTAAAAGGGTTGTGCACGTTAAAAAACCTAAAGATTTCTTCCCAAAAGAAGCTTATTATGAGGTTGAAATTGAGGATATTGAAGAAGCATATATTGTAAAACCGCTTGTTGAGCTTGATGAAAAGTTTTTAAGCGGGTTTGAAAGACTTCAAAATGGGAACATCCAGCAATATATTTTGTTTGGGCTTATTTTTCTTATTTTGATGATAGCAGGACTGATTTATTTAGGATAAAAAAGATGATTTTAAAAATTTTGTTAAATGTAATAATCCTCATATTTGTACCATTTTTGTCTTTGGGTATTATTAAGAAAACAAAGGCTTTTTGGGCAGGCAGGTGCGGTGCATCCGTATTTCAGCCTTTGTATGATTTTTTAAAACTTATAAAAAAGGCGCCCGTTTATTCAGATACAACTTCTTTCATTTTTAAAATTACCCCTTTTGTTAATTTGGGGGCATTAATTTGCGCTTCACTTTTTGTACCGCTTGTTTCAGGCTCGGCGATTATTAATATTCCCGTTGGTTTTATTATTTTTGCTTATATTCTTGCGTTTGCAAAATTTTTCTCTTTGCTCTCTGCTCTGGATACAGGAAGCAGTTTTGAGGGAATGGGAGCGTCAAGGGAAGCTTGTTTTTCTACAATAGTGGAGCCTGCGTTTTTTATTGCACTTGGGTCTGTTTTTGCATTGAGTGGGGCAACGACTTTTGACGGCTTGAGGCAAATTTTAAATATTCCTGACATATACGCCGTTTTAATTGCAATATTGCTTGTAATTACCTTATTTATAATGCTTTTAATTGAAGGGTGCAGGGTGCCTGTGGATGACCCTGAAACGCACCTTGAGCTTACAATGATTCATGAGGTTATGATTCTTGATAATTCGGGCATTGACCTTGCTTTTATTACATATGCAAGCGCAATAAAAATCTTTTTATTTGAGGCCCTGATAGCAGCTATTTTAATGCCTTTTAAAATGGGTTTATTAGCTTCGCTTCTTTTATTTTTGCTGATTATATTTTTACTTTCAATTGCAATCGGCACGGTGGAAGCGATTAGCGCAAGATACAGAATGAGCCATATTTTTGAATTCATATTTGTGATGACAATTGGGGCTCTTTTGATTTTAACACTTGTTACATACACGATTTTTGGAAGTTAATATTATGGAAAATATTTTTATAATTTTACTTGGTCTTACAATGATTTATATTTCATCTACAAGCAGATTAAAGGCACATGTGAAAATGCTTGCGCTTCAAGGGTGGTGTCTTTTTTTCATATGTCTTATTGGAATTTCACACCAAGGTTGGTTTACATCAAGTGAAATAACATCTGATTTTGTACATCTTGGGGCAATTGCTCTTGTGGTTGCGGAAACGATTTTGGTTAAATCTTTTGTAATTCCTTTTATTTTAAATAAAGTTTTAGATAAAACAAAAGCACAAAGGGACACAGATGCGAATATACCGCATTTTTATTCTCTTGTTATTTCCAGCTTTATTTTATTTTTGGGCTTTTTGACCCCTGCTATACAGAGTGCGGCATTTAAGTTGATTTCACCTTTATACTTTGGGATTTCAATTTCAATTATTATTATAAGTCTTTGGCTTATTACAATTAAACACACGGTTTTATCAAATGTTATAAGTTTTATCACAATGGAAAACGGAATTTTTCTTTTATCTCTTGCCTTTGCGGCTGAAATGCCTGTTATTGTCAGCCTTGGGGTCTTGTTGGATATTTTTATTGCCGTTTTTATTTTGGGAGTGCTTATAAAGGAAATAAACAACAAGTTTGATGACCTTGAGATTTCACAGTTGTCTGAATTAAAGGATTATGAACAATGATAGACTTAATTTTAATATTACCGCTTATTTTATGTTTAATTTTGTTTGTGTTTAAAAAGAAATTTTTAAATAATTTTGTAATTGTGTTTATGGCAATTGCACATTTTATAATTTCAATTTTACTTGCCATAAAAGGCGACTTTATAAGCTTTTTGCCACATTCAAAGTTTTTTATGCTCACTCCTTTAAACAAAATTTTCCTTATGACTATGTCAATTGTTGTTTTGGGGTTCAGCGTTTATAACACTTTTTATATGAAAAATTCTTCTTTTTCGACCAAAAAATTAAGACATTATTCATATATGGTTTTGTTTTTTATTTTTTCAATGACAGGAGCTGTTCTTGCTTCAAATTTGGGCGCTGCTTGGGTTTTTATTGAAGGCACCACCCTTGCAAGCACATATTTAATTTATTTTGATAAAACAAAAGCTTCAATTGAGGCTGCGTTTAAATATGTTTTTATATGTTCGATTGGAATTGCACTTGCGTTTGTTGGAATTATTCTTTTAATTGCGTCTGTTGGAAATTTAAATTCATTATTCTACGAAGATTTATACAAATATGCACCCACATTTAACCTGTTTTGGTTAAAGCTTTCTTTTGTGTTTATTATGTTTGGAATAGGTACAAAAATGGGGCTTGCACCAGTTCATTTTTGGCTTCCCGATGCGCATTCAGAGGCGCCTTCGCCTATTTCGGCTTTATTGTCTGCTTCTCTTTTAAATTGTGCATTTTTGATGATTTTAAATGTTTATAAAATTACATTGTTGGCAGGCTGTTTTTGGTATCCTAAATTTATGATGCTTATAATGGGATTTTTGTCTTTATTTATTGCGGCTGTTTTTGTATACCACATTAATAATTACAAAAGAATGCTTGCTTATTCTTCAATTGAAAATATGGGTATTTTAATTATCGGCGCAGCGCTTGGTGGGGCTGGGCTTGTTGCTTCTTTAATTCATTTAATTGGACATTCTTTTGCAAAGGCAGCATTTTTTATGACATCCGGAAACGTCTTGAGTCTTTATAAAACAAAAAAAATAAAATCTGTTAAAGGTTTAATTTCAACCGATAAAAAAACAGGGTATCTTTACATACTTTCTTTTTTGGCAATTGCGGGTTTTCCGCCTTCTGTCATATTTATAAGCGAATTTTTGACAGTAAAAGAGTTGATTGTTCAAAAGCATTATATTTTAGCGGGCTTATTTTTCTTTTTGCTCACGCTTGTGATATATGGACTTGCAAGAGTTGTATTTTCAATGTGTTTTTCAAAAAAAGAAAACGAAGAAAAACAAACTTTGCCCTGTGGAATGTATATATCGCAAATTGCGCTTCTTATAATTGTTTTTGTTATGGGAATTTATATGCCCGACAATTTTGTGGGTGAACTTGTGACAATATCTTCAAGTTTTTTGGGGGAATAAAATGAACTGGATTGTAACTTATAACAATAAAAAAATAAATGCACTTGAAATACCGGTGATTTCAATTGATGAGATGAAAAACAGTATTCTTGCTTTAAATAAAAGACCTGTCGGGTTTTTTGGAAAACAAGAATTTGAAAATGTTAGGCTATATGTAGTTTTGGCAGATGATTACAAGGGTGAATTTTATGTGTCTTCGGTAATTTTTCCGCCTGATGTTAAAAGTTATAATTCCCTAACACCTGATATACCTTCTTTACATATGTTCGAGAGAGAATTTTGGGAAGAATTTAATATAACCCCGATTAATCATCCTTGGTTAAAGCCTGTAAGAAAAAATCAAGATGAATACCCGTTTTTCAAAATGCAGGGAGAAGGCGTTCATGAAGTTGCAGTTGGCCCCATTCATGCGGGGGTTATTGAACCGGGGCATTTTAGGTTTATGTGTCAGGGTGAAAAAGTTTATAATCTTGAAATTATGCTTGGGTATCAAAATAGGGGGGCAGAAAAGCTTCTTATCGAAGGCAATAAAATAAACAACAGATTAATGGAATCTATATCGGGTGATACGGTTGTTGGATACAACAAGACATACAGCGAACTTATGGAAACATTATCTGGTACAAAAATTACAAATAAAGCACAAATTATAAGGCGTATTGCTCTTGAATTAGAAAGAATTGCAATTCATATAGGGGATTTGGGTGCAATAGCAGGGGATATTGCCTATCTTATGGGGGCTTCTGTTTTTGCGGTTACAAGAACTCTTGTTATAAATACCCTTCTTGAAATAACGGGAAGTAGATTTGCAAGAGGTTTAATTGATGTTGGCGGAGTTAATTTTGATATAGATGATAAAACTTCTTTAAAAATTATGAATATGCTTGATAGTGTTCAAAAAACGGTAATAAGAACATCTGAAATCATGTTAAAGGAGCCCTCTTGTATTTCAAGAATGGAAAAAACGGGTGTTTTAAGCCGTGAAAATGCTCAAAAGCTTGGCATAGTAGGCATGGCAGCAAGAGCTTCAGGCGTTAAAATTGATTCAAGATTTGATTATAAAGATAAGTGGTATTTGGATATTAATTGTGAAAAACCATACAGAACTTCAGGAGATGTTTATTCAAGGTTCAATTTAAGATATTCTGAAATTATTCAATCTATTTATATGATAAAAGGCTTGCTTGAAAAATTAAAAGAATATAAAAATGAAGAATTAAAAGTGCAAGTTCAAGATGTTGCGCCGCATAGCTTTGTTGTTTCCACAACAGAAGGCTGGAGAGGAGAGATTGTCCACATTGCAATTACGGGTGAAAATTCAGAATTTTTAAGATATAAAATAAAAGACCCTTCGTTTAACAACTGGTACGCTCTGGCACTTGCAGTCAGAAATAACGGCATATCGGATTTTCCCGTTTGCAATAAAAGCTTCAACCTTTCATACTGTGGATTTGATTTATAAGGATAAAAAAATGTTTGATTTAATTAAATTAAAATATTTTCAAGGGAAACAATACATAAAAGATATTAAAAATGCGCCCATAAAAAAGGAATTTAGAGGTTTTCCTTTGATAGAAAAAAATGCAAAACTAGACCCTTCAATTTGTCCTTCAGGTGCAATTCAAAGTGACCCTTCTTCAATTGACCTTGCAAAATGCACTTTATGCGGAATGTGCAAAGATTGTGGGGTTAAATTTACAAATTTTTATAAGTTGGGAGCAACAACAAAAGAGGCGCTTATTATAAAAGAAGGAATGGAGTTTCTTGACTTTGAAAAAATTGCAATTAAGGCAAGAAGTGAAATTAAAAGGTATTTTTCAAAATCCCTAAAATTAAGACAAGTATCGGCAGGCGGGTGTAACGGTTGTGAGATGGAATTGAATGCTTGCTCCAATCCAAATTTTGATATGGGAAGGTTTGGAATAGATTTTGTTGCTTCTCCTCGCCATGCAGACGGACTTGTGATTACAGGGCCTATTACAAAAAATATGGCATACGCACTCGAGGACGCTTATAATTCTACCCCAGACCCTAAAATTGTGATTTTGGCGGGAGCATGTGCTCTGTCGGGCGGAGTTTTTCAAAATTCAAGCGAATTAAATAGAGAATTTTTAGAAAAGCACCCCATAGACTTATACATCCCGGGGTGCCCTGTTCATCCTTTGACATTTATAAATGCTGTTTTAACTTTTATTGGAAGATAGTTAAACTTTTTGTTTTTCTTTAAGTTTTTCTTCTTCAAGAAATTTTTCAAAAATTTCAACAGCACACCCTACAAGTTCAACACATGGGCGTTTTTTATAGTATTCTTTGGTTCTTTCTGAAGGATTGGGCGAGGTGGAAGATTCTACACCTTCTAAAAGTTCTCTGCAAATTATGCTGCCGTTTTCTTCCTTGAAGCGGTTTGCAAGCTCTTGAATTCTTTTATATATTTGTCCTTTTAATTCGGGCTTTGTGTTGTCTGAAAATCCAAATATCAAGCCTGCAGCCATAAACATGCCGGATACGGTTCCGCATACTTCTCTCATTCTGCCCATTCCGCCGCCAAACCCTGAGGATATTTTCATTGCGCTTTCAAAATCAAGTCCCAATTCTTCTGTAAAAGCGCCAAGAACGGCTTGGGAACAGTTATATCCCGATGTAAATAATTCCATTGCTTTTTCTTTTTTTGTGCTCATATATCCAACCTTTCAATTTACTTATAATTTAAACAATTTTAAATAAATTGTAAAGGCTAAAGTAATAATTTGCCCACAGACAGTTTTGATGATAAAATGGTGTTCAAGATTTTGGAATATGGCGGGTATATGAAATTTGAAAATGTTTTTTCACTATTAGAGAAAGTTACACTTGAAAACAATACAAAAACGGCACTTGGCATGAAAACCAACAGCGGCTGGAATGAATTAACTTATATGCAGCTTGGTAACTTGTCAAGAAGACTGGCATGCTATTTGATTAATGACCTTAAAATTGAAAAAGATTCAAAACTTGCAGTTTTGTCCGAGTCTAAACCCGAATACGGAGCTTGTGTTTTTGGTTCTGTTTTGGCGGGGCTTACAACGGTTCCTTTAGATAACAAACTTACCATTTATGAATTAAAATCAATTTTATCTAACTGTGAACCTTCGGTTTTATTGGCTTCAGGCGCTAATTATGAAAAAGCAATGGAACTGAAAGATTTAATTCCTTCTATCCAACAGGTTATTTTTATGGATAGAATGGATGAAAATGTTCCATATCCTAACTTATATTCAATTCCTGAAATTTATGATGCAAAGTGGCGAAGACGCTCTTTAAGTGCAACCGCTTTTATAATTTATACATCAGGTACAACGGGCGCTCCCAAAGGGGTTGAAATCACATTTAAGAATATGCTTGCGCAAATGCATGACCTTAAATTGGCGCTAAAAGAAATGGGACTTGCAGGTAAAAATACAAGAATTCTTTCAATTTTGCCCATAAATCACCTTTTTGAATTAACGGTTGGATTTTTTATGTTTTTAAACCATGGGTTTTCAATTTATTATCCAAAAAGTCTAAAACCAAAAGATATAGCAGAAATTATGAATGACAAGAAAATTACATTTATGATTGCTGTTCCTGCATTTTTGAGATTGATTAAATCTTCAATTGAAAATGAAGTGTCCAAAAAATCAAAATTCTGTCAGTTTATCTTTAAATTAAGTTATAACCTTGCTCCAATTCTTCCTTGTGAATGGAGAAAATATTTATTTAAGGGAATTCACAGTTGCTTTGGTATAAATTTTTCAGGTTGTATTTCAGGCGGTGCGCCTCTTGATATTAAAACGGCAAAATTTTTCCAAACAATTGGCATAAAAGTTCATCAGGGCTACGGTTTATCGGAAGCAAGTCCGGTTGTTTCTTTGACAAGAGGAAAAAATGAAGATTTGGCTTCTGTGGGGCGTTTGCTGAATTCTTTTGAAGCAAAAATTGATGAAACAACGGGTGAGCTTATTGTAAGAGGCCCAAGCGTTATGAAAGGGTATTATAAAAGACCCGATTTAACGATGGAAGTTAAAACAGAAGATGGCTGGCTTCACACAGGCGATATTGCCGAAATTGATAAGAACGGGTGTATTTACATAACGGGCAGAATTAAAAACATGATTGTTTTATCAGGCGGAAAGAAAGTTTTCCCTGAAGAAATTGAAGCCGTTTTTGAAAAAAGTCCAAAATTTGCAGAACTTTGTGTGACAGGCGTGTTAAAGTCCGGTGGGGAAAAAGACGGAAACGAAGAAATTGCGGCAGTTATTGTGCCTTCAGAAAATCTTGTAAATGAATTAAACAATGATGATGTGGCAATTGAAAAAGCCGTTATCCAAGAAGTAAAAACTTTATCAAAACGCTTGGCACATTACAAAAGACCTGTAAAAATTATAGTCAAAAGAGAACATTTACCGAGAACTTCAACCAATAAGGTAAAAAGAAAAGTTGTCAAAGAGATGATTAGTGTTTAATTTTTGGTTAAATGTATTTTTATAATGAAATATCAGATGAATCTTTTGTATTTGAGAACTTTCCTTGGAGAAAAGAATTTACTCTTCTTTTAAATTCTTCTGTTCCTAAAAATGTTGTGAGGCTTGATTTTTATAAATCAAAGGCAGATTTTAACCTTGGTGAATTTTCTTTTGAAGTTAAAAATAATTTGGGAAATAAGACTTCTTTTTCTTTTTATTCAGGCGCAAACTCCATAAATTCTTTTTGGAAATTTTTAGAATTTTATCTTTCTTGTGGTAAACCTTCAATTTTTACAACTCTTTATGTTGGAGTTGGAACGGTATTTTATATGGAGCCCGTGTCTAAAAACAAAATCAGGTTTGTTTTATTAAGACTTTATGATGATAACAAAACAAGAAGTGAAATTAACTGTGCAAGATATAACAACAGAAAAATTGAAGTGGATATCATAATGAGCAAAAAGGAATTTTACAGAAATGTGTATAATTCACTTGTTGGCTTGTTTAAGTCTTATGAGGATATTGCTTATTTTGAGCCGCCCTATGTGGATTTTGATTTTTGGAAGAAGAATTCTGAAATTATCTCAAACTATTTAGACGGCAAAAACAGGTGTTAAAGTAAATCGGGTCTTTTTAATTTTGTTCTTATATATCTTTGTTCTTGTTTGAATTTTTCAATTTCTTTATGGTTGCCGTTTAATAAAACGCTTGGCACCTTCATTCCTCTGTATTCCCTTGGTCTTGTATATTGCGGGTGTTCAAGCAGTCCGTTTAATTCATCTGAAAAAGAATCATTTAGACTTGACTCTTTTTTGTTTAAGACTCCTTCAATTTGCCTTGAAACGCTATCTATAATGCAAAGTGCGCCAAGTTCTCCACCTGTTAGAATAAAATCGCCTATGGAAATTTCCCTTGGGTGAAGCCCTTCTCTTATTCTTTCATCAAACCCCTCATAATGCCCGCAAAGAAGGATGAGTTGTTTTTTTTGGGCTAATTCTACGCTTGTTTTGTGGGTAAATTTTTCTCCTTGAGGGGTGAGCATTATAAACTCATAATCTTCTTCTTTTTGTATAGATTCATACGCTTCAAAAATTGGTGGCGCCATTAGCACCATGCCGGAAGTTCCGCCATACGGAGTATCATCAACCCGCCTATGTTTGTCGTGGGTAAAATCTCTAAAGTTAATTGTTTCGACCTCTATGATTTTTTTGTCTTTAGCCCTTTTGATTATTGAATAAGAACAGTAATTTTCAATAATGTCGGGAAATAAAGTTAGAACGCTGAATTTCATAATAAACCCTCTATGGGTTTTATAATTATTCTGTTTTTGTCTATATCGACAATGGGCACAAGCTCTGACACAAACGGCACAAGAATTAAGTCTTTTTTATCGTCTTCAGATTTTATACACAAAATGTCGTTTGCGGGGGATTTTTGAATTTCTACAATTTTGCCTATGTAATTTTCTTCATTGTCAAACGCCATAAGCCCAATAAGGTCGTCAATTAAAAATTCGTTTTTGTCCAAAGAATTTGTGACGAATTCTTTTGAAAGATAAATATTTTGCCCTTTAAATTCAATAAGTTCGTTTATGGAGTTTATTTCTTTAAATTTTACAATTGCGAAATTTTTGTGGAAACGAACGGCAGAAACGGTTAGGGGGGTTTTTTCTTTGTTTTTTTCAATATAAACCGTTTTGATTTTTGAAATTAAATCTTGATTGGAAAACCCAATTTTGGCTTCTCCCTTAATTCCGTGAAAATTTATAATTTTTCCGACTGATATATATTCCATAAGAAAATTATATCAAAAAATTATTCTTGTTCTACATCTTCTTCAAAAATATAAAAATTATTATATAAAACCCAATAGCAGCAATCTGTTTGGTCGCAGCTGTTGCAGTTACAGTCTGATGAATGATGTTTTGATTCTCTTTCGATTTTTTCTGGTTTGCAAGTTTCTTCCAAATTAAATTCTCCCTTCAAACTCTGCCATACAAAGATATGCTCTTGCAGTCATTGGCGATAGATTTTTCCAAAAGTTGTAAATACCTTGTTTTTCTTCTTCATTGAATGTTGTTGAAATTTTTTGAAGTAAACATTTATCATAATTTGTAACATCTAAAAAAAATGCAAGGTTAATGGCGCAAGCCCTATCGTCATTGTCCAGTGTATATTTGCCTTTATCTGAAAATAAAGACATAAAAAATCCCCTTCTTAACTTATGCTTGATATAGCGCCTAAACCCTGCTAATATGAGAATAGTGCGTAAGTACATTTTAATAATACGTGTTAGTGTAAAATGTGTCAACATGTTAGTTAAAATGTTACTAACAATTGTTACATAATTTCATATATGGTGTTTATGGCTTTAAAAAGAAAACTACGGCAAATAGGCAATAGTCTTGCGATTGCGGTTCCAAACGAAGTATTTGATTTTTTAGATTTAGACCCTTCTTCCGTTAAATATAAATTGGGACAAGACGAGACGGGTGCTATTTTTATTTTAATTTTGGCTAAAGATGTTATTGCGCTTGATGAAAAGAAATTTCATAAGCAGGGAAATGTATACACAATAATCATTCCAAAGCCTTTGTGCGTCATGTGGAATGTCGGTTTAGGTGAAGGACAAAACAGAGAACTTGAACTAAGTTATTATGATTCTCCCTTAAAATGGAAGCTTTCTCCCGTTTAAATTGGTTTAAATAAACGATGAAAAGTTTTCGCAAAATGCTAGAATGGTTTAGTACAATTAGAATACGAGGTGTTATATGGTTTTTGACCCTGAAAAAATAGTTGCACTTTATTTTTATTTGGGTATTATCGGGACGATTGTTTTTCTTTTAAAGGTGGCAATTCCTGTGGATACTGCTTCTGAGGTTTTTGGAGATTTTTCTTCAATAACGGATACGGATTTATCCTTTCGCCTTTTAACGGTAGAGGGGATTTCAGCGTTTTTTATGTGCTTTGGTATTTTGGGTTGGGTGTCTTTTACCCAATTACATTTAGAATTGAAAATTTCCATGTGTATTGCTGTTTTAGGCGGACTTTTGGGACTTTTCCTTTTTGCATGGCTATTGTCTTTGACAAAGAAAATGGAGCAAATTGTTCCATATAATCTTGAAACGCTTGTGGGCAAAGTAGGAAAAGCGTATGTGCATTTTGACCCTAAAGGCACAGGAAAAATTCAAATTGAATTTAATTCAAGGCTTGATACGCTTGATGCTGTTAATAATTCGGAAGAATTAATTGAGGCGTTTACCCCCGTGAAGGTTGTAAAAGTTGAAAACAATATTATTTACATAGAAAAAGAATAAGGAGAAAATGATGGAAGTTTTATTGGCACTATTTCCTACCGTTGGTTTTATTGCGGTTGTTCTTGTTGTCGGGTTTGCCCTTTATTGTGCAACAAGATATCAAAGATGTCCTTCAAACAAAGTGCTTGTTGTTTATGGGCGACAATTCGGTGAAGGCGCAACAACGGCAAAATGTATTCATGGCGGTGCAGCTATGGTTTGGCCTTATTTTCAAGATTATGCGATTTTGTCATTAGAACCAATGACAACAGATATTGACTTAAGGGGCGCATTGTCTAAAGGAAATATCAGGGTTGCAGTTCCTGCAACATTTACTTTTGCAGTTTCTACAAACCCAAAATTAATGCAAAATGCGGCAGAAAGACTTTTGAATTCGGATAAAAAAACTATTATTTCAATGGCATCCGATATTATTTTAGGTCAATTAAGGCTTGTTATTGCAACTTTGTCAATTGAAGAAATTAACCAAGACAGAGAAAAATTCTTAGAACAGATTAACATTAACGTGGACGCTGAACTTAATAAACTTGGTCTTTCGGTTATTAACGTAAACATTCGTGATATTACCGATGAATCAGGGTATATTGACGCTATTGGTAAAAAAGCTGCTGCTGAAGCTATCAACAAAGCTAAAGTTGAAGTTGCACAACAAGAAAAATTGGGTGCAATCGGTGAAGCTGATCAAAACAGAGAAAAAGAAGTTCAAGTTGCAAACCAAAAGGCGCAAACCGCAATTGGTCAAACAAACGCTGAAAAAGAAAAGAGAATTAAAACAGCAAGTTTGGAAGCCCAAGCGGTTGAAGGCGAAAACATTTCCAAAGCAAACATTGCGGAATACAACGCAAATCTTGCTGTTAAACAGGCAGAAGCTTTAAAATTGGGTGAAGTTGCAAAAGCAAATGCAGAACGTGACATTTTAATCGCTCAAAAAGAACAAGAAGAAGCAAGACTTAAAAAAGAACAACTTGCAGAACAAGAAGTTGAAAAACTCAAAATTCAAGTTGAAGCAGACGCTGAAGCGGAAAGATTAAGAAGAATTGCAAACGGTGAAGCTGACGCTATCAGAGCAAAATACTTTGCGGAAGCAGAAGGTGTTAAGGCAGTTTTGGAAGCTAAAGCACAAGGTTATGATAAATTGGTTGCAATCTCTAATAATAAACCGGAAGTTGCAACAAGCTTCCTTATGATTGAAAAAATTGAAGATATTGTCGGCAAACAAGTTGAGGCAATTAAAAATATCAAATTTGATAAAATTACTGTTTGGGACGGTGGAGCAGGTTCTCCAAACGGCTCAACAACAGCTAATTTTATGAAAGAATTAATTAAGGCGCTTCCTGCAATGCACGATTTGGCAGGTCAAGCAGGAATTGAACTTCCTGAAATTTTGGGTAAAGTGGGAGATTGTCAAAATATTGTATCTGACAAAGAAGATGTCAAAGAAGGCAAAATTGTAGATAATGCTCAAGGCGGCAAAAATGTTCTTTGTCCGCATTGCAGTGCAAAATACAAAGCTATTAAAAATGATAGCGGTGAATATGAAATTCCTGCTTTTAATGACATTGATCCAAATATTGAAGGACAACAGGTTCACTGTATTAAATGCGGAGCAAAATTCACGGTTCCAAAAGAATAATTTTTGTCCCAATATAGCTAGAAAAACCCTTAAATTTATTTTTAAGGGTTTTTTGTTTTTTTTAAAAAAAATAACTTATCACCTTTGATAAATAGCACACAGGGTTGCGCTTTCAATTGAGATGTTTTTAACCTCTTTTTCAATTACAACCGGACTTTGTGAGGCTATTTTCGGGTCAATATTTTTTGAAAGTGCCCAAATTGTAAAATTATAATGGTGCACCCCATGTCCTCTTGGCGGGCAGGCGCCCCCATAGCCTTCAACATCTGTAAAACTTGTCCCCGTTTCAATCATAGGCGGAAGAATTTTTTCTCCCTTTATAAAAGAAGTTTTATTTAGCGGTATACCCAAAACAATCCAGTGATACCAGCCGTTTTGAACGGGGGCATCCGGGTCATGGACAATAAGGGCAAATTCTTTTGTGCCAAGTGGAATGTCTTCCCATTTTAAATCAGGAGAAATGTTGCCCCCTGTACACCCGTGGGCGTTTAGAACCTGTTCTTGTGGGAGAATGTCCCCATTTTTAAATGAATTTGATGTTATTTTTAGTGCCATAATTAAAATCCTTAAATAATATTAAAACCATAAATTCAGGAAAAACGGAAGAAACTGTAAACCAAATAAAGATATGGGTCTAAATGTAAAAAGGCAATTTATTGCAAGAGCCAAACTAAAGATGACTGATAAATTTCTTGCAAGATAAAATCTGTACATAAAATATTCAAAGTGGTTTTCTTTAATTTCTTCCCAATTTTCCATTTTGCCAAAATACCATTTTGGTTTAAATTCAACATCTTTAATTTGTATGTAATCGTAAAGGGATAAAACGAGTTTAATTGCAATTGGGATGGTTGCAATTATTGGAAGAAGAAGGAGAGATTTCATTCCATATTTTGCGGATGTATAAATTAAAATGCCATAGCTTGCAATAATTAGAAGTGAAATAAGGTTGATTGTTAAATTTTTATTTTTTAATAAGACGGGAATTGTCTTTTTGCCTGCATTTATGTCAAATTCGTAATCCATTAAACTGTGGGCGATAAGTAAAATTGTGGTCATAATTCCTATTGCTATTGATAAATTGTATACTTGCGGGTCAAAAATTCCTGTTAAAACGAAGTAAGAACCATTTACAAGCACAGGTCCAAAAACTGCCCCTACAACAAGTTCAGATAAGCCGTATTTGGAAGATACAGGGTAAAAAGAGGATAAAATTCCTGCAATTGCCATATATAATAGCACATTAAAGTTTCTTATCAGTATAAAATAAACGCCGATAATGGCTGATACTGCGCAAAATGAAATGATTATGTTTTTAACTTCTGCCATAGTGTATGCGCCGTTTAAAATCATTCTTGCTTTCTTTTGGTTTTTGAAGTTGATTTCATTTAGGGAAAGCCCGTTTTGAAGTTGTTTTTTGATGTCGATGTAATCATCAAAAAGATTTGTTGCCAAGTGCACTAAAACTATTCCTAAAAGAAGTAAAAAGGCATTTATGCAAAACAACATATCAACCGGCACTGTTTTAATTGCGCAGCACAAAACCACAACAAATGGACATATAGACATTGTGGCGGTGTATCCTCTTGTAAGACTGTAAAAACTTTTTTTCATGTTATTTTCCTCACTGTTTTGACTTGGCTATTATAGCATAGAAAAGTGAAAAAATCTTTTTTATATATTGTTTTTTTAAAAATAGAACTTATTAAAATTGTTACATCTCTTAATATTATCTTTTGAAAACCCTGTAAACAAGGGGTGTTATATAATCAAGTTATTTTTAACATGTTTTATTTATAAAAAAACAATTGTCAAAAAAGGGCTTTTTTTGGTTAAAAAATCTTTATGTGTGCTTGATTTTCAACTTTTACTATGTATTATTGAGTATGCTGATGATTAAAACTATAATCTACAGCCATTTATGTACTTAAACAAAAAGGAAACAAATGTCAAAAGATGTAATAGAATTTGAAGGCACTATTTTAGAAGCTATGCCGAACGCTATGTTCCGTGTTGAACTTGAAAACGGACATGAAATTTTGGCTCATATATCAGGTAAAATTAGAAAAAATTTCATAAGAATTTTACCGGGGGACAAAGTTAAAGTTGAAATGACACCATATGACCTCACAAGAGGAAGAATTACATACAGACTTAAATAAAAAAAGGAAAATACAAATGAAAGTTAGAGCATCAGTAAAGCCAATCTGCAAAGATTGCAAAGTTATTAAAAGAAGAGGCCGTGTCACGGTTGTTTGCAAAAAATACCCTAAACATAAACAAAGACAAGGCTAAGATTGTTTTGCCTTTAAATTCACTTTGAATTATGGGCAAAATGTAAATTTAAACAAAGAAGATAAACAATAGGAGAATAAACAAATATGGCAAGACTTGTAGGGGTTGATTTGCCCCGTAACAAAAGAATGGTTATAGCGCTTACCTATATTTACGGAATAGGGCCTACCGCTTCCAGAAATATATTAAAAGCGTGCAATATATCCGAAGATTTAAGAACTGACGATTTGACAGATGACGATATTAAAAAATTAAGAAATGAAATCGCACACTATACAATTGAAGGTGACTTAAAAAGAAATGAATCTTTAAACATCAAGAGATTGCAAGAAATCGGTTCATACAGAGGGTATCGTCACAAAAAGAAACTTCCGGTAAGAGGTCAGAGAACAAAAACCAACGCAAGAACAAGACGTGGTAAGAAAACAGGGCCTATTGCAGGTAAGAAAAAATAATTAAAGTTTAAGCCCCCAAGCGGGTAACAAATTAAAAGGTACACAAGCTACAAAGGAATATAAAATGGCAAAACCAATAAAAACCAAAAAGAAAGAAAGAAAAAATATCCTGCAAGGTGTTGTACATATTCAAAGCACATTTAACAACACTATCGTAACTTCAACCGATACGCAGGGTAATGCCGTTGCATGGGCTTCAGCAGGTGCATGCGGTTTTAAAGGTGCTAGAAAAGGCACTCCGTTTGCAGCTCAGTCTGCAGCAGAATTGGTTGCTAAAAAATCAGTTGACCAAGGAATGAAAAAAGTTGAAGTACTTGTTAAAGGGCCGGGTTCAGGCAGAGAAACAGCAATCAGAGCAATTCAAGCTGCCGGTCTTGAAATTACATTAATCAAGGATGTTACGCCCATCCCTCACAACGGATGCCGTCCTCCTAAAAAACGTAGAGTATAACGTAAGGAGAAATAAAATTGTCTAGATATACAGGACCTTCTAATAAATTATTTAGAAATTACGGTGTTAAAGATTTGTCCAATCGTAAATTAACATCGTCAATGAGGCCAAACCCTTCAGGCCAACACGGTGCTATGAGGAAAAAACCTTCTGATTATGCACTTCAATTAAAAGAAAAACAAAAAATCAGATTAACATATCTTGTTTCTGAAAAACAGTTTGCAAAATATTATGAAAACGCAACAAGAAAAACAGGCGTTACAGGTACTATAATGCTCCAGACATTGGAAAGCCGCCTTGATAACGTTTTATTCAGAGCAGGATTTGCCATCACAAGAAAACAAGCAAGACAAATTGTTAACCACGCTCATGTTTTGGTGAACGGCAAAAAAGTTGACGTTCCATCTTACATTTTAAAAGCAGGTGATGTCGTAACAGTTAAAGAAGCAAGCAAAAACTTTGTTAAATCAGTTCATGAATCAATTGATTTAGCTTTGAACTTTGCTTGGATTAAAGTTGATTATGACAACTTGCAAATTACTTTTGACAGAGTCCCTGAAAGAGAAGAAATGGACCCTGAATTTAAAGAACAACTCGTTATTGAATTCTATTCTAAATAGTTAGGAGTAAATTAATGGAACTTAAAA
Source organism: uncultured Gammaproteobacteria bacterium (assembly GCA_964467625.1). Taxonomy (GTDB): domain Bacteria; phylum Cyanobacteriota; class Vampirovibrionia; order Gastranaerophilales; family Gastranaerophilaceae; genus Galligastranaerophilus_A. The sequence goes on along the minus strand of CAYXRM010000006.1, from coordinate 35,947 downwards.
TTAAAAATGTAAATACAACTACAAGCTCAGACGGTTCTCAATACGGTAAATTTTTTATCGAACCCTTGGAAAGAGGATATGGGGCAACAATCGGTAACTCCTTAAGACGTGTATTGTTGTCAAGCCTTGAAGGCGCTGCAGTTACGGCTGTTAGAATTGAAGGAATCACCCATGAATATACTTCAATTCCGGGGATTGTAGAAGATGTTATCGACATTATGTTGAACTTGAAATCACTTGTTATTAAATGTGATACAAATGAAGAACAACATTTGAGAATTGACGCTACAACAGCAGGGCCGGTTTTGGCTTCTGATATTCAACTTCCAGCAGGTGTTAAAATCGTTAATCCGGATTGTCTTATTTGTACAATTGCGCAGGGCGGTTCTTTCCACGCTGATATTGTTGTAAATACAGGCAAAGGGTACATTAACATTGACCCTCTTAAAGAACAAAAAACAGGCGCTGCAATTGATATGCTTCCGATTGATGCTGCTTTTATGCCTATCAAACGTGTAAGTTACGTTGTTGAACCTGCAAGAGTTGGTGAAGTTCTTGACTATGACAAATTAACTCTTGAAATTTGGTCAAACGGTTCTGTTGACGTTAATGTGGCACTTGCTAAAGCTGCTAATCTTTTAATTGACCACTTCAGACAAATTGCAGCAATTACAGGGCAACCTGTTACATCTCAAGTTATAACAGAAGAAGTTGTTGAAGACGTTGAAGAAGAACAAACTTCAAATTACACAATTGAAGATTTGGAACTTTCAGTCAGAGCATACAACTGTTTGAAACGTGCAAGCATTAATTCAATGGCGGAATTATTAAAGAAATCTGAACATGACTTATTGAACATTAAAAATTTCGGTAAAAAATCTTCAGATGAAGTTATTGAAAAATTGCACGAACTTGGCTTAGACCTTCAGCCAAATCCCGAAGGTGTAGATGATTTAGAATTAATTTAGTTAAGATAAAAAGGTAAATAAAAATGAGACACCAATGCAAAAAACACCACTTATCAAAGGCTTCTGACCAAAGAAAAGCTTTAATGAGAGCTTTGGCAACAGAACTTTTCTTAAACGGTGAAATAACAACCACAATGGCAAGAGCTAAAGCATTGAAACCTTATGCAGAGAATATTATTTCTTTTGCTAAAAAAGGTGACCTTGCTTCAAGAAGACAAGCTCTTAAATTTATCTATGATAAAGAAACAGCAAACTATATTAACCCTGAAACAGGCGAAATTAAAGAAACTTTAGCTGAAGGCGAAAGGCTTCCAAAACAGTCTGTTTTAAGACAATTGTTTGTTGTAATCGGCAAAAAATACCAAACCAGAAACGGCGGATATACAAGAATTTTAAGATTAACACCTCGCCGTGGTGATGCCGCTGAAATGGCACTTATCCAATTGGTGTAAGTTGGTAAGGTATAAAATCTCCTTTGAATATTTGGGTTCTGAGTTTTTTGGCTCACAAGTTCAAAAGCAGGCAAAAACCGTTCAAGGAGAGTTGATTAAAGCAATTCGTACTTTGACAAAAAATAAAACCACAAAAATCATAATGTCAGGAAGATGTGACAGGGGCGTGAGCGCTTTGTGTCACACGGCACACTTTGATTTTGAAGAAGAAATTTCTGATAAAAATAAGTTTCTGATATCGGTGAATGCCCTTCTGCCTTCAAGTTTAAGAGTTTTTGAGATTGAAAACATTGTTGCTTCGTTTCATGCTCAAAAATCGGCGACATACAGGCACTACAGATATAAAATCAATAATTCACATGTGGGCTCTGTGTTTGATTTAAACGCATATCACACAAGGATGAAGTTGGATATATTTAGAATGCAAAAGGCACTTCGGTATATTCTTGGCGAACATGATTTTAGTGCATTTAAATCCGTATCTGATAACCCTGCTAAAATTTGTAACATATATTATGCAAATGTTAGCAAAGATACGAATTATGTTCTTATCGACATTGTAGGGAACAGGTTTCTTTATAATATGGTAAGAACAATTGTGGGGACCCTTCTTTTGATTGAGTCTAAAAATCTTGAGTCTGAATTTATGCTTGAGGTTTTAAATTCAAAAGAAAGAAAAAAGGCAGGCTCAAACATTGATTCTGTCGGGTTAACTTTAGTCAAAGTCGGGTATGATGACCCTTATTGTTATATAAAACAAATAAATGAAAGGCAAAAATATAATGAAAACTTATAGCGCAAAGCCGCTTGAAACAACAAGAAAATGGCACTTGATTGATGCTGAAGGTCAAAACTTGGGCAGAGTTGCAGTTGTTGTTGCAAACCTTCTTCGCGGCAAACATAAACCTCAATACACGCCAAACGTGGATACCGGTGATTTTGTTATCGTTATAAATGCAGGAAAAATTAAAGTTTCAGGCACAAAAGAAACAGATAAAATCTATTATCACCACACAGGTTATCCAGGTGGACTCAGAAGTGCTTCCTTTAAAGAATTAATGGAAAAAGACGCAAGGCTTCCGTTAGAAAAGGCTGTTAAAGGCATGCTCCCTCACAACACATTGGGCGCTCAACAGTTCACTAAATTAAAAATTTATGTGGATGATAAGCACAATCATGAAGCTCAAAAACCTGTTAAATATGAATTTAAAGGAGAAAACAAATAATGGCAGTTGAAAATAAAAATGAAATTGTAAAAACCGGAAGAAGAAAATGCTCAATTGCTGTTGTTAAAGTTGCTTCAGGCAAAGGCAGAATTTTCGTAAACGGTAAAACTTTAAAGGGATACTTTGGAAATCGTCCTTCTTTAGAAATGCTAATTTATAGACCCTTAGTTTTAACAGACAACCAAGATAAACTTGATGTTAGAGTTAAAACTTTAGGCGGCGGCGTTAGTGCACAAGCTGATGCTATTAAACATGGCATTTCAAGAGCACTTCTTGCAATGAATGAAGAATATAAGCCAATCTTAAAACAAGAAGGCTTGTTAACACGTGATGCAAGAATTAAAGAACGTAAAAAATACGGTCGCAAACGTGCAAGAAAGAGATTTCAGTTCTCAAAAAGATAATCAAATTTCAAAAAACCGCCTTATATGGCGGTTTTTTTGTGCAAAAAAAATGGTAAATAAAAAACCGGCGCACAAAAAAGGATGAATAATAAATTGCAATAAAAGAGGATGAATAAAAATTTGGTGCAAAAATCTTTCTTTATAAGTTTTATATTTGCATAAAAGAAATGGAATGGGAAAAATGCAAATATCACCAATTAGATTGAACACGTTTAAATGTGTGCATGGAGTAAATAAAAAAGAAGAAAAAAATAAAAATACAAAAAATGAATTTAGAGAAGTTTCTTTTTTGGGTGTGACAGAATATCTAAAAGCAAACAGTCTTGTGCAAAAGGTAGATAAAAAGGGTTCTTTGTTTGACATCAATACGTATAAAAATAAGGAAGTTGCCAATATTAAAGCGCAAGAAGGGGAAGTTTTTCAAATTGAAGGAGATAAAAATGTCAGCATAAAAGAAGCCGACACTATTAGAGAACTTGCTTTTTCGGGTGATACTTATAAAAAATTGTTCCCTGCAGAAGATGTTGATTTAACTTATTCTGAAATTTTTAGCAAGCCCGTGTATGAATTTGATAAAAAACTTGCTTCTTTGTATGAAAATCCAAGCACAAAGGCAAAATTTTTATCTATGTTTACTGAAGGCGAAGGTGACACAATAGATGTAAATATTGGCGGTTATAAGGTGGAAAATGGGGATATAACTTTAGTAAACCCTAATATTCCAACTTTTAATTCAGATGAAGCAAATTTATTAAACAGAAGTGAAACAAAGCCATTAGGGCTGATTTTGGTCGAGAGTGCTTATGAAAAAAATTGCGAACAAAAGGCAAAAATTAATATCGCAAAATATGCAGAAAGTCTTAAAGAGGCGCTTTTAGAAAATCCAAATTCTGAATTTGTATCACAAAACGGGGTTTTATACCCTAAAAAGTTAATTGAAAATTATCTTCTTGCAGCGGGTGAAAATTCACAGCAGGCAAAGAATAATAAATTGAAGCCCTTATATGACCTTACAATTGTTGATGGGAAAACTCCTATATTTCAGCTTTTAGGTAATCCGGATAAATTTTTTGCAAAAGTTGATGAAAATGCGCAAGATGTTTATTATTTCACGGATATAGAAGCTGACACAATGAAGGATTTAAGAGAAGCTTATCTTTGTGCAAAAGAAAATTCTAATACATCGCCCCTGATGAACGGGATAGTTCCTTTAGGGCTTGCGGTAAAAACACAAGATAAATGCAATTGGCTTGAATATTTTGAACTACCTTACGTTGCAATGTCCTCAGGGGAAGATTTTATTTGTTTATTTAATGAAGAATAACTTTTTAAAAAGACGCAAAATTTCAGCTTTTTGAGTTTTGTATTTTTTGTGAAAATAGAAAAAGTAAATTTTAATATTTATAATAATCAAAGCGCTTTAAAGTTTGATAAAAATAATAAAACAACATCAAATAAAAGCGTATCTTTGCCCAATTATAATCAGGTGCAAACCCTTGTGCCTGTTAGTTTTGGCAAAGTGGATAAAAAAGAAATTAAAGCCCTTGTTGGTCAACGCATTTTGCCAAAAGAAGCGCTTAGCGAATTAACAAGAAGAGGTGAACTTAACCCTAATGTTGTTTCAGATTTAAAAAAATTAAAGCTTGCAAAAAGGAGAAATGTTGATCCAAGCGACATTTTTGTGCCTGAATTTAATACCGATAGAGAGGCGCTTTCTTCTCTTGGGGTAGGGGATACGTATAAAATTTATGGGGATAAAAATATTAAAATTGTGGATAAAGATTTTACTCCATACGAGCTTGCCCTTTCGAAAGAAAAATATATGGAGCTTTTCCCGCCTGCAAAAAGGTTTTGTGTTTCACAGTCCTCAAGAATAGGCAATTGTTGGTTTTTGTCGGCACTTGATACAATGTATACAAACCCAAAAACACGAAAAGATATATTATCTGTTTTCAAAGAAAACCGTGACGGTACGGTGGATGTTAACTTTGGCGGGTATGTGACAATTTATGGTAAGGCATTTCAAAAGGACGATTTTGAAGAAACGATAAGAGGGGCAGAAATCAGAAAAAGTTTTCAAACCCACACACCATACGGGTTTGCAATAATTGAAAACGCATATGAAGCACGTTGTGCTTATAGGGCAGGCTTGAACATTCAAGAAATGCGTCAAGAATTTATTAACAATATGAATAGTAAAATCCCTATGATAAACGGTTACAGATATTCAAAAGAGGAGATGAAAGAGTTTTTGCTTGATACTCGTTTTTACAAAAATGATTGTTGTGAACTTGCAAAACTTTATGTCGATCCAAAAATTAAAGGGGATAGTGAAATTTTATATAAAAAGGAAGTAAGAGCACTTTATAATTATTTAAACTCTACTTTTATAAGTAAAAAATATACGCAAGATGAAATTGTGCAAATGAAAAGAATTTTGTTAAGACACTATATGCATATGTGCAAACATAATGAAGCGTATGATGAAATTAACGATATTGTGCCGCTTGAGCTTTATTTAAAATATATGACGTCTGAGAAAAAAGTCGAAAAATATAAAAAATTTCCCTATAATTCAGGCGGGTTTTCATCTGACGCTTTTAAACTTTTTAATATGGAAGCAAAAGACTATAAAGCCCGTGAGGATAAAAACCTTATAGCTCATCTCTTGCAAGAAAGAAGGGTTAATTCAAAATATTTAATAACAGCAGGGCTTGAAGAAGGTCATGAAGTCAACAAACTTGGTTTTAATCTTATAGGGTGCCATGAGTATTCAATTTTGCCTGTAGATGTTAATGGTACAAGAAAATTTCTTGTTAAAAATCCGCACAATGCAAGCCATGCAATTCCTTTAAGTTTGAATGAAGTATTAAAATATTTTGATGATTTTACGTTTGCAAAAATTCCAAAATAGAATAAAAGTTTTAATTTTGTATAATTTTCTATAACAAAAAAAGGGTAAGAAAGACTTACCCCTTTTTATAATTTGTTTTTTTATTCAGCGTCTGTTGTTTTGCCGTTAACGTAATTTCTTAAACGTGTAAAATCAAGAGCGTTGTTATCTCTGATTTTTTTGGGTGTGCCGGCATTGTCTTGGGTGTTGTAAACAGTGTCGCTTACTTTGTATTCAAAATCTTGATTTATATTAATTCTTTGGATTGAAGAATCAATAGAATTTTTAATTTGTTGCTTTTTTGCTTCGTTTTGTTTTTTGAAATCAGCTTTTTTTTGAGCGTATTCTTGTTGTTGTTTTTCGTATGATTTCTTTTGTGCGTCAACTTTGTTTTGAATTTCTGTTCTTTTTTGTTCAAGAGATTGTTTACCTGCTCTCATATCGGCTTCATGCTGAAGTTTTGCTCTGTCAATGGCTTCCGTGAAAGGCACAAATTCCTTTGTTGTGGTGGTTGTGGTTTGAGCTAAAACAGGCGACATTACCAATAAAAGTGATAATAACAATAAAGCTTTTTTCATTTTTATATCCTCCAATTCAAGAAACAATAAACAAAGTGCGTTTATTATTTTGGCAATTTATTTGTGTGGTATTAAGGTTTTTTGAATGTGTATTTAATTTGGTGGTTATTTTAGAAATTTGGGCCGAGTGGGACTCGAACCCACGACCAAAAGATTAAGAGTCTCCTGCGCTACCAACTGCGCCACCGGCCCTAAAACAACGTTTTTAAAGAACAAGGGTGATACATCATTTTGTATCCGATTTTATTATATACCAAACTTTTTTTGGTGAAAAGATTTTTTTATTGATATATTTTTTTGTTATTATAAAATGTTTTTATAATTGTTCCCGGATCGTCTAGCGGCAGGACTAATGACTCTGGATCATTCAACGGTGGTTCGAATCCATCTCCGGGAGTTTTAGTTTATATGTGTTGTTAAGATTTTATTTTGATTTAATTGACAAAAAAATTCTTTGTTTTGTGTTTATTATCTTGGAAGGAATTTGTTAGTGCAATTAAATTTTCAAAATTTTATAAATGCTGCAAAAAATAATGCTGCTCCTCAAAGTTGGGAAGTGCACTCATCTTTGACAGAGAAAGCACAAAAAGCGGCCATAAATGACGATTTTATAAAATATAAGAAAAATACCCCTTATATTGAAAAAATTTCTGATGTTGTAAAAAATGTAGCGCATGTGGGCTTTTCTTCTAAAAAGGTGGAAAAAATTATAAAAGAAGGAAGTACAAATGAAGCTGTTTTGGCGCTTGAAAATTATAAAAAATCAAGCAATTCTTCATCACAAATAATAGGGGACGGAATTGCGGCTTGTGCGGGCTTGGGTTCTTTTTGGGGGATAGGAAAACTTGTGGGAAAAATTGGCGCTATGAAAGAAATGGGGATATTTTCAGTTTTCTCACAAAAAGCTGCCGAGCTAGGATTTGAAGATGAAGTAATATATGGGGTTAAAAACATTGCAAAAAAGGTGATTAATTTTGCTTCTTCCAAAAAGGCTTTTTATTTGATTGGCGGCTTGTCCGCTATACTTGCAGGCGGGTTTGCAAAGGCTGCAGGTTTGGCTTTTGGTGATAAGAAATATAAACTTACAAAAGAAGAAAAAAATCTGCCAAAACCTGAGAAAAAAGCTCTTAAAAAATCTTTGAAAAAAGAGTGGCGAAAAAATAGAAATAAAAACATTCTAACAGGTGCTATAAATGGCATAGCTGCGCCTTTGTTTTCTATGGTTGGTATTGTCGGAGCGCCTTTGTGGGCAATTTCTTCTTTTGCGCTAAGGTATAAAACACCCAAAAACAATGATAACACTGTTAAAGAAGATGTCAAAAAGAATGGTGTGGCTCTTGCTTTGACTTCGGCTGCGGTGATGGCGCTTATGATAAAAAAGGGGCTGGGGTATAAAGCTTTTTCGACAAATATAAATAAAGTTGCACATAAACTAAAAGGCGAGCTGGAAATATCTCCTTATAATAAATCTACAAATTTCAATCATATATTGGAGTGTATTCTATACAGGGATGATGCAGTGCGCAGTGCGGGTTTTATGGAAGGTTCGACTTCAGAAGTTATTAATGCTATGACAAAAGCAAATATTTTTTCTGTTAAATTTAGACAAATTTCAACCGGAGATGCCCTCGATGATGTTACAAAAGCGCTTCGTGAAAACTGTCCGCCATCCAGAACTCTTGAAGAAGCTAAACAGCTTATAAATAAATTTGCGCCAAATGATAAATATGAGGTGCAAAAGCTTCTTGGGGTGGGCACAATTGCGGAAACATACCTTGCTAAAGATAAAAACGGCAAGGAAGTTTGTATAAAAATTTTAAAAGAAGGAATTAATAAAGATAAAATTTTGGCAGATAAAGAAAATTTTGTTCAAATTATTAAAGCCTATGTCAAAAAATATGATTTTCCGGACGATTATGAAAAAAGACTTTTAGATGCTTTAGATAACCTTGCAGATGGCATTTTAAACGAGGTTGATTTTAAACATGAAATGCAGGCGGCTCAAAAGCTTGCACAGTATACGAAAAAAGCAAATGTTGTGGTGCCAATTGAAGCAAAAGACGGTTTTTATGTTATGGAAAAAGCAAAAGGGGCAAGTCTTACTTCTGTTTTAGAATACGCTTCCTTAAAAGATACATATAATAAAATATCTCAATATGAAGGCCTTGGTTTGCCTGATATAGATTGTATAAAAAATGAGTTGGAAGAACAAATTGCAGACTTTACGGCAAAAATACCGGAATTGGCAAATGTGGATATATCTTCATCTGAAATGAAAAAAATCTATGGAAGGTATCTTGATGTTTGCACAGAACAGTATGACAAAGTATTTTTAAAGGGCAAAATTGTGCATGGGGACATTCATCCCGGAAATGTATTTGTGGATTTTGATGCCTTGAAAAAAGGTAAAAAGAATTACTTAACATTAATAGATACGGGTAATACAGTCGATATTACCGCACAACAGATGAAAAATACACTCAAACTTTCGGAAAATATTCTTTTGGGTAATACGGCAGAAATAACTTCATATGCACTGGATGGGGCAAAATTACCAAAGGGAATGACTTATGAAAAGGCAACAGAAATTGTTAAAAAAGAATTGGATGAAATCTTTTTTGGAAGCGATGTAACCGTTAAATCTCTGACAAATGAATCGGTTATTTCCATAGTAAATGAAATAATGATAAAAAATAACATTTTCCCTGCGGATGTTCAATTGAGTTTAAATAAGGCAAAAGCTGCTTCCAATGCTTCTTTTAGTGAAATTGCACACATGTATACTCAAATGAAAATGGCAGATGTTGCAAATGGTGTTGCTACTGGTGCAAATGCTTCTTTAAGTATAGCGGGGCTTGAAGCCAAAAAAGTTATGGTTCCTGAAATACAGAGATATAAAAATATGGTAAAAACTACCCCCAAAGAAATTATTCAAAGTATTTTCAATAAAAATCGTCCGAAACAGAATTCAGAAGAAGCTTTAACTTTGAAAATGAAAAGAATAAAAATGGGAGTTGACGGTATTTTAAATAAAATACAAGATTTTTTTACAGGTTTAATTAGCTAAAAAAGTGCCCACGTTTTGAATCAAGTGTGATTGAGTCAAAAGAATAAAGAGCTGCGGGGCGCTTGGAGCCTGCTTTTGTGGATTCGTTCAGTTCAATTAAAATGTTTGAAGCTAACATTTTTTTTCTGAAATTTCTTTTATCAAGGGGTTTTTTCAAAATTAATTCATACGATTTTTGCAATTCCGTTAAGGTGAACTTTTTAGGAAGCAATTGGAAGGCAATTGGGCACAATTCCAGTCTTTCACGTGTTCTTTTGAGTGAGTATTCAATAATTTCCTTGTGGTCAAAAGCCAAAGGTGGCAATTTTTCAACACTGTGCCATTCAATTTGTGAAGCGCCGGATTCGTTTGTTATTTGGACATTAATGTCTTCCGCCCTTAAAAGTGCAAAATACGCACAGGTGATAACCCTTGTGTTCGGGTAACGGAGCGGGTCGCCAAAAGTATAAAGCTGCTCTAGGTAAATGTTTTGAACGCTTGTTTTTTCTTTTAAAACTCTAAGTGCAGCATCGTCAAGGTTTTCGGACAATCTAATAAACCCCCCTGGGATAGACCATCTTCCCCTGAAAGGCTCGTTTGTTCTTTTTAATAACAGCACTTTGAGCGAATTTTTAATGATAGTCAATATGACAATATCGACTGTCAATTCGTGGGTTTTTGTTTCCGTAAAAGTTCTGTTAGCACTCATATTCAAATGGTAAAACAAACAAAAAAAATATGCAAAGAGTATCGTTTTTTTAGTGTATTTTTGTTTATTTTTAATTATAAAACCCCCTTCACTGTGCTAGCATATCGCTATGATGAGAAAAATTCTGATTTTTGCTCTATCTTTAGCACTTACTGTTGCCCCTTGTTTTGCAATTCAAGAAATTAACGAGGGGGACATTTTGACACTTGAAAAGTGCATTGAAATTGCCCTTAGAAATTCGCCAAACGTAAATAAGGCAAAGGCGGAAGTAAAATTCCATAAAGCTGCTGTCGGGTCGGCAAAATCGGCTTGGACTCCTGCAGTTGGTGCGGGGGTTGGTTTTAGCGGTTCTAATTCAAGGAAAGGCTCTCATTCAAGTACGGAAAGATATTTTGGGGCAGATGCTTCAATATCTCAGTTAATTTATGATTTTGGGAAAACAAATGCAAGTGTTGGAATGCAAAAATTTAATCTGCTTGCGTGCGAATTTGAACTGGATTATGTCATTTTAGAAACAATATTTGATGTAAAAGAAGCTTACTACAGTGTTCTTGCAGCTAAAGCAAACAGAGATGTGCAAATTCAAAATGTTGAAATTAATGAAAGAAATTATGAACAAACAAAAGCATTCTTTGAAGAAGGTATAAAATCAAGAATAGATTTTGTAAACGCAGAAGTTAACCTTTCAAATGCAAAATTTGATTTATTAACGGCGCAGGATGAATATTGTGACGCTATGGTTTCTCTAAATCGTTCTTTATATTTAACAAATAATCCTGACTATGCAATTGCGCCGGTTGAAAAATTTAATATATATAATGAAGACACCCCTGTTACTTTAATTCACAGCCACAATACAGACCATGGGCATGATGAACTCCATGAAGATGAAATGCATGAAATTTCCTTGACGGGAATTATTAGAGAAAATGAAATTGTGAAAGATCATACTTTGGATAAAATTGATAAAAGTTTTGAAGAACTTTTGGCAATTGCAAATGAAAACAGACCCGATTTGAAATCTTATCTTGCAATAAAAGATGCAATGGGGGAATCTTTAAAATATACAAAAAGACAGTGGTTTCCGGAATTGTCGGCAAACGCAGGATATAATTACATAAGGCAAGATGGGCTAAATACAAATTCGCTTTCTTATGGGGCAGATTTATCAATCCCTATGTTAAGACCTGTTGATGTTAAATATCAAATTGATGCGGCGGGAGCTGAGTTGGAGAGCGCCAATGAAGATGTTAATTTAATTTATCAAAATATTTATTACGGCGTTCAACTTGCCCTGTGTGAAACAAAAATCTATGAAAACCAAATTCCTCTTGTGCTTGAGAGAATACGTCTTGCAAAAGAAAATTTTGAGTTGGCGGATGGAAGATATTCTGAAGGAATTGGAAATTATATTGAATTGCAAGATGCAAGAAGCAAATATTTAAATGCACAGCAGGAATATATTAATACCGTATACAAATACAGTCTTGCAAGAGCGAACCTTGACTTTGTTATGGGGGTAAAATGAAGAAAAAAATTATAATAATATCTGCCATTATTTTGTTTGTTTTGGGTAGCATTTTTCTTTTTAAAAAGCTAATCAAGCCAAATGGCGGCTATGTTACGGCGCCTGTTAAACTTGACACCATAACAAAAGTGATTGAAGCCTCAGGAACCATAAACCCTGTTCAAACGGCAACGGTGGGTTCTCAAGTTTCAGGGAAAATAACGGCGGTTTATGTGGATTATAATTCGCCTGTAAAAAAAGGACAATTGTTAGCTGAAATTGACACATCGCTTTTTCAAGCAAGTGTGGATGAGCAAAGGGCAAAAATTCAAAACGCAAGGGCGCAGTTAAAAAAATTGGAAGCGTCTGAAAATTATGACAAATTAATGTATCAAAGGTATAAAAACCTGCTTCAAAAAGGTTATGTTTCAAAAGCAGAAGTTGACCAGCTTGAGGCAACTTATAAGGCTGATGTTGCAAGTATTATGGCACAAAAAGCGGAGATAAATCAGGCGCTTGCAACTTATAAAACGGCACTTTCCAATTTGGGATATACGAAAATAATTTCTCCTGTAGATGGGGTTATAATTTCAAAAGATGTTGAGGTAGGTGAAACGGTTGCATCAAGCTTTCAGACTCCTGAACTGTTTTCTGTTGCGGAAGACTTAACAAAAATGCAAATTGAAACAAATGTGTCTGAGGCTGATATTGGAAATGTTGTTGTAGGTCAGGAAGCGGATTACACCCTTGACGGGTACCCTGATGAAACCTTTAAGGGATATGTAAAGCAGGTTAGGTTATCTTCAACAACAACTTCAAATGTGGTTACTTACACGGTTATTATTTCTGTTAATAATGAAGATTTAAAACTAAAACCCGGAATGACGGCAAATGTTTCAATTATTGTGAAGAAAAAAGAAAATATTTTGACCGTAATTAACCCCGCTTTTAAATTCACTCCTCAAGGGGGAGATGTAAAATACGACACGCAAGGGGTTTGGGTTTTGAAAAATAACAAACCGACAAGAATAACTGTGAAAACTGGAATTTCAGATGAAGCGAAAACTGAAATTATTACAGATGAAATAAAAGAGGGCGATATGGTGATAATAGCCAAAAAAGGAGACTCTAAACAAGTTCAAAAAACATCCCCACGTCCGCCGAGGTTTTTATAAAAAATGGCTGTAATTGAAGTTCAAAATTTAATAAAAACATACGTTACGGGGGACACTTCATTTAATGCGCTTGATTGTGTTTCATTAAGTATAGATTATGGTGAAATGGTTGCAATAATGGGGCCTTCAGGTTCAGGAAAGTCAACTTTTATGAATCAAATCGGTTGTCTTGATAAACCAACTTCCGGCAAATATTATTTGGACGGAAAAGATGTTGAAAACTTAGACCATGATGAACTTGCAGAAATTAGAAATTTAAAATTAGGTTTTGTTTTCCAAGGGTTTAATTTGATTTCAAAAACTTCAGCTATTGAAAATGTTGAATTGCCTATGGTTTATAAGGGCGTATCTCCTGCAACAAGACGTAAAAAGGCGCTTGAAGCTTTAAAGATTGTGGGCTTAGAAAAAAGAATTAACCATATGCCAAATCAAATGTCTGGCGGACAGCAGCAAAGAGTTGCAATTGCCCGTGCTATTGTAAATGATGCGCCTGTGATTTTGGCGGATGAGCCGACAGGAAATCTCGATACAAAAACAAGCATAGACGTTATGAATTTTTTTGTTGAATTGAATGAAAAATACAAAAAAACAATTGTAATTGTAACCCATGAAGACGATATAGCGGAATATTGCAAGAGAGTTGTAAGGTTTAGGGACGGAAAAATTGTGTCTGATACTTTAAACCCAAAAAAGGCGGTTAACTTATGATAGATTTTAAATCCACATTCAAAATTGCCGTTTTATCTCTTAAAACAAATAAAATGCGCTCAAGCCTTACTTCTTTGGGCATTATTATTGGGGTTGCAGCCGTTATTGTTATGCTTGCAATTGGAACGGGTGCAACTACAAAAGTTACAAAAGATATGGAAGCTATGGGCTCTAACCTTTTAACCATAAGGTCTGCTTCTGCAAATCAGGCAGGAGTGCGCCAAGGGTTTGGCTCTAAGCCAAGTTTAACCTTGAAAGACGCTGTTGCAGTTAACCGCCTTGCAAGAGGGGTAGAGGTTGTGGCACCTGTCTCAAGTGAAAATAAACAGCTTGTATACGGCAACCAAAACTGGTCATCAACCGTGTATGGCACAACGGCAAATTATCTTTTGGCTAAAAATTATGAAATTCTTTTGGGAAGAAATTTTTTGCCAGAGGATATAAAAAATTCTACAAAAGTTGCAATTTTAGGTTCAACCGTTGCAATTGAGCTTTTTGGAGATGTAAACCCCGTGGACAAAACAATCAGGGTGGGGGGCGTGCCTTTTAAGGTTGTTGGAGCTTTAAAATCAAAAGGCTCATCAGGCCCAATGGATAATGATGACCTTGTTTTTATACCGATAACAACGGCGCAAAAGAAGGTTTTTGGCGTTTATTTCCCCGGAACTGTTAATATGATTGTAGTTAAATGCATAAATTCTGAAATTATAGATACAACAGAGAAAGATATAGAAGAAATTTTGTCATTAAGACATAATATCGGCAAAAATCAAGATAAAGATTTTGAAATAAGAAACTCTGCCGAATTTCAAGAAAAATTGAAATCAACAGTTAAAACTTTTTCACTTTTATTAGGCTCGATTGCTTCTGTTTCCTTACTTGTAGGTGGAATTGGAATTATGAACATAATGCTTGTTTCTGTGACGGAAAGAACAAAAGAAATCGGGATAAGAATGGCAATAGGCGCACGCTCATCTGATATTAGAAAACAGTTTTTAATAGAGGCACTTTTGCTTGCAATAATTGGTGGCATTATAGGAGTTGCAGTAGGAGTTTTGACTTCTTATGCCGTTTCTTTATTGAGTAGCCTTACGGTTGAAATATCTTTATTTTCAATAATTCTTTCTTTGGGCTTTTCTGCCCTTGTAGGTGTTTTGTTCGGGTTTTACCCCGCATATAAAGCATCACTGTTAAATCCTATAGATGCATTGAGGTATGAGTAAATGGAGAACAAATTAAATGAGTACATTTTTTCTGATTTTGATGGAACTATTTCTAGGTATGACGTCATTCACACTTTTATAACAAATTTTGCAAAAGGTGACCCTTCTGTTGCGGAAGAAAAGTGGTGCAGAGGGGAAATTTCTTCTAAAGAGTGCTATGATATCCAATTTGAACTTATAAACGGACTTTCTAAAAAAAAGTTTTATGATTTTATAAATTCAGTTGAAATTGACCCTTATTTTGAGGAGTTTTACCGTTATGAAAAAAAGAACGGTAAAAAAATTATTGTTTTGTCTGACGGGCTTGACATGTTTATTAATCTTGTGTTTAAGAGGCACAATATTGAGCTTCCGATTTTTTCAAATCATCTTATTTTAACTGAAAATGAGGGCAAATTAAACTTTAAAATTGAATATCCAAATGAATATAAAAATTGCAAAATCGGGCTTGGAGTGTGTAAATGCGGGGTTGCAAAAACTTTTGCCAAAGATTTTACATACATAGGAGATGGGCTTTCAGACAGATGTATTGCGCAAGAAGCACAGCTTGTTTTTGCAAAGAAAAGTTTAGATAAAATTTGCAGAGAAAATAAAATAAATTATGTTCACTTTGAAACTTTTGAAGATATTTTAAACTACGAACAGCTTTCAGTTTAAAGTAAGGAATTTTTTGTTTTTTACATTTGCAATAAAATCTTTTGCGTAATTTGAAGGTACCGCAAAGCCTATGCCTATATTGGAGCGGTTGTTGTCTGGGTTATATATAGATTGGTTTATTCCAATAACTTCTCCGTCCAAGTTGATTAATGGCCCGCCTGAGCAGCCGGGGTTGATTGCGGCGTCTGTTTGAATTTTTTTTCTTTGGTAATCTATTCTGGATATAATTCCTGTTGTAAGAGTTCCTCTAAACCCAAAAGGGTTGCCGATTGCAAGAACTTGCTGCCCCACTTTTACGTTTTCTGAATTTCCAAATTTTACAGTTTTTAAATTTTCTTTTGTGTTGATTTTTATAATGGCAAGGTCGTTTTTGTCTTTTAAAATTGCGACAATTTCCCCTCTGTAGGTTCTTCCGGATATGGTTGTAACTTCAATATTTTTTGCTTTATTAACCACATGAAGGCTTGTTAAAATTAATCCTTCATTGCTTATGACACAGCCTGTGCCTGAAGATACCCCAATATCAAGATTAGCTTCAATTGAAACAATTCCGGGCATGATGTTTTCATATACCGTATTATATGTGTTATCTTCAATTGCGCCCCATGCCGCAGTATAAAAATTTTGTGAACAAAATGTTACAATTGAAAATAAAACTGGCAATAAAATGTGAAAAAATGTTTTTATCATGGTAGGAAACTCCACATAACGGGTATTAAAGAGAATTAAAGCACTGAATAGTGTATAATTCATTGCTCCCATAGGTTAAATGTGATATAATTCACTTAACTTTTATGAAAGGAAAAGAAATGAGAAACTTAGAGATTTTTAAAAGACAATTGAGAGAAAAAAGAGCAGTAAAAATTATTGCAGGTATTAACAACTTTGATTTGGATTCAGTTGCTTCCGTGTGCCGTGCAGCACAAATCGGTCTTGCTTCCGCAGTGGATGTTGCAGCAGATGAAAAAGTTATAAAAACAGCAAAACAAAACACAAAACTTCCGATTTTTGTATCTTCAGTCCAACCGTTCTTGTTGAAAAAAGCGGTAAAATGGGGCGCAGATGCAATTGAAATTGGAAATTTTGATGCTTTATATGAACAAGGTATTAACTTTGGTGCGGATGAAGTTTATGAAATCGCATTAGAAACAATGACCTTAGTGGAAAATGACGACATATTCACATGCGTTACAATTCCGGGAAATATTTCAATTGAAGAACAAATTGAGCTTGCTAAAAAACTTGAATTGTTGGGTGTAGACCTTATTCAAACAGAAGGTGTTAAACCTATGAAGGCAACAAAAGGCGCTCCCGCTTCAGATTTATTGTCAGTTGCTCACATGACAATTGCAAACACAATGGAAATTGCTAAAAATGTTAGCATTCCTGTTATGACAGCTTCAGGAATTACCCCTGAAACAGCACCTTTGGCATTTGCAGCAGGTGCAAGCGCAGTTGGTGTTGGCTCATGCGTTAATAAATTGAGAACTCAAATTGCAATGGCTCAAACAGTTAGAGAATTGGTTGGCAAAGTTGCATACAGACAAATTGTAAAGAAAGAAGATTTAGCAAAAGCTATCGCTTACTAATTTGTTGAAAAATTTAAAAAAAGCACTGCTTTGGTGGCGGTGCTTTTTTATTTTCTTTATTTTTAAATTTTTATATAATTTTTTCTTGCATCAAAGCTTCCCTCATTGTATATTTATAGAAGGAGAATATGAAAAAATGAATCAAATTACTAAAATCGCATGGGATTTAAACGAAAAAACCGAAAACAGATACCAACTTGTTTATGAATTGATTGAAATTGCTAAAAGACTTGTGGATGAATCACAAATCAAGAAAAACAAGGATGATTTCGGCTATGATTTTGAAGCTTCTTATGATGTAAATATCAGGAAAGAAAAACCTGTTCAACATGCCATTATGGTAAAAGCGTCAGAATCTGATGACAGCGGCCTTGTAGGTTAAAGTAAGGATATAAAAATTGGAAAATACCCTTAATTTTATTAAGGAAAGAATAAACGGGAAAATTCCAGAAATTGCCCTTGTTTTAGGCTCTGGTTTGGGCGATTTTACCGACAATATGAATGGGATTGAAATTCCTTATTCTGATATTGAAGGCTTCCCTTCTTCAAATGTTGCAGGGCATAAGGGCTCTTTATTTTTTTGTGAATTGTATGGGAAAAATATCCTGATAATGCAGGGGAGATTTCATTATTATGAAGGAAATTCCCCAAAGGATATGGTTTTTCCGATTAAAGTTTTTAAAAAATTAGGTGTGAAAAAAATAATTTTAACAAACGCTGCGGGGACTTTGGATAAAAAATTTACTCCCGGAGATTTAATGTTAATTTTAGACCACATTAATTTTATGGGTATCAACCCCCTGATTGGCAAAAACGATGACAATATAGGGGAGAGATTTCCCGATATGAGCCAAATTTATGATATTGATTTAAGAAATCTTGCCCTTGATTGTGCTAAAAAAAACAATATTGAATTAAAACAGGGAGTTTATGCGGCAACCACAGGCCCTTCTTATGAAACACCGTCTGAAGTTAAAATGTTAAAATTAATGGGCGCAGATGTTGTTGGAATGTCTACCGTGCCTGAAGCTATTGTTGCAAACTGGGCAGGGATGAGAGTTTTAGCTATAAGTTTAATTACAAATTACGCATCCGGTGTGGGCAATTCAAAATTAAGCCACAACGAAGTTTTAAGCGCTGGAAAAACTGCTTCGGGCAAAATAAAAGCGCTTATGAACTCTATTCTTGAAAATATTTAGTGAATGATATCGGATGTATAGAAAAGAAAATCGATTATAAGGTCTGAAACAAGAAGATAAACGGTGCATAAGATTGCAGATTTTATTGTGGAATCCCCTACGTTTTTTGCACCCCCTTCGGTATTGTATCCAACTGTGGCGCAAACTGTTGCAATTAAGCCGCCAAAGACAAACCCTTTGAACAGACTTATATAAATATCTTTTGTATTCAGCATAAGCCAAACCGAATTTAAGTATCTGTTTGGGTGAAGGTCTATTGAATAATAAGAAACCAACATTCCACCCATAACACCTAAAAATTCTGCCAAAATTACGATAAAAAGACAAGAAACGGCCCCTGCTATAATTCTTGGCGCAAAATAATATCCGATTGGGTCAACTTTTAAAACCTTCATTGCGTCCACTTGTGAGGTTACTTTCATATTTGCAATTTGTGCGGTAATTGCCGTTCCTGCTCTTGCTCCCATTGCAAGTGCTGCAAAACCGGGGGCGATTTCTCTTATGAGTGCAATTCCTAAAAATCCACCGATGTAGTCATCTGCACCTGATAATAAAAATTGTTTTGAAACTTGAAGTGCAATAACGGAAGCGGCGATAATTACAATCATTGTACATATCCCCAAAGAGTCAAAGCCGATTATTGCAGCTTGGGATATTACACTTTTGAAGGTGACATTTTTTTGAAATATATATTTTATTGCAGCGATAAAATTTTGTACGCACTGTCCCAAAAATGAAATCATAAACCGATTTTACAATTAAATTTTAAATATTTCAAATTGTTAGCAAAATAAGTTAAAATTCACTGGATTTTTTGCTTGGTTTTATTTAATATCTTATTATGTTTTCTTCAATTTTGAATTTTATTCTTTTTTTAGTTTTTATATACCTGCTTTTATATGCGGTATATCTCTTGACGGCAAATATTAAAAGCCTTTTTTCGGGCAGTAAATTTTTAAATGAAAATGAACCTTCAAGTTCTTTGGAAGGGCAAAAGATAAATAAATTATGTGTTATTATTTTTGCTAATTCAAAAAGCAAAAACACGGAAAATCTTTTAGCTAACTTAAACGAGCAGACCTACAATAAAGAAAATTATTCTGTGCAGGTTGTTTATGCGAAGGATTCAAACTCTATTTCATATGTGCCGGATTGCATTCTTGGGGCGCAAATACATTGTATAGAAAACTCAGAATATTTTAATAAAAATAAGGCATTAAATTTATTTTTAGAAAAACTTGTTCCGATTGAAAAATTTGACGCATACGTATTTTTGGGCCCAAACAGAATGGTGGCGCCAAATTTCCTTCAAGATGTTAATTTTGCCCTCAACAATTCCCAAACGGGTGTTATAACGGGTAAAACCACGATTGTTCACACACAAAGGCAGGTTCCGTTAAAATCAAAAATAATGGAAGCAAAACAAGAATTTAAAAACAATACCCTTAATTTATCAAGAAGAATGTTTGAGCTTGCCTCTGTTATTGATTCTGAAAATTGTGTTCTTATGTCAGATATTTTGATAAAAACCGGCAGAGTTTGTTTTGAAACAAGAGAGGAAGAACTTAAATATTCTTTATTTTTGGCTTCAAATGCAATAAAACCCGTTTATTGTCCTTTTATGGAAACTTTTGTGGAAGCTAAAAATTACAATCCTTCAACGGCGGGAATTCAGACAAGGCTTGCTCTTTTTAAATATTATCTTCCGCTAATTGTGAAAAAACCTTGGTATTTTATAGAGTTTGTTCTTTTTCTTATTCATCCAAATGCAGCCCTTGTTGTGCTTTTATATTTAACCTTGCTCTGGTCGTCTTTTAGGTTTATAAGTTCGATTGGGATAAAATATATTTTCCATTTAGGGGTGTTATACGTTGCAATTTGGGCGCTTGGTATTTTGGCTTCCAAATTAAATATATTTAAAATTTTACTTCTTTCTTTATATCCTTGTTATTCGTTTGAATTTAATTTCAGAAAAATCACAAAAGATATTTCAAAACATGCGCTTCAACAAGCAATACAGGAAGAAAGAAATGTTAAATCTTGCACAAAAGACGCTATCGTAACAGACGGCAGCAAGAACGTAGTGTGCAAAATGGATTTAATGACAGAAGATGGCATGAGGCGTGTCATTTTAAGGTTTAGAAAAAAAAGAGTTATATCAGACGGGTGCATTAGAATGTGTGATGCGCTTCAAAATATTTCAAAAAAAATCAATTCGCACGGTTACACTCTTAAAATTTGTCAAAATTGCAAACATTTTGAAACCCTGCAAGACGGCACGGTTGACCTTTTAAAGGGGGTTTGTAAGGCATTTTGTGAAAAGGGTGAAGAACCTGAAAATACAATAATTTGGAACAGATGTAACGGTTTTTCTCAAAAAAGTGAAACGGGCGTTTTTGACGATTTGGGTAAAAATCAGGAGTAGCTGTCTGTATTAGTTTAAGTATATGTTAAAATAGGCTATGTTATGGGAAGAAGAAGAATACAAAGGGTTGCAATAAGAAGATCAAGCGAAACAGGGTGTTTGTCGCAAATTTTTACAGGGTGTATTGCGGCGGTGCTTGCGGTTATTCTTGCATTTAATCTTTATCTTGCAAGTTTACAACCCATAAAGAATTTTAAAGAAATTAGTCCAAATCCTGTCACAACAATATATTCTGAGGACGGCGAAAATATAAAAACCTTTACCGCATACAGGTTTGAAAAGGTTTCAATTAATGATATTCCGGACAATTTAAAAAATGCCATAATTGCAACGGAAGACAAGAACTTTTACCGTCATAGAGGGTTTGACACATTTGGGCTTGTGCGTTCTATTTTGACAAACATAAAAGCAGGCAGCTTAAAACAGGGTGCAAGTACAATAACTCAGCAGCTTGCAAGGATTTTATTTTTGTCCAACGAAAGAACATTTGACAGAAAAATTAAAGAGCTTATAATTGCCCACAGAATTGAAAAGACAATCTCAAAAGATGAAATTCTTGAGCTTTATTTAAATTCTGTTTATTTAGGCTCAGGAACATACGGTGTTTTATCTGCGGCGAAAACCTATTTTGATAAAAATTTAAAAGATTTAACCTTGGCTGAAACCGCATTAATTGCGGGGCTTCCTCAGGCGCCAAGCGTATATTCGCCCTTTGCAAACTCAGACGCTGCAATAAAGCGCAGAAATCAAGTTTTAAAAAGAATGTACAAAACGGGCTATATTACAAAAAAACAGTATGAACAGGCGCTTGATGAGCCTTTAAAATTAAATAAAAAGCCAAGAATTTATTCTTTTAACAAGGCTCCTTATTTTATTGATTTTGTGTTGAGAGAATTGGAAGAAATTGGTTTTGATGAAACGGAAATTTCGCAAGGCGGTTTAAAAATTTATACAACACTTAATTATAAAGACCAAAAAGCGGCGGATGATGCAATTAACAGCTATCTGCAATCTTCAGGTTTAAATGCGGATAAAACTCAAATGGCACTTTTTTCGTTTAGCCCGACATCGGGTAAAATTTTAGCATATGTCGGAGGAAAAAATTATGAAAAAAGCCAATATGATAGAATTGTAAACGCTATAAGACCCCCAGGGTCTTCTTTTAAGCCTTTCGTTTATGCTTCTGCGCTTCAGCAGGGGTATAGTGTGAACGATGTGGTTGAGGATAAGCCTGTAACTTTCAACAAATGGGCGCCAAGAAACTATGGCGACAAATATAGAGGAAAAATGCCTTTGTGGAAGGCTCTTGCGCTTTCATCCAACGTAATTGCGGCAACTCTTATTGATAAGGTTGGTATTTCTTCTGTTATGACTATGGCAAGGGAACTTGGGATAACCACTCCGCTTCAGCCTGACCTTACGATTTCTTTGGGTTCTAACGGTGTAAAACTTTATGATATGGCTGTTGCATACGGTGCTTTTGCAAACGGGGGGTTTAAAGTTCGCCCGTATTCTGTTTTAAGGGTGGAAAACTCAAGAGGTGTTGTTATTTATGAAGCGTTTCCTACAAAACCAACTAAAGTTATCAGCTATGATACGGCTGCCGGCATGACTTATATGTTAAAAAAAGTAGTTGAGGTTGGCACGGGCAGAGGAGCTGCAATTGGCAGAGAAGTTGCGGGGAAAACAGGTACAACGGACGATTACAGAGACGCTTGGTTTGTGGGGTACAGTCCGGATGTTGTGGCGGGTGTTTGGCTTGGAAATGATGACAACTCTAAACTTCCAGGGATTACAGGCGGGGGCGTTCCTGCAAGAGTTTGGGCAAGTTATATGAAGGTGGCTTCAAGTGATTATCCAAAATCTGTTTTTGATTATCCCGTGTTTGAACAAAAACAGGCGTTGGAGATAAAAGAAGATGCTTCTTCAAAAGAAAATGCGGAAAATTCTTCAGATATAATTATAAATGATGATGATATTCAAGAAGGCTTTTCAGACGGAGCTAACCTCTTTGGGGGTGACAATAAAGCAAAATCTTCGCAAAATAATAGTGTGGATACATCTGTAAATTTGCAAAAGGTACAGGTAAATCTTCAACCAAAAGCCCCTGATGTGAAACAGCCCTTTACTCCAAACAAAGCTCAACAGCCTTCAGGCGCAATTCCTTTACCCGGAGCAAATTAGAGAGGTTGTTGCTGTGAATTTTCAAAAAAGAGCCAAAATAGTTGTAACTCTTGGGCCTTCTGTTGATAGTGAAGATAAAGTCAAAGAACTTATTTTATCTGGTGCAAATGTTGTGAGGTTTAATACATCTCATGGCGATATTGAGTATCACAGAGAAAAAATCAGGCTTGTAAAAAAAATTGCAAATGAGCTCAATTCTTTTGTTGCAACTCTTATAGATTTGCAAGGTCCAAAGATTAGGTTTGGCAAATTTGAATTTGAAATTCCTTTAAAAAAAGATGAAATTATTATTTTAGAACATTATGAAGGGGCGCCAAAAGAGGGCATTATTCCTGTTGATTATAAAGGGCTTGCAGATGATGTTCAAAAAGGAGACGTTATTCTTGCAGATGATGGGAAAATACGTTTTGAAGTTATAAAAGTTTCAGATAATAAAGTTTGGGCAAAAGTGCTTGTACCAAATGTTTTAAAGCAAAGAAAAGGTATTAATATTCCGGGGGCAACGGCGAGCTTGAATGCTGTTACAGAAAGGGATGAGAAATTTATACAACTTGCTGTGGACGAAGAAGCAGATTTTATTGCGCTTTCTTTTGTAAGAAAAAAAGAAGATATACTGTATGCAAAAAAAGTTATGGAAAAAGCGGGTGGGGACATTCCCTTTGTTGCAAAGCTTGAAAAGCCTGAGGCGATAGAAAATCTTGAAGAAATTATTGAAGTTTCAGACGCCGTTATGGTTGCAAGAGGAGACCTTGGGATTGAACTTTCGCCTGTTGAGGTTCCTGTTTGTCAAAAGAAAATTATTGAAGTTTCAAACAAGTATAAAAAACCCGTTATTGTGGCAACTCAAATGTTGGAATCTATGATTACAAATTCTATTCCAACAAGAGCAGAAGCCTCTGATGTTGCAAATGCAATTTTGGACGGTGCAGATGCTGTTATGCTTTCTGCGGAAACTTCTGTAGGTAATTATCCTTTGGATGCGGTTAAGCTGATGAGAGAAATTATTATCGCAACTGAGACAAGCGGGTTTTACCGTTATGATAATGAAATTCCACCTTCTTGTGATAAATCTCTTAAAACTCGTCATGCAATTGTTTATGGTGCGGATAAAATGATTTCTTATATAGGCGCAAAGGCGATTGTGGCATTTTCACATTTTGGAAATTCTGTTAAAATAATGTCTAAAATAAAACCAAAAGTGCCGATTGTTATGATAACAGACCTTGAGGAAACCGCAAGAAGAATGGCTTTGAATTGGGGAGTTTTCCCTTTTTGTAAGAATTGGGATGAAGTTATCACGAAAGATATTTTGCTTAAATTTGATAATTTTTTGATAAATGAAATTAATTTAAAAGAGGGTGATTATGTTATTATTACAGGCTCACAACCAAAGTTAATAACAGGAAGAACAAATTTTGTAAGAGTACACAAAATAGGAACTTAAAAAAGGCGGAAAATATGAAAAACGAAACAAAATGTTTACATTCAGGATATACTCCACAAAATGGCGGGCCTAGAGTTATGCCCATTTACCAAAGCACAACTTTTAGATTTAATTCAACCGATGAAATTGGCGCAGTTTTTAATGACCCGACAAAAGCGCATATTTATTCAAGGTTTACAAATCCAACTGTGGATGTGGTAGAGAAAAAAATCGCAGACCTTGAAGGTGGAGTTGCCGCAATGTGTACATCATCTGGGCAAATGGCATCTTTGATGTCTGTTTTGAATTTGTGCTCTTGCGGGGACAGTTTTATTTCTTCTTCTTCAATATATGGCGGCACGTTTAACTTGTTTGCCGTCACGCTTAAAAAATTTGGAATTGAATGTATTTTTGTAGATGTTGATGCAAAAGAGGATGAAATTCAAGCGGCAATTAAACCTAATACAAAGGCTATTTTTACAGAAACTTTAACCAACCCTTCGCTTCAAGTTTTGGATATTGAAAAATTTGCCCATGTTGCGCATAAAAATAATATCCCATTGATTGTGGATAATACTTTCCCGACCCCTATTTTGTGCAGACCAATTGATTTTGGGGCAGATATTGTTATTCATTCGACTTCAAAGTATATGGACGGGCATGCGCTTCAAGTGGGCGGCGTTATAGTGGATTCAGGAAAATTTGATTACACAAACGGTAAATTTCCCGATTTTACGGAGCCTGATGATTCTTACCATGGGGTTATTTACACAAAGGACTACTCTTTTGCACCCTACATAATTAAGGCAAGAATGCAACTAATGCGTGATTTTGGGGCTTATCCTTCCGGTAATTCAGGGTTTTTGTTGAATATCGGGCTTGAAACTCTTGCGATTAGAATGGAAAGATATTCAAAAAATGCGATGAAAATGGCAGAATATTTTGTTTCGACAGGAAAATTTGAGGAAGTAAGGTACCCAGGGTTAAAAGGGAATAAATATTATGACTTGGTGCAAAAATATTTACCGAACGGGCAGGCAGGCGTGATTTCACTTACCGTAAAAGGTGGCAGAGATAAAGCAGTTCGCTTTATGGATGGGCTTAAGTTGGCTTCAAATGAAGTGCATGTGGCAGATATAAGAACTTGTGTTTTGCACCCTGCAAGCGCAACACACAGACAGCTAACGGATAAACAGCTTATTGATTGCGGCATAAACCCTGCACTTGTAAGGTTTTCTGTTGGGCTTGAAAATGTTGACGATATTATTGAGGATGTAGAAAATAGTTTAAAAAATATATAAATGCTTGAATGTTATTTATGATGTGGTATTATCATTGTAGATAACATTTTTGTTATCGGGATGTAGCACTCTGCCGAGTAAAAAGTTGCCTAAATGGCAAGTTTTTACGAGAGGTGGTAGCGCAAAAGCGAAACTCCAAAAAAGGAGTTGAGCGATAAGCTACCAAGCTGCACCGAGTTGAAAACTGAATAAAATATTTCGGGATGTAGCGCAGCTTGGTAGCGCACCTCGCTTGGGACGAGGGGGTCGCAGGTTCGAATCCTGTCATCCCGACCATTTAAAAAGAGCCTTTATGGCTCTTTTTTTATACCTTACAATCTAGCCTGCAGGCATGGCAAGCGCACCTTCCGCTTGGTGGACGATGTGGGTCTTTAGGTTTTAATCCTGTCCCAATCGACCATTTAAACAGAGCCTTTATGGCTCTTTTTTATACCTTGTGATTTGGTTGTTATCTTGCAAAGCATGACAAAAAAATATATTATAAATAAAGTTCATATAAGAAATAAATTTTTTAATAAGAAAATTTTCCATGAAGAAAAGATATATAACAGCTTTTTTTATTTCACTTATTGTGTTGGGGCTTACTTATAAATTTTGGTTTATAATTAAAACCACAGGACATATAAAATTTGATTTTTACCCTTTCTGTATTGTTTTAATTTTATCTTATTTGGGTGGTCTTAAGCTTGCAAATTATCTTATAGATTTTAAACGGATAAAAAACTGTTCCGGAATTGATATTGCATTTTTAGTTATATTTTTTATTCTCCTTTTTATTCCGATGAGTTATATCAACAAGGATGAAAAATCAGAAAAAGAAAACAGAAATCTTGCACAGTACCCTAAAATTATCAAAGAAGCAGGGGGTGTTAATTATAAATTTGGAAATGAATTTGACGCCTGGTATAACGACAGATTTTTTCTTCGCAACAATTTAATTTGGATTTATGAAAACAAATATCATTTTAATGTTCATAACGATGTCCCAAAGGTATTGTTCGGGAGTGACGGCTGGCTTTTTTATAAAGGGGAAGAATTTAATTCTATTCAAAGTTACCAAAATGTAAATTTATTTAAGGAAGATGAGCTAAAATATATTACAAAATATTTTTCTGATGTTGATAAATATTGCAAAAAACACAATAAACATTTTTATGTTTTTATAACGCCCGATAAATCTAAAGTATACAGCGAATATTATCCAAGTGCTATAAGAAAAATTAAACCTGATGATAAAAGCAGGGTTAATCAATTGATTTCTTATATAAAGGAAAATTCAAATGTAAAAGTTGTATACCCTATTGATACATTATTAAAAAATAAAGAAAACGGGGGTTTATTATATTATAAAAAAGATACCCACTGGAATTTGTTGGGGGCATATTGGGCTTCAATTGTTTTTCTGGATGAAATCAAGAAAGATTTTCCTTATCTTAATGTATATAAAACGGCAAATTACAAGGAAGAAGAATATTTTGGTGATTTATACAATATGCTGCCTGAAATTTTTAAAAACACTAAGGCGGATAAATATAAGGTGCCTGATTTATCCGATATGCATTATTCTTGCAAGGCAACAGAAAGTGCTGTCGATATTCAAAATTGTACAAATAAAAATGGTAAACTTGAATTAGTTATGTATAGAGATTCTTTTGCAACCTCGCTTATTCCATATTTTGCCGAAACGTTTATGAAGTCAACCTTTATATGGGATTATAAAATAAAACCTGAATTTATTAAAGATTCCAACGTTGTAATTTATGAAATGGTTGAAAGAAATATTGACGTAATTAAAAATTTGAGGTGGGATGTTAAATAATGTTATTTAGTTCTATGACATTTGTGTTTTTGTTTTTGCCTGTATTATGCTCAATATATCTGTTGAGTAAAAAGGAATATCATAACGCAATTTTACTTGCTGCAAGCTTAATTTTTTATGCGTGGGGCGAACCTAAATTTTTGGCGATTATGCTGATTTCAATAGTTATAAATTGGCTTGGCGCAGTTTTAATTGATAAATATTCAACAAAACCCGATATTAAAAGAAACATCCTTATTGGCACGATAGTTTTAAATCTTGGTAATTTATTTGTATTTAAATATTTTAATTTTGTAATCGAAACCATAAATTCTTTGTGTAATGGGCATATTCATCTTTTAAAAATTGCTCTGCCGCTTGGAATTTCATTCTATACCTTTCAAGCACTTTCATACGTCATTGATGTTTACAGGGGAGATGTGAAGGTACAAAAAAGTATCTATAAAGTTGCTCTTTTTATTTGTCTTTTTCCTCAATTAATTGCAGGGCCGATTGTTAAATACCATGATATTGAAGAACAGATAAATTCAAGAGAGGTTAATTTTGAAAAAGTGTCCTTTGGAGTAAAGCGCTTTATTATTGGGCTTTCAAAGAAAATGCTTCTTGCAAACACAATGGGCGTAATTGCAGATAAAATCTTTAGCCAAGACCCACATTATTTCACGCATTTTACAGCGTGGCTTGGGGCTGTTGCATATTCTATGCAACTGTTTTTTGATTTCAGCGGATATTCCGATATGGCAATTGGTCTGGGGCTAATTTTCGGGTTTAAATTTATGGAAAACTTTAATTACCCTTACATATCAAAATCAATAACCGAATTTTGGAGAAGGTGGCATATCTCTCTTTCGACTTGGTTTAAGGAATATGTTTATATTCCGCTCGGTGGCAACCGCCAGGGCAAATTAAAACAGTTGAGAAATCTTTTGATTGTATTTTTGTTAACTGGTATCTGGCATGGTGCGGCTTGGAATTTTGTAATTTGGGGCATCTGGCATGGGGCTTTTATAGTGCTTGAAAAAATAACGGGGCTTAGTGCAGAAATTGAAAATAAATTTGCAAATTTCTTTAAACATATTTATTGCATTTTTGTTTTTTTAGTCGGTTGGGTTATTTTCAGGGCAGAAAATATGAAATATGCTTTTGATTATTTAATGAATATGTTTGGATTTTTAACTTGCAATGAGAGTGAAATTTTATATGAAACTTCTTATTACATAGACAGATTTGAAATACTTATTTTTATAATTGCAATATTTTGTTCTGTTCCTATATTTAAAAATATGCTTTATGTACAAAATAAAATTGCAAAAGCAACGGTTAATTTTTGGCTTATAGTTTTGTTTTTATTGTCCGCTTCAGCAATTGCCGCAAGCACATATAATCCTTTTATATATTTTAGATTTTAACAAATTTAAAAAAATAAAAAATGCCGATGGCCGGACTCGAACCGGCACGTGGGGTGAACCACACCAGATTTTGAGTCTGGCACGTCTACCAATTTCATCACATCGGCAAAAATTTGTATCATCAAATGTACAGACGTCAAATAAATGACGCATATACTTTATAACAAAAACAAACTTTTTTGTCAAAAACAAGACTTGTGCAAGATAACATACAATTTTATAATTGCAAATATTTCATAACGGTTTCGATAAAATTATACGGGTCGGGTGAGTTGCTTTTGAATTCTCCCGTGGTTTTATCCATATATTTTTCCATATAGCCGCAAGCGATTTCTTCTTCCAACTTGCCGTATTTGTCTTTTGCGCTTTCGGTTAGATATCTCCAATTTTCATTTACCCAATCGTTGCTTCTTGCTGCATAAAGTTTTATGTTTTGTGCCGCCCTGTCGTTGAATTTGCCGCTTTGTGGGTCAAAACATAAGTCAAAAAGTTCTTTAAAACTATTGTTGTTGATAGAAAAAGTTCTCGAAAATGAGACTAATGTGTTTGAAATTTTATTTAAATCGCCTCGATTTTCTTTAGCGTGTTTTTGGATAAGCCTAAGGATATTTTTTGGGTCGCATGTGTAATCTATTTTTGTATATAAATTTAAAAATTCTTCCGTTTCTTCTAAATCAAGTTTGCCTTTTTTGTTAATCTCATCGTTTAGTGTTGCTTGAATTTTTTTAAAAAAGTCTGCGGTGAAGTTGTCTTCAATATCTTTCATTTTTGCGGAAAGTTCAATTTTTTTATCAAGATTTTTAAAATCATATCCGTTTGAGGTTCTGCACATAGAGAAAACATTTTGCGTTGTTTCATGGGCATTTTGTATATGGGTATCTATTGTACATTCTTGATAAAATTTGAGTATTTCTTCTGCAAGCATTTGTGCATGAGAGGGGGTGGCGGATGATTTCTTTTCGTTTTCAATAATGTCTGAACATTTTTTTATTTCTTCTTTGTATTTGTTTATGTTTTCATCTAAATCGGATGAAAAAACATTCATATAAGCGTTTAAATTTTTCGGAATAATTTCTCCGTCTTTATCAGATAAATATTTTTTTACTATAGAATTGTCCAATGTAATTAAAGTGGAATGATTTTTGTTTATAGAGGGAATTTCTGTAAAAACGCCAATTGAATTGCCTTTGCCTTTTATATAAACAAATGCATCTTGTTTTTTATAAGATGAGCCAAAATATAAATTATTTGAATAATATTTTGGATAAACACTTGCTCTTGGCTGATTGTCAACAGGTGCAGCTTTTTTGGGGATGGTGTTTTGAACATTTTGATAATGGGGGGTTTGTATATTTCCAATTTTCATAATAATTTTCCTTTGCCTTGTTAAAACATATCAATTTAAAAAATTGCCTCTTTGGTTTTATTTGTGTCTGATTTTTTATTTTAACTTTTCACTTACAACTTTAGTGACAAGGAGGGAATATGACAGAAAAATTAAGCTTATATAAATGTGAAGTTTGCGGAAATATTGTTGAAATTGTAATGGAAGGAAAGGGGGTGCTTGTTTGTTGCGGGGAAGATATGAAACTTTTAAAATCTAAATCCACAGACGGTGCATCTGAAAAGCATGTTCCGGTTGTAGAACATATGGGTTCATCTCATGTTATAAAAGTTGGCTCTATGCCGCACCCTATGCAAAAAGAGCACTATATCCAATTTATAGAGGCAATTTCTCATGACAATAGATATGTAAAAAGAAAATATCTTCACCCCGATGAGGAGCCTGAAATGGTAATTAAATGCCTTGAGGAAGAAGATTTTGAAGCAAGAGAATTTTGTAATATTCACCAATTGTATTCAAACAAGGAGAATAAAAATGAACAATAAATTGTCCGAAGGCTTAAACAAACAGTTAAATCTTGAATTGTATTCGGCTTATCTTTATTTTGGGATGAGCGCATATTTTTATGAAATTAATATGGACGGCTTTGCAAGAGTTATAAAAAAACAGGCAAAAGAAGAACTTTCCCATGCAAAAAAAATCTATAATTTTTTAATTTCAACTGATGAAAAAATTGTTTTATATGATATAAAAACTCCGGATATGAATTGGATAAACCCAATTGACGGTATTAAAAGCGCACTTAATCATGAAAAAGAAGTAACTTCTTCAATTGAAAAACTTTATTTTGAAGCAAAAGAATTAAAAAATTGTGCAGTGGAAATTTTCCTTCATTGGTTTGTAAAGGAGCAAATTGAAGAAGAAGAAAAATTCAGAAAGATTTTAGCCAAAATGGAAAACATTCAAAATTATGATTGTGAAATTGTTGATATGGACAGGGAATTTGAACAAAAATAAGTTATATTTTCTTTTGGCATAATTTGTTTAATGAGCAAATTGTGCATTTTGGGGATGTGGGCTTGCAGATATTTTGTCCGTGGGTAACTAAAAGGGTGTTAAAATCAATCCAATATTTTTGAGGCAAAATTTTTCTTAGTGCAAATTCTGTTTCATCAGGGGATTTGGTTTTAACATACCCAAGGCGGTTTGTAATTCTATGAACATGGACATCCACACAAATTGCGGGCTTGTTAAACCCTTTTGTAAGAACTAAATTGGCAGTTTTTCTTCCTACCCCCCTAAATTTCACAAGTTCATCAATTTCATTTGGAACTTTAGAATTATATTTTTCAACAAGAATTTTTGAAAGTTCAATAATTTGCTCGGCTTTATTTTTGTAAAAACCAACGGGATAAATTGCTCTTTGAAGAGTTTCAACATCGACATTGGCAATTTCTTTTGGGGTTTTTCCAAGTTTTAGCATTCTTTGTGATGAGGGGTAAGTTGTTTTATCGTTTGTCCTTAAAGATAAAATGCAACAAATAAGAACAATATAGGGGTCTTTAACTTGTTCCATAAATTTAACAAAATCTGTTTGAATAACTTTATTGGTTTTGTTGTCTTTTTCTAAAAGTTTTATAATTTTATCTATGTCCATTTTGACATGCCTTTTTAATTATGATTATAATACAGAAAAAATAAGGAGAAAAAATAAATGTCTTGCGTTATTGATATTAATGATAATAATTTTGAACAAGAAGTTATTAACTCTGACACTTTAACAGTTGTGGATTTTTGGGCACCATGGTGTGGACCTTGCAGGAAAATGGGGCCTGTGCTTGATGAGGTTGCAGAAGAATTTCAAGATAAAATTAAAGTTGTTAAAATTAATACAGATGAAAACTTGAAGGCTGCAACGGAATATCAAATTTCAAGTTTGCCTTCTGTCTTTATTTTTAAAAATGGGGAGCCAAAAGAAACAATGGTGGGCTTAATGCCAAAATCTGCAATTGTTTCAAACATTCAAAAATATATTTAACAAAAAACCCGTCTTTAAAATAAGGCGGGTTTTAATTTATGTCATTTTCAATTAAATAATCACGAACTTTATCAAGCCCCGCTTTAATAATTCTTGAAATCCTTGAAGCAGAAATTGAAAATTCTTCGGACAATTCCATTAATTTTTTTTCTTTGAAAAATTTTGCCTCAATTAATTCTCTTTCTCTTTTAGGAAGCTCGGATATTGCTTTTCTTAAAAGAATGGATATTTGGTTGAACTCACAAGTTTCTTCGGGAGTTTTTCTTGCGTCTTTGATTTCAAAAGGCTTGTCGTTGTCGAACATTTCATCGGTTGATAAAATTGTTTTATAAATAGCCTCTCTAAGCTCGTTTTTGTCAGGTTCTACCTCTTGCATAGAGTAAGATTTAACCCCATGCCAGCGATACCTTCTTCTTAATTCGTTTCTTATTGCCCATTTGATTGCAGTTGTAAGGTAAGATTCGTTATATTCGGGCTTTTTGTCATCATGATTTAAAAAGAGTACGTCAACTGTTTGAATGCCAATATTTATAAGTTCGTCAAATTCGATTAAATGTTGTGCTGCCATAGATTTGTATTCAACCTTGGCAATCTTATTGATTAACCCCAAATACTGCCGTAATTTTGCATTATGTTCAATTTTTTGTCTTGTATTTTCCATTTTCTTATTAAATTGGGATGCAAAATGTAGCATATCATAAAAAAAGTGTGTTTTCCACATATGTTACAAAAAATAAATATTGGTTTGACAAAAATTTGTGTTTTGGGTAATTTTATAATATGCCAAAGACGATAGGCGGTGTATGCCTTAATTTCCTATCTAGGTGAAAAATTAAAACGTACCTTGTTTACCGTTTTTTGGCGACAAAAATTTACTTTTTGAGTAAACAACACAATGGAAAGGTACAAAAATGACAACAAAAGCTTTTAAAAACGAAAAAATTGAAAAATTCAAAAAAAGTTTTGAAAATGCTAAAGTTGCGGTTGTAACTGATTACAGAGGATACAGCGTTGAGGAAATTACCGAATTAAGACGTAAACTTCAAAAAGAAGATTGCGATTACACGGTAACCAAAAACACTCTTTGCAAATTAGCTGCAAAAGGCACAAACTTTGAAGCAATTGAAGGCGTTTTGAAAGGACCTTCAGCTATTGCTTTTGGTTTTGGCGATGAAGTTGCCGCTGCTAAAATCGTTTCAAAATTCATCAAAGAAAACAAAAAAGGTGAAATTATCGGTGCGGTTTTGGACGGAAACTTGCTTTCAGCTGATGAAGCTAAAAAGCTTGCACTTCTTCCTTCAAAAGAAGAACTTTATGCAAAAATTCTCGGTTCTATCAATTCACCCGCTTCAGGTATTGTATACTCTGTCAATGGCGTTATGAGCGCACTTGTAAGAGCTATTGATGCCGTAGCAAAAACAAAAGCGTAAGCTTTTAAAATATTAATCAAAACTTAAAATTACTTTATGAAAACAAAAAAAGGAGAAATAAAATGAGTAACGTAGAAACAATTTTAGAATCAATTGAAAAATTAACATTAATCGAAGCTGCTGAACTTGTTAAAGCTATGGAAGAAAAATTCGGCGTTTCTGCTGCTGCACCTGTTGCTGTTGCTGCTGCACCTGCTGCTGGTGCTGACGCTGCTGCTGCTGATGCTCCTTCTGAAGTAAGCGTTATCTTAGCTTCTGCTGGCGCTAACAAAATTCCGGTATTGAAAATTGTTAGAGAAATCACAGGCTTAGGCTTAAAAGAAGCTAAAGACTTAGTTGATGGTGCACCTAAAGCTATTAAAGAAAACATCAAAAAAGAAGAAGCTGCTGAACTTAAAGCTAAACTTGAAGAAGCTGGCGCTACAGTAGAAATCAAATAGTTTTAATTTTAAACAACATCCAAAAACCCGCCTTTATTTTAAGGGCGGGTTTTTTAAAATTATATTTTTGATATAAAAAAAGTCGACTTTTTTAAAAAAGTCGACTTTCCATTTAAGGATATTATTTTAGCTTTTTGAAAATTCAGCGTCAATGACATCGTCATCTTTATTTTCCGCTTGTTTTTCACCTGTTGAATTTTGTGTGTTGTTATCCGTTTGAGCGTTTTGTCCTTCTTGTTGAACTTGAGCGTATGCTGCTTGAGAGATTGCATACATGGTTTGTTGAAGGTCTTCGGATAATTTTTTAACTTCTTCAAAAGGTTTATTTTCATCAAGCGCTTTTTTAAGTGCTTCTTTTTGTTCTTCAAGTTTTTTCTTATCTGAATCTGAAATTTTGCCTTCAAAATCTTTCACAATTCTGTCAGCTGCTGCAATCATGCTTTGAGCATTGTTTCTTGTTTCAGCTTCTTCTTTTTTCTTTTTGTCTTCTGTGGCATTGGCTTCTGCTTCTTTGACCATTTTGTCAATGTCTGCTTCAGACAAGTTTGAAGAATTTGTAATTGTGATTTTTTGCTCTTTGTTTGTTGCCTTATCTTTTGCAGTAACATTTACAATGCCGTTCGGGTCAATATCAAATGTTACTTCAATTTGAGGCATACCCTTCATTGCAGGTGGAATACCGTCAAGTCTGAACATACCTAAAGATTTGTTATCTCTTGCCATCGGTCTTTCACCTTGAAGAATGTGAATATCAACGGCAGTTTGGTTATCATCAGCAGTTGAGAATACTTGAGATTTTGAAACAGGGATTGTTGTATTTCTTTGAACCAAAGGTGTCATAACTCCGCCCAATGTTTCAATACCAAGTGTTAAGGGTGTTACATCCAAAAGAACGATGTCTTTAACTTCCCCTGCAAGGACACCGGCTTGAACCGCAGCACCAACCGCAACAACTTCATCAGGGTTAACTGATTGGTTTGGTTCTTTACCTGTATATTCTTTAACTAAAGCTTGTACAGCAGGAATTCTTGTTGAACCGCCAACAAGCACAACTTCATCAATGTCATTTTTAGAAATAGACGCATCTTTAATTGCGGTTTCAACCGGAGTTTTGCATCTTTCTAATAAATCATGAGAAAGATCTTCAAATTTTGCTCTTGTTAAAGACAATTCAAGGTGTTTTGGGCCATTTGCATCGGCTGTAATAAATGGAAGGCTGATGTTTGTTTCAACAACGCTTGAAAGTTCGCATTTTGCTTTTTCAGCAGCTTCTTTAAGTCTTTGCATTGCTTGTTTGTCGCCTTTTAAGTCAATGCCTTCTTGTTTTTTAAATTCTTCACATAACCAGTCAATAATTTTTTGGTCAAAATCATCGCCGCCCAAATGTGTATCACCTGATGTTGATAAAACTTCATGAACGCCGTCACCAATTTCAAGAATTGATACATCGAACGTACCACCGCCAAGGTCGAAAACTAAAACGGTTTCAGTTTTTTCTTTTTCAAGACCGTAAGCTAAAGCTGCTGCTGTCGGTTCGTTTACGATACGTAAAACTTCCAACCCTGCAATTTTACCTGCGTCTTTTGTTGCTTGTCTTTGAGCGTCATTAAAATATGCAGGAACAGTAATAACGGCACTTGTAACTTTTTCGCCCAAATAGTTTGAAGCATCGTCTGCTAATTTTCTTAAAATCATTGCAGAAATTTCTTGAGGGGTATAATCTTTGCCGTCAATATTTTTCTTAAAATCTTCGCCCATGTGACGTTTAATTGAAATAATTGTTCTGTCAGGGTTTAAAA
>CAYXRM010000005.1:0-147784 GCA_964467625.1 uncultured Gammaproteobacteria bacterium | reverse complement strand
CCCCTAATGTTTCTCCCGCAGCTTCAACAGTTCCATTCAAATGATCTTTCAAATCATCCAATCCGCCATTGTCTGCCTGGGAATCAATATAGCTTGAAATATTAAAGCTGGTTGAACCTTTGATTACAGAATGATTTTTTAAATACGTAATTGAAGGCGCAGTCGGATACTCCAATTCTACATAATCCTTTTTATCTTTACGCTTCACTTTTGCAGTAGTATTGTCCGGAAGTTTTAAATTCTTAGCATTCAAAACCATATCAACACTTGTATTTGTAAAATCATTAGTAGGATGAACTCTCACAGTACGCCCTATCCGGAAACCTTTGTAGTATACATTTAATTTATGCGGCATTGGCTCCAACTTATCAAAAACCGCAATAATATGTATATTATGAAACCCGTGAATGAGGTAAATAAACCCTCCGATTCCCAATAACGCTCCGATTAATAAAATTAAAAATTTGTTCATATAATAATTATTTTTCAAATAAATAGTTTGAAAATTAGTCAATTTGGCAATAAAGAAGGCGGGTTTGCAAAAGCAAACCCGCCTCTTTGTTTATAATTTTAAGAAATTCTTCCAGGAACTACAACTCCGCCTTTCAAATTCTTCTTGTAGAATTCTACGTGCGGTTGAAGTACACTATCGAGAACTTCAGGAAGCGCTTTATTCTGCATAACTGCTTCAACAATTTCCTGATAGCAAGTTGCAAATGCGCGAAGCTGAGTTACAGCGCCTGCAGCTTCAGGTGTCAAGCCCAATTTTGAGGTTTCAACGTATTCTTTGAAGAACGCGCCTGAAACTTCATAAGACTTAGTCAAAGCGCCGATATAAGCTTCTGCGTTTTCTGAACAAATACCTTTATCTACAGGAACTGTAAGAGCAAAAACAAGTTTATTTGCAGGGTTAAAGTGTGCTTCTGCAGAGTGGTGCATTGCATC
This sequence comes from uncultured Gammaproteobacteria bacterium, assembly GCA_964467625.1. Classification (GTDB taxonomy): domain Bacteria; phylum Cyanobacteriota; class Vampirovibrionia; order Gastranaerophilales; family Gastranaerophilaceae; genus Galligastranaerophilus_A. The sequence goes on along the minus strand of CAYXRM010000005.1, from coordinate 146,839 downwards.
CGGAACTTTTGCAACCTGTTTAAGTGTATCTTTTACAGATTCGTTCTGCATTTGAGCGTGCCAGTAAACTGTATTTTCAAACATTGAACCCATATATTGGTGAACAGAAGCTGAAATTCCGTTAAGCTTTGCGTCAGCCCAGAAAATACCTTCTTTTAATGCATCATTCAATTCTAAATCAGAAGACAATGAAAGTGATGAAATTTCTTGAGCAGACATCAACATAGATTTCATATCTTCTTTGCTCATTCCGGCAAAAGCAAGTGTAAACAAAGCGTGATCATCAAATGCTGAGAATCTTCCGCCTACATCATCGTGAATAAACAAATCGCCTAACCAGCCATTTTCGTTAGAAGTTCTTCTAAGTTCGCTCTTTTCTGCATTTCCGTCTGTAACAGCAATAAAATGCTTAGCAGCTGATTTTTTAGCTTCTTCTAAAGATTGTCCTTTTGAAACATAAGCATCTTCAAGCATTTTTTGAATTCTTAAGAAACCGTCTTTTGTTTCAAAAGTTGAGCCTGATTTTGAAGCAATAAGGTAATTAGATGATAAAACATCGCCGCCTAATTTTTCCAAAAATCTTGCAAAACTGATTGAATCAACATCTGAATAAAAATAAATTACATCAGAATTGATATTCAAACCGTTAATGCTTAACATATGTTCAACGGTGTGTTTAGATCCGCCAATACCCATAACGCTAAGTTTATTAACGCCTGTTTGAGATTTTAAACTTGAAGCCAAAGAATAGATATCATCCAATCTCTTAGCTTGTTCTTGCGGTAAATTAACCCAGTTCAAGAATTTTCCCGGCTGATTAGCACGTGAAGAAAATTCACTTACAAATTCTGATACTTTTGAAGCGTATTTTGAAAAATCTACGCCTGAAAAAGTTGTTTTTAATGATGAATTTTTAGTTAACATATTTAACTCTCCTTTTTCTATATCATAGCATAAGCATGTTTTTGTAGTATTATTAAAAGAAAAGATTGGGAGAGATTTATGGAATTTATTAACGCAGTGCTGGCTTTTTTGGTTAACTTTATAGAACACGTAATAACAGTAATGGGACCTTGGGGTATCAGTTTGCTTATGGCAATTGAGTCTTGCAATATTCCGCTTCCAAGCGAAGCGATTTTACCCTTTGCAGGCTATATCGTCAGCAAAGGCGAAATGAACTTTCATATAGCAGCTCTTGCCGGAGCTTTCGGATGCGTACTTGGCTCAATACCATCATACTATCTCGGATACTTCGGCGGACGTAAGTTTGTTGAAAAGTACGGCAAATATTTCCTTATTTCACATAAAGATCTGGACGACGCTGATAAATGGGTAGAAAAATACGGTGATTGGGCATTCTTTATTTGCAGAATGCTTCCTGTTGTAAGAACATTTATCTCACTTCCGGCTGGTATTTTACGAGCAAAGAAAAGAATTTTCTTCACATTAACATTCTTAGGCTCACTTGTTTGGAGTTACCTATTGGTATATGTCGGTGTAAAATTCGGGCAAAATATGGAAGCCTTCAAACACATATGGCACAAATTCGATGTTTTAATTGTTGTTGTATTCGGAATACTCGGAATCTTATATTTATACAAACACTTTAAGCATCTAAAAGAGTCTTAAAACTTATTCCATAGTAAATTTTGCTTTGATTTCATTAAGCTTATTAAGAATTCCTTCTTTTTGAGCTTTTGTTGCAGCAGAAATTTCAACTTTATCAGCTGCAAACACTGCTGCTGTATGATTCTTCTTAACTGCAGCGTTTAAATGATTATATAAATATTTAACATCCTGATTAGCAGGTATAATAAATGTCGCAGGTACTTTCATAATATTTCTCCAAATTAGTCTACATAATCATTCTACAACAAACAAATAAAAAATAGGTGCGCCGGAAAATTCCGGCGCACCTAGAAAAAATTAATTATATCAATTCTTCTTTTTCTTCTTTTCGTTCTTCGTGAAGTTGTATCATATCTTCAAGTTCATCAGGCATTACTGTATTGTCTGCAACAGCCTCTTTTTGCAAGCCTTTTTCAAGAATTTTAACTTCTTTATCCTTGAACTTGTCACCTGTTTCAACAATATCTCTGTCGTGATAAATTTGAACAAGTCGGATACTGTTTTCAGTAGGAGAACTGATTTCATTAGCTCTTTCCTGAATCTTATAACTTGGCCAGTCTTCCGGAAGTTTATCAATTGTCGTATAACCCTTATCCGTATCAAGACGTTTATTGACTTCACCGACAAGAACCTTACGAACATAATCTTTTTGACTCATAAATCTGCAAGGAATTACAACATTTGAACCGATAACTTCTTCCGGATCACGTCCTTCATATTTCTTAAATAATTCTGCTGCAATCTGCAAGTGACCCAATTCTATATCAAGACAAACTTCCCATAATGATTTGATTTTGTCATCAACTTCATCTTCAACACAAGTGTAGTAATTACATACCTCGGTAAATTCATGGAGCAGGAATTTTTCCCACATACTCTCTGTCGGGTCAATTAATGACTCATACATAGTTACGTGTTCTTCTTCTACATCCTTAATTTCTGCATAAGTTTCCCTCAAAACGTGATCTGCATACATAAATCCGTGTTCAGCATAATAATTATGAGTTTGCTGCTCACCGGAAACCAGAGTTAAAATATTTACCTTTGTTTGTGGTGCTGCAGTTGCTTTATCATAATGTTTTCTGCGTCTCATAGCATTACAATTATGATGGTGCTGCGTAGGACGACCTACAACGACATCTGTTTGCCCCTGAACAATATCATCCGGCTTAATACCTTCCACCATATAAGCAAACTGGCTATATCTGTAAAGGTGATCGAAATCTTCCAACAAACCAAAATCAAAAGTTTCTTTAACATACGCATCAGGTTCGTTTTGAGCCATCCAAGCAGTCAAATCAACCGCAACTTGCTCATAACCTAGAGTTGTTTCCAAAACCGACTGGTCAGCAGGTCCCATCCAATTCATTGTTGTTTGCTGAGAATCCTCAATACGGCTTATTTTTGCAATAATATCTTTATCTGTATCATCCTGAACAAATCTGTTTAGCTGGTGTTTAAAACCCCACGCTTCGATTTCGATGCCGTTCATCAAGATTTGTCTGGTTCTTGTGTAACAATCAACTGTTGTTTTATTATAAGGCTTACCCACAATCTGATGCCAATTTCTCAACTGCTTTTCTATAGGAAGCCCTTTTTCTTTCAATGGATTAAAAGTCATTTTTTATCCGCCTTTCTGCAGAATACCACTGCAAGAAAAGTTTAAAAAGAAAGATGAAATTTTTAATCCTGCAACAAGGTATTAAACATTTAAACATCTAATCAATAAAATTTTCTAAACCCTCTTTAATAGTAGCAAATAAGACAATGTAAAATTTTGATTAATATATTTATATTTAATCAAAATAAGGAGGAATAAAAATGTCCATGTTTTGTTTTCAATGTGAGCAAACAGCTCAGGGCAAGGGGTGCACAGTTCAAGGAGTTTGCGGTAAAAAGGCAGATACTGCAAATCTCCAGGATGAATTAACCAGTAAAGTTATTGAACTTGCTACGTGCAGTGATATCACTGACACAAATACCGACTTGATAATTGACGGTTTATTTACAACAATCACAAACGTAAATTTTGATAACAATTCTATAAAAAATTTTGTAACAAAAATAAATAATCAAATCGGATGTAATTCAAACTTTGATATTACAACAGTATGGAATTGCAATGAAGATGTTAGAAGCTTAAAATCTTTAATCCTGTTCGGTTTAAAAGGTATGGCTGCTTATGCACACCATGCAAGAGTTTTAGGCTATAAATCAAATGATGTTAACAACTATTTCTACGAAGCACTTCGAGCCATTTCTGAAAAAAATACAATTGATGAATTACTTCCTTTTGTATTAAAAACAGGTGAAATTAATCTAAAATGCATGGAACTTTTAGATAAAGCAAATACAGAAACTTATGGCACACCGACTCCGCAGAAAGTTAGTACGAATATTGAAAAAGGACCTTTTATCGTTGTAACTGGACATGATTTACATGATTTGGCACTTTTATTGGAACAAACAAAAGATAAAGGCATAAATATTTATACACATGGAGAAATGCTCCCTGCTCATTCCTATCCTGAACTAAAAAAATATAGTCATTTGAAAGGCAACTTTGGTACAGCTTGGCAAAACCAGCAAAAAGAATTTGATAATATTCCTGCACCTGTATTCTTCACTACTAATTGCATAATGCCTGTTAAAGAGAGTTACAAAGATCGCGTTTTTACAACTTCTGTTGTCAATTATCCTGAATGTTATCATATTGGAGAAGACAAAGATTTTTCACCAATAATAAATAAAGCTCTCGAATTAGGCGGATATAACGAAGATAAAAAAATGACAGGCATAAATGGCGGAGATGTATTAAGTGTTGGTTTTGGACATAATACAGTACTTTCTCTGGCAGATAAAATTATTGAAAAAATAAAATCAGGAACAATAAAACATATTTTTTTAGTAGGCGGCTGTGACGGAGCAAAACCGGGAAGAAACTATTACACAGAATTTGTTAAACTAACACCTTCAGATACTCTCGTTTTGACTCTTGCTTGCGGAAAATTCAGATTTAATGACATAGATTTAGGTGATATTGACGGAATACCAAGATTGTTAGATATGGGACAATGCAATGATGCTTATAGTGCAATCAAAGTTGCAACCGAACTTGCAAAAGCATTTAATTGTTCTGTAAATGAGCTTCCTTTATCACTTGTACTTTCATGGTATGAACAAAAAGCAGTTTGTATACTTTTAACTTTGCTTTATTTGGGCATAGAAAATATTCGACTTGGACCGACCTTACCAGCTTTTGTATCACCAAATGTATTAAATATACTTGTTGAAAAATACAAAATAAAATCAATAACAACACCAGAAAATGATATAAAAGAACTTCTCAATAAAAAAAGCTAGGATTAATCCTAGCTTTTTAAAAAATTTACGCCCGGCGCGATTCGAACGCGCGACCCTCTGCTTAGAAGGCAGATGCTCTATCCAGCTGAGCTACGGACGCATAAGACATAAATGTCTATATCAATAATACATCATAAAGGTTTTTTTTCAAGTATTAATTTAAAAGTTTTTAAATATTTTGAACCCGCCATAACGTTTTGCATGATTATATTTTTTGTAATCTCCCCTATGACAAATAAAACTTGATTTCATTTATTCTTTTGCTAAAATATTCTTGTGGTCTTGCGCTTATAAATTAGTTGTGTGAGCCATATCGGGACGTAGCAGGTTCGATTGCAAAAAAGTTGCCATACGGCAAGTTTTTTGTAGGGCAGGCGAATTGAAAAGCCGAAGGCTTGAGTGAGCCGTATAAAATATTCCAAGCTGCGCTTCGATAATGTACTTTGACAAAAATTAAATTGAATGATATCGGGACGTAGCGCAGCTTGGTAGCGCACCACCTTGGGGTGGTGGGGGTCGCAGGTTCAAATCCTGTCGTTCCGAAATTTTTTTATAAAAAATGCTTCGCAGGTTTACCGATATAAGATTTTCTAAAGCTTGCGCTAAGAAAATTTTTCTAAGGTTCGATTTTTTATTTATTACAACTGGATGAAATATGAGATATATTCTTTCTTTTTTTTGTATTTTAATTTCTTTTCCTGCTTTTGCCAACAGTGCAGCTATTGACGATATTGCTAAAAATTCTTCTCATGTTGAGCTTCAAGATGAACTTAAAAATGAACTTCAAGGCGAAGCTAAAAATGAAGCTCAAGATGAAATCCACAATCAAAATAAATACAATTATGTTAGAAACAGAGCTCAAATTTCTCCCAAAAAGGCGCATAAAAGAATGCGCAATATGGGCGAAAAATCTTTAGATAAAAACAAAGCAATTTTTCAAAAAACTAAAGATAAAGAGCTTTGGCTTTTAAGAGATAATGCAAATCTTCTTGAATATTCTCCTAACTAGATTGCAAACCCCCCAAAACTATATTATAATTATATTATATAGTTTCATATGAAGGATTTTGTATGCGCTTAAATATACATAAAGGGTTTACTTTAGCGGAGCTTATGATAACTTTTACGGCAATAGGTATCTTGATTGCGGTTTTAGTTCCTGTGTTGTTTATGGCGGCTCCAGATACAAATAAATTAAAAGCAAAAAAAGCTTATAATACCTTAACTCGTGCCATGCAAATTCTTATGAACTCTGATCCTTATGTGAATACAGCAAGCTTGGACGCTTCAAAAATCATTACGGGCGACACTCAAGAAGACGAGATTTTGAGAAATACGCTTTTTTGTTCCGCCCTTGCAGATACATTAAATGCAAATAATGTTAATTGTGGCGGCGAAGATGATAAAAGAGATGCTGCAGATGCAGTGAATATGGTAATACATAATCATCAAATTTCTAACTGTAACGGGCCTAACTTTATAATACAAGATGAATACCCCTCGTCTGATAAGCCTAGATGGGTAAGGTGTGTTCTGCCGGCAAATAGTGACGGCACTGCCCAAGCAGGAAATGCTAAAGATATTATTGACAATGGTGCGATTGCGCACTCTTTATTGTATGATCATGGCGATTGGTTTGATAAGGATTCTGATAACCGTGGGCTTGAGCAGAGCTTAGATAGGGCTTGCAATTATTATTTTGCTGCAGCACACACAGAAGCGCCGCATAATCCTCCTATTTATAATTTTAAAACCACAGATGGTGTGCGTTGGGGTGTTCAGCTTTTAAATTTTGCGCACAAGTGGGTTATTAATTACAATAATGTGAAAATTCCTGCGCTTCATGGGGTAATTTGCATTGATACGGGTAATGATAGTGATGAATATACTCAAGCTGATATTAACAAAAATGTTGATTATCCAAAGGGCTATGCTGTTGGTGTCCGTGCAGATGGCAGACTTCATCCTGGGACTAAATTAAAACAACTCCTTGATGAAGATTTACAAGATATATAATTTTTTGGTTTGCCAACCTTGTAAAACTATAATATAATTACAAAAAAGGATGTAAAATGTTATTTCATAAAGCCAAAGGGTTTACATTAGCTGAACTTATGATTGTGTTTGCCATTATTGGGGTTTTGACCGCAATTTTGGTACCTGCCATTCAATCTGTATCCCCTGATACAAGTAGACTTAAAGCTAAAAAGGCTTACAATGCTTTGGCTTCTGCCATGGAAGAATTAATGAATTCTGAACCATATAATATAACAGGTACACTAAATTCCGCAAAAATTGTTTCAAAAGAAAAAATTGTGCTTGATAGTGAAGGAAAAACCGATTCAGATATGACACTTGAACTTTATAGGCAAAGAGCAATGCTTTTTTGTACCGCCCTATCTCAGGCTTTAAATGCAACAAAAATTGATTGCTCTGATGATAGTGTTAATGTTAATATGTATAATCATCATATATCAAACTGTAACGGTTCAAATTTTGATTTTAATGACAGCCTTGACATCGAAAATCCAACAAGTGCTATAGAAACTCATGCGAACACTTTCCCAAACAGTAAGAATAAGCCTAGAGAGGCTCTTTGTGTTTATCCAAGTGGTGTAACTGGTGATCCTGCAAAAATGATTGATAATGGAGAGATTGCAAGCGAGCTTGTGTATGATAATGGCTATTGGTTTGATCATGATTCTAATAACCGTGGGCTTGAGCAGAGCTTAGATAGGGCTTGTAATTATTATTTTGCAAATACAAATATTAATAATAATGCCCCCTCTCCTGCAACTGCCAGTGATTTTCAAGGGTATAACTTCAGAACTCCTGACGGCTCTTATTGGGGGGTTCAACTTGTGAATTTTGAACACAAGTGGAAAATTAATTTTAACAATGTCTTAACTCCTGCATTCCATGGGGTTATTTGCATTGATACAGGCACAGTACAGGATAGAGCCAATTATGAATCTACAAGCAATCGTCAAGAATATGAAAAGGGCTATGCAATTGGGGTTAGAGCGGACGGGAAAATCCACCCCGGTTTTAAGCTGCGAACCCTTTTAGAAGAAGATGCAAACAGTGATATGTAAATAAAAAGAGGATAAGATGAAGAGAAAACTTGCAACAATAGGTATATTTGGGGGGTCAGGGTTTTATTCTTTTTTAACTGATACAAAAGAATACACAATTGAAACCCCATACGGTAAAACGAGCGATAAAATTTTGGTGGGCAAAATTGCAGGGAAAAGTATTGCTTTTATGCCACGTCATGGCAGAGACCATTCCCTTACACCGGAACAAGTAAATTACAGAGCAAATATTTGGGCAATGAAAAATATTGGCTGCAAGTATATAATTTCTCCTTGTGCTGCGGGAAGTTTACAAGAGAACATTAAACCCGGAGATATTGTTTTTTGTGACCAATTTGTGGATTGGACATTTGGTAAAAGAAAAGACACCTTTTTTGAAGGGCCGATTGTAACCCATGTGAGCGCAGCTGAAACATATTGCAAAAATATGCGCACATTGGCAATTAATGCGGCTGAAAAGCTCGGGCTTAAATATCATAAAACAGGCACTGTTGTTGTTATTAATGGCCCAAGATTTTCTACAAAGGCTGAAAGTAAATTCTTTACATCTCAAGGGTGGGGGGTTATCAACATGACTCAATATCCTGAAGCTATTCTTGTAAAAGAGCTTGATATGTGTCCTTTAAATATTTCCCTTATAACAGACTATGACGCAGGACTTGTTTCAGATACGAACCCTGTCAGCCATGCGGAAGTTATTCAGGTATTTAAAAACAATATTGAAAATCTTAAAAAACTTCTTGTTCAAATTATAGAAGATTTTGAGGAATATGATTGCGCATGCCATCACACGGCGGAAAATTCAAGGGCATAAATTATGGTTACATATTTAGTTTATCAATTTTTTAATCTTATTTTGCTTCTTATGTTAATAAGAGTTCTTTTGTCTTGGTTTCCTGTTAATTGGTACAAAGAGCCCTTTTATTCACTTAAGAAATTTACAGATTTTATATTTGAACCCTTCAGGAAATTGGTGCCGCCAATCGGGATGATTGATATTTCTCCTGTTTTTGCCTTTATTACAGTGGAAATAATTTCACAGTTGTGCGTAAGAATTTTGTCTTTCTTGGGATTGTAAATAAAGGCTTTTTAAGCTTTTTTATTAAAGGTTTGTATTTTTCTTTTTTGAATAATCTTTTCCAAGTGCAAAATTCATACCAAACATTAGGCTAACACCGTTTCTGCCGCCGTTTCTGACAATAGCTTGCCCGAATGCAGTAAATCTATCTTTCCATTTTTTCTGAATACCAACACCGTATTGAACGTATGGTTTTACTGACAGATTAGGTAGGTTTATATCATTTGCACTGAATTTACTTTTATCCATTGCATTAAATACCATATTAACGGTAGCATATGGCTGCCAGCCGTTTTTAGTGTTGCTGATAAAAGTAATTGCAGGAATTATTTGAATTGCATGTAGCGGGTCAGATTTAATTTTTACATTTTGAGATGTTGTGTAATCAAATGTGTTAACAAAACTGTATCCAAGATATAATGAGGGTTGAAGAATAAATTTGCCTTCTTGGAATTCAAAGTTATAGCCTGTTTTAGACGCTATTCCTGCTGTGAGCATGGTGAAGTTGTCAGAACCAAACGATGTGCTTGCACTTCCTGTAGATGCACCTGCTGATGTAGTGAGGGCAGTAAAGAAATTGTTTTTAAACAAAGTTCCCGTTGCGCCAATAAAGCCGCCGTTTTGATATGTACTTATTCCATCATAGTTTTGATGAGAGCCATTATATCCAATAAAAGGTGAAAATACCCCTTTGAACCCTTTTTTCAATTTATAAATTTCACTGTCAGAGCCGACAAGGGTGCCATATGATATGCTATCGACACTAACACCCCCTCTTAAGTTAACTTTTTCAAAGGTTGTATATGGAATTATTTTGTAACTTTCTTTTGGTATATAAAGGGCGCTTCCCTCACTTATTGCATAATGGTTTTCTTTTTTCATTGCAAGTCTTTGAGCTTTTGTGTATTTCATATTTTTATCAAGAAAGAAAAATCCCTGTTGTTGTATTTCTGATTGTGCCAAAAAGCCCCCAATTTGGGATGATACGGCGCCTGAGAAAACAGCAGGATTAAACGCTTGATAAGTATTGCCAGAACCGTTTGCGCCTTTTGAAAAATTGAAATAGCCGCCTTCATCGGTTGTGTTGTATGATACATTGTATTTGTAAATTGGGCCTGTAATTTCTTCTACGTTGTTTTCAATATTATTTTGAATTTCATAGTCTGCAAATTTTATGCTTGTTAAGTTTTCTTTTGCATCGCTTAATAAATTAATATTATTTACATTTATCTTTCCCCTTGGGTTTATGCCATAAGAGTTTGCTTGTATGTTTCCCATTCTTGAATTTTGAAGGTCTGCATCTGTAGATATAATGTTGATTGTGCCGTCTGTTAAACTTAAATTATTGAGATATAAATTGTTTAACTCTAAATTTTGAACATTAAAGTTGCCTGAATTTATCTCAAGTGAGTTGTTTATAAAATCTTTTGAGTTTGAAACAACTACATCAGAATTTGTTATTTCAATATTTTGATTTTGCACTTTATTGTTTAAATTGACTGAACTGTCAACAATGGCGATATTTCCATTACCCATGATTGAATTGTTAAATGTTGCTTTTGCATTTTCAATATTCAAATTTGCATTGTTTTGAATTTCGCCTTCAAATTTTGTTGTTCCGCTTGCGCTTATTAAATTATCGTTTACTATATCGGATGTTAAATTTACATTATTTAAGGCTATTTCGCCCTTGTTATCAATTTCTTTGCCGTTTATAAGGCTTATATTGTTTAAAGAAATTTTTTGTTCGCTTGTAATTTTGTGTAAAAACTCTTTGTTATTTGCGTTAATAGTGGTGTTTACTCCGTTAATTGTGATGTTGTTTCCTTTTAATTCGCTCAAGTCTTCAGATAAAAATTTTGTCGAGCTGTCAACAAATGTAAATGTTTTATCTTCCACAGTGTCAAAGTTTGACCATTCTGCAAAAGTGTCCTTCATCCCCTTTACTATAATGGAGTCGTTTCTTGTATTTGTTGTGTATAAATCGAAACTCTCTGCGATAATTGTGTCGCTTGTTGCATTTGCACCTATTTGATTTATAACCTTGTTTGGGTCAAAATCAAGCTGTATGTTGTCGTTTTGTGCTTTTATTACTTGAATAATATATGTGCTATCATTTTTTGAAGGTATAACATTAAACGAGGACAGAGTTATTTTTCCTGTTGAATTTTCACCAACAGTAAATGTGTCTGAATTTTGAATTTCTTTTGATAGGTCTAAATCTATATTAAATTTGCCCCCATTATTTGAGGTTAAATTTTGTATGTTGTAATTTGTATATTTATTGTCAATTGTGTCAACCATACCTGAATTTATTTGTATATCAGATGTCGCTAAAACATTTGATGTATTATTTTCTTCATCCGTTACCCCAAGATGTAGCCTTGTGTTATCAAGGGTTATGGACGCATTTTTTACAAGATTATTAAATTCGACATTGCTTAAAATATCTCCGTCAATTGAAATAGAATAGCTATTTTCTCCATCAATTGTGTCATCAAAAATTATGGAACCGTTGTTATTTGAAATTAAATTAAGAGAGCCATTGTTTATATATATTGCGTTTTCCTCAATTACATCTGAGCTTTTTGTGTAGTTTCCGCTAAAAAGCGTTGTGCCGTTGTCTGCTTTAATTGTTATATCTGTATTTAATGCCATAATGGCACCGCCAAGTGCTGAATTTGTGCCTGATTGCGCAAAGTTATCCCTGAAGGTTGAATTGATAATTTCAAACGGTTTGTTGCTCATTATAGCGCCACCTCTTGCAAGGTTGTCCTCTGATATGGCAGAATTTTTTGTAAATATCCCTTCTATCGTATTAACCGTTGAATTGTTTATTCCAATTGCACCGCCTGAAGCTATTCCACTTAATGTATATATATTATTTTCATTAAAGTTCCCCTGAATTAAATTTGTTGTTCCGCCACTGAATGCAATTGCTCCCCCTATTGTTTGGTTTGTGTTTGCAATGGTTGAATTTTTTATAAAAGTTCCATATATAGAATTTATAGTCCCGTTATTAAATAGTGCGCCACCTGCTGTGTTTCCTGTTCCTGTTGTTATGGCTTGATTTTCTTCAAAGTTTCCATTTATTGTATCAATTTCCCCGCCGTTTGATATAGCGCCGCCATATCCGCCCCCGTTATCACTTTTTACGCTGTTTTTAATAAAGTTGCCGTTAATTTCTTTTATAATACTGTCGGGTGGGCTTGAATTTAATATTGCGCCCCCTCTTGTGTAATTATCTACAACATGGGTGTAATTACCAATAAAATCTGAATTTATTTTATCTATTGTTGAACGGTTTACAATGGCGCCGCCAAATGCACTTTTTAGCCCTGTTGCATGGTTGTTTATAAAAGTTGCGTTGATTTCTTTGATATAAGAGTTGGTTCCATTATTGTTTATGGCACCCCCTTGTCCCCCGTAATCTTGTGAGGCTGCGTAGTTGTCGCTAAAAGTTCCTTGAATTAAATTTATGATAGCATCATCTTTGTTGGCTATTACACCGCCAGCGGCAAGAGTTGTTTTTGAAAACACGTAGTTTCCAACAAAATTTCCCTGAATTAAATTTACAACAGAGCTAAAGCTGTTGTGCAATACACCGCCTGCTGCCTGACTTAGTTGCGTGTTTATGTAATTGTTTATAAAGGTTCCTTGAATTTTATCCATTGTATTTAGCGAACCATTGTATATTGCCCCGCCTGCGACAAGATACCTGCTGCTACCTACTGTATCTATGTAGTTTCCGACAAATAAACCGTTAATGCTATTTATTGCGCCATAATTCAAAATAGCACCGCCATAGGCTTGTCCTGTTGACGAGTTAACATAATTAGAAATGAAGTTGCCTTCAATATCTTGAATTATGCCGTCATTTCCGATTGCCCCACCATGGCCTTTTCCGCCTATTATGTAATTTCCAATAAAGTTTCCCCTGATATGATTTATTATTTTGTCAGGATTGTTATAAATTGCGCCGCCTCTGTTTCCACCTGTGTTTGGAACATAGTTTTGAACAAAATCTCCTGAAATTGTGTCAATTTCTCCAAGGTTAACAAGTGCCCCACCGCTCCAAACGCTTGGGATGTTATAATATGTTCCTTCAATTTTATCTATAACATCTGTCTGTGCAACAATTACCCTTACGGTTTCACTTGAAGGGTAGTTAAACTGTATGGTATATGAACCTTCTGTCGGGCTTGTGCCTGTTATATCTTCAAAAATAAGATTATTGTTTTCATCTTTTTTAAGTTCATAAACTATGTTTTTGTCGCCTGTTCCAAAATTGTTATCAATTTCGCTTAATTCCGCTTGAAGATTCGGGGCTAAATCGTCAAACCTAATTGGCTCAAGGGCAAAAGATGAGCTTGTGCTTAAAGAAAAACAGCACAAGCCAAGAAAAAGGGTGGGGACCGCTTTAATTTTATTTTTCATTTTTTTAACCTTCACACAACTGTTGTTTTATTTATAATGTTTCTTTTTTAAGTTTATTTTCACTGTAATCTTTACCAAGAGCAAAATTCATACCAAACATTAGGCTAACACCGTTTCTGCCGCCGTTTCTGACAATAGCTTGCCCGAATGCCGTAATTTTATCTTTCCATTTTTTCTGAATACCAATACCGTATTGAATGTAAGGATCCACGCTCATGTGGGGTAAAATTATGTCATTTGCACGCACATTTTGTTCGTTTATCAAATTCCATACTAAACCAACTGTAGCGTATGGCTGCCAACCGTTTTTGGTGTTTCCTATAAATTTGATATTTGGATATAACTGGAGTGAATGAAGGGGTTCACTGTTTATTTTTACGCCTGCTGCGTTTGTGTAATCGAATGTTTTTACAAAACTGTAGCCAATCAACATTGAAGGTTGAACAATAAACGCTCCGTCTTTAAATTCAAAGTTATAACCTGTTTTAGACGCTATGCCCGACATTATCATTGTAAATGTTTCTTGTCCAAACTCACTTGTGGCTTGTCCTGCGCTAGCGCCTGCTGCAATTGTGATTGCCGTAAATAAGTTACCTTTTTCAAAAGATTGGGTTGTGCCAATCATGCCGCCGTTTGTTGTCATATCGACACTGTCATAATCAATAATAGAACCCATATAGCTTATGTAGCCCGTGCCCACTTTATTCCAGCCGTTTTTGAGCTTTTTAAAATCGGTGTTGTACCCGATAAATGTTCCATATGATATTGCGTCAACTTTTGGGCCACCGTCAAGATTCATTGTTTCAAAGTTTGTATAAGGTTTCATCCAAGCTTCTTCGTTGTTGTTATATTTCAAAGCTTCCGTATGTTCGCTAATTGCAAAAGAATTTCTGTTGTGCGCTCCCATTCTTTCTTTAAGCGAATTTTGGAAAAATCTGTCTATATGTTCAAAAGAGTATTCAAATGTTTGACTTACTGCGGCTTGTCCAACCGTAAGGTTTGCTGCTGGCACAATAAGTGCAGAGGGGCTAAAGCCTACAGAAGTGTTGTCTGAATTTACAATTCTGTTAAAGTTGAAATATCCATCTGGCCCAAATTCACCGTCTTTAACGTATTTTACACTGTATTTGTATATTGGGCCTGAAACTTCTGTTATACCTGTTTGTACGGCGTCTTTTATGGCGCTGTCTGCAAAAAGAATGTTTGTTTGCAAAGTGTTTGAATCAGAAATAACATTGATATTTTCTACGTTAATAACACCTGACCCCAATGTGCCGTATGATGAAGCGGTAATTCTGCCCATTGCGCCTGTTTGAAGGTCTGCATCCGTTGAATTAATGTTAATGGCGCCGCCGTTTAAATTCAAGGTGTTGAAATTTAGAGTATTTAACCCCAAATTCACAATATTAAAGTTTCCATCTTGCATTAAAAGAGAATTGTTTTGAGCAAGATATGTTACATCTTCCACGGTTGTGTTTGAGCCATTGTTGCTAATTTCCTGATTGGAAATTGTGTTTTCAATTGTTATATTTCCTTCATTTAAAACAATTTTGCCGCCAGTTGTGTCTTTATCAATTTTTCCTTTTACGATGTTATCGCCTGAAAATTCAATTGTGCCGTCATTTTGAACAGAAGCGTTTATGGTTGAATTTTCAAATTTTATATTGGAAAGAGAATTGTTTGTGATTTTGTCTGTTTCACTTTTGAATTCGACATTTTTAAATGCGGCAACTTTTTTGTTAACAAACTCTTTAATGTTTTCAAATATTGAATTTTCAGCTTTAAATTCGTTGTTGTTTGTAATTGAATTTGTGTTTGATATGGTTGTATTTTTAATTTCAAGCGTTGCGCTGTTTGTAATATTAAGGTCGGTCGCATTTGAAAAGTCAATTTTATTTGTATTTGAATTTGACCCCTGAATTGTAAGGGTTCCTACAACATCAAGATTTGCTTTATTGTATGTATATGTTGGGTATGTGTCTGCAAATGTAAATGTTTTTGCTTCATCTCCAACGGTTACAAGTCCTGCAATGTATTCTAAGGTGTCGTAAACAACTCCTTTTATTACAATACTGTCGTTTAAAGTTGTTGTTGTTCCAAGATTGATATTTGTGTCTATTGTTCCTATAATTGAATTTGAGTACACATCTTTAATATAGGGCGTTTCTGCGCTTATTCTGCTTATATCCAAATTGTCTAAGTTAAGCTGAACATTTGAAGATGTTTCATTTCCAACAGCTCCTTTTATAATTTGAATTTTGTATGTGTCTTCTCCTTGATTTTGCGCACTGTTGAGCACTCGAATACTATCAAGCTTAACTTCTCCTGATGATAGGTCGCTTGTTAAGTTGATTGTATCTGCACTTTTATTAAGCCAGTCAACATCAATATTCCATTTTGTATCTTCAGAAACAAGTTTATTTATGTAATATGCGGAAGTTTTATTGTCAACAAGTGAAATTGCTCCTGATTTTGCAATAAGGCTTGTGTCTTGGCTGTTAAATACAGTTGATGTATTTGTATTGTTTAGCCCAATTATTAAATTTGTATTTTTAAGAGTAACTTGTGCATTATGAACTATGTTGTTTAAAATTATTTGCGATGAGCTATCTCCTGTAAGATTGAGCTTGTATTCTTCGCCCGTTCTTGCGACAACTCCAAGATTGACCCTGCCGCCGTCAATTTCATCGTTTATTTCTACTTTGCCACCGTTAATTCCGCTTAGAGTAAGGGAAATATCCTCACTTCCGGAATTTATGGTGTCCATAAAAATTGCGTTTTGAACCCTACCGTTTTTATCTTCGGTGTAGTTATCTGAAATGTAGATATTTTGTGTTTTTTCATCTGAACCGTCTGCAACAAGAGAAAGTGATTTTTCCGAATATATTGCCCCGCCAAGTGCAATATCTCCCCCTTCTGTGCATTTTGCGGCATTTCTTTCAAAATTTGCACCCACGATTGTTATTACATCAGATACGTCTTTTGTAATATATATCGCACCACCGTAGGTGTTTGTGCCGGTTACAATGTTATCTGTAAAAGATAAATTTGTCATATTGTCTATGTATGAACCATTTCCAATATATATAGCACCGCCAAAGCCGTTACCCGTGTATACTCCGGTTTTGTGTCCCGCACTTATTTTGTTGTTTGAAAAAGTGACATTTTGAAGAGCGTTAATAATAGAATTTTCGGCTATATAAATTGCACCGCCGTATACGCTTTGTGCTCCTGTTTGATATTCTTCTTTTAGTCCGCCTGCATGGTTTGATGTAAAGTTAACATTGTCGATTAAATTAATTTGTGAATTGTTGTAGTTTCTGATAGCACCGCCATTTCCTTGAACAAGGTTAGAAGTTTCAAGTGCCACGTTGTTTATGAAATCAGAAGATGTAATTTTTTGTATTATGCCTGAATCTTGGTTGTTTATAGCACCGCCTGAAGCGCCACTATTTGCAGGAAGAGTTGTTGAACCAAAAGTTCCGTTTGTAATTTCGCTTATTGTGCCGCCAACGTTTGATATTGCGCCACCAAAGTCTGTTGAGGTGTTTGAATAAAATTCTGAGTTGCTTATTTTATCTATTGTGCCGCCGGCATTGTATATTGCACCACCTTTTGCGTCCACCGTTGAACCAAGGGCGGTATCTGCCTTGTTTCCTTGAAATTTGGTGTTGTCAATAAGGGTGATTTCCCCCTTGTTTTTAATTGCGCCGCCGCCTTCATCCCCGCTGTAGTTTTTGGTGAAATTTGAATCAGTGATTTTGGTAATTTTACCTGTTGTTTGGTTGTAAATTGCACCACCGCCGTATTGGGATTGGTTTTCATTAAATGTTACGTTTGATATGCCTTTTGTGCCCGTGGCTCCTATGGTTCCACTGTTATAAATAGCACCGCCTACAGAAGTATAGTCAATTCTATATTCAATTTTTTTACCGTTTTCGCTAAAGGTGGTGTTTGCGATTTCTTGTATTTCTCCGTTGTTATATATTGCACCGCCGTTTTTTCCGCTGTTTGTACTTCCGTTATAGTAAAAATTGGAATTGTTTATATTTCCTATGGTTCCGTTGTTGTAAATTGCTCCACCTTCACCTGCGGCAGTGTTCCCTGAATTTTGTGTATCGCTGTTACCAAAATTTGTGTTTTCGATTAAATTTATTGTGCCGTTGGCATTGTAAATTGCCCCACCGTTTGATGAGTTATCGTATGCGCTGTTTGATATAAAATTTGAATTTTTTATTTCAGCTATTGTGCGGCTGTCACTGTTGTAAATTGCACCGCCTGCGCCTGAATTTATAAAGTTGTCTTCAAACAAGACATTATTTATGCTTACAATTTCTCCTTGGTTGTAGATAACACCGCCATATTTTGTCCCGCTTGATTTAAATACAGAATTTGATATAACCCCGTTTTTACCGCCATTCCAAATAACACCGCCATTTTCGCCAGAGTTTTTAATTTCTTTAAGATTTAAATTGTTAAATACAAAAGCTGAAATGTTGTTTTGGACTGAAAATGCTTTGTCGGAATTTCCGCCGGATAATTCCCAATTGCTGCCGTCTAAATTCCAGTAACCGACTGTGCCGCTATCCCATGTGCCTATTGTGAGATGTCCGTCCAGTGATATTGGGCTGTTTAGTGTGTAATTGTTGTTTAAATTTTCTCTATTGTTGTATAAATCCCCCCAAGAGTTTATTTGTATATCTGCTCCGAATGCTGCTGAAATTGATGTAGAGGCAAGCAGCATGGTGAGTATTTTATTAACTTTCATGTTATCTTCCTTGTGCTTTTTCTATCCATAACACCAAAATTAGATATTTGATAAATGCCTAATCAATATTACTAAAATCGGTTTGTTTAGACTTTACTTTAGTAAAATCCAAAAAACCTTTACTTTTTTTAACAAAAAGATAAAAAAAGTAAAGGTTTTAATTTATTTTGCCGGGGCGAAGTTTAATTTTTTCAAAACCTTATCTGTGATGTCTATTCCGCCAAAAAATACAACTCTTGAATCAAGAACCGTATCAATTTTGTTTTCAAGTGCAACTTGCTTTATTGCAGCATTAATTGAAGCGTCAATTTCAGATTCTTTTTTTTGTCTGTATTTTTCAAGAGCATCTTGTTTTTGTGCAAAAGCCCTTGCTGTTTGGTCTTCAAATGTTTTTCTTTGTACTGCAGAGGTTATGGATTTGAATTCTTTTTCTTTATCTAAAAGGTATCTTTGCATTTCGTTAGCTTTATCTTCAAGTTCACTCATCACATTTTTTGCTTTTGAATAATTTGTGATAAGTTCACGGTAATTAACCATGCCAACGGTCTCAGCGTATGAAGGTAATGTTATTAATAATGCGAATAATGCCGCTAATATTTTATTTTTCATTCAAAATTCCTCTTTTTCTTTTGCTTCAATTATAGCAAAAATTTTTTTTAGGGCAAATACACTTTTGACCTTATCTTGATGTTTTGTTTTTACCAAGGTAAAATATTTTTTGATAATTTAATTAAAAGGAAAACTTAATGCCAAGAAACTACGCCCAAAGGAAACCCTCTGAATATAACCTTTTTAGAAGAATATTTTTGTGGCTTACATGCGTTATGGTTTATGGCACATATTATAAATTTGCTTGCAATCTTAAAGTTGAGGGCAGAGAAAATGTTCCAAAAAAAGGATTTTGCATAGTTGCATCTAATCACATGAGTGCGGTTGACCCCTTTTTAATGGTATATGCGGTGAATAGGCCGATTGCTTATATGGCAAAAAAAGAGCTTTTTTATTCTAAAATTGCTGCATTTTTCCTTGATTTATTGGGGGCATTTGCTGTAAATCGTGAAAAATTTGAAGTTTCAACTTTTAAAACGGCAGTCGGAATTAAAAATACAAATTGGCTCCTCGGGCTTTTTCCACAAGGCACAAGAGAAATTGACGGAAACATGAACAATGTTTCAAGAGGGTTTGCTGCCCTTGCAAAATCAACAAAATCTGATATTTTGCCGGTTGCAATTACAGGTGCCGCTAAAAACGAAAGAAAGTTTTTTAGAGGACAGATAAAAATTAAAATTGGAAAACCAATTCCTTATATGGAAGATACCCATAAAATGGTCGAGTTATGGATTAAGAAAATAGCTGAATTAAGTGATGGTGGGCAGAATAATGAGTGAAAATAAGCTTTCTCATAAAAATTATTCAAGAAAAAATGCAAAAGATTTCAACATTCTGACTTTTTTGTATCAAATTTATGCGCTCAGGGTTCTTTTTATACCCTTTATTGCTTTCCCCTTTTATAAATTCAAAGTTGTAAGAAATAAAAATGTTTCTTTTAAAAAGCCATACATTGTAGCTTCAAACCACATTTCTTATTTTGACCCTTTTATTGTGACATGGGCTGTATCTCATCCTTTTGCATATATGGCGAAAAAAGAACTGTTTGAAGAATCAAGATATGTTGCAAAAAATATTTCAAGGCTGGGTGCGTTTCCCGTTAATCGTGAAAAACTTGAAGTTTCAACAATAAAATCTTCAAAAGAAGCAATAAAAGCAGGTTTTAATCTTTGTATTTTTCCACAGGGCGGAATTAGAAAGAATAAAAAAATTGAAGCTATCAATATGGGCTTCATTGTTATTGCAAAAATGACAAAAACCGACATTCTCCCGCTTGGCATTTCTGGGGTTGAAGAATATAATTGGAACATTTTTAAAAAACCCCGTGTCAATGTTGTCATGGGTGAACCCATTTCTTATCAGCTATCTGAAGTTGAAATTATAGAAAACTGGAAAAAACAAGTTGCTGCAATGACAAATTATGAACTTGTGTCTGAATAATTAGCAAAAAAAATTTTTTTCGTATTTTATTATCAAAGTAATATTCCAATTAACAACAACAATGCCAATAACAACACCCGTATTATCATATCTTCAAGATGCCACAAAAACAGGGCCAATGCTTCTGATAGAAGTGCCAACAAGCCTTGGAAGAACGGCTCTTGGTTATAAAAGAGGAGGAAAGACCGAAGGCAGAGAAAAAATTTTCGAGGAGTCTTTGAGTGCTGTCGTATGGCTTTTTGGGGTAAAAACTTTTAATAAAATTGGGGATGTTTTTGGCAAAAAAGTTCTGGGCTTGAAAGATTTGGACACAGATGTCGGTAAAGACTCTCTAAGAAACCCTTTTCAATATGTCAAGGATAAGAAAAACCTCACTGCTGTATATAAATTTTCAAAAATTTTAGGCTCTGTTATTTTGGGGACTTTGGCCATGGGGGTTGTTGTTCCAAAAATAAAAATGGCAATGTCTAACGCTTTAAGAAAAAAAGAAGGACTTGAACCTTATCCTGATAAAGACGGCAGAACAGATAACCCCAACTGGGCAGATAAACTTGTTGGACTTTTTATAAATGAAGATAACAGAAAGAAAAATTTAGATACGAAAACAAAACTTCCTTCTATGGACGATTTTCTATCCACCGTAAATAAAACATCTTCTCCTTCCTTTAAGGGAAAAGGCTCCTTTTTAAACGGCGTTTTGTTTGCTTCGCATAATTTGGAAAACAATACGGCATGGCGCCTTTTATCAACCGATGTTGGTACCTTGACAGGCAGAGTGGCAAATTCAAGAACCAAAAAGGAAGGAATTGAATATTTTGTAAGAGATTCAATCTCCTCTCTTTTCTATATTTTTGCTGCCCCTCTTTTTTCTTCCATGATAAGAAAGGCAACCAAAACTCCTGATATTAACCCGAAGGGCACCGATGCTTTAGCCTTGCATTTAAAACAGTATATACCGGAGAAGTCATTTGTTAAAAATAATTTCTTCTCATCAAAGATTTTATCAAAAGAAAATGAACTTGAAATTCTCAAAAATTTTGATTTTGATAAAAATGGCACAATTGAGCTTGAAAAATTCCTTAAAACTGCTCCGGTTTCTGTTGCCAAAAAGGCAAAATTGATGGCAGAGCTTCAGCCTGAATATATAATGAAAAATGGAGATAAAGTAAGGCTTTTATCTCAAAAACAAGTGGCAGATGTTTTGTCGATGTCTGAAATTTCTGACCCTAAATTTTTGAAAGAAACAATAAGTAAAATTACAAAAGGCGCTTCGGATAATCCAAAATCGTTTATCTCAAGAACAAAGCTTGAGAAAATAAGAGGTAGTTTTGATGATTGTATAGGTGCACTTGAAAAATATGCTCTAAAAAAATCTAAAAACGGTGAAATTACAGAAGATATTATTGAAAAATTTGCAAAAAATCTTAACAGGAAAAATCTTCTAATTCATATGTCAGGCATTGCATTTGCGGTCTTTGGATTGTCTTATCTTATCCCTAAATTCCAATATTTTGTCTCTGAAAAAATTACAGGCGAAAAGGAATTTTTAGGAACATTCGAAGATAAAAACAATCAACAGGCAAAAGTTTAATATTCAAATTTCTGATTTTTCATACTTTTCAATAGTGTAAACTTTTTTATATGAAAATATGTAAGAAGTTTTGTGTTATTTTTTTATTTTTTCTGCTTTATTTTTTTTCTATAAATGACGCCCGTGCGGATAAAATTAGCGGAAATGTAAGGCAAGATGACGCTTTGTCTAAAAAATCGACCGTTGTAAATTCTGAAGATAACTCCCCGATTTCGGGTGCAAAAATTTATGTGCCAAATTATAATTATTCAACCACAACCGATAAAAACGGGAAATTTCAATTAAATATCGATATAGACGATAAGGCGATTTTACAAATTGAAAAACACGGGTTTAGGCCCTTTTCTCTTACTATAGATAAAACTATTACAGATACTCCCCTTGTCCTTGGAATTCAAAAAACGGACGCTTCGGATGTTTTTATTGAAAGGGGCGTGTATCACCTTGGTGATAACCTATTTTCACAAAATTCGGCAAATTGTAGACAGTTTAAGTTAAAATCCATTGGGCCTTATTATTATAAAAAAATTAGACTTGAAAAAATCCCTTCTGACAAAGAAGCTGTTATTGTTTTTGGCTCAATTATCGGGCTGGACACCAAAAAAGCAAAAGAGTTGGGGCAAAACGCAATTGTGAGCGTGTATTCTTCCCCCCTAAAAGTTATATTCAACGGTGAAAAAATAAGTGAAATTCATTTAAACGGGGACAATCAAGAGGTTCCTATTCCAAATTCACTTATTAGAGAAACAAACGAACTTACTCTCCAGACGGGCAAAAATCTTTTTCAATATGAATATACGGATTATGATGATATGGAATTTGCAAATTTAAGAATTGAAGTCAGAAACAAAATGTATGCTAATAAATAGACTTGTAAAAATCAAGTGCAAGCTTTGTCAATTCAACATTATGTACCCTTATTATATCAACTTTATTTTCAAAAAGATAAAAACTTGACATCCCAACAAGTGCGTCTAATTTTTTCATATCTTCTTTTTTAATAAGACTTTTTAAAAAGCGTTTTCTTGAAACACCTGCAAGTTGCTTTACTTGAAGGGAATTAAATTCAGAAATTTTATTCAAAAGTTCAAAATTTTGCTTGATGTTTTTTGCAAAACCAAAACCAACATCAATAATAATTCTATCTTGTGCAACACCGACATTTTGAAGTGTTTGGACTTTTTCTTTTAAATTGTTAAAAACATCATCTGCAACTGAATTATAATCGGCTAAATCATCCATTGTATCCGGCGTTCCTTTTGAGTGCATTATCACAATTTTTACATCAGAATTTTTGATTACATTTATCATATTTTTGTCAAAATCAAGCCCCGATACATCGTTTATAATGCTTGCGCCGTTTGCAATTGCAAATTCGGCGGTTTTTGAATTTCTTGTATCAGATGAAAATTCAACATTCATTTTTTTTAATTCTTGAAAAATGGGCGCAAGTCTTTTTATTTCAATCTCGGGCGGTACTGTTTTTGCCCTTGGGTTTGTTGCTTCTGCGCCAACATCTATGATATCTGCACCCTGCTCAAGCATTGAATTTATGTGTCCAAGCGCATTTTTTGGGTCTAAAAATTCCCCGCCGTCAGAAAAAGAGTCCTCTGTGATATTTAAAATCCCCATTATTTTGGGATTATAGGGTTTTTCGGAAAGCTCCATTTTTATTTGTTCGGCAATTTCTGACAGTCTAAATGGTTGATATGAAAGACTTTGCGCTATTTTTTCCAGTTGTCTTATGCTGCCAGAGAGAATGAGGTCGGAATTTTCAACGCTGTGGTTTATAACCCCCTTGTGTACGGCAGCATCGGCACCGTTTGATAAGGCGGTTTGTTTGATTATGTTTGAAACAAAAAAAGGAACATTTTCAATTTTTAAGGTTAAAAATTTGTGCTTTTTTACCCCATAATCAAGGTATGAAGTGTCAAAGCCGATTTTTAAAAGTTCTTCTTTGATGTTATTATTTTTAATTTTTTTAACCGTAAATTGCATTTATATATTTTACAGGTACAATAAAAAAATGACAATAGATTAAATTTAAGGAGAAAAATAAAATGGAAGCTTGCATTGTAAAATTAGAAGCAAAAGACAGAATTGAAGGAAAAAATCCTCGCCAATTAAGAGCACTTGGCTTGTTGCCTGTAACTGTTTACGGTAAAGATGTAAATATTACAGCAGTTGTTGGGTCACATGAATTCAAACTTGCTTATTCAAAAAACAAAGAAGCAAAATATGAAATTTCATACAACGGCAAAACATACACAACAGTTGCAAAAAATGTTCAAGTTAACTATGCAACATCTGAAATTCAATCTGTCGAATTTGCTGTTGCATAACTTTTTTAATTTTTTTAACTATGCCTGACCTTCATCGTCAATTTTTTCGGTGTAGAGTTCGGCATAGTTATTTAGTTTTTGAATGAAATGACTATACCTTTCCATTCTTAATTTTAACCAGCCAAGCATGTCGTTTTTGCCTGAAATTTTGATAATTCTTGTTTGAATAAAACATTTTTTCTTTGAGGAATAGCTTTCTTCAAAGAAGGTTTGGTGCTTGCAATTTAGTTCATCCACAAGCCCAAGCAATGTTTCAAGCCAAGCGTCCTGCAATTCGTCATTTTCAATTCTGTACTCTAAAAACATTTTTGCTCCTTGTCTTTTTTTAAAAGCTTCTTAACTTTTGATTTTTGGAAAAATAGGGTTATAATATTTTGGGTATATTTTAATGATGGTGTAATTTTGGGCAATTCTGAATGTAAAGTAATGTTAACAGATGGCAGTGAAATTTTTTCATGTTCTGTTGCTGATAGCTTTTTTTTAAAACTTCAAGGAATTATGTTTCAGCGCCACTTCCCTTATAAGGCGCTTCTTTTCAGGGATTCTTTCTGGATGCATTCCTTCTTTTGTTTTGTTGAATTTAATATCGTCTTTTTGGATGAAAACTTTAATGTTATTCAGGTTTTTTATAAAGTTAAGCCAAATAAAATTCTTCCTCCCGTTTGGGGCGCAAAATATGTAATTGAATATTTTGACAATTCCGTTTCTTTTGAAATAGGTCAGAAACTTGTGGTTGAGGGTTTATGAAGAAAGAAATTAACCCTCATGTTTTAGAACAAGTAAAGTTAATGCCAAAACTTCCGGGATCTTACCAGTTTTATGATAAAAACGGTGAGGTGATTTATGTTGGAAAGGCAAAAAACTTGTTTAACAGGGTAAAAAGTTACTTTGTTTCAAATAATTCAATTAAAGTAAATGTCATGGTTCCAAAAATTGCCAAAATTGAATGCATTGTTGTGGACTCAGAGGTTGAAGCTTTAATTTTGGAATCTGAGCTTATAAAAAAATACAAGCCAAGGTATAATGTCTTATTGAAAGATGATAAAAAGTTTCCCTATTTTGTTATCACAAAAGAAGACTATCCACGTATTTTGGTTGTAAGAAAAGCAAATAAAAACCCTGTTCAAGGGAAATATTTTGGACCCTATACAGATTCAAGGGCAATGCATGCCACGCTTGAGGTTTTAGGAAAAGTTTTTCCTTTAAAAAAATGCAAGACTCCTAAATTTTCAACACGTCCTTGTCTTTATTATGATATGGGGCGCTGTCTTGGGCCTTGTCAGAAGCTTGTTTCCCCTCTTGAATACCAAAAAATGTTGAAAGAGGTTGAACTTTTTCTAACAGGCAAAAGGGGTGAACTTTTAAAAATAATTCAAAATCAAATGCAGCAGGCTTCAGACAATTTAGAGTTTGAAAAGGCGATAAGGTACAGAAATTCTTATTTAGATATTCAAAAAACCGTGGAAAAACAAAAAATTGTTTCTGAAAATACATCAGTTAATAAAGACTATATCGGTGTAATTTTTGAAAATAATATTTTTTGTGCGGCTATTCTTGAAATTAGGGAAGGGTGCCTTGTAAATAAAAAAGATTTTGATTTTAATGGCACAAGTACGGGGGAAAGCAGTGTTTCAGAAATTATAAAAGCCGTTATGAGGGAATATTATTCAATTGTAAGGGATGAAGATATCCCAAAAGAAATTGTGATTTCTCAAAATTTGGAAGAAAAATCTTTGTATGAAGCTTGGCTTTCAAAAAGGAAAGGGAAAAATGTCAAAATTGCTGTGGCAAAATCTGCGAAGGATTTGGAAATTCTTGAGCTTGCGCAAAAAAATGCAGTTTATAATCTAGAGCAGGCAAAATTAAAGTCAATTGTAAAAATTCAAAATGATTATAATGAAATTGGCGCCTACATTAAAGAAAAACTAAATCTTTCTAAATTTCCCCACCTTGTTGAATGTTACGATATATCGCATATTCAAGGTACAAATACGGTGGCGTCCGGAGTTGTTTTTGAAAATGGAGTGCCCAAAAAAAGTTTGTATAGAAAATATAAACTAAAAACGAT
This sequence comes from uncultured Gammaproteobacteria bacterium, assembly GCA_964467625.1. Taxonomy (GTDB): domain Bacteria; phylum Cyanobacteriota; class Vampirovibrionia; order Gastranaerophilales; family Gastranaerophilaceae; genus Galligastranaerophilus_A. Next base: position 120,419 of record CAYXRM010000005.1, on the reverse strand, counting down.
TGAAAAAGGTGAAGTGAATGATTTTAAATCTATGAATGAAATTTTATTGAGAAGGTTTAAAAAAAATCAAAAAAAAGAAGGCTATATTCCTGATTTAATTATAATTGACGGCGGTAAAGGACAGCTTTCAAGCGCATATGCTGCCATGAAGGAATTTAATCTTGATATTGATATGGTTTCGCTTGCAAAAAGGGAAGAAGAAGTGTTTATTCCAAACATTTCTTCATCAGTTTTATTCCCGATAAATTCTCCTGCGCTACATTTTTTTCAAAGAATTAGGGATGAAGCGCACCGTTTTGCCATAACTTTTCACAGGCAATTAAGGTCAAAAAACATGTTCGAATAATTTTGAACAAAAAAACTTTTCTTTTTTTAAATAAGTGTTATAATGGTAGTAAGTTTTAATATGAGGTTGGGTTTTTTTATGAATTTTAGACATGGCTCTCTTGAAAGTATTATTTTAAATGCACTTTGGGAACTTGAAGGACAGGGCGTATATAAAAACTCTGTTAAAGATGTTTTTGATTACATCTGCGCTTCTCAAACAACAAAAAGGGCATATACAACTGTCAAAACCGTTATGGACAGGCTTTTTGAAAAAGAAATTTTACTTAGAATTAAGCAGGGCAAAAAATTCTTTTATAGAACCGCATATTCTAACACAGATATTGTTGCTAATTCTTTAAAGAAAATTGCCGTCCAATATTGCAACAGTGATATGAATAAACTTATTCAAATTGCACGTTCAATCACAGAAAATGTTGCGGACAACACCGGCGCTAATATAGGTTAATTTTGCAAGAAGAAGTTATCAAAACAAGGCGAGAAGTCGCAAAACTTTTGGTGGATGTCATTTTGGGTAAAATTGCTACCCTTGAAGCGTTGAAAAAATTTCCCAAAAATTCTTCTGACCCGTCTGTGAATACGTGTTTTCACATCCTTGTGCATTATGAGTCTGATGTTGAATTAAGAAAAAAAGACCCGCTTTATAAAGAAACGCAGGATGAATTTATTGTTGATACTGCACAAACCCTTCTTAAGGGGGATGAATTGCCCATTAATATTATCAGGGAATATAAAGATTTTTACGGGCATGACTTGATATATAGAAAAAATACGAAAGAAAATATCATAAAAAGGCTAAGGAGAATTATCAATTTATGAAATTTTTTTCAAAAAATAAATTAAATGCCGCAGCCGGATTTGAATTTTTAATTGTATCAATAATGATTTTTGTTTTTTTTATGGTGTTCATTGACCTTGCTCTCTATTTCAGGCAATATTATCTTGTGCAGGCAGCAAACGATGAAATTTTTGTAAGGTTGGACTATCTTGCCTCTTGTGATAACCCAAACAATATGAAAAATGTTGCAGCAGCTACCTTAAATCTTTATTATTCTGCAAATTTTGAATTTGATATGGTGTGTGAGGGCGACTCCCTCAATAGGTCTTGTTCTTTGTCAGATGACAGAATGATTGTAAATTTTGTGTGCAATAAAAATAAACTTGATACTGTAACATCTGAATATTTATACAATGGAATTTTCATGTTTAAAGGCTCTTATATATCCTCAAGCCCCTCTTCTTCGGTTTCTTATTATTAAATTCTTGCTTACGGTTTATAAAAATGATAAGATTTTTTATATCTTATTTTAAAAAGGGTTTCTATAGTGGAAGTTGTGGATATTATTGTTCCTGTTTATAACGAGGAAGATACAATTGAAAATATTTTAGATGTTATTGATAACACCGATTTTTGCGGCTTAAAAAAGAATGTAATTGTGGTGGATGACTGTTCGGTGGATAACACAAGAAGTATTTTAAAAAAATATGAAGATAAATACAAAATTATTTATAAAGAAAAAAATGGGGGCAAGGGGTCTGCTGTTTCTTTAGGTATAAAAAATTCAAGCGGAGATATTGTGATTATCCAAGACGCTGACTTGGAATATAATCCGAAAGATTATTCTGCGCTTCTTGAATTAATTGTGAAAAATGACGCAGACGTTGTTTATGGCTCAAGGTTTTTGAACAATCCTTTTAAAAACTTTATGTTAATGAGCTATCTTGCAAATAAGTTTTTAACATTTTTAACCAATCTTTTTTACGGCACAAAGCTTACAGATATGGAAACTTGTTATAAAGCAATGAAAAGAGAATTTGTGCAAAATATTGAAATTAAGTCCAGAAAATTTGACTTGGAGCCTGAAATAACGGCAAAGCTTGTTAAAAACGGTGCAAAAATTAAAGAATTGCCTATTTCCTACAATGCAAGAAGTTATCAGGCGGGTAAAAAAATTACATATAAAGACGGGCTTATGGCAATTTTTGCAATTATAAAATACAGGTTTGTTGATTAATTTATGGCAAGATTATTCAAAACTAAAGATTTTACCCACTATACCGTCATGCTCAATGAAACGGTTGGTATGCTTGATATTGAGCATAATCCTGACGGCATATATATTGACGCTACCCTTGGCGGGGGCGGGCATTCGGAATTGATTTTGTCTAAACTTTCCAAAAAAGGCAGATTGATTTCTTTTGATGTGGATTCAGATGCAATTTCTGCCGCTACAGGAAGACTTGCTCAATATCCTAATTTAACTATTGTGCAAAAAAGTTATACTGAAATTAAAAGTGTGCTTTCTGATATGGGGATTGAAAAAATTACAGGGGGAGTTGTTTTCGACCTTGGAGCTTCATATCATCAGTTCCAAAAGGCTGAAAGGGGCTTTAGCTTTAATAAAGACGCTTCTTTGGATATGAGGTTTAACCAAAATCAGGATTTTAGCGCATTTGATGTTGTAAACAAGTATTCTGAAGAAAAACTTGTAGAGATTTTTTCAAAATACGGGGAAGAACATTTTTCTAAAAGAATTGCTAAAGCGATTGTGTCCAAAAGACCAATTTACACAACTTTACAATTGGCAGATATAATTGTTCAGTCAACCCCTAAAGTAAAAACTTCTATTCACCCCGCCACACGGGTATTTCAGGCAATTAGAATTGAAGTTAATGGTGAGTTGTTAAATTTTGAAAATACTCTAAAAGATGTGCTTACATTATTATCCGATGGTGCTATAATTAGTGTGTTAAGTTTTCATTCTCTTGAAGATAGAATTGTAAAAAACTTTTTTAGAGACTACTCAAAAGAATGCAGATGCCCGATAAAACAATTAAATTGCACATGTGGCGGCAAACTTTTAGAAAATTTAACAAAGAAACCTATTATTGCAAGTGATGATGAAATTTTGGAAAATCCGCCCTCAAGAAGTGCTAAGTTACGTGCGGCGAGAAGAATTACAAGATAATGGAGAAGCAATTGAAATCTTCTGATTATACCTACAAGAACAATAGAAATTTAAATTCGGAATTTGCACAAAATTCACTTCAAGGTGCGCCCATAAAAAAACAAAACCGCCGTCACAATTCTTTGAACAATCCCGTTATTAGCGGTTATTTTGTTAAAGAAAAATCTTATAAAGAAATTATTATTTCAAGAATAAACACATGCCTGTGCGGAATTCTGGCATGTTTGGTTATTGTTTGTCTTGTAAGTTATTATTTTGTGGTTATAAGTGAAATTGAGCTTCGCAAATTAAGCAAAGAAACAATTGCTCTGAATTATGATAATTCAGACTTGCAAAATAAATTGGACAACTTGCAGTCTTTTTCAAATGTTGATTTTCAGGTTTCAAAATTGAATATGCTCCAGCGTGCAAATCAGGTTATTGAAGTTTCAGCGGCTGACCTTCCAAATGTTACATACGATAAATCCAACAAGGACTCATCGCTTAACAGATACCTTGGTTATTAGTTTTTAAAAAGGGGCGAGAGTTTGGATAAGGGAGTTCAAAAAAAGTTTGAAACAAGAATTGGTTGTCTGCAATTTATTTTTAACTGTTTCATTATTCTGCTTTTAATATATCTTTTTTTAACTCAGGTTTTCGATATAAGAGGCTATAGAGATAGAGCAAAGTTTCAAAGGGCTTCTTCTCCGTTTGTTTTAAGAGGTGAAATTGTGGACAGAAACGGAGTAAAACTCGCCTCAGATGACACTTCTTTTAATGTTTACGCTCATCCTCAATATTATGACAGTGAACCTGCCGAACTTGCAGAAAAACTCTATCCTTATTTGGGCGGCAACAAACAGGCACTTATATCCAAACTCTCAGGCTCTGATGCGGTTATTTTGCTCAAAAAAGGGCTTCCAAGAAAAACCGCAGATAAAATTAAAAATTTAAAATTAAGAGAAATCTCTCTTGAGGTAAAAAATAAACGTGTATACCCTCAAGGTTCTTTAGCTTCGCACATTTTGGGATATTATAACCCTGACGCTGATATGGCGGCAGGAATAGAATATGTTGCGGGAAATTATCTTAAATACATCGATAAATCAATTAAGTATGAAAAAATGCCCAACGGGGATATTATTTACAATTTATCAATTGACCCGAAAGATGTGACAAGCCCTGTTATGGGAAAAACTTTAAAACTTACGATTGATTCTCCCATACAGCATATTTGCGAAAAATATTTATACCAAATGATAAGAAAAACAAATGCCCTAAGGGGTGCTGTGATTGTTATGGAGCCTAAAACGGGCGAAATTTTGGCACTTGCTGCCTACCCTTATTACAACCCTAACAATTATGCAAAGTACTCTCTTTTAGAGATGAAAAATTGGGCACTGACTGATGTTTATCCCCCCGGCTCAACTTTTAAAATCATTACGGTGGCATCAGCCATGTTGAATAATAAAATTAATAAAAATACAAAAATTATGGATACCGGCAAAATGAAAATTGGCTGGTGGGAGATTTCCAATTACGACTACAGAGAAAGAGGGGCTCCGGGGCTTATTGACCTTGTTTATCTTTTTCAACATTCAAGTAATATTGCAAGTGTAAAGGTTGCCCAAATGATGTCCTCAACCGAATTTTATGATGCGCTTCAATTATTCGGGTTTGGAGAAAGAACAGGGATTGACCTTCCCGGTGAGTCTACCGGTCTTTTACCTAAAGCTTCCACTTGGGATATTGCAACTCATGCTTCAATGGGATATGGTTATGGTGCAAGCGTTACGGCAATTCAAATGGTATCTGCGGTTAACGCCATTGCAAATGGCGGAGTTTGGGTTACTCCGCATGTAATTAAGTATTCTGAGGCTGAAGCTGAGCAAAAAATTATCCAAAGAAGAATAATGACCGAACAACAGGCGGCAGAAATGCGTGATTTGCTGGTAGCATCTGTTGAAGCGGGTAAATCTCTTGCCAAAATGGATGATTATTATGTTGCGGCAAAAACAGGAACTTCAAGGCGCCCAAATGATAACGGAGTTGGTTATTCAAACAAATTATATACATCTATGGTGGGTTTTCTTCCCGCAACTGACCCTAAAGTTACAATTTATGTTGTGATAGACTCTCCTCAAGGTGGTGGATTGTGGGGTTCAACCGTGGCAGGGCCCGTTTTTCATGATATTGTTTTGGAACTTGTTAGAATTTTAAATATAAACCCTGATAAAAATGTGAAAAAAACTTCTTCTTAATTTATGTAAAGTATTCTTAAAAACACGCTTTTAAGCTTATTGTTGATGTAGAATTATTTATGTATTTTTGCTTTTAAAGAAGGGGGAGCACAATTATGGAATTAAGTGACATTATTTCAAATGTTAAATGTATAGAAGTTTTGAACTTTAAAAACCTTGATATTAAAGGTATTTCATATAATTCTAAAACAATTAAGAGCCATGAAATTTTTGTTTGTCTTAAAGGTGAACATGTGGACGGTCATGATTTTGCGCAAATGGCTTTTGAAAAAGGCGCTGTAGCAATTATGGCGGAACGTCCCTTAAATATTGAAATTCCGCAATTAATTGTGGATTCTGCGCAAGAAAAAATTGCAGATCTCGCCGCTTGTTTTTATCACAACCCTTCGCATTCTCTTAATTTAATCGGAATAACGGGAACAAACGGCAAAACTACCGTGACTCACTTAATTCAGAAAATTTTTGAATACGAAAAGAAAAAATGCGCACTTATCGGAACTTTAGGGTATAAATTAAATTCTCATTCGGATTATATGGAAGCAAAACACACAACTCCGCAGGCACCTGAACTTCAAGCAACACTTTCAAAAATTTTAAATGAAGATATTTCAAATGTTGTAATGGAAGTTTCTTCTCATTCTCTGGAACAATTCAGGGTAAAAAATTGCAAATTTAAAGGGGCGGCATTTACCAATTTAACTCAAGATCACCTTGATTTTCATATTACAATGGAAAATTATTTTAACGCAAAAGCTAAACTTTTTTCAAATTTGGGTGAAAATACTTTTGCCGTGATAAATAATGATGATAAATATGCGTCAAAATTTATCTCAAAAGTTCCAAAACACACAAAAATTATTACATACGGCATTAAAAATAAATCTGACCTTATGGCGTATGACATTGAATTTACATCAAGAGGCGTTTCGTTTAAGTGTTCATATATGGGTGAAACCGTAGAAATTAAACTTATGTTAAATGGAATGTTTAGCGTGTATAATGCACTTTGTGCAATTTCAACTGCCCTTATGTCCGGAATTTCTTTAAATAGTGCAAAAGAAGCGCTTGAAGCGACAAAATCTGTCGCAGGGCGCTTTGAAATTGTGCACACTGACCCTATGGTTATTGTGGATTACGCTCATACGCCGGACGGTTTAGAAAATATTTTGCGTGCCGCAAGGGAGCTTACCCCAAAAGACGCTGAACTTATTTGTATGTTTGGCTGTGGCGGGGACAGAGATTCAACAAAAAGACCTAAAATGGGGGCAATTGCTCAGTCTTTAAGCGATAAAATTGTGATTACATCTGATAATCCACGTTCAGAAGACCCTCAACAAATTATCACGGATATTTTATCGGGTTTAAAATTAATTAACCCGAAAACAGTTTTTGTTGAACCCGATAGACACCTTGCAATCCGCCTTTTAAAAGATATTGCCTCTGAAAATGATGTGATAATCCTTGCGGGTAAAGGGCATGAGGACTATCAAATTTTAAAAGACAGAACTATTCATTTTGATGATAGAGAAGAAGTGCAAAAAGTTTTTATTTAAATAATGTTAATTTTTTGTAACCTATTTCAAATATAAGGAAATTGTAATAAAATACTATTGTTACAGGTAATTTGTTAAAATGCAAAATCAACAGGAAAAATTAATAATTCAAGGCGGAAACTCCCTGTCGGGTGAAGTTTCGATTTCGGGCGCAAAAAATGGCGTATTAAAACTTATGGCAGCTTCTTTGCTTTCAAATGATATATGTGTTATAAAAAATGTCCCCGAACTTTCCGATGTTGAAATTATGATTGAAGTGCTCTCAGAGCTAGGGCTTGTAATTGAGTACGATAAGGTTAATGCAATTTTAACAATTGATTCAAGAAACATTACAAGCGTTGTTGCGTCAGATATTTTTGTTTCTAAAATGCGTGCTTCTTTTGTGGTTTTGGGGCCTTTGGTTGGCAGAATGAAAGAAGCTTGTGTTGCCCTTCCGGGGGGATGTAGAATTGGTGAAAGGCGTGTTAACTTCCACATCAAAGGTCTTGAAGCCATGGGCTGTCAGTGCAATATTAAAGACGGATATGTTTATGCTGTTGCAAAAGATTTAAAAGGGGCAGAGATTTGTTTTGATATCCCTTCAGTTGGCGCAACGGAAAATATTATGATGGCATCTGTTCTGGCAGAGGGTGTGACGGTTATTCAAAATGCTGCGCAAGAGCCTGAAATTGTTGACCTTGCGAACTTTTTAAATGCAATGGGCGCTAAAATTGAAGGGGCCGGCACCAATCAAATTACAATTACAGGCGTTAAACAGGCAGATTTACATGGGGTAGAACACACAACAATCCCTGACAGGATTGAAGCAGGTACATATATTTCTGCTGTTATTGCAACACAAGGGCATGGGTTTATTAAAAATGTTTATCCTAATCACTTGACCATTTTTACGGGTAAGTTGCTTGAAATGGGTGCTAATATCAGGCTTGTAGAACCCCATGTTATGGAAGTTTCCGCAAATAGAAGGCTTGATGCGATGAATTTTATAACTCAACCTTACCCCGGGTTCCCAACCGACCTTCAAGCGCTTGCAATGACCCTTTTATCAACGGCTGACGGCATTTCAGTTGTTACTGAAAGTTTGTATGAAAACAGATTTATGCACATCGGTGAACTTTGGAGAATGGGCGCTAACATTAAACAATCCAACAACCACGCTATAATTAAAGGGGTTGATTACCTTGTGGGTACAGAGGTTGTCTGCACAGACCTAAGAGCAGGCGCTGCACTTGTTGTTGCTGCGTTGGCTGCAAAAGGTGAATCTGTTGTTAAATCCCTTCATCACATTGATAGGGGCTATGAAAAATTTACGCTTAAATTAAGAGGACTTGGTGCCGATATAATGCGTGTGCCTGTTGATTATCAACAAGATGACCCTCTTAGTCAGGAAAATATTCAGAAAGTGAAAAACTAAGCATGACGGAAGAAAAAAAATATAAAAGATGGTATGATTACGATCCTCTGCTTTTGCAGGTAGTTAATTTATTAAGGGATTATCCCGATGAATTGAAATCTCAGGCAGAAGTTTTTTTGGCAAAAGTTGAAGAACGTGTTTCAAAAGAAGCAATAGACAGGTTTTATTCCATTGTAAAGCCAATGATTAAAGGGAACAGGTGGTATGATAAAGACCCTGTTTTATCTTTGACAATTGAGCTTTTAAGAGTGGTTCCAAGAGATATTCAAAGGCAGGCTGCAAATAATTTTATTGAAATCTTAAAAACCCATGGAGTAAACGTAGAAAAGGTTGAATAAAATTTCTTGCGGAATTTTTTCTTTTTTCTTTTAGATTTTGTATAATTTTTTCGCTTATTTCACCTTTTTGCTTTCGTTCAAATTCTTTTTTGCATGCCTGTAAAACCCTTCTTAAATTTTCATTTTCAACTAATTCCTTTCTATATTTTTCATCACATAAAAGCATTCCTTCTGTTATAAAAATTAAATCGTCCGTTCCTTCGTTGTCTATATAAGTTGAAATTTCTTTTTCCATTCTTAAAGTTTTTTCAATTTCATACATTTTTCTTTTGAGCTCTTTTTTTCTTTTTTGAATTTTTATATATCTTTTCATGCAATTTGGGCAATTTCTTAAATGAAGTGCAACTCTCTCCATTTCTGTTTTTGTGAGTTCAAAATGAATATACCCCAAAAGCATTTTATTTATTTGATTACATTTTAAATTTCCTTTTAACATTTTTACTCCATATAAGGTTTTATATATTCTTTTAATCGGCTTCTTGCCCTTGATATTCTTGATTTTACGGTTCCTATGTTTGTTTTTGTTGCCTGAGCAATTTCTTCATAAGTTAAACCTTTGAATTCACGCATTATAATTGCCATTCTGTATGGTTCTTCCAATTTAATTATCGATTTTCTTATGGCTTCGGTTAATTCGTTATTTATACACTCACTTGCGGGAAGATTTTTTCTGTCGTAAATTTCTTCGCTTATTTCATTTGTTGTATCAAATTTTTTTTGCTTTCTAACACAATCATAATAGTGTCTTATGATAATTTTATTGAGCCAACTTTTAAAATTTTCCGGTTTTTTCAGGTGCTTGATATTTTTTACCACTTTTAAAAGCACCTCTTGAACCATATCGGGAACTTCCTCTTTAGATTTTGCAAGATAATAGAAAAAAGAGTGTGTATCTTTTTCTATGTTTTTTAAAATTATTTCTAAAGCGTTTATATCGCCCTTTTTTGCTTTTGTGATTAAATCTGTCATATTTTCTTTTTGCATATAAACAGTTTATGACAGCGAATTTGTCTTTGTATTGTCAAACTTTACATAATCACTTTGGCATTTGAAAACTCTTTTTTAATTTGAAATATTTGTATATTAAAATTGATGTTCCAACTATTGAAGATGTAAAAATTCCAAACGTCAAGCCAATCCAAAACCCTTGAAGCAGCAGGTGAAATTTTTCAGCAAGAATGTATCCTATCGGAATGCTGATTAAAATATATCCACAAAATGAAATTGCCATAACACTTGTTGTTTCTTTTAAACCTTTAAGGGCGCCCGCACATATAGATTGCATTGCATCAAAAAGGGTAAAGGCGGCAGTTAATAACATAATTTGCGCCCCGATTTCAATAACGTGGGTGTCTGATGAAAAAATTGCCATTAACTGTTTTTTAAAGAATAAATAAATTAAAACTACTATAATTGAATAAACAAACACCGTGGCAAAAGCAACTTGAAGTAATTTTTTAATTGAATTTAAATCTTTGGCGCCGTTTGAATATCCAACTTTGACGGATAATGCGCAGGATAGGGAAAATGGCAACATATAAACCATGCTCACAATTGAAATTATTATGTTGTGGCATGCTGCATATAATGGAGCGTATTTTCCAACAAGAACGGCAACTACGTTAAATCCTGAAAATTCAATAAAAGCGGCACCTGCAATTGGCAGTCCTGTTTGTATTAAGGCTTTTATGTAAGAGGTAAAACCTTTAAAGTTGATTTTGTTTAAAAGCTGCATGCAAAATATAAATAAAATAATTCCAAGGGCGCTTCTTACAATTAAACTTGCATACGCCAGCCCTTTTATTCCAAGCTCCGGAATTATGCCGTATCCATATACAAGAAGAAAATTTAATCCAATATTAATGAACCCTGCAGTCATAACCATAAAGTTTGGCAGCTTTACAATTTCATAACTTTGCAAAAATTCTTTTAATCCACTAAATATGAAAATTCCAAAAACAGAATATGCGGAAATTTTCATATAAATTTTTGCTTCATATGCAATAGAAGGGTTAAGCCCGATTTTGTCCATAAGGGGAATAAAGCAGGTGATAATTGTAAAAAATATTAAAGACAAAATAAGAGAAAAAATTATTGTGCCCGATAGATAATGTTTAACAGGCTTTCTTTCTCCTCTATAATTTGCAAGAACAGGAGTTATGGCACTCATTAAACCAAGTCCGGCAATTATAAAAGTCATAAAAATAGCGCTTGCAACGCTTATTGCTCCAAGGGTTAATGTGCTGTAATGCCCCGCAACATAAACATCTCCCAGATTAATTAACATCTGTCCTATGTTCCCTGTTAAAATAGGCAAAGATAGTTTTAATAGCTCAAAAAGATTTTTCTTAAATTCTGCTAATTGCATTTAAAACATAATCTCCGGATTTAAGATATTTTTAGGGTCAAAGAGCTGTTTAATTTTTTTCATATAAGAAAAAGCACCTTGTTCTATTGCAAAATTAAGATACTCTTTTTTTTCGCTTCCAATGCCATGTTCGCCTGAAAGTGTTCCGCCCAATGAAACGGCAAGTTTGAAAAGTTCATTTTTTACATATAAAAATTTTTCTTTTTCTTCTTTATAGCTTAGGTCAAGTGCAAAATTAGGATGAATATTTCCGTCCCCTGCATGACCCATAATACACACTGTGATATTGTTTTCAGTACATAGCTTTTTGATTTCTTTTATAAGGGTAACAATTTTATCCCTTGGCACCACAACATCTTCCGTGATTACATTCGGCTTTAATTTTGCAGTACATGCAAAAGCGCTTCTTCTTGCTTCCCAAATTTTTTCGCTTTCAAATTCATCTTTTGCTTGAATTATGTCACAGGAATTGGCTTTTTGCAAAACCTCATAAAGAATTTTGTTTTGTTCTTTAACGCTTTCTCTTGTTCCGTCTAATTCAATTAAAAGCATACCTTCTTTTGAAAGCCAGCCTGAAGGGTTAAATTTTTCGATTGTATCTATTGTGTTTTTATCTATTAAATCAACCGTTGCGGGGGTAATTCCTGCACCAATTGTGTTATTTACAGCACAGGCAGCATCTTCAAGTGAATTAAAATACGCCATTGTGACAAGCTTAAAATCAGGCTTTGGAATTAATCTAAAAGTAATTTTGGTGATTATCCCAAGTGTTCCTTCTGACCCTGTAAACAAGCTTGTAAGGTTGTACCCCGTGACATTTTTTGCAACATTTTTACCTGTTTCAATAACACTTCCGTCCGCTAAAACAACTTCAAGGTTAATAACGTAATCTTTTGTGTTTCCATATTTAAAAGTTCTTGGGCCCCCTGAACATAATGCCACAGCCCCACCAACAGTTGAAACTTTTAAATTTGAAGGGTCAGGCGGGAAAAACAAACCAAAACGGTGAACCTCACGTTGAAGTTCACCGACTATAACACCGGATTCCACTATTGCTGTTAAATTTTCTTTGTTAATTTCAAGAATTTTATTCATTTTGGCAAAATGAATTATTATGCAATTTTCTACAGGTTTACACCCTGAAGTGTGACAAGTAGCTGCTCCTCTTGAAATTATTTTTAAATTATATTTATTTGCAAGTTTAACAATTGCCTGAACTTCCCCTGTAGTTTTTGGCAGCGTTACCACAGTTGGCAGAATAATATTCTCCCTTATGGGTGATGTGTCAAAACAATACGGGTACATTTCAGCCTTATTGTAAATAACTTCTATTTTTGCCGCTTTAAGCTCATCTATAACATTCATACCGATATTATAGAGTAAACAAAAATATTGGTTAATATTTACAAACTAAGCTGTTATGCAAGCTTAATTGCGCCGTTCTTGATGTCGCTAGAGCATGCTTCGCTGATTGATTCATATTCAGCTTGAGCAGCTTGCAATTGTGTTTGAAGCTGTTCTTGCTCTAATTCCAATCTTGTTTGTTCTTCGTTTATTGTATCTTGCAGTGCTTGAGATTTACCTGTGAACATTGAATCCAAGATCATTTTGTTGTAAGAATACGCCATTTGTTCTTCTTGGAGTTTTGTGTTGTATTCGGTAAGATCAGCGGAGTCTGTTGAACCTTGATACTGTCCGTTAATTGTTGATACGTTCTTTTGGTAGGTAGCCTGCAATTGTGCAAGTGCATTGGATTGTTCTACCCCCTGCGCTCTTTGTGCATAAGATGAAGAATCATACATAGATTGTTCTTCTTGGCTAAGTGTTAACAGCCTTTGTTGAAGATTGTTGATTCTTTGTTTGAGCGTCATTTTTCTTAATGAAATTGCTGCCCAGCCCATAGTGTGTTTCTCCTTTTGTTTGGTGTTATTGTTTTATTTGGTGTTTATTTACGTTAAACTTATCGTACTTGATTTAATATCAGAGCTTATTGCTTCGCCCAATTGTTCAAGTTCGGCTCTTGCCGCTTCTAGTTGCGTTTGTAGCTGTTCTTGTTCAAGTTGTAGATAATTTTGTTTGTTGTTTACTTCGTCTTGAAGTGCTTGTTCTTTTTGAGTAAATATTGAATCTACAAGCATCTGATTGTACATATATCCAAGATTTGCCTCTTGGACTTCGACATAGTAGTTCGCAAGTGAACTTATATCGTTTGTGTTAGATGAATTGTAATGACCCAATATTTCATTTAGGTTGCCTGAGTGATTTTGGATGATAGATGAGTAAGCATCCTGTTTGTCAAGACCGATAGCTCTTTCTGCGTAGCTAGAGCTGTTCGATAGGCTTTGTTGTTCTTGGCTCACTTTTGTCAGTCTGTGTTCCAGATCTGAAACTCGTTGAGTAAGAACTTGTTTTCTTAGGGACAGTGTAATCCAGCCCATTTGTCTTTACTCCTTGGTTGTTCTCTCTATTAACTTTTAATCTCTCGTACATGTATATAAAGAAAATATACTTTTGAAAATTGCCTTTTTATTTTTGTTTTGTAAACTTATGTAAAGATATATATTACTTATGCAATTTATATATCTAATTTGTTTTTATATTAATGTAAGGCAAATCCCAAAAAACATTGTAAACAGTGAATTATCAAGAAATTATATAAAAGGCCTTAAATAGGCTACGGACTTATGGAGAAAAAAGGTATTAATCGCATTTAAATAATGCGATTTTTCTTTTTTTATAAATATTATATAATTTCTATATGAAAAAGATTATATGTATATCAGGTAAACAGTATTCAGGGAAAGACACCCTTGCTAAAATTTTGTTGGAAGAATTTACATCATTCAGGCGCATTGGGATTGGTGATGCCATTAAAATTGAATTTGGCAAAAAAAATAATTTAACATACGAAGAAATTGACTCAAATAAGGGCAAATACAGAACAGACCTTATCAAGCTCGGCGATATGGGGCGTAAAATTGATCCGGATTTTTGGCTAAAAAAGATTTTAGAGTTGGATTATAACGTAATTATTCCTGATGTGAGGCTTGTTCATGAGGCTGAAATTTTCAAAAGCGCAGGTGCATTTTTAATTAGGCTTGAAGCTTCTTATGAAGCAAGGACAAAAAGAGGGGTTATTACAAACGCTCTTGATTTAACAGAAACGGCGCTTGATGATTATTCGGGTTTTGATTATGTCATTGAAAACGAATATAATTATGAAGATTTAGTTCAAAATTCACATCCACTTGTAGAACTTTTGAGGGCTAAGGGGTTTTAAGCTCTGCGATTAAATCTCCAACTTCATCTATAAAAGCGGTTTGACTATCTGTGCTGCTTGCGCTGTTTAAAACTATGTCTGCACTTTCTTTTAGAGGAAGAATGTATTTATCTGCCGCTTTTGTGGTTTGGATATATTGTTCTGTCATCTGGTCGATGCTCCAGTCAGGGTGTCTGAAGGGCGCTCTGTCTAAAAATCTTTTTTTACGAACGTCTTCATCTATATCTATAAAAATTTTTGCATCGACAACATCACGCACTTTCGGATAATGCGCCGCAAGCCCTTCTACAAGAATTACTTTGTTTGGCTCTTTTTTAGTTACATTGAGAGGACATCTGCCTGAGCCGTCTCCAACGTAGAATGGAGTTTTTACGCTTTCGCCGTTTGCAAGTTTTACAAGATGATACGCTAAAAGGTTTAACCTGAAATTGTCAGGTGCGTCAAATTCATAGCCTGATTCAACCAAATTGGCAAAACTGCCCGCTTTTTTAACAAGTTCTGATGTATCTTTAAAATATTGATCTGTGCCGATAACTGTTACATTAACCCCTTTTTCTTCTAAAGACTTTATAAATTTTTCAGATAGCGTGGTTTTGCCCGATGCAGATTTTCCTGTAATGCCGATAGTTATGCCTGTATTTGGGCTGTTTTTCAGTTTTTCTTCAATTCTTTGGGAAAAATTTTTGTCTATATTTTGTACAAAAGGAACATCTCTTTTCTTGTCGTTGCTTATAATAGCGTCAAAATTCTTTTTAAATTCTTTTTCTTCTTCCAGAGGTTGATTTACATAATAAGTTTTAGGATAAGCGTATTTTTTCCCAAATACAACATTGGGCGAAGTTTGTTTTGTGTTTTTGTTGTAATTTGGTTCTTTATTTTGGGGAAGATAATTTAATCTAACCGGCATGATGCGCATTTTCTTAATTCCTTTAGATTTGGTTTGTTGTATTAAATTATGTTTTTTAAAAAAAGTGATTTAAGCTATACTTCAAAAGAATTTGTGATGTAGTTTATAAATTCAACAATTTGAGAAAAATATTCTAAGTCAGAATTGCCATTTATTGTAATATCAGCATAATTTTTTGCGGGTTTAATATATTTTTCTCCTGCATTTTCAACATATGCCCAGTGTTTTATGGCATTTTCCATATCTTGATTTCTTTCTTTTGCACGGGATAGAAAGCGTTCTTTTCTGACTTTTTTGTCGGTTTCAATATAAATTTTAATGTCAAAAAGGTCTTTAACCGGATCAAACATTGTTGCCATTCCTTCAATTACAACAATTTTTTTCGCTTCAACAAAAATGGCGTTTGGCTGTGAAACCCCCGTGCCATTTGTTAAATATTTGGGTATGTTTACATTTTCTCCGTCCTGAAGTTTCCTTGCATGCTCTGCCAAAAGGTTGAGTTGGAAATTTTCAGGCGCATCAACGTCATGCCCCATATCACGAAGCATATCAAATGAGCCGCATTCTTTAATTAGGGCTGAGATGTCTCTAAAATAATTATCTGCATTAATAATTGAAATGGGCATATTGTGCGCTGTGATAATTCTTTGAATTTCTTTGCATATGGTGGATTTGCCGCAAGCCGATTCGCCCGTAATCCCAAT
Source organism: uncultured Gammaproteobacteria bacterium (assembly GCA_964467625.1). Classification (GTDB taxonomy): domain Bacteria; phylum Cyanobacteriota; class Vampirovibrionia; order Gastranaerophilales; family Gastranaerophilaceae; genus Galligastranaerophilus_A. The sequence goes on along the minus strand of CAYXRM010000005.1, from coordinate 104,301 downwards.
TAAAATATGTTTTTTGGGAGAGGTGACAAGTCTGTTTAAAAAGTTAGGAAGAAATGTGTCTTTAACTTCTAAAAAAAGGTGCTTAGAATTTTTTTTATCGTAATTTAAGAGTTGTTTGAATTTTGTTTGAAGGTAAAAGGCAAGAAATTCCCTTCCAATTCTGGTTTCAAAATTGGGTTTTTTAATTTTTTCTTTTGCCTTGTTATCAAAAGTTTTAATTAGCGTATTCATGATGTTTCCTACAAAACTCCTAAACTCTTTTATTTGCTATTCTTTGAATTAGTTTGTTAACACTTTTTAACGTATCTTGAAAGTTCGCTTTGTTTGAATTTGGTTTTGCGGTAAAAATTAAACTTAAATAGGGTGGATTGTTTTCTTTTAAATATGCGTACATTGCTTCTCTTAGGCGTCTTTTGATTTTGTTTCTTACAACCGCACGTTTGTTGATTTTTTTGCTTACAACAAAACCAATTTTAGTTTGAATGTCAGGGCTTTGTTTTGATTTACCTGCGTGTAAAACAAAAAACTCATCCGACACAACTTTATTTTGGTGATAAGTTGCAATAAAAGATGAGTTTGTTGTTAATCTGTTTTGTTTATTAAGCACGGTTTTTTGCTGTGATTGCTACACTGTGACGACCTTTAGCACGGCGTCTGTTGATTGTTTGTTGACCTTCGGGTGTAGCCATTCTTGCTCTAAACCCTGAAACTTTTTGTCTTTTTCTTTTTGTGCCTTCTAATGTACGACGCATTATATTACTCCTTGATATTGATTTTTACTTATAACTTTATTATGATAATTTAGACAAAATCTACTGTCAAGTAAAGAAGGAGTTTTTATATTATGGATATTTCACTTGGGTTTATCGGTTTTGGAAAAATGGCTAATGCAATTGCAGGTGGGGTTGTTTCATCAGGGTTTTTACCTAAAAATAAAATTTTTGCATACGATGTTAATAAAGAAAGTTTAAAAATTAATACGGAAAAACTTGAGATTACCCCTGTTGATACAATTTCTGAGCTTATGCAAAAAGTGGATGTTGTACTTATTGCAACAAAACCGTTTGTTGTGGATGAGGTTATTCAAAATATAAAAGATTTGTCGAATGGAAAACTTATAATTTCTATTTTGGCGGGTATTACAACTGAAACCTATGAAAGTCAATTAAAGGGGGCAAAAATTGTTCGTGTTATGCCAAATACTCCTGCTATGGTAAATCAAGGTATGAGTGTTGTGTGCGGGGGAAAATCGGCAGAAACGGCGGATTGTAAGTTTGTTTATAAAATGTTTTCAACTTTAGGTGAAGCACAAATTTTAGATGAAGATAAAATAAATGCTGTGACGGCTGTTTCAGGCTCTGGGCCTGCTTTTTATTATTTTTTAATAGACAAAATTGCTCAAGGGGGAGTAAAAGTCGGGCTTGATTATGATGTTGCGCTTAAACTTTCAGCCCAAACGGCTCTTGGTGCTGCAAAAATGATTTTGGAAACAGGCAAATCTCCCGAAGAATTAATTACGGCAGTTACTACCCCGGGGGGCACAACGGCTGAAGGCAATAAAGTTTTAAACACTTCAGATGTTGAAAGTGTTTTGGCTGAAATGGTTGATGCAACCTATAAAAAGGCAATTGAACTTGGTTTGAAGAAATAAAAGAAATAAATTTTTATTTCTTTGCTCTTGAAAGGGCATAATCAACGCTGTCCAGTTCATCTCTGTGAGAGCCGAACATAATTTTTTCAGCATCTTCTAAAACTTTTACTGTCATATACCCATTTTCACCGCCTGAACGAGGAGTTTTTCCTGTTTCAATGCAATGTAAAAAGTGTTGACATTCAAGTTTTAGAGGTTCAATTTCAAGATAATCAGGGACATCAATGTTTTGTTGTCCCGGTTTTGTGTTATCGTAAACCAATAATTTATGGTCAGGTAATGTGTCATCTAAAATTGCACTTCCCTTATCCCCTCTAACCATAAGGGTTACACGTTTTTGAGGGTGAATCCAACTGTCTGAAAGCTGCGCTACAACCCCATTTTTATATTTAATTGTAATGTGAGTAATATCAAAAATGTTATTATCTTCCGTACTTGTGCCTGTTGCGGAGATAACTTTTTCAGGCTCTGAATTAATTACATACGACACCATAGATACATCATGCGGTGCTAAATCCCACATAACGCTTCTGTCATTTTTGAAATAATTTATATTTAATCTATCGCTTTGGACATATTTAATTTTTCCTAAAACACCGTCTTCTATAAGCATTTTAAGCCTGTTTACGGCAGGATGATACAAAAGAAGATGACCCACCATTAAAACAAGACCTTTTTCTTCTGCAAGTTCTTTTAACTTAAGAGCTTCATCCGCTTTAATTGAAATCGGTTTTTCAACATAAACATGCTTGTTGTGTTCAAGCGCTAATTTTACAAGGTTAAAATGGGTGTGGCTTGGGGTTATGACGCATATTGCCTTGATTTCTTCGTTGTTTATCAGTTCGTTAAAATCTTTGGTGGTATTTGTTCCCACATATGTGGTTTTTATCATATCGAGTGTGTCATCATCCAAGTCACACACGGTATGAAGGGCATTTAAATTATAAAAGTTGCGAACAATATTTTTGCCCCATATTCCGCAACCGATTACCCCAACAAATTTCTTTTGATTTGCCATTTTAAATTCCTCAAATAAAACTAAAAAGCAGACAAGCCACCTTTATTATTTTATATAAAAAAAATCTTTTGGTCAAACCATTTTACTTGATGTGGTATTTTTATTTGGTATGATTTTGTTATGAGAAAAATAGCTTATGTTCATGGATTTAATGTTGACCTTTTGAGTTTTGAAGATGTAGTTTTGAAACTGACAGATGTCATTAACAGTAATCAGGCTGCTCATGTTGTTACAATTAATCCTGAAATTATTCAATCTGCAAAGAAAAATCCCAAGCTGAAAGAGATTATAAATTCAGCTGAAGTTGTGACGCCTGATGGCGTGGGGATAAAAATTGCACTTAAAATGAAGGGGATTTGTCAAGCCCAAGTGACAGGAGTTGACCTTTCTTTAAGAATGCTTGATGTTTGTGCTGAAAAATCTTTTCCTGTTGCTCTTGTTGGCGCAAAAGAAGAAATTATTACTCTTGCGGTTCAAAAAATTAAGGAAAAAAATCCAAATATAAATATCGTATACTCCCATAACGGTTATTTTCAGGAATTTGACCCTATAATTAATGATATTTTATCTTCTGCCCCTAAATTTGTTCTGTGCGCAATGGGTTCTCCAAGGCAGGAATTTTTTATTTCTGAATTGAAAAAAAGAGGTTTAAATGCGGTTATGATTGGGGTTGGTGGCACATTTGATGTTATATCGGGGACAGTTCAGCTTGCCCCTCAAATATATAGAAAAATGGGGCTTGAGTGGCTATACAGAACGATTAAGCAGCCTGAAAGATTTAAAAGAATTTTCCCAACTTTGCCAATATTCTTTTTTCAAAGTATAATTGATACCATAACGTCTAAAAAATGATTAAAAAGGATTAAGATTTGATTTTTTTAAAAGATGTAACTAAACAATATAAAAATAAACCTGCCCTCTATAATGTTAATTTGCACATTAAACCGGGGGAATTTGTTTTCTTGACAGGGCCTTCGGGTGCGGGTAAATCAACTTTAATGAAAATGCTTTATATGGAAGAAAAACCCACAAGGGGACAAATTTTAATTGGCGGAATTAATATTGCAAACCTTAATCCAAGCAAAATACCTAATTTAAGAAGGTGCATGGGGATTGTCTTTCAAGATTTTAAATTGCTCCAAAAACACACGGTTTACGATAATATCGCATACGTTATAAGAACACTGGGGATTTCATCAAAAGAAATTGAAGCAAGAGTATATGGGGCGCTTAAAATTGTTGGGTTGGAGCACAAAGCAAAATCAAGACCAACAGAACTTTCAGGCGGAGAACAACAAAGAGTATCGATTGCACGTGCAATTGTAAATGGCCCCCCTTTATTAATTGCAGATGAGCCGACAGGAAATCTTGACCCTAGAAATTCTATGGAAGTTATGGAAATCCTTGATCAGGTTAATCAAAAGGGGATTACCATTTTGGTTTCAACTCATGACCACACTATAGTTAATTATTTTAGAAAACGTGTTTTAACTTTGGCTGACGGTCAAATTGTAAAAGATATGCAGGCGGGAACTTATGGCTAACGGAAATACCAGACAGAGAATTAAACAAAAAGTTAAATCTCATATCCCAAAAGATTGGCTTTGTGAGATTAGGATTTTTTATAGAATGATATTGGAAACAATTAAAGGTATTCAACAGGCAAAACTTACAAATATTGCCATTATTCTTACTATGTTTGCAATACTCACTATTTTTGCAGGACTTTTGAGAACTTCTCTTACCATGCAATCTTTTGTTGATAAGCTTGGAGATTCCCTTCAAATTTCTGCTTATCTGTCGAAAACGGCAGACACAGCTTTTGTTCTTGACTCAATAAAGAAAATTGACAATGTTAAAGGGGTGTCTTATATACCAAAAGAAAAATCTTGGAAGGAGCTGAAAAAACAAATAAATCTTCCTGATGTTGAAAATCCCCTTCCGGATACGGTGCACATTAAAGTTAACGATATTAAAAATTTTGATAGTGTTTTATCTCAAGTAAAGCAGGTAAAAGGAATAAATGATACGGGCTATGTAAGCGCTTGGGTTAAAAAGGCTCAAACGGCGGCGCAAGTGGCTCATATGGCAACATTTATTGTGGTTATTGGTGCATTTATTTTGACAATGAGTATTATGAGTAACACGATTTTACTTGTTATTCAGTCAAGAAAAGAAGAAATTGAAATTATGCGCCTTATGGGGGTTTCAAACTGGTATATTAAATTTCCTTTGATTTTACAAGGGTCTATTTACGGATTTTTGGGGGCAGTTTTGGCACTTTTCCCTTTACATTTTTTAAATGAAGCCCTCTATAGTTTCCATGCTTTTACGATGACCCCTGTCAATTTGTGCGTTGTATTTCAAGCAATAACGGTGGTTTCCGTTATTATTTTGGGAACCTTCTGCTGCGGTTTTGGCAGCCATTTGTGCATTAAAAAACACTTGCAGGTTTAGTAAAATTTAACCTATATTTTAAAGCAACTTAAAAAATTAAAATAGCCCCATTTGTCCATTGGGGTTATATTTTATGCCTAAATGTTCATATGCACTTCTTGTTGCAACTCTGCCCCTTTGGGTGCGTTTTAAAAGTCCGGTTTGTAACAAATAAGGCTCAATTACATCTTCTATTGTTCTTAAATCTTCACCAAGTGCCACGCTTAAGGTTTCAATTCCAACAGGGCCGCCGTCATAATTTTTTATTATTAAATTCAAAAGGCTTCTATCTGTTACATCAAGTCCAAATTCGTCAATTTTTAGTGCATCAAGTGCATTTTTGGCGATTTCTTTTGTTATGATGTCGCTTTCCATAACAAGCGCCCAATCCATTGCACGTTTTACAAGGCGGTTTGCAATTCTTGGGGTTTGCCTTGCTCTTTTTGAAATTTCCATTGCCCCGTCATCATCAATTTTGATATTTAAAATTTTAGCACTTCTTTTTATAACTTGGCTTAATTCTTCAAGTGTGTAAAATTCTAATCTGTGAATTATTCCAAACCTGTCTCTCAGAGGGCCTGAAAGTGCGCCTGCTTTTGTGGTTGCGCCAATCAGTGTAAATTTTTTAATTGGAACACGCATAGTCTTTACGGTTTGAGTTTTTCCGCTTGTAAGGTCAAGCGTAAAATCTTCCATGGCAGGGTATAAGATTTCTTCTGCCACCTTGCTTAGTCTATGAATTTCATCTATAAATAAAACCTCTCCTTCTTTTAGGGACATCAAAATGCCGATTATATCCCTTGGGCGCTCAAGCGCAGGAGCGGAAGTTATTTTAATCGGGACGTTACATTCATTTGCAATAATGCTTGCAAGAGTTGTTTTTCCAAGCCCTGGGGGGCCATATAAAAGAATATGGTCAAGTTGAGCGTTACGTTTTTTTGAAGCTTCGATTGTGATTTTCAAGGTTTGTTTAACCGAAGTCTGCCCTATGTAATCTTCAAAAGTTTTAGGACGAATATTTTTATCGTAGGTTCTGTCAAATTCAAGCTCATTTTTATTCAAGTCGACCGCTTTTTTCGCAGTCGACTTGATGTTATTTATATTCTTTTGTTTGTCGTTATCGTCAATAATCATTATTTTAAAAATCTTAAGTAGATATAAACCGTGCTAAGCAGAAGTGAAATGAATGTTATCGAAACGCCGTATTTAAGATATTCAACGAATGAAATTTTAAATCCGTGTTTGTTTGCTGTTTCGCACACAATAACATTTGCGGCAGCACCGATTATTGTCATGTTTCCGCCAAGACAAGCCCCCAAAGATAAGCACCACCAAAGAGGGTGGGTATATTCAGCACCTTCAATTCCTTGAATTGTAGCAAGCATGGGTGCCATTGTAGCCGTGTACGGGATATTGTCGATAATTCCTGACAAAATGCCTGATGCCCAAAGTATAATGAGGGACATCGTTTCTTGTGAACCTTTTGCAACATCTAAAAGCCATTTTGCCATTAAATCTATTCCGCCTGAGGCTTCAAGCCCGCCTATAATGATGAACAAGCCGATAAAGAAGAAAATTGTATTCCATTCAACATTAACAAGAACTTTTGCAGGTTTTTCAAATGCAAGAAGGAAGCTGGCGCCAATCATTGCAACAAGATATGTTGGAATGTGTGTCATATCGTGTGTTACAAACCCTAAAATAACAAGGGCAAGAACTATGATTGAGCGAATTGCAAGAGGCAGACTTCTTATAGATTTTGAATTGTCAATTTTTGCAACTTCGTCCATTTTCTCTTGAGTTGATTTTAGCTGTTTTCTGAATAGAAATACCATAATTGAAATTGTAACGGTCATGATAACAAGGACTATTAATGTTAATTCGTTTATAAAATCCATAAATGAAAAGCCGGCAGCCGAACCTATTATAATATTTGGCGGGTCACCGATTAGGGTTGCCGTTCCGCCGATATTTGAACATAAAATTTCTGTTAAAAGAAAAATAACAGGGTTTATATCCAATTTTTTGCAAACCGCAAATGTAATCGGCATAACAAGAATAACCGTTGTAACATTATCAAGAAAAGCGCTTGCAACTGCCGTAAAAACAGCAAGAGCAGCAAGAACAAGCTTGGGTTTTCCTTTTGTTAATCTTAATATTTCATTTGCAAGCCATTTAAATATTCCTGAACGAGCTGAAATGTGCACAATAATCATCATTGATACAAGTAAGAAAATCACGTTAAAATCAACGTAATTGATAAAATAATGCGCAATGTCTTCAGGTGTTTTATCTGCTGCAAGAAGTCCCAAAAACAGCGTAATGGATGCGCCCAAAAGTGCAATTGTTACTTTTGAAATTTTTTCCCATGCTATAAATATATACGCAATAACGAGAATTACAGCACTCCAAACTACGGCATTTTGTTGAACAAAGTTGTGTAAACACTCCATTTTATTCCCCTTATTTAAATTCCAATATTCTTCATTCTAGCGAATCAAGTTTATTTGTCAAAACCAAGTGTTTGATAATTCTTATTTTGTGTTATATTTATTTTATTAAGACTTAACAGGGATGAGGAATTTACAAACCATGGGCGCAATTGACGTTTTGCTTAAAATATTTAAAGACCCGAACGATAGAAAAATCAAAAAAGTTATGCCGATAGTTGAGCATATCAACCATCTTGAGCCTGAATTTGAGGCGCTTTCTGACGAAGAATTAAAAAATAAAACCAAAGAATTTAAAGAAATTTTATCAAAAAGAGAAACTTCATCAGATTATAAAACTGACCTACAGCTTGAAAAAGCGGCACTTGATAAAATTCTTCCTGAAGCCTTTGCAACTGTTAGAGAAGCGGGTAAAAGAGTTTTAAATATGCGTCATTTTGACGTTCAGTTAATTGGGGGTATTTTCCTTCATGAAGGCCATATTGCAGAAATGAGAACAGGGGAAGGAAAAACTTTAGTCGCAACCCTTCCTGCTTATTTAAATGCACTTACGGGAAAAGGTGTGCATATAATCACTGTTAACGATTATCTTGCAAAACGTGACCGTGATTGGATGGGCAAAATTTTTGAATTTTTAGGCTTAACGGTTGGGGTTATTTTATCTTCAAATGCAGGATATGACTTTGAGTCCAAAAAAGAAGCCTATATGTGCGATATTACCTATGGTACAAATAATGAATTTGGGTTTGATTATCTGCGTGACAATATGGCAAAATCCAATGATATGCTTGTTCAAAGGGCATATAACTATGCAATTATAGATGAAGTTGACAGTATTTTAATTGATGAGGCAAGAACCCCTCTAATCATATCGGGAAGGCTTGAACAGTCGGCAGAAACGTATCTTCTAATGGCACAGGTTGCGCCCAAACTTCAAAAAAATGTTCACTATGAAGTGGACGAAAAAGCAAAAAATATTATTTTTACAGAAGAAGGAATAGACAAGGCGCAAGAGCTTTTGGGCGTGTCAGACCTTTATGATATTAACACTCAATATGCTCATTATTTAACTCAAGCACTCAGAGCAAAAGAACTTTATATAAAAGATACCGATTATGTTGTAAGAAACAACGAAATTATGATTGTTGATGAATTCACGGGAAGATTAATGCAAGGAAGACGTTGGTCTGAAGGGCTTCATCAATCAATTGAAGCAAAAGAAGGGGTTCCTATTCAGGATGAAAGTCAAACTTTGGCAAGCATAACTTTTCAAAACTTATTTAGACTTTACCCTAAGTTGTCAGGCATGACAGGTACTGCAATGACTGAAGAAGCTGAATTTGGCAAAATTTATAACCTTGAAGTTACGGCTATTCCTACAAACAAGCCCGATATAAGAAACAACATGCCTGATATTATCTATAAATCTCAAATGTCTAAATATAAAAATGTTGTAAAAGAAATTGAAGAATTTTCAAAAACAGGCAGACCAGTTCTTGCGGGCACAATCAGCATTGAAAAATCTGAACTGTTGTCCTCTCTTTTAAAACAGAGAGGAATTAAACATAACGTCTTGAACGCTAAACACCATGAAAAGGAAGCTTATATCATCGCTCAGGCAGGAAGAGTTGGCGCAGTTACAATTGCAACCAACATGGCAGGCAGAGGAACGGACATTTTACTTGGGGGGAACCCTGAATATTTGGCTAAAGAAAATCTCGATAAAATGGGCGTAACTTCGGAACATCCCGATTATGAAAACTTAAAAGAAAAAGCTTTGGCTGATGCAAGAAAAATAACAGAAAAAGAACACGATGAGGTTGTAAAACTTGGGGGCTTGCATGTAATTGGAACGGAGCGCCATGAGTCAAGAAGAATAGACAATCAATTAAGAGGTCGTGCCGCAAGACAGGGTGACCCTGGGTCTACAAGGTTTTATCTTTCTTTGGAAGATGACCTTATGAGAATTTTTGGCGGGAATATTATTGCAAATTTTATGGCAGACGATGTCCCTATTGAATCAAAACTTATAACTCGTCAAATTGAATCGGCGCAAAAGAAAGTTGAAACAAGAAACTTTGATATTAGAAAGTCTGTTCTTGAATATGACGATGTAATTAACATTCAAAGGGAAAAATTTTACACTCAAAGGAAAAAAGTTCTTTCAAACATTTCCTTGTATGACGATATTATTTATATGATTGAAAAAGAATCTGAAAGACTTTTAAAACAGTATGTTTCAAAGGACATGTCTCCTGCAGAATACGTTGAGGCGGACTTAAAACTTCTTGTAACGGAAATTCACACCGTTTTTCCTCAACTTGCAAATAAAATTAAACTTGATACAATTAGGTCTTTAAGATTTCAAGAGATGCTTGATTTATTGAAAAAAGAAGCAGTTTTGGCATATAAAGCGCATGAAAAGGAAACTGTCGATTTATTTAATACAGTTATTGCGCAATATGGAAATTCAGGCGAGCCGTTTGAGGTGCCTTTCTCAGATGATAATATTATGAGAAAAATTGAAAGGGATATTCTTTTAAGAATTGTTGATCAAAAATGGACTGACCACCTTAACAATATTGACGACCTTAAAGATTCAATCGGACTTGTTGCGTATGGTCAAAAAGACCCGCTTTTGGAATACAAAAAAAGAGCCTTTGATTATTTCAATGCCATGATGTTTGATATTCAATCGGAAACAGTAAGACATATTTTCAGGGTAAAATTCGGTATTCAGTTTGTGGATGAACCAAGACAAGCTTAAAAAAGTTTTATAAAAGACCTTTTTTGCTAAAAAAGACCGCAGCGCTTGCCGTGCATAAAATTGATATGCCGATTACAAAGCTAAATCCTAGGGGGCTGTTTTCAAAGGGCAGAGAAACATTCATTCCCCAAAAACTTCCTAACATAGTAGGGATTGAAAGAATAATGGTAATTGCTGCCAAGAATTTCATAACCTGATTGACGTTATTGTTTATGATTGAAGCAAAACCGTCCATCATACCTTCTAAAATTGTTCTGTGCATTTCAACCATTTCTTCCGCCTGTTTGGTTTCAATGATAACATCTTCAAGCATGTCGATGTCATCTTCCGTGAACTTTAACAGCCCGCACAAAGAGGGCGAATTGACAGATTTTAAGATTTTTTCAAGCACAACTCTGTTGTCTTTTAGGGCTGCTGTAAAATAAACAAGTGACTTTTGCGCTTCAATCAGCTTAAATAAGCCCTTGTTGCTTGTGGATTTTCTTAAAGAATCTTCAATTTCATCTGTTCTTTTGTTGATAATTTTTAAATATCTTAAATAATATTTTGCCGTTCTAAACAAAATATTGAGCATGAAATTTGTTTTATTTCTTGTGTCGAAAAATTTTGAGGTGTCCGGGTTAAAGGAGCTTATAATTTTGTTTTCCTTTGAACAAACAGTTAAAATTCCCTCATGGGTAAAAATTAAACCTAAAGGTAAGGTGTCAAAATTCATCTCATCATCCACAAATGGAACATTTATAATGACAAGTAAATTTCCGTTCTCACACTCCATACGTGAAAGCTCATCGGCGTCCAAGGAATTGCGAACAAAATCTTCTTCCAAATCCAAAATTAAAGAAACCTTTTGAATTTCTTCCAATGTGGGGCTTATAAGATTAAACCAAGAGCCTGATTCAGCTTCATTTAGGGTTAATTGTTTAAGCGTTTTATCATCCTGTGTTTTTAAAATCTCAATCACGCTTGAAGTTCTCCCATTAAGGCTTTTTATATCTATTTAACTATACAAATAAAAAAAGTGCAATTTAAAATTTTTTCAAAACGCTTAAAACAAGCTCAATATCAAGCCCCATGACGTTATAATAGCTGCCTTCTATTTTTGATATAAAGCTTTTTTGGGTTGGATTTTTGTAATTATTTTCATCTAAAAAGTCCTGCACACCGTAGCTTCCAGCTTTATCGAAGGGGTGTTTTGTCATAAGATAATGAATAATTTCAAATAAAGAAATTTTTCTAAAAGTTACGTCACTCTTTGATAATTCTGTTTTTATTTCTTTTGTTTTTGTGTCTAAAAAGCTGTGAGAGGTAACAACGGTGTGGGTTTTGCCAGAAAGATTTTTTAACATAAAAAGTGCCTCAAAAAAACTCTGAGGCTTAACCAAACACACACTATCCAATATTACCATCGTATCTGCCGCAATAATTAGAACATCATCGTCTTTGATTGTCTTTTCTGCGGCAAATGCTTTATTTTCTGAATTATTAATAATATTTTTTTCATTAAAAATTCGAGAATTGTTTTCCTTGCACTTTGCACTTTTGATTTCAAAATCGACATTAAACTGTTGAAGTATTTCTTTTCTTCTTGGCGAATTAGACGCTAAAATAATTTTTTTCATAAATTTATTTTAGCTTGAAGAATTGAAAACTTCAAATTTTATGTTGCAGCGGGATTAGTAACCGCACCTGCTGCTGGATTTTGAGGAACTTTTTTCTTAAGATTTCTGGATTTAATATATTGAATATTACCGGAAATTGCCTTAAGACAAGTTTCCCTTAATGTTTGCTGCATATTAATCATTGCAAGATGCATATGCGCATAATCGTTCATTGCTTCGTACATCTTGTCAGGGTTTATCATTGAAACTTGAACATTTGGATTATCAACTTTCATTGATGCATACTTTTTGACAAGAAGGACGTCAATAGTATCCTTTGCTCCTATAGCCATAACAAACTCCTGTATAACCTATTAATTCCCTTGTACTATAATAAAGTATTTTATATATGAATTATTGCTTTTTTACTCTGCCTGTTTGCAACATTTCTTAACAAAAATTAAAGGACTTTCTTCACATCGTCAGGAAGGGCGAAAATGCCCGTGAGAAGTGCAATAACAGACATAATAATCAAAATTGTGATTATCCCGAATTTTTCACCAATGTAGCCCATAGGCGCTAAAGTCATTGCGCCAAGACCCCAGGAAAAACCTTGCATAACTCCTGAAATTACCCCTGAGTGCTCTTTAACAAGTTTTTGGGCGGCAACAATTGTGACTGAAACGGACAAAAAAATGAAAAATCCTGAAATAATAAAGACGACAACGGCTGATATTGGGCTTATTTTGGATAAGTATGCAAATAAAAGTACAAGTGGCAAAATTGTGAAAAATGAAAGCCTGATGATGTTTGTGGCGCCAATTTTCTTTTCCAACTTAGAGCTTGCAATCATTGAAAGTCCGCTTAAGATATAAAACAAAGACACGACAAGCCCGATTTCTTTTAGAGAAAAATTAAAATCTTTTAATATAAAAGGAATGTATGTTCCAAAGCTTATGCTTACTGCTGATTTGACAATTGCAATCCAAACCAAAAACATGCAAATTCTGTTTGAGATGATTGTTTTCATGACGTTAAAAAAGCTTTCGTTGGATTTTACAACAGCTTCGCTTGGAATTTTGGGTACTGCAAAATATAAAACAATGGCACATAATATCCCTAAAACCGTAATATAAGAAAGGGAAGCGCTTCCAAATTTTTCAACAAAAGTGGAAGAAACTATAGGCCCAAGGGCATAGCCGATTGTGCCAAGACCCATAAAAATGCCCATATATTTTGTCACATTCGGGTTGTTGAAGCAAAAGGTTTTAACAAGACTTGTAACTTGTGGGTGAAACAGGGCATTTCCGCACATGCCAAGAATTAAAAAAACAGAAAGTGTAAGGCAGGTTTTTGCAATGAGTGTAAGTGGAATAAAAACTGCGCCCAACAAAAGCCCATTTATCATAAAAATCCGTTTTTTCATTTTGTCTGAATAAAAGCCAAATAAAGGCTGAAGCATGGATGAAACTAGGTGTCCTAATGAAATAATTAAACTTATGCTGGCAAGAGTTATCCCCAATTTTTGTGTAATTAAAGGGTATAAGGGAATTATTGCAGAAGCGTAAAGGTCTGCTGTGAAGTGCCCAAAAGATAGAGCATAAATTGCTTTTGTGTTTGAGTTTGTCATTAGTGTTTAAAATGCCTTATTCCCGTTGTTACCATAGTTAAATTTAATTTATCAGCAAGTTCAATTACCTCTTTGTCCTTAATTGAACCCCCGGGTTGAATTATTCCTTTAATTCTGTATTGAGCCGCAAGAGTAATATTATCTGTTGCGGGGAAAAAGCCGTCAGATGCTAAAATTGCGTCTTTTGGCGAATCCACCGATCTTGAAAGTGCAATTTCAACCGCACCAACCCTGCTTGTCTGCCCGCCGCATATGCCAAGGGTTTTTAAGTCTTTTGCAATTACAATTGCGTTAGATTTAACATGCTTTGCAACTTTAAACCCAAAAACCATATCTTCAATCATCTCTTGGGTTGGTTTTTCTTTTGTAACCGTTTTGAACGTTTCAAGGTCAAGCTCTTTTTTGTCTGTATTTTGAATTAATGCGCCAAAGGGGGTGATTTTAATTTCTTGATTAATTAAATTTTGATAGTCCTCTAAGGGTGTATTTAACTTGATAACTCTTAAATTTTTCTTGGTTTTTAATTGTTCAAGTGCATCTTTTGTAAAATTAGGCGCAATTACAACCTCTAAAAACATTGAAGTTAATTTTTTTGCAAGAGAAATATTGACTTCCTTTGTTAAAACAACAATTCCCCCAAATGCGCTCAGTGGGTCACAATCAAGTGCTTTATCCCAAGCGTCTTCAATACTAACGCCAAGTGCCACCCCACAAGGGTTCATATGTTTAATAATGACGGCACAATTCACATCAAAAAATTCTGAAGCAATGTTTAGACCTGCGGTTGAATCTATAATGTTGTTGTATGAAAGTTCTTTTCCATTTAAAACTTCATAGTCTAAAGTTTTTGTATCATATGTGTACAAACTTGCCTTTTGATGTGGATTTTCGCCGTATCTTAGGGTTTGTTTTTTTACAAAAGAATAATTTATAAAATCTTCAGTTTTTGTTTCTAAATTAAAATTTTTATTTAATTCATCAAAAATAATGCGGTCATAATTTGAAGTTTTTTGAAAAACTTTAAGTGCAAGCTGCTCTCTTTTTTGAATATCGACATTTTCAAAATCCATATCGTAGTCATTTTTATCGCAAATTACAACCGTATTTTGATAATTTTTAGCACCGGCCCTTAAAAGCGCAACTCCGCCTATATCAATAAATTTAAGCAAGGTGTCTGTGTCTGTATCTTTATTTATGTAATTTTCAAATGGGTATAAATTTACAATTACAACTGAAAATGGCGCAAAATTCAGCGTTTTTTGTTCCTCTTTGTTTGCAAGAATTCCTGCAAAAATTTCAGGGTGTAAAGATTTTACCTTGCCGGATAAAAGTTCTGAAAAGCCTGTAATTGTTGAACTTTCAGTTACGGCGAGATTGTTTTCTTTTAAATATTTATACGTGTTGCCGGTTGAAACTACCTCGTATCCTAAATCTATAAGTTTTTTTACGGCAGATTCTACACCTTCTTTATTGAAAACGCTTACGTATGCTCTTTTTTTCATTTTATTCTCCAATTGTCGTGCTTTGAAACAAAAAAATTATAACAAAAACACTTTTCGGTTGCCATTTTGTTTTCGATATTATAAAATATTTTTGTTGTAATTTAGTGGAGAAAAAAATGGCAAGAATAGTCAGACCCGTATGGGCTATCAGATGTTCTAATTCAGGCTGCAAGGAACTTTTTGAAGTTGTTGTATTAAAAGACAATCAACAGCAGGAAGTTGTTTGTCCTAAATGCGGGGAACATTATACTTATCCGCCAAAAGATACTGATGACGCTCAACAATAAAGACAGATATTATAAATTTAGTACCTATTTGAAAGAAAAATTCGGCACAAAGGTTTATAAATTAACCCTTGATGCCGCTTTTTCTTGCCCAAACAGAGATGGCACAATTTCAACCAAAGGGTGTGTTTTTTGTGATGAAACCGGAAGCTTTTCAGGGGCGCATTCTGTTAATCTTTCCATAAAAGAGCAGGTGAAGATTGCAATTGATAATTTGCCCAAAAGATTTCATGCAAAAAAATTTATTGCTTATTTCCAATCTTATTCTAATACCTACGGTACGATAGAAAGGCTAAAATCAGTATATGATGACGCTTTTTGCGATGATAGAGTGGTTGGAATTTCAATTGGCACAAGGCCTGATTGTGTGGATGAAGATAAAATAAAACTTATTTCAACATATAAAAATCCTTGGATAGAATTTGGTCTGCAAACAATTCACAACAAAACTTTAGCCCTTATAAACAGGGGGCATACTTTTGAGTGCTTTTTAAATGCGTATAATCTTTGTAAAAAATATAACCTAAAAGTTTGTGCGCATGTGATTTTGGGGCTTATGGGCGAATCTAAAGAAGATATGCTCTCTACCGCAAAAACCCTTGCCAAGCTTAAAGTTGACGGAGTGAAGTTTCATGTTTTAACTGTTTTGAAAAATGCGCCCTTGTATGAAATTTATAAAAATGTCGGCTTAAATTTATTAACTGAGGATGAATATTGTAATATTCTGTGTGATTTTCTTGAAATTCTTCCACCTGATACCGTTATTCAAAGAACGGCAGGAACCGGGCTTGTATCTGAATTGGAAGCGCCTTTGTGGGTGAAAAATAAATTTGAAGTTCAAAATAAAATTGACAAAATTTTAAAGGAAAGAAATTCATATCAAGGGGCAAAATATAAATTTTAAATTTTTGAAATTATGTCATATGCTGCAATAGAAGCGCTGCTCCAACAGTTTTGAAGGTTAAAACCACCTGTAAGACCGTCTATATCAACAACTTCACCTATAAACCATATGTTGTCCAAAATTTTTGACTTAAAATTTTTGTCAATTGAATTTAAACTAATTCCACCGGCATGGACAATCTCGCCCCTGTTATCCGGTGAGGTTGCAGTTAATTTAAGAGTGGAAAGCGCTTCAATTTGTGTTTTTTTGATATTTGCACATTGTATTTCATTTTTAATTAAAATTTCAGCCAATCCCTTCGGTATAAATTTTGCCACAACATTTTTGAAAAGTTTTTTAGGATATAATTTTACTTCTTCCTTGAGTTTTTCTGGGTCTAAAAGTGGAATTTCAAATTCGTATGGAAAATTTTTATAAGCGTTGTATGAAGTCAATTTGTATATAAATGGCCCTGAAACTCCGTAATCTGTAAAAATTACCCCATTTAAACTCACTCCTTTTAGGGTGGAAAATTCTTTTTCTTTAATTTTAAGTCCGTACAAAGAAGGTTTTATTGGAACAATTTTGTGACCCAAATTTTCTATAAATGATATATCACTTTTTAGTCCTGTGGCAATCACATAAAAATCATAGCCATTGGGAAGGTCAGATACTGTTTGGGTTTTAAATTTTACTTTTCCATATAAGTAATCCAGCATTTTTTTTCTTACAAAAGAAGATTTATTTTCCTTTGGAAAAATTCTCATATCCTCTTGTACATAGGTTTCTACCCCGATATTTTTAAATGAATATATGGTATCTTCGGCTCCAAATCGGCTAAAGACTGAATATAAAAACTTTTCGCCACGTGGGTAAAATTTTGCAAGCTCCATATTGTTGTATTCTTCATATGCAAGGTTACATCTCCCGTTTCCTGTGGGCAAAAGGGTTAGAAGGGGTTTGTTCTTTTCAAAAATTGTAATGTCTAAATTGCTTACATCTAAAAGTTTAATGGCACAAAAAATTCCTGCAGGGCCACCACCTATGATTGCAACTTTTTTCATTATCTTGACCCAAAAACCGTGCCGTATAAAAATATATCTTCAGGGTCTTCAAGTTCTTCATGGAGCTGAAGAATGGTTTTATTAAATACGGGATGAATAAAGCCTGCTTTAATTTCAAGCATAGGTACAAGCACGTATGCTCTTTTATGTGCATATTTATGAGGAATGGTTAAAATTTCATTTGAAAATACAAGATTGTCGTAAAAAACAATATCAATATCAATTGGGCGAATTCCCCAGTGTTCTTCTTTGGTGCGGTCACGCCCAAGTTTGGTTTCAATATCTTGGCAAACTCTTAAAAGTTCAATCGGGGATAAATTTGTTCTGATTGCAACCACAGCGTTTACAAACCAAGGCTGGTCTTTTTTCCCCCATGGTTCAGTTTCATAAAATGAGGAAGTTGCGGCAATTTCGACAGAATTGTCGTTACTTAAAAAATTTACAGCTTGTTGAATGGTGGAAACTCTGTCCCCTTTGTTCGACCCTAAAGATAAAAATGCAATTGCCAATTGAACCTCTGCTTTAATATTGTATAATAATTAACATTTTAGTATTCTTTTGTTATAATAGCAATAAACTAATATTTTTAAAAGGGGAGATTAATGAAGAATAATCAATCAATAGGTGTATACATAATTGTTTTTATTTTGCTTGCAATTATTGCCTCTATGGCTTTTTTAACACCAAATACCTCAACCAGTGAAATTTCATATTCAACTTTTTTGAAAAAAGTTCAAGGGGATGAAATTTCTAAAGTATTAATCTCTAATGGCGTTTTGTATGCCATGCCTTATGATAATATTAAGGATGACACTCAAACAGAAAAAGACAAAACAAGTGAATTTTTAAAAACTTTTACAGGAACTGAGCTTGTACCCCAAAGACAATATAAAGTTACAATACCTGAAAATACGGAAAGCTTATATTCCCTTCTTGAAACAAAAAATGTTGATATAGAAGTTAAAAGACAACAGGATAACTCCTTATTCTCCAATATCGGTTGGAGTGTCGGCTTTGTATTCTTTATTATTATGATTGCCTTAATTTTAAGGGGAATTCAACAGGGCGGTTCTGCCGCAATGAATTTTGGTAAATCAAGAGCAAAAATGCTTCAAGAATCTAAAGTAAAAATGACATTTAACGATGTTGCGGGCATTGATGAAGAAAAGCAAGAGCTTGAAGAAATTGTTGATTTTCTTAAAAATCCTGACAAATACACAAAATTGGGAGCAAAAATTCCAAAAGGAGTTCTTTTGGTTGGTGCTCCGGGGACTGGTAAAACCCTTATGGCAAAAGCTGTTGCAGGCGAAGCGGGAGTTCCGTTCTTTTCTATTTCAGGTTCTGATTTTGTGGAAATGTTTGTGGGCGTTGGTGCAAGCCGTGTCCGTGATTTATTTGAACAGGCAAAAAAACATCAGCCCTGCATAATTTTTATTGATGAAATTGACGCTGTGGGTCGTCAAAGAGGCGCTGGACTTGGCGGGGGACATGACGAAAGAGAACAAACCTTAAACCAACTGTTGGTTGAAATGGACGGTTTTGACGAGAATACTAATATTATTGTAATAGCTGCTACAAACAGACCCGATATTTTAGACACAGCTTTATTAAGACCGGGAAGGTTTGACAGGCAAATTTATATAAGTTTGCCCGATATTAAAGGCAGAGAAAATATTTTAAAAGTTCATGCTAAAAACAAAATTTTGGCGCCATCTGTTGACCTTAAAGTCTTAGCAAAAAGAACCTCAGGTTTTACGGGTGCTGATCTTAGAAACTTGTTGAATGAAGCTGCCCTTCTTGCTGCACGTAACAATAAAGAAAATATTACAATGGATGATATTGATAACTCAATTGACAGAGTTGAAGCCGGAATTGAAAAGAAAAGCAAAGTTTTAACCGATGAAGACAAAGAAACAACCGCGTACCATGAAGTAGGGCATGCCTTAATAAATGTTTTGCTTGAAAAATCTAAAAACGAGCTTCATAAAGTTTCAATTATTCCAAGAGGGTATGCACTTGGCATTACTTGGTCAAGACCAAAAGACGAAAGTGTTCATACGTCTAAAAGTGAACTTTTATGCCAAATTGCAATAACCTTGGGGGGCCGTGCTGCAGAAGAAATTATTTATGGTAAAGATAATATCTCAACGGGCGCTTCATCTGATTTATCTAAGGTTTCTGAAATTGCAAGAAAAATGGTCATGTCTTGGGGGATGAGCGAGAAATTAGGCAATCTTACATATGGTAAATCTCAAGAGCATGTTTTTATGGGTAGAGATTTTGGACACCAAAGAGATTATTCTGAACAAGTTGCTTTTGAAATTGATGAAGAAGTAAAAAATATTGTGGATACCCAATATGGTCTTGTTATCAATCTTTTGACCGAAAATAGAGATGTCTTGGATGCACTTTCTCATGAACTTTTAGAAAAAGAAACAATGGAAGGGGAAGAATTTATAGCTTCTGTAAACAAAATCAAGGAAAGAAGAAATCAGGTTTAAAGTATCATCGCTCCGCCCAATTGTTCGTACAATTTCATAGCATCAGGACTAAGTTTAGCCCCGCTTGCTTTCTTTGCAAAACATTCTGCAACAAATTCAGCGGGGGATGTTTTAGCGTAGCTTGAAACTTTTTTTGCAATATCGCTTGAAGCGCTAAATAAGTCTCGCATTTCTTGCCCTTTTTTGCTTATTGCTTTAATGCCTTCTGCTTTTAGTTCACTTTCTTTCCCTAATTCACAAAATATCCGATACGGAATATTATTTTGGTGTTGCAAATGACCCATTTCATGGTAAATACATTTAAATCTTGAATTCCAATATGTTCCGCCGGTTTCTTCTGCCATTTTACTTGCAGTATTACCGTTTTTTACTATGCACATTTCAATTTCTTTTACTTTTTTATAATTTTGATTAAAGAGTTTTGTGTATTTCGCCTTTTCTGCGTCCGTGCATAATTCAAGAAGCATATCTCTTGTTCTGTATAATTCATCTTTGGATAAAGACAATATGCCATTTCGCCCCATAGCTGCTGACGCTTCAGTTCCGTCAGTTCCCTTTATTATATTTTCAAGTATAATTTTTTTGGGCATTTTGGCTTTTCCTTTAGTCATATTGTTTATATTACTAAGCCCTTCGTTTGTCCAATTTAAAAGCCCAAGGTCTTCTTTTCCAAACCCTTTAACTTTTTTAATGCCGAGATTTTCTTTTGCAAATTTAATTGCATCATCAATGTTGTCTGCCTCTTTGAATTCTATTTTTTCCGGCAGTTTTGTCATTTTTTTGTGCAATAAAATCCCGCCTGCAATAACAATAGCGCCAAGTGCAACCCCAACACCTATTTTGATTGCCGTTTTTTTCTGTGCTTCTTTTTTGGCTTTATCTTCAAGTTTAAGGGTATCTTGCGTTAAATTATTTGGTTGGAATATTTTATTTTGCGTATTTAAATTTGTTGAGTTTAATATATTTGTTGAATTATTTTGAATAGATGAAAAATTCATTCGGTTTGTGTTTATATTCTGTTGAAAACCGTTAATCATAAAAACTCTGCCTTACACTATTGCTTTAAAGTTTTTCCCGCAATTTTCGGGTGAGCTAAAAAGTTTTTCTAATTGATTTTCTGTCAGATGTGCTGTTAGCTCATACTTTTCTTCTTTTTTGTTGTATTTAATATCTTTTACAATGGAAGTATCAATTGCTACGGTTTTTCCGCTTGGCATACTGTAAATTGCATGATTTGACCCTGTTGTCGGGTGCGCCATATTTGCCATATAGTTTGTTCCGATAAGTGCCATAAATTTCACCTTTTTCCTTTCTTTAATCGTTTTGCTTTTTAAATGCATCAACAGAAGAAACAATTGAGTTTATTGCGCAACCTATTGCAGATAAGCCTGCAACAGCTAATCCTGCTATAGCGCCGGCTTTGCTTTTTGATTTAAGTGCCACGTTTATGCCGATACCGGCTGCAGCAGCACCTCCTACTTCAGTTAAAAGGAATTTTGCACCTTTTTTGCCTTCGCCTTTTATAAATTGTCCGCTTCCGGCAAGGAATAGTGAAGATATACCACCAATGATTCTTCTGGGTAGGGACGCTTCTTTAGTTTCTGTTGCTTCTTTAGTTTCTTCTGCTTCTTTATTTGTTGATAATTCAACACTGTCTGAGGCAAAATTCAGTTTTATTTCGGGGTCGACTTTCTTTGCTTGTGTTTTTTCTATTGTGATTGGAGTTGAAGTTGAAATTGCATTTACAGACATTTTGTATCCTTTTTTTAAACTATCTTTATATAGAGTTAAAAAACGGTAAGACGAAAATATTATCTGTAAGTTACCCCCCCCGAGTCTAAAACCCTTACTAGAGTAGGTAAAAATTTATTTTAACAAAAGTTTACAAAAAGTATAATTATAGAGTTTTAAATTCATTAACCAACTTTTGATGAAGCTCTACCAAATCGTTTTCAATTTTTAATCTGTAGTTTTCTATATCTTCTGCGGTTGCATTTTCTGGTACAAAAACAGGTTCGCCGTATATAGCCTTCATTTTTATGCAGTTTAAGGGGAAACAAAATTCATCCCAAGTGTTAAATTTAAGAAAAAATGGAGAAGGCGAATACCAACTCATAGGCACAATGGGAACCCCAGTCAGGCGGGCAATTTCAATAATGCCTTTTTTAACTTTATGCTTTGGGCCTCTTGGCCCGTCAATTGTAAGAGCGCCGTTATTTCCTTTTTTTATCGCTTCAATTAATTCTAAAGAAGCGCCCACTCCCCTTCTGTTGTGTGAACCTCTTACAACATTTAGCCCCATGGCAGAACCTGCTTGTGCAATTAATTCGCCGTCATTTGAGTTTGAAACCATAACGGTTGTTTTTTCTCTTTCCAAAAGTGCATACAATCCGCACTGATGTGCATGCCAGAGAGCAAAAATACATTGATTTTTAGGGTAATTAATATTTTTGCAATAATAAAAATGGCGTTTAAATTGAAAATATATGGTTAATAATTTCGCAAGTAATCTTACTTTAAAGGGTTTTTCTGGTTTATTCATGATAATCCTCTTAAATCCGAAGCTAATTTATGCGCCATAAGTCCTTCCTTGTTGGCAATATATGACGCTGTTTTGGAAAGTTCTTTTGCATAATCGGGTGTAATTTTTTGGAAGGTTAAAATTTTTATAAAATCAAAAACAGAAAGTCCGCCTGTATATTTTGAAGCTGAATTTGTTGGCAGCACGTGGTTTGTGCCTGAAGCATAGTCCCCAAAAACTTCTGCACAATTTTCTCCAATAAAAAGTGAGCCAAAATTGGTGAGCCTTGAGATGATATCTTCTTTGTCCTTCATCATAATTTCAAGATGTTCAGGTGCCCTTTTGTTTGCAACTTCAATAAGAGCGTCTATGTCACAATTTACATACGCAAAGGATTTTTCATAGGCAATTTGCGCAATGGGCGCCGTTTTTAGGGTTTTTAAAAATTCTTTTGCCCAAAAATCCACTTCTTGTGCGATTTTGCTTGAGGTGGTTAAAAGGTACGCTCTTGCGTCTTTGTCATGTTCTGTTTGTGCAAGCATATCTGCCGCTATAAGCTTTGGATTTGAGGTTTCATCTGCCAAAATAAGAACTTCAGATGGGCCTGCTAAAAAGTCAATGTCGCAAGTGCCAAAAACTGATTTTTTGGCATATGTCACAAAGCGGTTCCCAGGGCCTACAATTTTATCCACAGATTTAATTGTGTTTGTGCCGTATGCAAAGGCAGATATTGCCTGCGCTCCACCTAATTTGTAAATTTTATCTGCACCTGCAATGTGCGCTGCCACAATGGTTTCCGCTTTAATTTTAGGAGAAGTTAAGTAAATATTCTTGACTCCAGCAACTTTTGCTGGCACAACAGTCATAATGCAGGAACTTGGAAGAGGATAATTTCCCCCCGGAACATAGCAAAGAACTTTATCAAGAGGAACAATTTTGTGTCCTAAAATTGAGCCGTTTTTATTTAGGGCTAAATCTTTTATGCACTTTAATTGCTCTTGTGCAAAGGCTTCCACGTTGTTTTTTGCAATTTTAATGTGCGAGATAAAATCTGTGGAAACAGACTTATACGCATTTTCAATTTCAATATCAGAAACCAAAAAATCACAAGCTGAATTAAAATCTCCGTCATTAAACTTTTTTGCAAGTTCAATTAAATAATCATCCCCAATTTTTTTTGTATTTTGAATGATTTCATCTATATAAGAAGAATTTTCGTATTCAATTTTTTCAAAAAATTCGGCTTCAAAAGCGCTAAAGTTTTCTTTTGTAAGTATTTTCATTATTTTGTCCTTGAAGCAAGATTGTTTAAAATGTCTTTTGGTGTGATATTATGCATAGCCATAAACACAAGCAAGTGATAAATAAGGTCGGACGCTTCCCAACCAAGCCCGTCACCTAATTCAAAGTTGACACTTTCAAAAGCTTCTTCCATAATTTTTCTTTTTAAATAAAACTCATTTTTAAAGAGCTTTGTTGTATAAGAGCCTTCAGGAAGCTCTTTTTTTCTTTGTAAAATTAAATTGTACAAGTCAGAAATTGCAAAGTCTTTATCTTCAAAACAACTATATCTGTTTAAATGGCAAGCGCATCCTTTTTGTTCGACATAATACAAAATTGAATCGCCGTCACAATCAAATTTTGCGCTTACAAGTTTTTGCGTGTTCCCTGAAGTTAAACCTTTTGTCCAAAGTTCTTTTCTGCTTCTGCTATAATAGGTTGCATCCCCTGTGGTGAGGGACTTTCTGACAGATTTTTCATTTGAATATGCAAGCATTAAAACTTGTTTTGTGTTTACATCCTGCACAATTGTTGGAATAAGACCGTCTTTGGATTTTGTGAAATCAAGACAAGAAATAAATGCGTCCTCAAGGTTGATTTTACCTGTGTATATGGACATGCCAAGTTGAGAGGATATGTTCATCTTTTCTAATTCTTTAATTTCATCTAAATTGCTTATTCCGCCTGCGGCAACAATGGGAAGATTTGTAATTTTTCTTATTTCACGGTAAGCCTCAAGGTTTGTCCCTTGTAACATACCTTCTTTTTCAACTATAGTGTACAAAAATCCCGAACAAAAGTTGCTAAATCTTTCCACATAGCTTTTTGTGGGAGCTTCTGTATCTGTTTGCCAACCGTCAACGGTAATTTTGCCGTTTCTTGAGTCAATTGCAACAATAACTCTGTCTTTTGGCAATTTGGATAAAAAATTCTCATCTGCTGCGGTGCCGATAATAATTTTAGAAGCGCCGTTTGCAAGCATTTTCTTAGCTTTTTCAATTGTTCTAATTCCGCCCCCTACACGGCATTTGGCGATTTTGCAAATTTCAAAAATTAATTCTTCGTTGTTTTTGCCTGTGTTTGTGGCAGCGTCAAGGTCAATAACAGCAAGCTCTCCAAACCTTGCGTAATATTTTGCAAGTTCAAGAACGTCTTCTCTTTCTAAAACTTTTTCTTTACCTTGTTTGAGCTGAACTGCTTTGCCATCCATTAAATCTATACTTGGTATAATCATTTTTTTACCCCTATTTGTCAATTATGGAGTCAAGATAACCCCATTCAAATTTTCTTTTTCTTGCGTTTTCCACTTTTGGATTATTTTGTGAAACTAAACTCAAATCTCTAAAAAGTGGGTTAAATTCAATATCTTCAACTGCTTCTGCAAATGGTATATCAAATTCATATGCAAGATTTTTTACTTTAACACTGTATGAAATTGGCAAAATCGGTATGCCAAACTTCAATCCCAATATGTTAGCATGCAAACGCATTGCAATCAAATATTTTAATTTTGAAAAATCTGAAACAAGCTGATTAATGTCCTCATAAAAAACAATTTTTGAGTTAATGGATGAGTTTCTTTTTATGAGTTCTTTTTGGAAAGTGTATGCCACCTTAGAGTCAGCCGCATTTTGAAGACAAAAAATTTGTATTTTGTAGTTTGAAAAATACATATCAACATATTTTGCAAGGTTTTTATAAAAATTCTTATGCAAATATTCATAGCTCCTTAGCTGTATTCCAACAGTATTTTCAGGAGTATATTGCGGTGTATCAAGGCTCCAGACGGCATCATGAGAGAATTTTGATTGAATTTTCCATTTAGATAGAATTCTTTGAGAATAAATGTCACGAACGGTAATAATGTCGGGCATTTTTAAAATTAATTTTGTAATAAAAGTTGGCAAAAACCCTTCAACAGGCCCAATACCTTGGGAAAAGAGAATAACTTTTTTGCAAAATATTTTTGAGACAAAAATAATAAAAAGGTAATAAAAAAGGCTTAATGTGCTTGTTTCATTTTGTATAAGATTTCCGCCGCCGGAAATTACTATGTCTGAATTTAAAATTCCCCTAAAAATGGAAAAGAAGCTTTTGTAATAAAGAGCGTTTATTTGAAATTTTTCTTTTGTATTTTGAACATTTGCGCTAAGCGCTGTAATATCGCAATTTTTGGACTTGAGATAATTTGTAAGAACATACAAAAGAGCGTCATCTCCAAAGTTTGAAAAACCGATATAACCTGATATTAAGACTTTTTTATTGCTCATAATACCTTTTGTAAACCTCTAAAACCTCTTGTTTCTTGGGAATTGACCTTATTGCACCTGTTTTTTTAGCTTGGAGCATTCCTAAAATGTTTGCATATTTTAAGGAGTCAAGCGTGGTTTCTCCTTTTAATTTTGAAGATAAATATGAGCCGATTATGGCAGAGGTATACCCTGTGTAATCGGTTGGTTCAAAATCCGGAATTTCAACAAAGTGGGTATTCGTGCCGTCATTTGCCCAAATTCCTTCTTTGTTTTTGATAATAAGAGATTTTTCAATTTGACAATCATAGAGTCTTGAAATTAGTGTATTGGGAGATTGAGTGTCAAAAATTAAATCGTCTTTTGTGTTGATAAAAATTGTGTCAATATATTCTCTGACCTCATCAAACATTTCTTTAGCATCGTCTTTTGAAAGTTCTGTGTGCCTAAAGTTTGGGTAATAACCGACCATTATATTGTTTTCTTTTGCAAATTTAAAAACTTCTTTAATGACTTCCCTGCAAGATAAAGATAGGGATTGAACAAAGCCTGTTGCAAAAATGAATTTTGCAGATTTTATGTAGTTAAAGTCGATATCGTCCACACCAAGGGTGGAAGCTGCTGTTTTTTTCCTGTAGAATTGCATTTCGATTGTATTATTTTTTTGCGCCGTAAAATAAATTCCATTTTGGAAATTTGAAAATTTTACCTGCCCTGAATCAAGTCCTTCCGCTTGCCAAGCGTCTAATAAATATTCGCCAAAGCCGTCATTTTTTACTTTTGTTATATAACCGACCTTCGAACCGCTTCTTAATGCTGAAATAGCGACAGCTAAAGTATCTCCACCATAATATTTTATAAAAGTTTCGGCACCTGCAAGAGATTTATCGGTTGAAAATTCTATAAGGCTTTCGCCTATTGTGATTATGTCTAAATTGTCGTACATATCTAAATTTTATAATGAACAGTTTTTTTGTGTCAAATTGTTAAAATTCTTCCTAAAATTTTATTTTAAGTTAATCTTAATTTATGAAAAATAAGCTTAAAAATGTTTTAATATTTGGTGCAACTTCTGATATGGCACAATTTTTAATTAACTCCCTTTTGGATGATGGCGTGTTTGTTTATGCTGTTTCCCGCTCTAAACTTGAACTTGAGCATAAAAATTTATTTAAATTTAATCTTGACTTGTCTTTGGAAGAAGAAATTAATTCTTTTTTTTCAAATTTGGATGAGGTTCAATTTTCTGCGGTTGTGAATTTTCAGGGGATTGCAATTTCAAGTCCCGTGGAATTTTTAAAATCTGACCAATTAAGAAAGCAGCTTGATATTTCCCTATTTTCGCTTTTGAATATTTTAAGAAATTTAAATGGAAAAATTTCAAATAACGGAATTGTAATAAATATCTCCTCAATGGCTGCGTTTGGCATTTTTCCTTTCTTAGCGCCATACTCAATTTCAAAGGCGTCTTCTGATATTTTGCTTAATTTGTATGAAATTGAAACGGGAATTAAGACTGTGTCTGTAAAACCTGGGGTTGTAAGTACAAAATTTTGGGAATTTTGTGTTAATGAAAATAGACAAAATTTTGAAAACTTTAAGGAAAAATATTTGCAAGAGGGGGAATTTATTAAAAATAATGCCTTAAAAAATGCAAATAAAGGAGTTTCAAAGAACGATGTTTCAAAGTTAGTTTATAAAATTTTAAAATCTTCCAATCCAAAATCTTCTTATTTAATTGGTAAAGACGCTTATTTTGCCAGCATTGCCTCTTGTTTTAAAGGAAGACTTTTGTTTAAAATAGTAAGAAAAATTCTTAAGATGAAAATTAAAAGGTTTAAAAATGAAAAATGATGTTTTATTAATATATCCGCCTTCTCCTATAATGAACAGGGAAGACCGCTGTCAGCAGCCAACAGGGGACTTAATTGTTATTCCGCCCCTTCCGCCTTCTGATTTATTGTATTTGGCTTCAATTGCAAGAATGTGCAACAAAAATCCAATTGTCAAAGATTACAGCCTTGATTTTCAAACTATTGAAGATTTTAAGGCAGATTTTAAAGCCATTATGCCGAAATATCTTGTTGTCAATGTTGCATCAACTACCCTTAAGGGGGATTTGGCACCCATTGCCCTTGCAAAAGAAATTTCAAAAGATGTAATCACAATTGTAAAAGGTGCCCATTTTAGTACTTTTGATGTTAAAACTCTCCTTGAGAATAATTTTATCGACATTGCAATTAGAGGGGAAGCTGAATTTACCTTAAAAGAAATTTTATCCGGTAAAAATTTGTCTGAAATTTTGGGGATAACTTACAGGTGTGGAGATGAAATTATTCAAAATGAAAAAAGACCATTTATTGAAAATTTAGATGAAATTCCTTATCCTGCAAGAGATTTGGTTGACAATTCAAAATATAAAAGACCCGATACAGATGAAATTCAAGCAGTTATTAAAGTTTCAAGAGGGTGCCCTTATCATTGCTTTTTCTGTCTTGCAACTCCTGTTTCAGGCTCAAAAGTGCGCACAAGAAGCCCTAAAAATATTGTAGGTGAAATTAAAGAATGTTATGAAAAATACGGAATAAAAAATTTCATTTTTTGGTCTGATTTGTTTAATTTGGATAATCTCTGGGTGCAGGATTTATGTAAGGAAATTATTAATTCAAAATTAAAAATAACTTTTTCAACAAATACAAGGGCGGACAGTGCAGATAAAGAAACTGTTCTGCTTATGAAAAAAGCAGGCTGTAAACTTGTATCCATAGGGATTGAAAGCGGCTCACAAGAGTTGCTTGATAAAATGGGGAAAAAAATTACAAAAGAACAAATTAAAAATACGGTTAAATTGTTCAAAAAAAACGGGATAAAAATTTATGGATATTATGTTGTCGGGCTTCCTTGGGAGTCAGAAGAAACATTTCTTGAAACAATGAAATTTGCAAAATCCCTAAACACGGAATACGTTAGCTTTTATACCGCAACAGCCCTTATTGGAACAAGATTTTATGATTATGTTCTTGAAAATAATTTGGGAGAAATTAATTTTGATATGCCCTATTATTTCCCTTCGGTTAACACACATTATTTAACTAAAGAAAGGGTGTTTGAACTTCACAAAAATGCACTAAAAGAATATTACGGCAGACCCTCTTATATTCTTATGATGTTATTGAAAATAAGGACACTCAGAGAATTTATAAATTCATTTAAGGCGGCATTTAGAATTTTTTTCAGAAAATAATATAAACTTCTTGGCGATTAATTTTTATCTAATTTAAGCCAAAATAATGAAAAACAGGTGAAAAATGAAGATAAAAATTTCTGACAATTGTGTTTTGTGCGGTGTGTGCGAGGCAATTAGCCCCGAAGTATTTTCGGTTGATACGAAAGTTAAAATTAATTTTAACAATATTGAGGGAAAAGAAAAAGACTGTGTGGATGCAGCTCTTATTTGCCCCATGAATGCAATATGGATAGATGATATTTTTTAAGTTTGATTGACACTTTAAATAAAGTATTTGTAAAATGTTTATGTCTTTCAAAGGAGCAAATTTATGAAAAAAAATTATTTTACAATTCTTTTGTTGTCAGCTTTTATTTCGCTTCCTGCATTTGCGGGGGACGCCGTATTTTCAAATTCAGATAGCGAAAAATTTGAGCTTCAACCTTTAAACTATACAACATCAGCTATATCATCACAGCCGACATCGGCGCCAAGTGCTTATCCTTCGGCAACTTCAACCGTTAATAAAACCCAAACAAGCACTGAAAATAAAAATTATGTAAATGCAATCAACAATCTTGATAATGCTCAAGTTGAAATAAGAGACCAACTTGCAAGATATAACGCACTTATGGCGCAATCTAAAACAAATTATGAAGCTAAAAAAGACGAATATAAGTCATACAAAAAGGAATATAATTCCTTAAAAAGAAAATTAAATCAAATTGAAAAATCTAAAAAAATTATTCAAGAAAATTGCACTTTGCAAAATGTGAATAATTATTAATATTTGCATAATTCTTCAAGCGTGTTTAAATCAGCAGTTTTTAAAAAGTCTTTAAAGCTGACAACACGCTTGAATTCTTCTATATAAAGCTCATAAAGCGAATTTTCAACAATATCATTTTGCTTCGGTGGTTTTACAAATTCAATTTTGTCAATGTCGTAAATTTTAATTGAGCCGAGGTTTTCCAAAATTTCCAAAATTAAATGTATACAAACTTCATCCATGCCGGATGCAAGCGAAAGCGCCTTTGTGTCAATTTCGCCATTTTTATTGTTATGAGCGTATTTTAGCATTCCGCACACCTGAATAAAAGAGTCTGTTGGATTTTTGGAATAGACTGAATTCATAAGGTGTATATTGTTTGGTTTTAGTTTGCGCAAAAGAGATGTAAACTCTGCTTGGTTTGGGGGAAAATCAAAAAACATAACTGTCTTTTGGGGAGTTGTGTTTTCATCTATAATGTTTTTGATGATGTACGGGAACTTTTCTAAAAGTTTTTTTGTTTTAGAAGTTGCAGCCCAAATTTTAACTTCGCCTTTTTTATTTTTAACGTATTCTTCAACTTTGCTTATAATGTTTGTTTTTTCTCTGTGGTCAAAAAGCTTTAGAGGGGACAGATAACTTTCATTGAATTTGTCATTCAAAATTACTTCAGTTATAAGCTGAATTTTTTCTTCTCCGTTATAGCTGTTAATCTCTGGTCTGAAAATAAAATCAAGCGTTTCTCCTTGTGAAAAGCCAAGAAGTTTTCTTTTCCAATAAAGACAATTAAACAGCTTGTCATCTTTTGCAATTGTGTATGAAATGTGGTTTGCTTCTTTTCCAATTTGTCTTTCTGATAATAATTTTGCACCTTGAAAAAGAAACTTCGGACGCTCGTTTTGTGCGCCAAAAGGCTCCATTTTTTCTAATTCCAAAATAAATTCAGGGGTTAAATCTTCTCCTTCAAGCTCCATATCGGCTTTTGCACTTGGAAGATTTATTCCTTCTTGCTTAAAGTCAATTACTGTGTTTTTTAATCTATCTTTTAATTCATCAATTGTAATTGAATTTGAATCGGCAGAAAAGCCCCCTGCTAAAGAGTGTCCGCCAAATCCAAGAAAACAATGTTTAAGCTCAGTTAAAATTTTTGATATATCAAGCCCCTCTGTCCCCCTTGCAGAGCACCTGTAGACTTCATTTTCATCTTTTGTGATAAGAAAGACGGGCAAATTAAATTTTTCAACAAGCTTAGAAGCCACAATTCCAATTATTCCAATATGCCAACCTTCATCATATAAAACAATTAAATCTTCGGGGTTATTTAATTTCAAAAGGGCTTCTTCATACGTTTTATCGCATAAATTTTGTCTTACTTTGTTAAGACAATCAAGTTTTTCAATTGTTGCATCCACCGTATATTGGTTTTCATCAATCAATAATTTTATGGATAAATCAGGTAAATCCAACCTTCCTGCCGAATTTATTCTTGGCGCCAAAATAAAGGCTATATCTTCACTTGTTATTTTTTTTGTTATGTTCAATTTATTAAATAGCCTTGAAATTCCTTTGTGGCAGCCTAAGTTAATTTTTTCTAACCCATAGGATACAATTATTCGATTTTCGCCAAGCAGGGGAACAACATCGGCAATTGTGCCAACACAAGAAAGTGCAAGGATTTCGTTTTTAACTTCTTTAAAATCATCCGATAAAAGTGCAAATGCTAATTTTAGGGCAACGCCTGCCCCTGCAAGATATGAGTTGTCTTGAATTTCTTGAACAGAAAGAGTTTCGCAAAGGGCATTTTTTGCAAGAGGATTAATTATACAATCGGCAGCAGGCAATTCAGACGGGGGTTGGTGGTGGTCTGTTAAAATAACTTTTACACCCATAGATTTTATAAGGTTGATTTCTTTTATATTTGAAATTCCGCAATCAACAGTAATTAAGACTTTTATGTTGTTTTTTGCTTTTAGAGTTAAAAGTGTTTTTAAATCAATTCCATGTCCTAATTTTAATCTGTCCGGCATAAAGTAAATTACTTTTGCGCCAAGTGCAACAAGCGCTTTGTAGATAATTGAAGTTGATGTAACTCCGTCTGCGTCAAAATCTCCCCATATAAGAATTTTTTCATTTTTTTGAATTGCATCGTTTATAATTTCAATTGCCTTTTTCATATCAGAAAATATAAACGGGGAGCTTAAAGGTTGGCTTAGGGGGTTTAGGTACTTTTCAATGTCTTGAATTCCTCTTGCCTCTAAAATTGATTCCAGTATGCTTAAATTTTCTTTTTTTTGTGCCTTTAAACTTGCTTTGGTTTTTGTTTGCAAAATATTATTCATGCTATGATTATACAATTATTTGGTGTATTGTAAAAGTATGTTAAAAATTGCACTTGTTGGAAATATTGCGTCAGGAAAGTCTTTGGTTTCTTCTTTTTTAAAGAAAAACGGCATTAAAGTACTTTCATTGGATGAAGTTGTTCATTTTTTGTATGACTTTGATGTTGAATTACAAAAATTTTTATTAGATGAATTTAATTCAACAAAAAGGGCAGATATTGCAAAAATTGTATTTCAGGATAATGAAAAAAAACATAAGTTAGAACAGTTTATTTTTCCTAAAATAACAGAAAAAATGAACCTGTTTTTTATGGATAACAAGAGCCAAAAGTTTGTTGTGGTTGAAGCTCCTATGCTTTTTGAATATAAAATGGAGTCATATTTTGATAAAATTATTTTTGTGTCATCAGATGAAAATATTCGTTTAGAAAGATTGATAAAAAGAAACAATTTTGACAGAAAAACGGCAGAATTAAGGATTTCATCTCAAATTTCAGAGAAATTTAAAATTAAAAAAGCAGATTACCTTATCTATAATAACTCTACAAAAGATGATTTAGAATTTGAGTGCAAAAAACTTATAACAAAGTTAAACACTCTCTAATAAGCTTACATGCCGTTGCCGTAGATGTTTTTGTTATATCGATATCAGGTGCAAGCTCAACAATATCAAGCCCAATAATGTTGAAATTTTTTAAATATTTTAAGTGTTCAATGAGCTCACAATAAGTTAATCCACCCGCTTCAGGCGTGCCAACACCAGACATTAAAGAAGGGTCAAGAACATCAAGGTCAATTGTGATAAAAACATCTTTAGCTTTAAATTTATCCAATTGGGAAAGATTTTGTATAAAAGTATTATGCTTTTTCATAAGGTCAAATTCTGCCTTTTCTCCTGACCTTATTCCAATTTGGGCAATATTTTCATATCCGATAAGTTCGCCAATTTGATACATTACGCCTGAATGAGTTAGCGTTTCTCCTAAATATTGACTTCTTAAATCCGTATGTGCATCAAATTGGATGACAGCAAGATTTGAATAATAATTTTTGAGTGCTCTTATTTCTCCAAGCGTGACTAAATGTTCGCCGCCCACACCCAAAATCTTTTTTTTATCTTCATAAATTGCGTTTGTATTAATTTCCACAATATCAAGCATTTTTTTTGCATTTCCAAAAGGAAATTCTAAATCTCCCGCATCAAAAAATTTAAGATTTGCGATATCTACATCAAAATAAGGCGAATATGTTTCAATTCCAACAGATTCAACCCTTATTTGCTGCGGAGCAAACCTTGTGCCTGCACGGTTAGAGCATGTGCAATCATACGGCATGCCAATCAAGACAATGTCAGAGGATGAATAATCACTCGTTGAGCCAATAAAATTTTTATCTAAAAAAGGTCCTTTTAACATATGACTATTCTATCACAAACATTTGTAAAGTTTTGTAACATACCTCAAAAGCTTATATATCAATGATATACAAAATTAATACAAATATATAGGCAATTTTTTAAGATAAAAAAACTTTATTAAAACGAGAGATAAATTAAACACAACAAAAGAGGAAATTATGGGCTTTACGTTTTTTAATCCACAGGATGCAAATAATTTAGCAAAATTTCAAGGCACATATGCCGGAATTCAAGCGGGTAATGCATATTATGGCGGGGTTGCAACCGCTCCAACTTCAATATACAACCAAGCAGGTTATTACGCACTTCAAGATACAGATTCAGGCGAAATTAAAATTAAAAAACTGGCTGATGATAGTTTATTTACTCACAAATGGTATGATCAAACATCGGGAAATCAGTTTGATGTTTCAGGCTCAAAGAAAAGTTTTGAATTAACAGACCTTTCAAGGAACATGACACCTGATCAAATTGCTTCACTGGATGCTAACGCATAATAAACGAGTTATAGTTAAAAGAGAGATGGAAAGATGAGCTACAATTTTTACAATCCTACAACAACAAATAATCTTGCAAAGTTCCAAGGAACACTTGCCGGAATTCAAGCAGGCAATGCATATTATGGCGGGGTTGCAACCGCTCCAACTTCAATTTTTAACCAAGCGGGATACTATGCGCTACAAGATAATGACACAGGCATGGTGAGCATTAAAAAACTTGCAAATGACAGCATTTACACAAATAAATGGTATGATCAAGTAACGGGCAACACATTTGATTTTTCAGGAACACAATCAACATCAAATGATACAACTCAATCAACCGATAATAATACATCTACGGATAATACCACAACCGATAACAGTGCAACTTCAGGTGACGGAACAACAAATAATCCGTCAACAAGCACAGATACAACAGGCAATACTACTGACAATGCAACTGACAGTACAACGGATAGTTCATCGGACAGCCCAATTGAATATCCGTTCTCATATCCATCAACTCAAACAATTGATACCAAAGAAGATGACACCACAGTTGATAGTGATAATAAAACCACAGTTGATACAGATAACTCAAAAGAATTGACGGCACAAGATTTGCAAGACCTTGTGGACGCAGGTATATATGACAATTTGGGCGAAGCATATTTTGGAAGCACAGAAGATGGTTACACAATGTCTGATGAAGAACAGGCAAAGCTTGGTCTTTATAGCGAAGACTCAGAAAACATGATAAAAACCCTTATGGACAAATACGACATCTCACGTGATGAAGCAATCGAAAAACTCGGTGATAAGCTTGACGCAACTTGGGATGACAAGGAAGAATATGCAACCTTGTATCAAAACTTTATCAATAACGGATTTTCAGAAGAAGAAGCTGAACAATATCTGAAAGATTTAGGGTATGAAAAACCCGAAGAAATGGAAACAATCGACTTGTCTAAATATAAGACGGAAGATATAGAAAAAGTTAAAGCCTATATGTCCTCAACCGGTTGCACGCTTGAAGAAGCAATTAAAGCAACAGGGGTTAAAGAGGATACTCCAGGGGTACTCACCCAAGCATTTAATGCGGTTGGTAGCTTCTTTGGGGGAATAGGTAAAGCAATTGCAGATGGCTGGAATAGCTTCTGGGATTGGTTGATATAAAAAATCTCATTTCTTTCAATTTACCCGCCATATATTTGGCGGGTATTTTAGTTTAAAAATTTGATGTATAATATTTTAAAAAAAGGAAAATATATGATTGAAATGAGAGTTATGGGAATTGCTCTTGATACAAGAACAGGCTCTCCCATTATTGTATTAAATGATTATGAAAACAGACACGCACTTCCCATTTGGATAGGTTCGGCTGAGGCAAGTTCTATTATAAGAAAAATCGAAAAAATTCCATCTCAAAGACCCTTAACCCATGACCTTTTTATAAATTTTGCAAGACAAACGGGTGCTGAAATTATAAGAGTGGAAATTAACGATGTGGATGAACAGACTTATTTTTCTTCAATTTTCATCAAAGACTCAAAAGGGGAAGAAATTGAAATTGACGCAAGACCATCCGATGCCATTGCAATTGCAATAAGAGCTGATGTGCCGATTTTTGTTTCGGCTTCCGTTATGGCTGACGGGGCAATTTCTACAAATTCTGATAAAGATGAAGAAGAAGCTGAAGAATTTAAAAAATTCATAAAAGACATAAAGCCTTCAGATTTTTCAAAACTTCTTGATAAAAATTTTGAATCTGATCAATAAAACTTATTGGAAGCGGTCTGAATGTTAGGCTGTCTTGCCTTAGCGCCTTGTTTATTCCGGCCATTCCGACAGGAGAAATTATCTCAAATGTTGATTTTGTTTTTTTCATAGTATAATACTTAATGATTAGAATAATAAAGGCAACAAAAATGGGTAAAGTTACAAAAGATATGGGTATTATGGAAATCATTCAAGAAAACCCGCATGCTATAGAAGTTTTTCAAAAATACGGTCTTGGCTGTATAGGTTGTGCAGCTGCAAGATTTGAAAATTTGGAAGCAGGCGCAAAGGTTCACGGCATTGACGTTGAAGCTATGGTAAAAGAAATTAATGCTCTTGCGGAGTAAAAAATAAAACTGGACTTTTAAAATTCATATTATAAAATAATAAAGTGTCTTATCCGCCCTGGTGGTGAAATCGGTAGACACGTTGGACTTAAAATCCAATGAGGCTAATACCCTCGTGCCGGTTCAAGTCCGGCCCAGGGCAATTTAAACCCGCTTAATCGGCGGGTTTTTAAATATAAAAGAAAGGGTTTTTTCATGCTTTTTAAAGAAATTAAAAACAATGTTTTTTATGCAGGCTTAAATGATGCAGATAGAGTTATTTTTGATGAACTTATTCCTTTAGAACATGGTACAACGTACAATTCATATTTAATTAAAGGGTCTGAAAAAACGGCGGTCGTAGACACAATGTATCCCCCATTTTCAGAAGAATATATTAAAAATTTCAAAACAAACAATATCAAAGATGTTGACTATATTATTGCAAACCATGGCGAACAAGACCATTCAGGCTCTATTCCTTTTTTGTTGAAAGAATATCCTAATGCGCTTGTTGTTACAAACTCAAAATGCAAAGAAAATCTAATTGAAATGCTTCATATTGATGAAAATAAAATTAAAGTCATTCAAAACGAAGAAGAATTATCCCTTGGCGACAAAACTTTGAAATTTTATATGGCTCCAGGAGTTCATTGGCCGGATACAATGTTTACATACATAAAAGAGGATAACATTTTATTTACCTGTGATTTTCTTGGCGCACATCTGCCGTTCGATGAACTTTATGCAAAGTGTGATGAAACTCTTTATTCAATGGCAAAACGCTATTATGCGGAAATTATGATGCCCTTTAGAGTTATGTGCAAAAAATATATCTCACTTGTTGAAACCCTAAACCCTGACTATATTCTTCCAAGTCACGGCCCTCTTTACGATAAACCGAGTTTTATTATTGATGCATATAAAGATTGGACTTCAGACAAGCCAAAAAATCTTGTTTTAATTCCTTATGTTTCGATGTATGGTAGCACGGAAGAAATGGTGCAATATCTTTCTGACAATCTAAAACAGGCGGGAATTAAAGTTTATACGCATGATATCGTAAGAGATGATTTAGGCGACCTTGCAGTTCAATTGGTTGATTGTGCCACTCTTATAGTTTCATCATCCATGGTGCTTGCAAGTGCTCACCCCGTTGCAATTAATGCTGCTGTTCTTGTGAACGCTCTTAAACCAAAATTGAAATTTGCAACTGTGGTTGGCTCTTACGGTTGGGGTGGCAAGTTGGTTGAATCTATTCTTTCCGTGTTAACTTCAATTAAGCCTGAAATTCTTGAACCTGTTTTAATTAAGGGCAAATTAAAGCAAGAAGACTATACAAAACTGGACGCTTTAATTAACACTATTATTGAAAAACACAAGACTCTTTGATATTAATTTTCATTTCAAAATGGCAATTTATTTTAACTTTATGTTTTAATAAATATGTTAGGTGTGAAAATTGGGTGAAAATGAAAATTAATCCCGTAAAATATCAAGTTGCTTCTCATTCTGTTGGGCGCTGTACGCCCAGTGTAGCGTGTGCACAAAAATACCCAAAAGTAATTTCGCTTAGCGAATATAAATCAAGAGGGCTTTCTTTCTGCGGAAATACAGACAGAAACAAAGAGCAAGTTGTTTTTATAGGCGCAGAGTCTGACCCGTGGGCTAAAGCAGGCGGTGTGGGAACCGTTATGAAAGATTATAGAAGCTTTGGCAGTTCATCCAATCAGGTTGAAATTATCCCCTACTATGGTGCAGATAACTCTAAAGGTAGCAATCCTGCACCTTTGAAGGATGAAAATGGAAATTATATTATGAACACCAACAAGGGAGTTGTTCCGCTTGAGTTGGTGAAAACTAAAAAAATTCAATGGGGCAAGGAAACTGATTCTGAAATAATGCTTTTTAGACCAAAAGATGATGATAAAAAGCTTACTTATTTTGTTTTTGTGGATGACGTTTCTTCAATGAAAAAGCCTTATCAAAATACATACGTTTATAAAACGGGTGCAAAACAAAAAACAAACGGCTGGAATGGCGATCCATACGCTAAATTTTCAAAAGCTGCAATAGAATTTTTGCCGGATGTAATTGAAGATAAAGGGAATTTTAACCCTGCTACCGTTGTTTGTTCAGACGCTCAAAGTGCATATGCTGTAGAATATATGGCTCAAAAAACCCTCAATGAAGGGACAAAAGATGATTATGAAGGGATAAAACCAACATATGTTGGGCATAACTTAGGCCCAGGGTATTGCGGTGAAACATCCATGAAAAATATGTTTGTAAACCTTGGAGCAACACCTGAGCAAATTGAAAATATTGAAAATGACCCCGTTTATAAAGACAATATAAAAGGTGACAAATATTTTGAACCCTTTATTAAAGGCGCAATAGATGAAACAAATACGGCAAGTGCGGTTGAAATTCCTTTGCATTGGGCAGATAAGGGGTATGTAAAATCTTTTTCTGTTGTTGCGGAAGAATATGCAAAAAGCATTGCTCAAAATCCTCAAACTGCCCATAACATCCATAATATGGCAAGTAAACTTTATGAAAATGGAACCTTTAATGGCATTTTAAACCCCTTAAATGACCCTGCCGTTGACCCGACTAAACCCTTGATGAATGAAAGATACAACAAAACCTGTGAAGATGTAGACGGCAAACGCTATGAAGCATTTGAAACATACCCTCTTGATTGTTCATACGAAGATATAAGAAGGATAAAAAATGCAAATAAATTAAAACTTCTTCAAAGGCTCAGCGCAAAAGATACCACAATTATCACCGGAAACAAAAATAGAACGGCAAACATAAACCCTGAAGCGGACTCTTGTGATGAAATAATCAGGAGTGACCTTCTTGATAAAATTAAAGAAGGCAAAGGTGATGAGGTTCCTCTTTTTGTAAGTTGGGGCAGAATTGACACTCAAAAAGGGCATGATATCACATTAAATGCGTTTGAAAAATTTGCAAAAACCAAAGAAGGTAAAAACGCAATTTTGATTTTAGGTGCCGGGCTTGATAAAAGTCCTGAATCTAAAAAAGTTTTCGACAAAGTTCAATCAATGTTAAATGATCCTGAATTAAAAGGAAGAATTGTCCATATAGACGGTTGGGCGCCTGCTTATGCGATGTCATCTGCGGCAGATGCTGCAATATTTTCTTCAAGGTTTGAACCTTGCGGCTTGACTGATTTAGAAGCCATGAAATATTATTGCACCCCTATTGTTACAAACACTCAAGGCTTAAAACAGAAGAATTTTGACCCCAGAAATGAACAGGAAGCACAAAAAGCAACGTCATACAAAACAAAGCATGAATATAATCTTTTAAAATCTCAAGTTAATTTAATTTTGGACGCTTACCTTCAAAACAATGATGAAGCCAAAGAAAAGCTTAAAGAAGAATTTCCTTCTTTCGTAAAAAAAGACGAAAACGGTGCAGAATATTTTGATGACAGCTTATTTAAGGGCTTTGCCAAAACGTATTCAAAATTTTTGCAAGATAAAAAGGAAGAACTTGAAAATTCTCCTGATTTTAATGGCGAATTGCCTGAAAATTGGGATGATTGGGATGAATTATCAAAAGATTATAATTTTAAATTTGACGGATTTGCACGCACGCTAAAAGACGGAATTTTGGTTTCTGAAATGTCAGACGCTATAAGTGCCTCTGTAAAAGCGGATAAAACCGTTAAAGAAAAGATATTTAATAATTTAAAAAATCTCAACACAGGCTGGAATACAAACAATAATCTTCATCCTGACAACAAAAGCTCCCATGACTTATACAAAAGCCGTCATCTGGACTCTGATTACACTAAACCAAATGAAGAAGACCTTTTGTCTAAAACAGATAGTGAAGTTTCTGAAATTATAGAACAAGGTCAAACCGAAGATTTAACAAAAAGAACGACAAAATACGGACTACCCGCTTTGGGCGCAGTTCTTACATTTATTTTGGGAAGATTGGGCAAACAGATTTCGAATGAAAATACAAAAGAATTAACAAAAACAATTAACGAATTGAATGAACAAGTACAAAAGCAGGAAGCGACAATTAAAAAGCTCAAAGATGAAGCTGTTATGGCTGCCAAAAAATACAAAAAAATGGCGATAATTATTGGTGTTGTATCAGCTGTGGGCGGCGCTCTTGTTGCGGGGCTTACAACAGGTCTTTTACTTAAAAAACACTATCAAAAGAAAAATTCAAAAGATACAACCGATGTTGTAACTATTCAACCCAAAACCCCAACAGCACCTTTGATAAAGCCGCTTTCTTTTAATGATTTTAAAACACAAGTTTCAGACGAAAAATCTGCATAATCTAAACAAGCCCTTCTTTGAGTGCTTTTACGGCAGCTTGCGTTCTGTCATCGACAACAAGTTTTTGAATAATGCTGCAAACGTGCGCTTTTGATGTATGTTCGCTTATATGTAACAAATTTGCAATTTCATGGTTTGATTTTCCGTCAACTACAAGCTTTAAAACCTCATATTCCCTTTCGGTTAAATTGTTATGTGAGGCTCTAAAGCTTGCACGGGATGAATTTTTTTGGGGCAAAAAGGGTGTTTTTGAATTTTTTAAAACCTCTACAGCACGCTTGTCAAGCCACATTGAGCCTTTTGCTACACTTCTTACTATCATATTTAAAATTTCAGCATTTACATCTTTGAGTACATATGCAAGAGCGCCGTTTTGTATGGATGACAAGACATCTTGTTCTCTGAGTTGGGATGTAAGCGCTACGACTCCTGTTTTTGGTCTGATTTCAAGGAGCTGCTTTATTACTTCCGTACCTGAAATATCCCCCAAAACAAGGTCAACGACAGCAACGTCAATGTTGTGGGTTTTAAATTTCATAATAGCGTCCCTGCCGCTTTCTGCCTCAGCGGTTACAACCATATCACCGGAAGCTTCAAGACTGTTTTTTAGTCCAAGTCTTATTAGCTTATGATCATCTGCGATCATAATTTTAATTACATCTTTATTTTCCATAGTTTCCTCCAATAAAATACTAAAATTTTTTTGGCAAAATTACATTCTTTTTTGGGCAAACTTTTTTGGTAAATATTTTTTAAATTAAAAAATTAAATTTTAAAAAATTAAAATATGAAATAAAATTTATTACTTTTAGTTTTATAGTGATAATTTTATACTTAATATTAATTCTATTAGAAATATATTGATAAAATTTCTGATAAAAATTATTAAATCTCTTTAAAAAATATAACTTAAAGAAATATACCCATAACACTGTATAAAATTTTTACACAATGTCACGGGTATATCTTTTAGCAATACAGTGATAACTTATTTATTATCAGCGTTAAAAATCGTCTTCAAAATCATCTAAATCGATTTCTTGAATTTCATTTTCATCTGTGAAATTTTCTCTATCTGAAATAAAACTGTTATTTGGAGAGTTTTTTGATGCGCCGTTTATATCATCAGTATCAATTTTTCCAAGCTCATCTTTTTTGTCCGCATTCTCGGCTTTATCTGTTTTTTCTGCACCGCCAAAGGGGTTTAGCTGATTTTGTTTTAATAAATCTTCAATGTTAAAGCCGCCGGTTCCGCCAATTTTCATATTCTTTATTGCCTTCCTTAAAATACAAATTTTATATCGACAGTTTTATAAAAAACTTTAGCCTTTTTAAAAAATGTAAGATATTATATAAAGAGAATTTACAAATTTCTTGGTTTATTTATACCTTCGTCTCTCAAAAAGGGGTTATTTACATAATATACATTATGAATACTAATCTAAACGATTTAAAATAGCCAATAAAGCCCCTAAAATTCAATATTTATCATTTTTGACCAAAAGAGCTATTAAAAGCTTGCCTAATAAACGGTGAGTATGGGATAATAAATAATATGGAAAAGTATGATATTTGTATAACAGGCGGCGGAGTTGCCGGGGTTGCATGTGCATATACGGCAGGGCGCCTTGGACTTAAAACCGTGCTTGTTGAAAAAAATAATTATTTAGGCGGGCTTGCAACAGGTGGGCTTGTTGTCCCTGTTATGAAAACAGATTCTTCAGATATAAATGTTTCTTTTTATTCAGATTTAATTTCAAAAGCTCACGAATATGGAGCGCAAGTTGAATATTTTGACAGCAACAAAGGTTGGTTTAATCCTGAATTATTAAAAATTGTTTTGGATGACATGCTAAATTTTGCAAATGTCGATGTTCTTTTTGAAATGACCCCTGAAAATGTTTATTCTTCTTTAAATAAAATTTCTAAAATAAAATTTTCCTCAAATTTATTATCGTTATGTATCG
The DNA here is from genome assembly GCA_964467625.1 of uncultured Gammaproteobacteria bacterium. Lineage (GTDB taxonomy): Bacteria > Cyanobacteriota > Vampirovibrionia > Gastranaerophilales > Gastranaerophilaceae > Galligastranaerophilus_A. Next base: position 61,827 of record CAYXRM010000005.1, on the reverse strand, counting down.
AAGCGAAATATTATCTTGATTCAACAGGTGATTCTAAAATTTTTAAACTTTTAGGTGAAAATTTTTTTGATGATAAAGAAAAAAAACAACCCGCTTCACTGAGATTTGTTATGGCGGGAGTTGATATTCAAAAATTAAAAGATTTTTTACTAAAGCATGATACTGATTTTAATGTTACAAATTTTATGGAAAAATCGGGCACAATTCATTTAACAAGTGCATATACTTGGGATGATAAAGGGTGGAATTTAAAACCTATCTTTGATTTGGCGTTAAAAAACGGAGATTTAACCCTTCAGGACACTGCTTATTTTCAAATTTTTACAATTGCAGGCGCTTGCGGTTCAATTGCCTTTAATTGCCCTAGAATTGAGGATTTTGACCCAAATGACCCCTTTGATTATTCAAAAAAAATAATGAACGCAAGGAGTGCGATATTTAGAATTTCAAATTTTATGAAAAAATATTTTGAAGGCTTTGAAAACTCCTATATTTCAACAATTGCGCCCATAACAGGCGTTCGTGAAACAAATAAAATTATTGCACTGGAACAATTTACGATTGATAAACTTTTATCTGAAACCATGCCTGAATTCCCTGTTCTTAAAGGCGATTATCCTATTGATATTCATTCGAATGAAAAAAATGTTTCCATGCTCATCAAAACGGGAAAATATTATTTAGGAATAAAATCTCTTATTTCTAAAAATTATACAAATTTATATGCTGCGGGAAGAAATTTAGGCGCCGATAAATTCGCCCAAGGTGCTCTTAGAACTCAAGCTTCCTGCATGAGTATGGGCGAAGCCGTTGCAATGCACGTTAAAAAAAGAATAGAAAATGAAATGGTTTAAAAAGCTACATTTTTATGGTTAAATACGCTGTAAAGCTATATTCCTTATTAAGAATTGTAAAATTTTACAAAAATTGTCTAAGAAAAATGTAAATTTTTTTCTTTAGGTGACTTGGTAGTATTGTGTATACAAACATGTAGTTGTCTAACTGCTTTAACAGGAGAAAATAATGAAAGTTTCATCAGTTAATCAAAATAGCAATTTGAACGAAGTTAATCTGCAAAATAAAACTAAATATTCACCTTCTTATTTGGCATCTCAAAATAAGGCTGATGCCGTGTCATTTCAAGGCAAACAACAAAATATAAAAAGAGGTGTTGCAGCTGCACTTGCGGCGTTATTAGGTATTGGCGCTGCGGCATGTGAAGCAACTAAATCAACTGAAGTTGCAGCAAGTTCATCTGAGGTTGATGAACAGGCAGCTACTCAAGATACAGCTTCTGTTAATTCTGATTTTAAAGTATTCGACACTGATAAAACTATTGATGTTGTGTCCATTATGTCCACTGTAAAAGATGACGATGAAAAACTTGAAACAAGGGTTTTACCAAACGCTTTAAGAATTATTGATGATGAAATTCCTGGCGGCCCGCAAAACAATTCAACTACATATGTTGTAAGAACCCACACAAACGAAGCAGACACTTGCACAAATCTTCGTGAAGCAATCAATAAACAATATGTAGAACCATTTAAGAAAAATGGAGATAAAATTGAAGAAGTAAAAGAAGATGAGCTTCACCAAATTGCAAGAGAAATTATCGAAAACAATGAAGATATGCAAAAGGCAATTGAAAAAGCATACGGCACTGACAATTGGATGAGCGTTTCCGCTGAATCTTTATTGGATGATGATATTTATGAATGGGGAGTTACAGAGTTCAATACTCCGGATGTTGTTGAAATTCATCCTATCTCAACAGTGTCAAACTTGTACGATAAATCTGAATCAAAAACGACAATTTATTCTACAAATGCTAAAACTTTATCCTTCGATAATTCAATTAAAACTGTAGAAGATCTTTATTCCAAATTTGCTTCAGTTTATAAAGATGCAGACGGCAACAGCGCAGGTGCAACAGCTTCTTCAGTTGCAACTTGGCTTACAATAAGAAACAACCAATACAATGAAGCATTTAGCGGAAAAATTAATAATGACGGCGATAGAACCGATTTAATGCTTTTAGATACATTAAAAGATTTAAAAGACGGCGAAACTCTTACACTCGATATTCCTTCAGCATTCGGTGTAAATTTAACTGCAAGCGGCAAGAGCGTTGACGGACTTTCTGAAGGGCGTGGATACCATATCATCCATGAAATGTCACCTTCTGATACTAACTTTACACTTGATAGCGATAAAGTAATTAAAGATTGTGAAGATACTAAAGACGTTTATGATTTTATCGACATTTTAACTTATTATTATGACCCTGATACAGGCGAAAAACTTGCTGATAAAATTGAAGTTGAAGACGAAGACGGCAATAAAACTTATGAATTTACCTATAATACAAATGTTGCTGACTTGAACGCTAAAGCTTATTCACTATATGAACAATTTGCATATGATCACATTGATTATTTTGCAGGAAAACAAACAATTGATGTTGACGGCAAAGAAAGCACTTTTGATTATGGTGTGTTTGATGTTAAAAAAGGATGTGAACAAAAAGTTAAAGACGCTATTGCAAAAGGTGATTATGATACCGCAAAAAATTATTTAGAATTCAACCTTGACAGATTTATTGCAGGTTCATTCTATAATTCAGACGGTACCTTAAAAACAGGCGATTTGCAAATGAGTCTTGCGCAATATCTTTATGTAAATTATGGTGAAGGAAGTGAAGCTGAATTGCCGGATGTTCCTGCTGATGAACCTACTACTGACGCACCATCAGGTACAGAAACTCCGATTGCTCCGGTTGTTCCTTCAGTGCCTCATGAAACCAATCCAACCGATCCTTCAAATACGGATCCTATTCAGCCTGATCCAACAGAACCAGCAACACCCCCTGTGACAGATCCTACTACACCAACAACAAAGCCAACAGAACCTTCAACGGATCCTTCAAGTGAACCAACAGAACCATCAACTCCGTCTATTACAGACCCAACGGATCCTTCAAGTGAGCCTACAGAACCTTCAACTCCGCCCGTAACTGATCCAACTGAGCCTTCAACTCCGTCTATTACTGACCCAACGGAACCATCAACTCCGCCTGTTACAGACCCAACAGAACCATCAACCCCACCTGTAACTGATCCAACAGAACCTTCAACACCTTCTGTTACAGACCCAACTGAACCATCAACTCCACCTGTAACTGATCCAACGGAACCATCAACTCCACCTGTAACTGATCCAACGGAGCCTACAGATCCTACAAGACCACCTCATAATCCAAACCCTGATCCGGATATTGAGGATGATACAACAGCGCCTGTGGAACCATCAACTCCACCTGTAACTGATCCAACGGAACCATCAACTCCACCTGTAACTGATCCAACGGAGCCTACAGATCCTACAAGACCACCTCATAATCCAAACCCTGATCCGGATATTGAGGATGATACAACAGCGCCTGTGGAACCAACAACACCCCCTGTTACAGACCCAACGGAACCTTCAACTCCACCTGTAACTGATCCAACTGAACCATCAACTCCGCCTGTAACTGAACCAACAGATCCTACAGACCCAACCGTTCCTAGCGATCCTGAATGTGAAGGAGAAGAAGACATAATGCCGGATGCAAAAGTTCCTGTTGTTTCTGATAATCCTTTCAGCGCTTCAGATGAAGCTGATAAAGAAATTCCATACGAACCGGCTGAATCTTATGAAAACGAAGACTATACCACAAATGAAGTTGTTGTATCTGATGAACCAGCTAACAATTATGAAGCATCTGACAACCCACCAGAATGCAGCAATGAAGACCAAATAGCTGCCGATTCAAATGTTGAGTCCTATGATGAATTTGGCTCACCTGATGAATGGTATATTATAGATTAATTTTTAAATATAAATAAAAAATGAAGGCACATAATTTAAAATGTGCCTTTTTATTTGACTTTTTTTAATATAACAAATATTATATGCATATGTTACCAATTATCAGCGAAGAAAATTTTCAAACCGTAATTCAAGATATAATGGAAGATTTGCCCTCTTGGCGCAAGTCTATGATACATTATATTAAAGAAGATAACCCTGAAGTTAATAGCGCAATTGTAGAGCTTGCAAATAAAACCGACCTTGACCCTAAAGCTGTTGCGACAGGTGCTTATGCTGTTTACAAAATGCTTGAGCTTGCTTTTGATGAACAGGGGTTTGTTGATGATAAAATTGAGTAGATTTGTTAATATTTGTGTAGTAAAACTGAAAAGAAAATATGTTTTATTGTACAATATTAACAGTAAATTACTCGGGAATTATTTTTTACAATGGAAGCAAATACTTATAAAGACATGCCCTATATTGCAAAAATTTTGCACAATATAAGGGAAGTTATCGAATGGGATTCAAAGCAAAAACAACCTCTTATTCTTCGTATAAACGAAGCATTTATATTTAAAATTGCAAGAAAAGCGATAATTGAGGATGATTCAATTTTTCTTATGTCAATTGCAGGTGAATCCGCTTCGGGTAAAACAACGCTTGTAAAAAATACCGCAAAAGCATGTTTGAAGTCTGATACTAACGACTTTTACACGGTTGTTTGCTGTGACGATTATTATAAAGATGCCTCTCAAGAATTAAAAAATGCAGGCTCTTATGAATCACTTTTTGCGTCTGGTTTTACATTTGATACTCCGGATGCTATTGACCTTAACCTTATGAAGCAACACTTAATTGAATTAAAAGCAGGTAAAACAATTTATTCTCCTTTGTATAATTTTGTGACTTGCGAAAGCATTAAAAATTCGGTTGAAAAGAAGTCTGCAAAAATCATTTTAAATGAGGGCTTATATGTTTTAAGTGAAAGTCTTCAAGATATTGTGGATGTTAAAATATATGTATATACACCATTTGAAGTTATTAAAGAGCGTTGGTTTGCACGTGCTGCTTCAAGGGGAAAAGTTGGAAAAGCTGCACAAATGCAATTCCATGACGTCAATCAAACGGCATTTAGATATATAAGGCCCACAATGGAGCTGGCTGACATTGTGATAAACGGGCTTACGACCCATGAATACATTGAAGAAGTGGCAAAGAAATTTATTTATGCTGTTACTTCTGTTCTAAAGGAAGCAAAACAACTTTCAAATAGTATTTGACATTTCTCTATTATCATAATATTATACATATGTTAAACAAATTGGGACGTCGCCAAGTGGTAAGGCAGCTGGTTTTGGTCCAGCCATTTCGGAGGTTCGAGTCCTTCCGTCCCAGTTTTTTTGAAACTCCACAAAGTGGAGTTTTTTTACGGAATTATATCGTAATGGCTTTTAAATTTTTATCATTATATTACTTTACGATATAAAAATTATTTAAAATGAAAAAGCTCAATTTTGCATCCTTTTGGATTATTAATATGACCTTTTAATTTAACAACAAAGTTTTTTATATCAGCAGCTTTTGCAATGATTTCAGGAGTTTTTTTGATTTTTAGAGCAACCTCTTGCGAAAGTTTTTCCGTATTAAAAACAAGAGCTGTAATCCAAGTTAAGGGAATATGAAAAATCTTAATTTTAGAAGCTGTAGAATTGTCATATTTGCCCCAAATATTGAGGTTGGCTTCTTCCGTACCTAAATTATATTTTCCCTCAATAAAAAGGGATATACTGTCATTTTGCATATAAATATTAATGTTTTCAAGGTTAGAGTTAAATATATCAAAATATCCTGTAATATCAGAATATTCATCAATTTTGGTGTTTTTGCGAATTTTTATAATGTCTGAAAATTTATGGTTTTTAATTTTGGGAGCAATTTTTGAACTTGTAATTTTGGAAAGTTTGCCGTTTTTAATCTTAAAATCGCCTTTTCCCTTTATGTTTGTCAGTTTGTCCTGAATTATTAAATGTAAATTTGCAAATGCCTTGCCTTCAAATTGGTCTTTAAGGTTAAAAACTTCATAGCCAACTTGATTTGAATCAATATTATCTGCAGAAAAATTAACATCCAACATATGTTCATCAAATTTAAAATATCCCTCTGCCGAAAGCTTTCCGTCTGCAAAATCAATGTCTTTCATGTTGAAATTAAAAGTGTCGTTGATAGCACTTCCAAAAAGTCGGATATTTTCAATTGAAATTTTATCTTTTTCAAATTTATCCAATCTTAATTCAATATTTTTTGCAACAACTTTTTTTGATTCATTAAATTTTTTGTCTGGAATTTTAAAATGTGCGTTTCTATGTTTTTTTGGCTGTTTTAGGGTAAATTTTCTTAAATATAAAGAAAGCTTGTCGATATATATAGTGTTTCCAAAGTCATTTTTAAAAATAATTTCACAAGCAAAAGGTTCTTTTTTAAATTTCCCTTCGGATAATACGGAAAGAAACTTTTCATCCCCAAAAACAGCTGCATTTTTAGCAAAAAAGTTTTTAAATTTTGTATTTGAAATAATAATTGAACCTATAAACTTTTCTTTTATAAAATCAAATTCAAAATTTCCGTTGAACGTACCCCCAATCAACCTGTCTTCCAAAAACGCAAGCAAAGATACAGGCACATCTTCAATTGTGTGAACTACAAGTTTTGTTAAAACAGTTTTGTTTTTTATTTTTTCAAAATCACCCCACCCAAAAAGCAGCTCTTGTTTTTGCCCTTCTTGAATTACAGAATACCCAAAATGGGTAAGCTTAATTTTGTCTCCGGTTTTTATGGTTGCTACATCAAATTCTCTATCAAGGTTCTCAAGCCCTAAATTTGCCCTACAGTAAGATAAATTTGAACCTGTTGGAAGTTTTGCATTATATAAGACATTAACCGTGCCTTTTTCAGTTAAATATTCAACATTTAATTTAAGATGATTTTTTATGTTTAACCCGTCAACGTATTTCTTTGCAAAATCATCCCCAACAAGTGCTTCTACATTACCAAAAACTGTTAAATTATCCGTAAAAATTCCCGATAAAAAGAAATTCCAAACCGCATTTTGTCCGCCAATAAACCCTTTTGTGCTCATGGATATATTTTTATCTTTAAATATAAAATCTGCTTTTTTAAACCTTAATGGGACAGATAACAAAACGCTTTTGGCGCAAAGGTTGTCTATGGAAATTTTTCCATTTATTTGATTTTTCTTAAAATGCAAGTCTACATAATATTTTCCGCCAAATTTTTCAAAATTTTCAATAAAATGTTTTTTATTTTTAATTCGTCTGTATAAAGATACAAAAATCCTTTCCATTGTATTAACATCAAGATTTTTGCCATAAACTCTAAAATCCACACCTTTTGGGGAATATAAGGCGCCATTTACAAAAAGTTTTGATGTTAAAAAATCAATTTCAAGATTATCAGTATAAATTTCTTCATTCTCAATAAAAATTTTATTCTTTTTATTTATTTTAAGTGGCAAATTAATATATTTTAAATAGCAGGTTAAATCAAAGCTGATAGTGGAAATTTCACCTTTTTCAAATAAAAAATCTTTAAATAAAAATTGAGATTTTCCAAAATAAATTTCTCCCTCATTTATTTTAATCGAGGGGAGCAGATTTATTTTGTCCATGTTAAAAGTTGATTTTGATTTTTTATCAAATTTTGGATTAAAAGAAAGATATACCTTTTTTATAGATAAAAAATTTTCTTTTTTTATAAAAAATGAATAAGAAAATTCGGCGTTATCCAAAATAAAAACGGGGGTATGCGCTTTGTCTATAGAGAGTTTATTCAAATTTCCAATAAATTTTAAAGAAGGTGAAATAGAAAAATTCAACCCTTCAAAAGAAATTTTAGCACATTTTTTTTCTTCAATTTGATGAATAATTGCTGTTTGAACCTGTTTTGAATTTAAAATAAAAGGAAGAAAAAACACTAAAGAAAGATAAAGTCCAAACAGTACGAAGAACAAAATCGAAAAAATTTTAAAAATTTTTTTTGCTTTCATCAACTTTATTTTTTATCAAACACTTTACAAAATCAAGAAAAAGGCAATTTTACATCTTCATATGTTTTATAAAGTCAGCCAAAAGGAGAATTTAATGAAAATAGCTGCTATACAAACTTCACCAAGTTTTCAAAGAGCCCTTACAACTAAAGAAAAAAAAGAATATAAAGAAACTTGTGACAAGGCAAGGGAAAAGCTTGGAACGGAAGAAACTTCGGCAGTTATATTTGATTTTAATGTGCCGTCAGAATATGGCAAAAATTATTGTATTGGGACATTAAACTCTCCAAATTCAAGAAATTTTGTAGATTTTCTGCAGTTGATGTCTGGCATGAACAAAATTCAAACCGGCCCGCAGTCTGAACTTGCTTATTATTCAAACGGACACACATTTACTCCCGTTACATCGCCGTATTCAGGTTCAACTTTTACTTTAGGAAGACATACAATTTCCCCCGAAAAGCTTACAACAAAAGAATATGGCAAGCTTTTATCCGAAGATGACATAAAAAGCCTTGATGACAAATATTATGGCGATAAATTAAAAAGGTCATATAGCGCAGATTATACCTATATTCTTGGATTAAATAAGGACGGGGCGCTTCTTCGTGCACTTGATTTAGCCTATGAGAATTTTGAAAAAGGAATAAAAGAAGGGGATAAAGATGTGTTGGCTCTTAATAAAGAGTATCAAGAATTTAAAGAAAATCTCTCTTTAGAATCTGAAAAAAATATACTCTTTGATGTAATTTCAAACTCCTACCACAAAATGGGCAAAAGCGGCACAGATATTACAAAGTGGGACTTTGTTGACAGATATTTATTTACAGATAAAGTTGACTCAACCACAAGAGAAAAAAGAATTAAAGAACTTGAACATGAAGCAGAACCCCTTAAATTTGCTCAGTTTTTGGCACACAAGCAACATCTTGAAACAAAAGAAGACTTGAACAAAAAAGGAATAAAGCTATTTGGAGATTGCCTTGTTTGTTTTTCAGACAAAGAAGTTTGGGCAAGTCCTGAATGTTTTAAAGAAGGGTGGTATACAGGCGGAATTGACCCAAATTGTAGTGAAACAAACGGAATACAGCCGTGGAATTCCCCTGCACTAAATTTTGATAAATTGGGCAAATTTGACCACAATGGTAAGATTCTTGAGCTTGATGAAACAGGCAAACTTCTTTATAAAAAATTTAAAAACTTTATGGAGCTTTATGACGGGATAAGAATGGACGCTTTTTGGCAATATGTCAGCCCGTTTATCTATAATGAAAAACTTGAAGGCAAAAACATTGAAGAAGTTGGAAATAAAATAATTAAAATAATGGAAAAAGCCGCAATAGATGTAAATGGAAAGTTTTCTCCAAAGGATTTTACGCTTGAACTTATTGGGTATAACACATCGCATGGAAAAAGAATGACAAAAAATGTGTTCCCCCATGTTTATTCAACAGCGTACGCTGAATACAATGAAAATCCTGCTGATTTAATTCATAACCAAGGGTATCAAGACGGTTATTTTACAATTGGCGCAACCTCTCATGATAACGATTCGCTTGTAAATATTTCAAGAGCAAACGACAGAGTTGAATGCCACACCCCCATTTTAAAAAGAAATTTAAAAGAGGGTTATTCACACCTTTCATATGATACAGAAAATTATAAAAAACGCTCAGAAAAAGAAAAAAGAGAACAAGACTTTAGAACCGCTAAAATAGCAGAAATTTTTACTTCAAAAAATCAATATTATACCCTTCCTGATATGTTTGGCATGTCAGAGAGAATAAACATTTCAGGAAAAACAGATAATTCCAACTGGTCTGTAAGATTGCCTGAAGATTATGAAAAATTTTATTATTCTCAACTCTCAAACGGATATGGAATTAACTTTCCAAAGGCATATGAGGTTGCACTGAGGGCAAAAGGCGTTCAAGATAAACACCTTTTGGATAACCTTATTAAATTTTCAAATATATTAGCCGAAGACGGCCCAATGACAACTAAAGAAGCAGACAAGGCCGAAAATTAATTTTCCGTATTTTTGGGAACGATTAAAGACTTTAAAAGATTTTGCGCTTGCTCTTTTGCGTTTGCTTTAGAGGTGTTTAATGAGTTTTTAATCTGTTCTTTTGTTTGGTTAATTTGAGTTTTAACACTTTCAACATTTTCTTTTACAGCAGCATATTTTTTATCAAGCTCGCTTGTGTCCACATCGTTTATCCACCTAAAAGATTTAACTGAATTTGCACTTTCAATTCCGCCATTAAATTCCACCTTAAAATCTTTATATTCAATGCTTTTTGACGTTAAAGAAGGAATTAAAGTCACATCAACCGTTTTAGGGGAAACATTCATTTTTTTTGCAATAACTGAAGTTAAAGTGCCAAACCCTGAAAGAGAATTAGAAAGTTTACTTACCGCAAATTGTCCAACAGAGCCAAGTGCGTCTACAACATTTTTTGATAATCTACCTAAAATCACAACATTAGTTGAAAAATTCAGCATATTAGATTTACCATTAACATAATATGACATCATAGGCCCTGCCATTTTAACAGGGGACAGATAAACGTAAGAATTTCCAAAGGTTAAATGTCCGTTTATGTATTCAAATTCAGATGTTTGCTGAACAACAGAAAGTTTTGAGGCAGATTGCACCGTGGTTTTTAAAATTTGATTTTGAATAATATTTTGTGCATTCAATAACGTCTTTAAACCGCCAAGATTTGCAAGCACACCGTTTTTAATTTCAAAATCAGCACTACCCTTTAGAGATTTAATCATATCGTTATATTCAACCCCAACAAGGGAAACATCTGCACCAAAAGAAAGAGTTCCGCTAAGCGCATTTTTAATTCCAGCCCCACCTTCAATTGCCTTAAGTGCGTTCATATTTTTGCCTGAAATTTTTACTTTGCATTTTGAGTTTGCAATGTTATAAATAACATCTCCAGCAAAAGTGCCATCAAAAGCGTTTCCCTCAAGCTTGTTTAAATAAAAATCATTTCCGGACAATTTGAATTGAGATTTTATATTTTTTGCCTTTATTCCGCCTGATGTAAATTCATCAGCCGTAAAAGAACCATTCAAAATGGTGCCGTTTAAATTAGCAACCATATTTTTTATCTCAACTAAGGCTTCAGGAATTGAAATTGAAGGAAAAGAAAACTGACCTTTTAAATAAGGATTTATCATATTGCCCGTTATATCTACATTTCCCTTTATGGAAACTTTTGACAAATCAAATCCCGGAATAATTAAATTTGACGGTTCCAATACAGCATAATTTAAATTCAAAAGTCCCTTATAAAGCTGAATAGAGCCCGTCAATTTTGACAATAGTGCACCTTTTGTATTAAAAGTAACTCCTGATTTTTCAGTTAAATAGTCTGTAATTGCGCCATTTAAGATGAATTTGTTTTTCCCTGCAAGGACATTCATATCAGACAAGGTAATTGTTTTTTCATCAATTTTTAATTGAGGTTTATAACAGGTCACATTTAAAGCAGGGTTTTGAATTTTAATATCAGAAGATGAAATATCGCCTGCAAAGCCTTTTGCTGTCGCATTTAAATGAAGATTAAGAGAAGGAATGCTAAGAGAAGTGTTTGAAGGGATATTCTTTAGAGCAAGTCTGTTTAAGTTAACCTTACCTTCAATTTTAGGTGAAGTTAATTTATCTTTAATTTCAACAAGCATGGAAACCGTGCCTTGTGAAATTGGGTTTTCCTTCAAAATTGCGCCCTGCCCTAAAGAAACCAAAAGCCCTTTAATAGGAAGGTTTGAAGTTTGAATGTTAATATCAGCCGTTGCATCTTGAAGAATTTTACCTGTGATATTTAAAGGCACACCAAGGGTTGAAAAGCTCAATTTATTAATACTGAGAGAATTTTTATTTACAGTAATATCAGAAAAAATCTTGTTTATATTTACACCATACGCACCATAATTGATAGAGCCGTCATTTAATTTCAAAAATCCATAAGAGCTTATTTTCTTTAAATTTGTTTTTAGATAAAAATTGGCATCAAGGTTTCCTTTAGCAGAAAGGGTTTTAAGTTCATTTATGCCAAATACATCAGCAAAAGTTTTGACTACATCAAAAATTCCGCCCAAAGTTGCATTTGAAACGCAATTTAAATAAATATCCGGATTTTTGCCCGTTTTAATGCGCGCATCAAGTTTAGTATTTTCATTTTCACCGGTGAAAATATTTGCTTGAATGTTCATCTTGTCTTTATTTGTATCAAGCGTAAAATCATTTTCAGGAAGCTTTTTTCCGCCCGATATAAATGTAAATTTATCCAAATTCATTTTTCCATACACTTCAGGGGCACTTAAATCACCCACAACAAGAAGGTCAGCAAAAAGATTTGCACTAAAATCTTTGTTTCTGATTTTAGAAAAAATATCAATTAAATTAACTTCAAATTGCAAGGTCTCTTGAGGGGCGGTTTCTTCCTTTGGAACAAGAAGTGAATTTATATCAATATCCGGCATAATTTTATTTGTAATTGAAATGTCATAAGTTAAAATGTCTTTATCAACAAAAATAATTTTTCCCAAAGATGAAATTTTAACATGTTTATTTATTATAAAATCGGAAACTTTGGTATTGTTTCCAACAAAAGAGTATTTCGAGTTATTTTTTAAATCAACAAATGTAATATCATGGTTTTTTAATTTAAAATCAGGCATTTTGTTTGATAATTTAAGCCCAAAAGGAAGCATAGGTGCAGTTTCTGACGTTTTAATATCTTTGTTTGAAGTATTTTGTAAGAAATAATCTTCAAGTTGAAGGTGCCCGTCTTTTTTAAGCGCAAGATTTAAATTAATTTTATCCGCACTAATTACATCAAGCTCAATTTTTTTGAATAATAAAGGGATTAAAGAAAGTTTTACTTGAATATTTTCTCCTTGCGCAAGCAAAAAATCATTTGGTTCATAAATTTCAACTCCGCTAACTTTCACTCCTGCTGTCAGTTTTGGAGTTGTGATAAGTCTTAATTTATCAATTTTAAGCTTAAATTTAAAATCTTGCTCAATTTGAGATGAAATTTTTGACGAAAGAGTGTCGCAAAGCGGAATTAAGAAAAAAGGTAAAAGCAAAAATAAAAGATAAATTCCACCAAAGACACTAACTAGGGTATAAATTAATTTTTTGTTCATAAGTAAAATCTCCAAAAAGAATAAGAAAATTTTACCATAAATTATAATTTAAAATTAAATAAACTCTTATACTTAATTGTTTAACCCAAGTGCATACTTATTTTGTTCTGCAATGGCGTCTAATATGTTATAAACGGTATTATTGTTAACTTCGCTCCCGCCTTCTTGCTGCTCAATTAAAGAATCAAGCTCATGTTGAAAAGACTTAATAAGTTCAACTAAAGCGTCATCTTGCCTGTTTTTTGCTTCATCTAAAAGAATATAAATTGCAGCTTGTATATTTTCAAAAATTTCATCCAAAGTGTCATCGTCTTCAACGGTCACACCAAGCTTTCTTGCAAGGGCTTCCGCTTTATCTCTTAATGAGCTTCTTTGTGAACCTGTTTTTGAATTTTCACCTTGAGGCGCAGGGGATTGCAATTGAGCTAGATATTGACCTTTTTCCCCATTAATAAAGCTATATGCTTCTTGAAGGGAAGATACGTCTTTTGGGTTAATTCCAAGCTCTTGGAGCCTGTTTTTAATAACATCAGGTATGACGTTCATATTCAAATAAGCATTTGCACCTGCAAATAAAGAAACTCCGTTAATACTCATTTTACCGTCATAGCCTTTCTTATAACCTATTAATGATACTGTTTAAAATATCAACCTGTTTTTATACTTTTTTATTTCGGCAGGTTAGAAAAAAGACTTTATAGTTATGTTAACTTTTGTAAAAATGCCCCTTTTTATTTAAGGGGCAAATAATTAAATAAAAATCCCCTGACTGTTTAAGACTTATTGATTGTACCAAAGCTTCCACAGTTGGTTTTTAATCTCAAGCCCACATTTTGTTGTGGCAAGTCCGGCTTCAGAACTTTCTTTTAATTTGGGGCTCATAAGATTTCCAACTTGCGCCATAGCGTCAATTACATTGTCTAAATCTATGCAAGATTTTACCCCGCACAAAGCGATATAAGCAGATGTAATGGCATGGGAAGCTAAAAAGGCATTTCTTTTAACACAAGGTACCTCAACAAGTCCCGCAACAGGGTCACATGTAAGTCCAAGAACATTTTTTAAGTTTAGCGCAACGGCATTGTAAATTATGTCAATATCTCCGCCAAGTAAATAAACAAGCCCCGCAGAAGCCATTGCGGAAGCAACTCCACATTCTGCCTGACAGCCTGCGATTGCACCTGCCAAGGGCACTTTATTTGAAATTATACGTCCAATTTCGCCTGCAATAATAAGAGAATTAACAAGCTCATCTTTTGTTTTTGAAAAATCTTCATATGCCGCAATTAAGACAGCAGGGACAATTCCTGATGAGCCTGCAGTAGGACATGCAACAATTTTACCCATTCTGGCATTTTCTTCAATAACGGCAAGTGCATATTTTATCGATTTTTTGCACAAGGGAGATACAAATTCATATTCATTAGGCTTATTCAACAGGGCTGCATTAAAGCCAACAAGAGTACTTTTTGAAGGTTCTGTTGAATTTAGACCATTTTTTATAGCAGAATGCATGGTCTCTATAAAATTTTCAACTTTAAGCCTTAGGTGTTTTGGCGTTAAGCCTGTGAGTTCAGCTTCAAGTTTTATAATACTGTCTTGTAGTGAGGTTTTTTCAGCCAATTTTTTTAATTCATAAAACGTATCTGCCACTTTTATGTGTCCAACCTTTCAATAAGTCTAATCAAATAAACATCTTCAATTTCTTTTAACTTATTATAAGCTTCAAGCGGAAGCTTTGAATCAAGACAAATACCCATGGAAGCCCCTTTTCCTTTTGCACATCTGTCGCATTTCATAGAGGCAATATTCACATTTCTTGATTGAATTAAATTTGCAACCCGATAAATCATCCCTGTTGTGTCTTTATACATAAGTAATAAGGTGTCATAGTCGCCTTTTAGATCAAAAGAAAAACCGTCAATTTCTTCAATTACAATTTCTCCTGCACCAACTGATGAACCTTTAATTGTCATTGTGGAAGCATTATTTTCAATAATAAAATCGACAGAATTAGGATGTCTTGTATAGTCTTCAAGATAATTAAATTTAATTTCTATATTTTTTTCTTTTGCAATTTTATCTGCAATTTTAATTTCCGCATCATCCGCCTTAAAACCCAAAATCCCTGCAATTAAAGCATTTTCCGTGCCATGGCCTTTTCCTGTTTTCGCAAAGGAATTATAAAGGTTGAAGGAAATTTTTTTAATATCTTCACCAAAGATTTTGCCCGCAATAAGCCCAAGTCTAAGAGCGCCAGCCGTGTGAGAACTGGACGGGCCTATCATAGAGGGGCCTAAAATGTCTAATATATTTTTTTTATTTTTCATAATAAGGTATTATAAATTTTAGAGCTTTTAAATGTCAATTTTTATGTATAAAATATAAAACAAGGGGGGTTATATGAAAAAATTTATATTATCATTAATTATTTTATCAGGATTGTTTATGGGCGCTCTGGCGCAAAATATTGACCCGAATGCAAATTCTTATACAGAAGTCCATGCTTACCACATTTTAACTAAAACCAAAAATCAAGCAAGAGCAATCAAAATGAGGCTAAATAACGGCGAAGGATTTAAGGCGCTTGCAAGACAGTATTCAAATTGCCCTTCAGGCAAAGTGGGGGGAGACCTTGGCTATTTTGGACGAGGTCAAATGGTTCCTGAGTTTGAAAAAGCTGCTTTTGAAACACCGAAGGGTGAAATTTCAGACCCGATTCAAACAGATTTTGGCTGGCATGTTATTAAAGTTGTCGATAAAAGATAATGTATAAAATTAGCCACTGTTACAAAGAGTTCATCTCAAATAGAGAAATGATTTTTACACACTTAAATTCACAAGGATTGACCTTAAAATTTTTGTGGAAAAATCCTGATGAACAAATAATTTCAAGCTTTTGTGAGGAGCCTTTTTTTCAGCTTTATTTTAAATTGGATATAATGTTTCTTCTTGTTAAATTTAAAGGGCTAAAATGGGTGGATATTCCATGTGTTTTTACAAAAAATACAAGAAATTTTTTCTTTTTTGAAGAAAAACTTCTTCCTGTAGAAATTTTTCTTGCAAATTCAAACACAGGTAAACTTTATACATACAAAAAATATACTCTTCCTGAAGGGGTGACAAAAGCCTTTGTACAAGCAGTACACGCCCAAAAAGACATGCCTAAAAAAGTTGCAATTGAAAAAATAAATTCAATACGTTCTTCTTTTTCTTCAGATGAAATGTCCAGACTTTCGCTTGGGAGAACTTAAAATTCCGTATATGAAGTTATATAACAAAATATTTTAAAGATAAAATTAGCTTACTAAAAATTATAAACTCAGCTTCCGATAAAGAAATAAAAATTTATAATGCCATTTTAAAGGAGTTGAAAAAAATCTTAAAAGATTAATTTTTTGGCAACAAAAGTTTTTATTTTACATTCCTTTTTGTTTAAGATAAATTTAAATTATTGAGAAGTATTTTTAAACAAAAAAGGAGTAAAACATGGATTCAATACAAGTTACACATGAAGTTGAACAAATGTGTTGCGTCAAAAGAGGCGTAAAGGGCGAACCTGCGCCAATTCCTCAAGAAGGACTTTGGACAAAAGCAAAAGAAATTAAAGACATTTCCGGTCTTACCCACGGATGTGGCTGCTGTGCACCTCAACAAGGTACATGCAAATTAACCCTTAATGTTAAAAACGGCATTATTCAAGAAGCACTTGTTGAAACCGTTGGATGCTCCGGCATGACACACTCTGCAGCTATGGCAGGGGAAATTCTTCCCGGAAAAACTTTACTTGAAGCTCTTAACACAGACCTTGTTTGTGACGCTATCAACGTTGCAATGAGAGAATTATTCCTTCAAATTGTTTACGGAAGAACACAAACAGCTTTCTCTGAAGGCGGACTTCCTGTTGGTGCAGGTCTTGAAGACCTTGGCAAGGGCTTATGCTCAATGGTTGGTACAATCCATTCAACAAAACAAAAAGGTGTCAGATACTTGTCTTTGACTGAAGGCTATATTTTAGAACTCGCTTTAGATAAAAACGATGAAGTAATCGGTTATAAATTTGTTAATCTCGGAAAAGTTATGGACGCCATTAAAAAAGGTGAAGATGCAAACGAAGCATTCAAGAAAAATATCGGTACATATGGCAGATATAACGATGCGGTTAAATACATTGACCCAAGAAAAGAATAGTTTAAACAAAATAATAATTTAAGATAACAATAGGAGAAAATATAAAAATGGCAAAATTTGAAGGACAAGACAGGCGTGAGGCAACTTTAGCCGCAGCACTCAAAAAATACGGTTTTGCATCTTTAGACGAAGCTAATGAATTATGTTTGTCAAAAGGCATTAACGTAGATGAAATTGTCAAAGGCATTCAACCGATTGCATTTGATAACGCTTCATGGGCATATACACTTGGTTGCGCAATTGCTCTTAAAAAAGGAATTACAAACGCAGCAGACGCAGCAGAAGCAATAGGCGAAGGCTTACAAGCTTTTGCGGTTCCAGGTTCCGTTGGTGACACAAGAAAAGTGGGCTTAGGGCATGGTAACTTAGGCGCAATGTTATTGAGAGAAGAAACAAAATGTTTCTGTTTCTTGGCAGGTCATGAATCTTTCGCAGCTGCTGAAGGCGCTATCGGTATTGCAAGAAACGCAAACAAAGTAAGAAAAACTCCTCTAAGAGTTATTTTGAACGGTCTTGGAAAAGATGCGGCATACGTTATTGCAAGAATTAACGGTTTCACCGCTGTTGAAACACAATATGACTACAAAACAGGCGAACTTACTATTACAAAAGAAACTCCTTTCTCAGAAGGCGAAAGAGCAAAAGTAAGATGCTACGGCGCAGATGATGTTTCTGAAGGCGTTGCTATAATGATTAAAGAAGGAGTTGACGTTTCAATTACGGGTAACTCAACCAATCCTACAAGATTTCAACACCCTGTTGCAGGCACCTACAAAAAATGGGCAATTGAAAACGGCAGAAAATATTTCTCAGTTGCTTCAGGTGGCGGCACAGGCAGAACTCTTCACCCCGATAACGTTGCAGCAGGCCCTGCAAGCTACGGCATGACCGATACTATGGGCAGAATGCATGGTGACGCTCAATTTGCAGGTTCATCCTCAGTTCCCGCACACGTTGAAATGATGGGTGTTATCGGAATGGGCAACAACCCCATGGTTGGCGCTACAGTTGCAGTTGCCGTTGCTGTTGAAAACGCATCAAAATAAAATTGTAAAATTTATTTACAAGATATAAAGTTATTACACCTTCCTGCCGATAAATCGGATAGGAAGGTGTATTTTATTCAAGAAAAAAGGAAAATTATGTCAGAACTCAAAATCGGCGAATATACAATTCAAACACAAAACTATTACGATGCACTTATGGAAAATAATTGCACCACAAATGAAATGCTCGCCAAACTGGACACAAACGGGGATAAAACTTTGACGGAAGATGAGCTTGTATCTGTTGATTCTGACGCATTAAGCGAATTTGAAGAAAACGAAAATACATCTAACACCAATTCATCAAACAAATCTCAATTGGAACAGCTTGAAGACAGCTATCAAGCCCAATTAAAATTTTTATATGAACAATTGCAAAATTTATATGACCAAAGAAGGGAATTGTTAAACAAGATAGGCGAATCTTCCAATTTGGAAGACTTGAAATCAAGATATTCAGAAGTTGAAAATATGTCAGATCAAATTAAAAATATGCAAACGCAAATAATAACCTGCATGACAAACTATGACACGCAAGTAAAAAGTATTCAAGCCGCAATGGCTTCCTCTAATTCTTCTTCAACCTCTTCAACCGCCAAAACCTCATCTGCAAGCGGCGGGTCATCTATGAGTGAAAATTATAATTTTGACTACAACTTCACCACAACATTAACAGATCAACAAAAAAGCGACTTGGATTATTTTGAATCGATTTATAATGAAAACAAAGATAAATACCTTGCAGTTGAAAAGGCAACAGGAGTTCCCGCAGAGCTTGTTGCGGCAATTCACTGGAGAGAAAGCGGGTGTAGGTTTGACACATACCTTCACAACGGCGATCCTTTGGGCCAGCCAACAACACATGTGCCTCAAGGAATTTACTTTGAAGATTGGACAGAAGCTGCAATTGATGCAATTAATTCAATTGGCTTAAGCGTTGAAGCGGGTAACATTGAAAGCTACTATGAATACGCAGAGCGCTACAATGGGCTTGGATACAGAAATAAAGGAGTTGCATCCCCCTACGTTTGGTCAGGTACAAGCAACTACACAGGCGGTAAATACGTTGCAGACGGTGTATATGACGCAAGCGCATTTGATCAACAGCTTGGTGTTGCAGTTATGCTCCAAAGACTTCTTGGATAAATAAATTTTAAGTTGCCTTAGTTTGCGGATTTTATTATAATTTAGGTATGGCAATTCTAAAATTAGTTAAATACGGGGAAAAATCCCTTAGAGAAAAATCTAAAGAAATTACAAAAATTTCTAAAAAGATAAGAACACTTGCGGAAGATATGATAGACACCATGTACAAAAATAACGGTGTCGGACTTGCAGCGCCGCAGGTGGGTGAAAATATAAGAATGTTCGTTATTGACGTATCAGAAAACAACGAACCATACAACCCTATCGTTTTTATAAACCCTAAAATCATCAAAAAAGAAGGGGCAAGTCATGAAAAAGAAGGGTGCTTAAGCTTTCCTAATGCTTTTGTGGATGTCAGAAGATATTCTTATGTAAAAGTTAAAGCAATTAATCTTCAAGGGAAACCTTTTGTTATGGAAGCCTCTGGCGGCTCTTTACTTGCACGTGCAATTCAGCATGAAAACGACCATTTGGACGGTATTTTATTTATTGACCATTCAAGAAATGTCTTTGAAGCAATTAAAGCGCTTGAAGAAAACAACTTGCCGCCGATTGAAAAAGAAAAACTTATAGATGAAGTTGAACTTGAAGAAATTCTTGCAAAGGCAAACGATGATGAATAAAATCTCCATAGTCTTTTTTGCAACTCCGGACATTGCACTTAATTCTTTTGAAGAACTTCTGGATGACAGTGAATTTGAAGTTTTAGCGCTTGTAACTCAACCCCCAAAACCTTCAGGCAGGGGCAAAAAAATTAAAGATTCAAAAATTAAACAGGAAGCAATAAAAAGAAACATTCCTGTTTTTGAGCCACAAAAAATCTCAAAAGACGCTGGTGTTATATCTGAATTAAAAAAGCTCAAACCTGATTTTTTTGTAACTTTTGCCTTTGGACAAATTTTAAGTCAAGAAATTCTTGATATACCTAAATTTGAAACAATTAATCTTCATGCCAGCCTGCTTCCAAAATACAGGGGTGCAAACCCCATTTGCGAATGCCTTTTAAATGGAGATAAAATTACCGGAATTACAACAATGATAACTGTTTTAGCGCTTGATGCGGGCGATATTTGTCTTGTTGAAAATATTGATTTAGACAAAAATACAAATTTTGAAATTTTATCTGACAAAATTTCTGCTATCTCTCCAAATTTAATTAAAAACACCCTAAAAGGCTTATTTGAAGGTACAATTATTCCAAAAAAACAAGATGAAGCAAAAGCAACCTTTACAAAAAAAATGACCAAACAAGATAAAATTTTAAACTTTACTTCAAATGCGGAAAATCTTCATAATAAAATAAGGGCAATGTGCGGAATTAACACAACCCATTTTGTCTTTAATAACAAGCTTATTAAAGTGTTTAAATCTTCAATAAAAGAATATTCTCAAAGCGCAATTTCAGGAGAAATTTTAGACATTACAAAAGAAGGGGTTCTTGTTGCATGCGGCAAAAATGCGCTTTTAATAGAGCAGGTAAAACCGGAAGGCAAAAATCTTATGAGCGCCCATGACTGGTCTCTTGGCGCAAAAATTAAAAAAGGAGATGTGATTTCATGTACTCAAGAGGAATAAGGGGCGCAATCACCCTAAAATCAAACACAAAAGAAGAAATTAAATCTTCCACGGTCGAATTGGTTCAAGAAATTATGAACACAAATTCAATCAAAAAAGAGGATATTGCATTTATAATTTTTACGGTAACAAAAGACATTGATGAAGATTTTCCGGCAAAATATGCAAGACTTGAGTTAGGGTTTGATACAGTACCTATGATGTGTTACCGTGAAATGGAAGTAAAAGGCTCAATTGAGCTTTGCTTAAGGGCGCTTTTCTGTGTTAATACAGACAAAGAGCAACATGAAATTAAACATTGTTACCTAAAAGGCGCAAAAGCCTTAAGGAAGGACTTGTAGATGATTGATAAAAAAACACTTAAATTTCCTTATTTAACAGAACCTGTTGAAATTATAACCTTTGAAAACGGACACAGACTTGTTCTTGCCCATAAGCAAAGCACAATGATGAATATAAGCACATGGGTTGCAACAGGCTCAATAAATGAAAACGAAGCAAACAACGGTGTTTCACATTTCCTTGAACATTTAATGTTTAAAGGAACCCACAAATATAAAGCGGGCGTTTTCGACAAAACGCTTGAGAGAAAAGGTGGAATAATCAATGCTGCTACTTGGAAAGATTACACTTTTTATTATGTCACCATTCCAAAAGAGCATTTTGACCTTGCACTTCATATGCATGCAGATATGATGATTGACCCGATTTTGCCTGAAGAAGAAATCGGCACTCCTTTTGATATAGATACAGAAGAACCAAAAGATAAACGTGAACGCTGTGTTGTAATTGAAGAAATACGCATGGGAGAAGATTCAAACTGGCGCAAACTCTACAACTCACTAAATAACGCAATGTATGACAAGCACCCTTATAAAAGAAACGTGATAGGAAAAGCAAAAACAATCGCTTCAATTCCGCAAAGTGAAATTATGCGCTATTACAAAACTTTTTACACTCCAGATAACATGATTACAGTTGTTGTTGGGGAGTTTGATACTGACGATGTGATAAATAAAGTAAAAAAAGAATTCAACTTTAAAACTCCCCTAGACTTTGACAAACTTATACCTGATGAAAAAACACCAGAAATTCACGTTAAAAATCCAAAAGTAGTTGAATATAATGCTCAAATAAACACAGGATATCTTATGTATGGTTTCCTTGCCAACAAACCCGCCAATTTAAAAGAAACTATTGCGCTTGACCTTTTAAACACAATTTTGGGGGACGGAAAAAGCTCAAGATTAAACACAAATTTGATTGAAAATGTTCCAAACCCTTTTGTTTGGGAAACCTGTGCAAGCCACTATCAATTTAAAGACGGGGATTGTTTCCTTGTTTTTGCTAATTTTGACGCAGAGAAGAAAGAAGATGTTATATCTTTAATTAACAAAGAATTAGATAATTTACCAAACATTACAGAAGATGAACTTGAAAAAGCCAAAAAGAATATAAAGGTTGACTTTGCAGAACAAACTGAAACCGTTTCATCCATTGCAGATATGATTGGCGAATTTATGACTGTATTTGGAGATTTATCTCTTGCAAATGTTTATCTTAAATATTTAGAAGAAATTGACACCAATTATCTTGCACAAATTGCAAATACATACCTTAAAAAAGAAATGGCGTCAGTTAGTATATCTCTTCCTTATAAGGAGACCAAATAATGAAATTTATAACAAAAAATAATTTTAATATTGCTCTTGAAAACATCAAGGACACTCCAAGATGTGCGATATACCTTTATTTATCAACTCCAAATAAAATAAAAATCGGTGCAGATGTACTTTTGGGAAATCTTTTATTACAAGGCACCCCCACAAAAACTGCTGAACAAATTGCCTCTGAACTTGAAAAATACGGGATTGAAATTTCAATTGATTCAAATACTGATTATCTTAGAGTTTCAATTTTATGCCTGAATGAGGACATTGAAAAAGCGATGGAGCTTACTTGTGATTTTATGCAAAATGCAAATTTTGAAACCTTCAACAAAGAGGTTTCAAAATTCAAAGGGGAAGTTGACGCCATTTTGGATGCGCCTCAAAGAAAGGCTTCTGACAAGTTTTATAGAGAAATTTTTGAAAATCACAAATACGGTATTACAAATACAAAAATCCTTGAAGAAATCGACAATTTAACAAAAGAAGATGTTATTAACTATTATAAAGAAATTTTTCAAGGTAAAAAAATTATCTCTATCGCAGGCGACTTTAAAAATGAAGAAAATTTTATAAACCTTTTAGTTCAACATTTTCCCTTTATGAAAAATAACGAAAATGCAAATGTTACACTTTTAGACTTTAAAAGTGAAAAAAGCGGAATTTATAAAATTGAAAAAGAAGACGCAAAACAGGCGCAAATTTTTCAAGGCTGGATTGTAGAAGGGCTTTTGAGCAAAGATTGCGCAGCTTTGAATGTTTTGAATAATATACTTGGCGCAAGTGGTCTATCATCAAGGCTTTTTGTTGAATTAAGAGATAAACAAGGGCTTGCCTATACGGTCAGAAGTTCATACAAAACTCTTAAAGACGGTGCCGCTTTTCTTTTATATATTGGCACAGAGCCTTCAAATATTAAAAAATCGCTGGATGGTTTCAGGCATGAAATTGAAAGAATAATAAAAGAACCGCCTCTAAAAGAAGAACTTGACGGCGCAAAAGAAAGCTATTCTGGTAAATATAAATATTTATACACCCAGACAAATGCCCAAATAGCAAGGGGAAGCGGCTGGAATTTTATAAACGGACTTGATTTTGATTATAATGAAAAATTATTGAAGGATATTTTTAATGTTACATCAGATGACATTGTAAATGTTGTAAAAAAATATCTGCTAAAACCGCCTGTTACAGTTGTTTTAGCGCCAAAAGAATATCTTGATTTTTAATAAATTTGCATAGTTAAAATCAATATTGTAAAATCAAAGTAAATAGGGAAATTAGTTTTGACAGATATATTAGAAGTAGATAGAAAAATTAATAAACTCAAAAACAAAGGTGAGGTTCAAAAAGCAATTGAATATTGTCAATCACTCCTTTTAAAAGAACCTACAAACGCCGCTTTGAATGTTAAATTGGGCGATCTTTATATGGATTGGCACCTTGACATTTATCAGGCAAAGCAGTATATTGACGAAGCTATAACCCAATATCAAAAAGCGTGTGAAATTCTTGTCGACAACGGCAATATTTATTATAAAATTGGCTTTGCATTTTACCATAAAGGTGAATTAGACAGGGCACAAAATTATTTTGAAATGGCACTTAAAAATGGCGCAAACAAAGCACAATGCCATTACATGATTGCAAATTGCTACAACAAAAAAGAGCACTACCAAGATGCACTAAGTGAAGTCAATATTGCCCTTAAGCATTCTTTTTTAAATTCTTCAAGAATTCATTATCTTAAACACAAACTTCTTAGAACAACTTTCTTTTCAAAGAAAAATTCAAGGCTAAAAAGCAACATTGAACTTATTCTTGCGCTTTTAACCCTTCCGTTTGATAGGGAATCTAAAAAAACGGTTTCAAGAAAAATGAAGTTTCTTCTTATTATAAATGAACTTTTAAAGGCAAGAAAAGCCACACAAAAAGGAGATTACATCACAGCCGTTGAATATTTCACAAAATGTACAGATAAGCTCCCCGGATTTTCATTTTTATATTGCGCACTGGGGGATACTTATAGAATGATGGGCAAATTTGAAGAAGCCCTTGTGGAATATAAAATGGCAAGATGGATTGACCCCTTGTATTTTGCGCCCTATTGGGGTTTGGTGCAAACATATGAAGAAATGGGTGATTATGAAGCTGCAATTGACACATATACAAAATTTATTTCAGTAAGCCCGAACAACCCAATTGCGCACAGCCAAATTGCAAACCTTTATTTTATGAAAGGGGATTATGACACAGCGGTTTCATATTACCAAAGTGCACTTTTACTTGCACCAAAGCATAAAAGAGCGCCTGAAATTGCCCAAACTATGGGATTTTTATTACAGCACTTTGTCGAAAATACCGAAGCTTCCGTTATCTCCTTCTTAACGGCATATGTCCTTGATAATTACAATCCTGATATTTATGTGGGGCTTGGAGCGGCATTTTACGAAAAAGAAGATTATAAAAATGCACTTAAGGTTTATAGAAGAGCAATCGAACTTGAGCCAAATAATGCTAAAATTCACTGCAATTTAGGCTTTTTGTTGTGGGGGCTTGGTGAATTAACCGAAGCTATTAAGGAATATGAGCTTGCGATTAAATACGCACCTGATTATGCCATTGCACACAACAATTTGGGGGTTATTTATCTTGATGATTTAGCGCAAATTCAAAAGGCGTCAGAATGTTTTAAAGCCGCACTTGATTATGACCCGAATTACGCTCTTGCTTATTATAATTATGCAAGATGTCTGTCAATTAAAGGAGAAAAGGTTGAAGCCGCAAAATATTACAGGTCTGCACTTGATATAAATGTCCTCACAAAAGAAATGGATCCGACAGAAATTCAAGACAGATTAAACGGCCTTTTTGAATAATACACCGTATAACGATTTAAAAAGACAAATTTTATAAAAAAATAAATTATGCCTATTTGGATTTACATATATAAAAGAATATTACAGAGCATACCTATTTTAATTTTGGTAAGTATTATTAGCTTCTTTTTAATAAGGCTCTCTCCCGTTGACCCTTTGGCTGAATTAAAGTTAAACCCTGCCGTTTCAAAGCAAACAATTGAAGCTGAAACAAAAAGGCTGGGGCTTGATAAACCTATTATTGTTCAATATCTCTATTGGGGTAAAAACTTTATAAAAGGAGATATGGGCACCACCACAACCGGAGAAAAGGTTTCATCCAAAATAAAAGAGCGTGCCGTAAATACTCTTTTGCTTTCTTTGTGTGTTATTTTTTCCACATGGATAATAGGAATACCCATAGGAATTATTGCAGCGCTAAATTATAAAAGCAAGTTTGACCGATTTTTAACCTTGTTTTCAAGTTTTGGCATGGCAATTCCTTCCTTCTTTTTTGCCGTGTTAATGCTTATTTTTGCACAAAAAACGGGTTTGTTTCCAATTGGTGGTTTGACTTCCGCAAATTATTATATGCTCACCCCAATTCAAAAAGTTTTAGATGTTACCCACCACCTTATTTTGCCAACATTTGTTTTAACTACCCTTTCTCTTGCGGGGCTTTCTCGCCAAATGCGTGCAAACCTTCTTGATACTTTAAATTCTGATTACATCAAATATGCAATTGCAAAAGGACTTTCAAAGAAAAAAGTTATTTTAAAACATGCTCTAAGAAATGCAATCAACCCTCTTGTTACAATGCTTGGGTTTGAATTTGCGGGCTTATTATCAGGAGCAGCGCTTACAGAATACGTTTTTCAATACCCGGGGCTTGGACGATTAATTTTAGAAGCCGTCATGAAATCTGACATAAATCTTGTCATGGCGGGCCTTGTGATTGGTTCTTTTATGCTTGTTTTGGGAAATATTATATCAGATATTCTTCTAAAACTTGTTGACCCTAGAGTGGGGGCAAATCAATGAATTCAAAATTAAAAATTTTCAAAAAAGATAAAATCAGTGTTATTGCCCTTTGCATATTAGTTTTAATGTACCTTGCAATAAGTTTTGCAAATTTTTTAGCTCCGTACGATAAAAATTATTCAAAAAGAAATTTATCATACGCACCCCCAATTAAAATTTACACAATTACACCTGAAGGGAAATTTTCTAAACCTTATTTTTACAACCTTGAAAGAAGCTTTAACCCCCACACCTTGGGAGTTGAATTCAAAGAAGACAGAAGTCAAAAACATTATGTTAATTTATTCAACAGAGGGTTTGAATATAAACTTTTTGGAATTTTTAAAACAGATATTCACCTTATTGGAACTGATAAAGAAGGGGAATTTCACCTTTTGGGGTGCGATATTAACGGGAGAGATAATTTTTCAAGACTTTTATTTGGTGGCAGAATTTCTTTAACGATAGGTTTTCTTGCCCTTTTAATCTCTTTCCCGATTGGGCTTATATATGGCGGGATTTCAGGGTATTTTGGCGGAGTGTTAGATAGTGTCTTAATGCGTATTGCGGAAGCTATTATGTCTATTCCAACTTTTTACCTTTTGATTATTCTGGCGGCAATTTTACCTTCCAACATGACAAGTGGACAAAGATTTTGTTTGATTACGGTAATTCTTGCCCTTATCGGCTGGGCCGGCTTTGCAAGAGTTGTAAGAGGTATGGTTTTATCTATAAAAAATGAAGATTTTGTGCGTGCCGCAAAAAGCATAGGACAAAGTAATTTTAAAATAATCTTAAAGCACGTTTTGCCCCAAACCTCAAGTTATGTAATTATTGCTATAGCGCTTTCCATTCCTTCTTTTATTTTGGCAGAATCGGGCTTAAGCTTTCTTGGACTTGGTATACAGCAACCTGACGCAAGCTGGGGAAACATGTTAAAAGAAGCGCAGGAATTTAGTAATATAATGTATAGACCTTGGCTTTTAACTCCGGGATTTTTAATTTTTGTTGCGGTTTTGTCCTATAACATAATAGGTGATACAATTAGAGATATGTTTGACCCAAAAACCAAAGCGGATAGTTAATTATGTTGGAAAATCTCTATACTTCTTTTGTTGAAAATTTAGATTTTTATTTTCTTGTAATTACAAGGCTTTGCGCCGCAATTTTTCTTGCGTCCCTTTTTGGAATTGAAAGAGAATTAACAGGAAAAGTTGCGGGTCTTAGAACTCACATCCTTGTTTGCACGGGCGCATGTGTTTTTACGCTTTTATCTTTATATGGGTTTAAAATGCACATAACAGAAGGCATATCAGGAGTAAATGACCCTGCAAGAATTGGTGCACAAATAATTACAGGTATTGGTTTTATTGGTGCAGGAACAATTATGCGCAACGGCTCAAATGTCCTTGGCATTACAACGGCAGCAACCCTTTGGATGGCAGCAGCAATCGGTATGGCATGCGGTTGTGGATTATTTTCAATCGGAATTTTTGCCGCATTTTTAACCCTGTTTGTACTAATTTTAATCAGACAGTTTGAAAAAAGAGTGCTTTCGGATTACTTAAAAAAATATAAAAATATAAAAATTACAATTATATGCGACCTTAAAAACAAAAGTTTAATTGATGATATTATCAATCAAAACTTTAACAAAATTTCTAAAATTGAAGAAAGAATTGGCGCTGATAACAATTTTGCAATCAAGCTTCTTGTCACAACAAGAAAAAATATTATTGCTATAAATGACTTATTCAAGCAATCTCCCCACATTCAAAAAATTGAAATTCAAGAAATATATGAATAAAAGTTAAAAACTGTGCGAATATTTTTGGTTGTGTTACAATGGGTCTTGTAGACATAAAAAATTAAGGCACAATGAGAGTACACGAACTTGCAGAAGAACTAAAATTCAGCGCAAAAGAGCTTATGACAAAGGTTGAGGCTGAATTAGACATAACTTTTAAATCACATAGCGCATCTGTTACACCTGATGTTGCAGATAAAATCAGAAAACATTTTACGGCACCAACTGAAAAAAAGGCTAAGCCAAAGGCTTTTGTCGTAAAAAAAGCTAAAGACAAGCCCAAAGAAGAACCAAAAACAGAACCTCTAAAGGCTGACACTTCGGCTGTGCAAAGCACGGAAAAACCTCAAATAAAAGAGTCTGCGCTTAAAATTATTGAACAGCCAAAAATGAAATCAAGACTTGAAATTGTGCGCCCGGCACCGGTTGCAAAAAAAGAAGTTAAAAAGCAAGAAGAAGCTCCAAAACAACCTGAAAAACAACAAGAAAAGCAACCTGAATTTCAAAAAACTCCTGACATTCCTTCTATGACAAAGAAAAATTTTGCAAATAAAAATGTGCAAAAAACAGAAGAAAAACAGGAAAAAGAAAAGAAAAAAGAAAAAGCTCACAATCAAGAAGAAAAGCCTCAAAAACCAACGGTTGTAAGGCATATTATTCCTCAAGACATGTACCAAAATCAAGGGCTTAGAGGAAAGAAAAAGAAAAAAGAAAAAAATTACAAAAATAAAGAAGAAGAACAAGAAAGAATTAGTCTTGAAAAAGCTGTTCAGCAAAAACATAAAAAACACACTCAAGCAACCGCACAGCTTGAAGATGTTACAGAAGTTGTAATCAACAGACCAATTACAATTAACGAATTATCGGAAAAAATCAGAAAAACTCCCGCCGATATCATTAAATTCCTTATGATGCAAGGCATTTTGGTTACGGTTAATTCACCAATTGACGTTGATACGGCAAAAAAAGTTGCAGAAAACTTTGAAATTACTGTTCTTGATGAAGATATCGAATCCTTTATGGAAGAAGAAATCGAAAAAGAAGAACTTTCAAAAGTGCTTGAAAATGCGGATGAAAACAAACTTGTTAAACGTGCTCCCGTTGTAACAATTATGGGGCATGTTGACCACGGTAAAACCACCCTTTTAGACAGTATTAGGGCTTCAAAACACAAAATTGTTTCAACTGAAGTTGGCGGAATTACCCAAAGTATTGGTGCATACACAGTTTGGCTTGATGATAGAAAAATTGTTTTCATTGATACCCCCGGGCACGAAGCGTTTACACAAATGCGTGCAAGAGGCGCACAATCTACTGACATTGCAATCCTTGTAGTTGCGGCAGATGACGGAGTTATGCCACAGACAATTGAGGCAATAAACCACGCAAAATCAGCGAATGTGCCTATTATCGTTGCAGTTAACAAAATCGACAAGCCTGACGCCAATCCTGACAAAGTTTTGCAACAGTTGACCGAATTTGGGCTTGTTCCTGAAGCTTGGGGCGGGGATACAATTTCAGTGCCTGTTTCTGCACTTCAAGGAAAGGGGATTGATGAATTACTTGAATACATTCTCCTTGTTGCTGACATGCAAGAATTAAAAGCGGTTGAAGATTGCCCCGCAATGGGTATTGTAATAGAAGCCAACTTAGACAAAGGTAAAGGCCCTGTGGCGCACATTTTAATACAAAACGGCACACTTCATGTGGGCGATGCAATTGTTGTTGGAAACGTAGGCGGCAAGGCAAGAGCTTTAATTGACGATTCCGGAAGAAGGGTTAAAGTTGCAGGCCCGTCTACTCCTGTTGAAATTTTAGGCTTGAACGAAGTTCCACAAGCAGGTGACAGACTTGAAGCCGTTCAAAACGAGCGTGTTATGAAGCAGATGGTCAATGAAAGAAAACAAAAAGAAAGAATAACACGACTTGAAGCTATGGCGGTTTCGCACGTTACAAAAGAAACTTTAAGCAACGATGAGATTTTAAATTTAAATCTTATTATAAAAGCCAACACAAACGGCTCTGCCGAAGCAGTTTCGCAGGCAATTCAAAACGTAAAATCTTCTAAAATTGTTCCAAAAATTATACACGTTGGCGTTGGGGACATTTCAGAAGCAGATGTTATGCTTGCTTCTGCATCAAGCGCTATTATCCTTGGTTTTACCGTTAAGGAAGACGCAAATGCACTAACGGCGGCAGAACGTGAAGGGGTTAAAATCAAAAAATATGACATCATATACCAAGTTTTAGAAGACATAGAAAAAACTATGCTTTCCCTTCTTGCACCTGTGGTTGAGGAAGTTGAACTTGGCAAAGCCGAAGTAAGGCAAGTCTTTACAATTGGCAAAACAACAAAAATTGCAGGCTGTTACGTAACAGAGGGTAAAATTGTCCGCTCTAAGCATGCTGTTGTTTTAAGGGACGGCAAAGAAATTTTTGAAGGTGAAATCGACCAATTGAAACGCTTTAAAGATGACGTTAAAGAGGTTGCCACAGGCTTTGAGTGCGGTATTTCCTTCTTTAAATTTAATAACATTCAAGAAGGCGATATCATTCAAGTTTCAACCACAAAAGAAGTTGAAAGAGTTACTCTGGAATAATTTATAAGGATTTAACGATGAATTTAAGAAACGAAAGAGTAAGAAAAACCCTTATGAAAGAAATTTCAGACATACTTTTAAAAGAAATTAAAGACCCTAAAATTTCAGGCTTGGTTTCAATCACAGATGTTGAAATTTCTCATGATAATTCTTTTGCAAAAGTTTTCTATAGCGTGCTTGCCCCCGAAGACAAAAAGCAAGAAATTATCGATGCGGTAGAAAAAAACACGCCAAAAATAAGATACGAAGTGGGAAAACGCATTCGCTTAAGATTGACCCCCGAGCTTAGATTTATTCTTGATGAATCTCTTGAAAGGGGCGCTCGAATTACAGATTTGATTGATAAAATCTCAAAAGGCGAAATATAAAATTCTATGGAAGCTTTTTATTTTCTTAATGTTTTTAAGCCAAAAAACATAACTTCTTTTGATGTTATATATAAATTAAGAAAACTCTTAAATATTCGACAAATTGGTCATTCAGGTACGCTTGACCCTATGGCAGAGGGTGTTATGCAAGTTGGAGTGGGCAAGGCAACAAAACTTTTGGATTACCTTTCATCAGATAAAGAATACATAGCCAAAATCAAGTTTGGATACACATCATCAACCCTTGATATGGAAGGAGAAATCACAAAAGTTCCTTTTTTTGACTTTTCTGAGGAAGATTTAATCGAAGTTTTAAAAACTTTTAGTGGAAAAATTACTCAAATTCCCCCTAAATTCTCCGCAATCAAAGTTGGTGGCAAAAAGCTTTGTGATATAGCAAGAAAAACCCCAAATATGCAAATTGAAATTCCAAAAAGGGATGTGGAAATTTATAATATTGAGCTTTTAAATTTTAAAAAAGACAAAAATCAAGCAACGGCAATCATTAAGGTATCTTGCTCAAAAGGCACATATATAAGAACTTTAGCCTCTGATATAGCAAAAAAATTAAATACAGACTCTTACCTGACAGGTCTTACAAGAACCAAAGCAGGAAATTTTAAAATAGAAAATTCCATTAAAATTGAAGAAAGTCCAAACAAAGAAAACCAAATTTTACCGCAAGACGCTCTTTCTTTAGAAAAAATCCCTCTTACAGAAAAACAGTTTAACCTTGTAAAAAATGGGGTGGCAATTTATACTGAATTTGCACCAAAAAATTCTCCCTGTATATTAACATATCAAAACAAACTTGTTTCAATCGGAATTTTTATAGATAATAAAATAAAAGTAAAAAAATTTTTTAATCCATATTAAAAGGCATAAAAATGGGAATTTTTATAAGAACACTTATTGTAACATTAATAATTTGCATAGGATATTTCATTTACGCTTTTATTGGCAAAGAAAGTTATGAGCCAAATTTAAAATTAAATAACACCTCTTTTCACAAAAGCGTTGAAACAAAACAGGCAGAAGATGTGGATGAATACGTTTCAATTTGTCTTATCAATTCTAGCAACAAGCCTGTTATAACTAAAAGAAAATCTAAGGAAAATTCTCTTGAAAATGCCCTAAAAGAGCTTGTTTCAGGCTCCAAACGCACAGAAAGGCTTGAAGGTGAATATACCGAAATTCCGGCAGGCACAAAGCTTTTAAGCTTTAAGGAAGACGATAATTCAATCTCAATCAATCTTTCCAAAGAATTTGAAGAAGGTGGCGGCGCACAATCCGTCCAAGCAAGACTTCTGCAACTTGTTAAAACCGTTAATCTTTACAAAGAAAACAAACCTGTTTATCTTTATATCGAAGGCAAAAAAGCCGAATACCTTGGCGGAGAAGGAATTTATGTAGAGCAGCCGTTAAATGAAGCAAGTCTTATGTTTTAATTTAAATATTTAAATTAATTGCCATAAATTCTTTGAATGCTGCTTTGTTCCATATCTTTTAAAGTGTCCATTTCAGCCTGACACAATTTAAGTTGAGTTTCAATTTTTTCAAGCTTTTCATCAAGCCTTTTGTCAACTTCATTTAATCTTGCAATTCTTTGTTCAAAAGCTTTTGCTTCTGCAGAGTTTGGGTCATAATCCGACCTTGTCATTTCATAATCAGAAATTTTACTTGCGAGAGAAGATTTTGCACGTCTAATTTTAATCTGATCACGCTCATGATCAAAAATCGCACTTCTTAATTCAACTTTTCTGGCAATAGCAATTAAAAGACCCATTTTATCTCGTTTCGTTAAACTTACGACCTTTTAGAAAAACATGGTCATTGTTTGCGGCAATGAGTTTTTCCATTTGTTTGAGCTTACCAACTTGATAATTCAAACGGTACTTAACCAGTCTTTGTTTTTTTCTCATGGAGAGTGTATCTTTCAGCATCATCAAAGTTCCGTCAAAAAATGCCTTTATTGGATTATTACGAA
Organism: uncultured Gammaproteobacteria bacterium; assembly: GCA_964467625.1. Lineage (GTDB taxonomy): Bacteria > Cyanobacteriota > Vampirovibrionia > Gastranaerophilales > Gastranaerophilaceae > Galligastranaerophilus_A. The sequence goes on along the minus strand of CAYXRM010000005.1, from coordinate 28,472 downwards.
TAAAATAATTTTTCGTAAAGTTTATTAAATTTTTAACTCTTTTGATATGTTCTGAAAGTGGTTCAAGCACCGAGCTTACTCCTTTGTCAGGGGCAAACCTGACTATCTAAAAACAACTCAATAATAAAAATTGCTCTTTTTTGCCAAATATTAAGAAATGTTAAAAACAGATTTCTATATCAATATTATAATCGGACAAGAAATCTGTTTGCTTTAGTAAAAATAAAGATTTTTACAATTCTTAACTAATATCTGAAACAGCATCGCTGTCGCTTTCAATACTGCTTTTTAAGGATTGTCTTACAAGATCGGCTTGAGTATCAAGCATTTTTACAACAGTTTCAATATTTCTTACTTTGTTAGACAAAATAACATCAGCATTAGTGGTCACACGCCCCGTTAAATTTTGATATGCGCTCAATGCGGCAGAGCCGGTGCCTTCCATAAGGTTTCCCGCAATAACAGCCGCAAGACCAGAGGTTCCAAGATAAGGCGCCATAGACTGCATGACACCCCCTAAGCCTGAAATAATACCTGCTGTTGGAAGCAAAACAGATTCCCCAAAGTTAAACCCTGTTGAAGCTAAACCAACGCCATATGCGGCAGATGACAAACCTGCAATTGTAGATGCACTTGTGGCATAACCGGTTGGAACACCTGCAGCAGCACCGGTTAAACTCCCTGCAATTGAAGCGGCGCCACCTGAAGGGAACCCTGAATAATTACCAACGGAACCAATACCAAAAGAGTTATTGGCGCCATATATAGAAGATGTTGCACCCGTCACAGGCGACCAGTACGAAGTACCGGGAACATTCATTGTTGAATTACCGCCAAAAACCGTTGAAAAAGAGGAAGGAGAGAACATGCTCGCCAACTGCCACAAAAACCCGCCTACAGTACCAAACCCGGATCCGTTTGCGACAGAACCCGAAACAGTAATATCACGCAATCTGTCGTAAGTTTCATACATTTGAGCTTTCGCAAGAGAACTTGCGGCTCCGTATTTGTTAGCAATTACCAATTCATGATCATTTTTGTAAGACATAATCTAACCTCAATTTTATCTTCAATTATTTTAAAATATTTTTTATCCTTTTAAATCAACCAAACAATGTATGAAAAACCTTCTTGTTATTAATTAATATTTTTTTTAATAAAGTCAACAAAACAAAAACCGCAAGAATTGCTTCCTGCGGTTTTTTAACAACAGTATTTTTATTATGCGAATGTTTTGAATGTGTCTTCCGTGTTGTCTTGAATAACTTTAGAAACTGCTTCAGCTTCCGTTTTAAGAGCATTTTGTTCAGTATCCAATTGTTTTAATTCAAGTTCCAAAGTTTTGTCTTTTTGTTGAATGTCTTCTGTTTTGTTGTTAAGGTCAGACACTTGTTTTTGATATTTTGCATATTCATATTCATAATCACGCATTGCTTGTTCGTATGCTTCTTCGTCTTCAACCTTTGTGCAATCGAGTTCAAATTTTTGAATAACTGGTTCGCCGTCTGCATCTACGCCAGTTTGAATTGATATTGAAGCAATTCTGCCAACATCATTTTTCTCATATGCTGCAACAGGGAATTCATCACTTCTTTTTGTTGTATATTCACCAATATAAAGAGAAGTTTTTGAACTAACCGCATTTGAAGAGGAAGTAGTTGAAGATGAAGCTTGATTAGCATCTGCAAGGAGAGTATCAATTTTTCCGGTTTTGTCGCTATTAGAAGCAAGTTTAGTATATAAATTATAGTTAGCGCTCACAAAACCATCGCCAAAGGCAATACCGGAAAGTTTACCATTTTCATATGTGTATTTAAATTGATTGACACCAAGCTCGTTACCTGCCGAATCAAGGATTTTCACCCAAATTGGATCATCATTATCCTTAGAATAAGGTGGGTTATAGTTGTAAGCATCCTCTGCACTTGAAAAGCGCACTTCAGTATTAGCAGAATTATCCGAATTAGAGGTTGCACCCACTTGCTGAACATCTTGCAAATCTAAATAATATGTTTTATCACCAATTTGATAGAAGTACAAAGGATTGTCATTAACAGTGCCATCTTCATTCAAGTAAGATTTTGCAAAAGTTGTATTACTTCCGTTTGATTTTGTATCAAGAAGATAACTTGCTAAATTTTCATCCTCTTTCATTGTTGTTTTGAAAACATGATAAGATTCACCATTAGCTAAAGTCACTTTCATGTTTGCGTATTTTTCTGCAAGTTCTGCACTGTATTTTGCTTTGTCTTCAGTGCTAAGAGCACTAGCAGTCTTAATTGAAATACCGCTTGTTGCAAAAGAAGCGTTAGCAACCTGCATATATTCTTGATCCCAGCTTAATTTTACCTTATCACCACTTGGAGTTGCAAAAATATTATCCATGGTGTATGTTTTTGAAGCGCCGTCACCTTCAACGTTTGTACCAGAGAAAGTATATACCGTATGATAGAAGTCAGAAGTATTCGGCGGGGTAGGAACTTCCATATTGCTCAATTGAGAAAAAATGTTTGAGCTTTCGTTAGCAAGAGCAGTTCTTTCTTGGTTAATTTGTTGACCTTGATATTCTGTATTTGATTGTCTAGCCGTTAATGATAAAAATCTGGCTTGTGAAGCTGCCATACCCATAAGTTGTCATCTCCTTGTCTTTTTTCCTTATCTTATGTACTTAATATCGGCAAACATAGGACTATACTTTAATATCAAGGTTTTATTTGTTTACAATTCTTTACAAATAAAAGCCGCTACGTAAAAATTGTTTTTTCACATAACGGCTAAACTATAGAGTATGATTGAATTTTAAGCAAATGTCTTAAAGGTTGAGCTGATATTATCTTCAATAACCTTAGAAACTGATTCCATTTCAGTTTTAAGAGCATTTTGTTCTGTATCCAATTGTTTTAATCTTAATTCAAGAGTTTTATCTTGCTGCTGAATTTTTTCTGTTTTAGCGTTAATATCTTTTATCGCTTTTTCATATTTAGCTTGTTCATATTCATAATCAAGCATAGCTTGATTGTATTCTGCTTCGTCTTGAACGTTTGATACATTCAAAGGGTATGTAACAGCGTCTTTATCGGGTGAAGTTTGAATTGTGACGGTTTTATAGCGTCCATTTGAAGCTGTATCATAAGCGCAAGGATAATCTTGCTGACGGAGTGTCGGTTTTTCATGAATGTAATATGAATCATAAAATCTTGAGTTTTGTGACTCTGTTGCTGAAATATAATAGGTTTGATCCAAATATGAATATGCAATTATCGGCTGATTATATTGAGAAACTCCTGAATTTGTAACAGTTGTAAAAGAGTCCCCAAAATAAGTGTTTTGGAAAGTTGTGTTGCCGTCTGATGTTGTGTAGATAGCTCCTGCTTTTGCATTTGGAACAGCTTTTCCTTCTGAATCTTTAACAGTGTATGAACCGTCTTCATTTACAATAACATTAAATGTTTTGCCACCACATGAAAAACTGTATTTCTTTTCACTTCCTTCTGTAGTTTCTTTTAAGCTGTTTGCAACAACAATTTGATATTTGTTATCTCCAAGACTTTTGATTTCATATGTATCAGAACCAACTTCTGCTTGGTTGTCAGATAAATCAACCTTGAAATTAATTCCTGCAATTGCAACAGTCCCGTCTTGGATATCCGAGCTTTGAAATTCAAAACCGGCATTTGCAGGTTTTGCAAAATATTCTGCTGCTGTGCAAGATAAGCCGTTATCAAGAGTTATTTTTTGAAGTTCGCCTTTTGAGTTTCTTGAAAATGTACCTGTATATGCGTTTGTAACTGCGCTATCCCAAGAATATGTCGTCCATTCCAAAGTTGCATAATTACCCGCAGGAGTTGAATATATGTTGCGCAAAGTATAATTTGTAGAAGTTCTTGTGCTTGATGTATCTATATCGTTTGCTTCAAACGTATAAGTGACTTCTGTGTAGTCGCTTACAGCAGGTGGAGTCGGAACCGATAAAGAGTTCAATTTATTGTAAAGATTTGCACTTTCATTTGCAAGTGCTGTTCTTTGTTGGTTTACCTGTTGTCCTTCATATTCAACATTAGTTTTTCTCGCAGTCAAGGATAAAAACCTTGCCTGACTTGCTGCCATACCCATAGTTTTAATACTCCATAGTTTTGATATTTTATATATCGACAATCATTAATTCACACTTTAAAAAAGAGATTATTTTGCTTAACATTTGTTAATATAAAACGTCAAAACCCGCTTAACTACACAGTTTAATTTATTAATGATTTGAAATAAAAAAGCAAAAAAAGTATAATAAACCTATGGAAACAATAGACATACACACCCACGGCGCTTTTGGTATAAATTTTGACAGTGCAAGCGCCGATGAAATAAACGAATACGCACGTCTTGCCTATCAAGAAGGAATAAAGGCTTTTTGCCCTACACTAACGGGGAACAGCACAGAATACCTTCACAACAGACTGTATGAAATAAACCATGCAAAAGAAAAACAAAAAGAAAATGAGGCAAAAATCATAGGCACAAACCTTGAGGGAACCTTCTTATCTCCCCAAAAATGCGGAGTACAAAACCCGAAGGTATTTATAAAACCAAATATAGAAAATTTTAAAAAAATTGCTCAAGAATTTGAAAACATAATTAAAATTGTGGTTATTGCCCCTGAAAATAATGATTGCGAAGAATTTATCAAATTTTTAAATTCAAAAGAAATAAAGGTTCACTTTGGGCACACAAACACAAGACAAATCATAGGAGCAGACTGTATAAACCACCTTTATAACGCAATGGAGCCAATTTCCCACAAACACACGGGGGCTATTGTAAAAGCGCTTTTGGATGAAAATATTTACACGGAATTAATTGCAGATACAATCCATGTAAATGAAGATATTTTAAAATTGACATTCAAAATAAGACCGAACAATAAAATTATTTTAATTTCAGACTCACTCCCCATTGCAAAAAGCAATTTAGAATTTGTTGAATTTTGTGGCAAGAAAGTTTTCAAAAACGGGCTTGATGAAAAAGGAACTCTTGGCGGCTCAATTAAGTTGCTTCCTGAAATTGTAGAAAATCTTATAAATAAAAAACTTCTATCACAAGATTTAGCGCACAAAATGAGCTTTGAAAACCCAATGAATTACCTAAAAGTAAGCCTTTAATTATCTTAAATTGATTGAATAATCTTCGACAAGAGTGATTTCTTCCGCATTTGTCTTATTTGAACGCAATTTACGATAGAGCATATCACAAAATGCCTCAATTCTTGTCACAAAACCCGCTTCGCCCGTATGTTCGTCAATGGTTAAGTTCAAAAGCGGCTTACTAAAAGCTTTTGCTTTTCTTTTAATGTCTTCAATCATTAAAGAATCAGGCCCACAGCCAAAAGCCGTAATTGTAATTAAACCGTCAATTTTTGGCGAATTCAAATAAAAACCTGCCGCACCTGACATTTCAAGCTGATTTGCCCAGTATAAATCCGCAGAAATATATTGAAGCCCGTCTTTCATCTGTTCTTCGGTTAAATTGTACGCACTATAAACCCTGACCCCTAAATTGCTCAATTTCTTGAAAATGTCCATACAGACACGCTTATCATAAATATTGTAACCATGTGCAATCAAAGCAACATTAATGTCTTTATCTTCATTCGCCTGATTTATAACAACTTTACCTTCATGCGCAAATTGAAGCGCCTTATCAAATGGAATTCCATGCTGAACCATAACCAAATAATTGTTATAGTGCACAAAAGCAGCCTTCATAGCTTCTTTAATTTTTTCCTTATTTTTAATTCCAAAGGGTTTGACTGCCTGAGATAAAAAGTCAAACAAACCAATATTTTCAGATTTATCAAGAGTAGCTTCAATAATTTTATAATCGCCCTTAACAACATTTCTGATTAAATCAGGAAGCCCTCTTATTTTAGAACAATTGTAAATTTTGGGTGCAACAGATTGAATAGAAGGAACAAAAATGTTTTTTACCCCTTTTTCAATTAAATTTAAAACATGCCCGACATAAACCTTAATAGGCAGGCAAGTTTCCGTAACCACCAAGGAAGCACCCTCTGTTAAAGTTTTTTTAGTTGTATAATCAGAATAAACAATTTTAAAACCTAAATGTTCAAAAAAAGCAGATAAAAAAGGAATATAATTATAATAAATAAGTGCTTTTGGAAATCCGATTATTTTTTCTTTTATTGCCATAAACTTCGCCTTGTTTTAAAATTGTTCCAATAAAATAATACATTAAATAAAAAAATTTGTAACATAAATTTAAACATAACTTAAAAATACGCAAATTTTATCCTGATTATTTTTTTATACCTACGTGAAGTGCTAAAAAGAATATGTTAAATAATTTTCAAATACCAGTATATATAAATCCACAAAACGGTTTTGTTGCGCCACAAGCACCCGCAACCAATCAAGTTTACGTTGCGCCGCAAAATTATGCCAACATTTTGAACAGCTATCCTGCACAATATTATACCTATAACCTCAATCAAGAAGGAATTTTAGCTGCGCCGCCTGAAATAAAACAAAAAAGCGACACCGGAAAGTGGGAGCTTATTGACGTTGAAAAAACTCCATACGGAGAAAATATCTATAAATACAGACTGCAAAACGGTCAAATTGTGGCACTTGCACCCAAAAAAGACGCAACGGTCATAGTTAAAACTTTTATTGACGCAGGTTCAATGAATGAAAATGACAAAAACAGGGGAATAAGCCACTTTAATGAACACAATGTCTTTAATGGAAGCAAAAAAATTGCCCCCGGGACCTTTTTTGGTGAAGTGGGGAAATTCGGCGGTTCTACAAACGCTTCAACCGATTTTGCAAAAACAGATTTTTATATTCAATCTTCAATAACAGATTTTCCAACCCTAAATAAAATGATTGAAATGCATGCAGATATGCTCACAAACCCGCTTTTTCCGGAAGATATGGTCGAAAAAGAAAAAGGTCCGGTGACATCAGAAATCAGCATGTGCAACGATGATACAACAAATATTGCACTCAATTCGCTTATAAAAAATTTATTTCAAATTAATTCAAATTCAAGCGATTTAGTTGCAGGTTCAATTGAAACAGTAAACAACATAACAAGAGATGATGTTTACAACCACTGGAAAAACCACTTCACTCCAGACAATATGTATACTGTGCTTTCGGGAGATTTTAACCCAAACGAAGCAATTGAAATTATAAGCCAAAATTTTAATATGCAACCTGATGAAAATGCAGAAGCAAAAAGAACAAAGGAAACTCTCACCCCACTTCAAAAATCAACAAGAGTGGATTATATTTCCCCAAATGACGCTTCAACAAGTGTTTTAATTGGTTTTGCAGGCCCAAAAGCAAGCGACTCAAAAGAAGCCGCAGCGCTTGATGCACTTACGCTTCTGCTTTTTAATGATTCATCCTCAAGGCTGAAAAAAGACTTAACCTCAATGTATTCTTCAGGAATTTTTTATACACAAAAAGTTGGTCTAAAAAAAGACGACCCGCTTGCTATTCTTTGTCAGTTTTCAGCGCAAAAGGGAGATGATTCCAAGGTTATTGACACTTTTTACAATTCAATAAAAAATCTTGAAACAAACCCACCCACCCAAGAAGAAATGCAAATTATAAAAAACTGTCTTTTAAAATACAGAAGCGAATCTTATGAAGATTCTGTAGCAATAGCAGATACAATTGGCACTTCACTTTTAGACGGTAATTTCAATGATATTTCAGAAAACAAAAAAATTATTGAGAATTTAACCCCTCAAGATATTGTTAATGTTGCAAAAAAATATTTTGATTTTGACAAAATGTCTGTTGCCGTTGTACACCCTTACGATACAACTCAAGAAGAAATTCAAAATAATTACAACAAAAGTATTTACGCAAAAAAGAATTCATCTTTGTCGTTCAAAGGAGCTCACCCTTCAACAAAAAGGGTAGAGCAGATGAGCTTAAGCGACAATTCAACTCTTACTTTGAGTAACTCAAACACGGAAAATTGTTATCTTGATTGGAGATTAACTTCAAAAGAAACAATACCCGAAAATCCCGCCTGCGCTTATGTTCTTACTCAAATTTTAAATGACGGCACAAAAAACAAATCGAAAGAAGATTTTAAATATGACGCAAGCAAAAATTCAGTAAGTTTCGATGTGGACACAAACGGCTTTCAAATAAGGGCATATGCCGATTGCCTCTACACCAATACAAAAGATGCAATAAACACCCTAAAACAGGCTTTATATGAACCTAATTTTACCGAAGAAGAATTTCAAGCCGCAGTCAAAAAAATCGAAACATATTGTAATTCAATGAGCAAAGATGCTTCAGTGAACCTTCTTGCTCAACTTTACGGAAAATATTTCCCATCACCAAAACAAATAACGGAAGGGCTTAAAACCCTCACTTTAAACGATGTAAAAAAACATTATAATAATTTAATTTTCAATTCTTCTTCAAATGTTGTAATCACAGCCCCAATTCAAAAACACCCTGAATTGAAAAACGAAATCATAAACGAAATGCCAACTTCAAACGTAAAATTTAAACCTTATTCACCAAAGCTTTTAAATTCATACGCTCCAAACGAAAAGGCAACTGTGCTTGTTGACACGGAAGAAAGAAATCAAGCGCAAATTTACAAAAATTACTCTTTTGAAATTTCAGGTAACATTGAAGATGAAATTAAATTTGAACTTTTAAATACAATTCTTGGCGGAAGCCCAAACAGCAGACTATTTCAAGATTTAAGAGAAAAACAAAAACTTGCATACACAACTTCTAGCAATATCCAGTCTTTTGAAAATTCCGGCATTTTGACTTTAAATATTTTATCCACCACGGATGATAAAAAACAAAACGATATCAAATATGATAATCTTCAAAAATGCTTAGACGGCTTTGAAGCACACACAAACAAGTTAATGACGGAACATGTAACCGATGAAGAACTTGAAAGCGCAAAAATGGCTTTAAAACAAAAAATTGCATCCCAACTTGAACTTTCATACGGCAGAACCATGCTTCTTTCAATGAATATGACTCAACCATACGGGATTAAAAGAATTGATGAATATATAAATACAATTGATAAAATTACAAAAGAAGATATTAAAGAAGCCGCAAACCACGTATTTTCAAATAAACCCGTTTATTCAATTCTTGCAAGTGCAGATACAATTGCAAATAACACCGAATATATCAACAATTTAGGGGAAGTCGTAAACATATAAATAAGTTAATATTTTTATATGGCAAACACAGTATCTAAAATTATTGAAGGACAATTTGCAGATTTTGCAATGAAAAAAACCAACCCTAAATATGAGATTTCAACTTCTAGGGTAAACACTATATACAAAAAAACAGACGATATCAGAAGTCCTTTTGAGCGTGATTATCACCGCATTTTATACTCAAATGCATACAGAAGATTAAAACACAAAACACAAGTTTTCTTTGCCACAAATAATGACCATATATGCACAAGAATAGAGCATGTAAATTATGTAGCGTCAGCCTCTGAAACCCTTACAAAGTGTTTAGGGTTAAATATTGAACTTGTTCGTGCAATTGCAACGGGGCATGACCTTGGGCATTCACCCTTTGGACACACGGGAGAAGGGATTTTAAAAAATATAATAATAGAAAAAAACATAGGCACAAATTTTTGGCATGAAAAAAACAGCTTAAGGTTTGTGGATTTAATTGAAACGCTACCTGATTATGAAGGATATGAAAGAAACTTAAATTTAACATATGCCATAAGGGATGGTATTATCTGTCATTGTGGCGAAGTTGTTGATAACGGGCTAAAACCAAGAGAAGAATTTATTGACCTAAATTCAATTGAAAATGCAAACCAATACCAAAGCTACACATACGAAGGACTTGTGGTTAAAATTGCCGATAAAATTGCATATCTTGGACGAGATATTGAAGATGCATTATCTAAAAAAATTCTTACGGAAGAACAAAAAAATGAATTTGAAGCAATTATAAAAGATTTATTTGGTCAAAAAAAATTAACCGACATAAACACAACCACCCTTGTACATCTTTTTACAATTGATTTATGCAAAAATTCAAACCCCGATATTGGTTTGTCTTTTTCAAGAGAATATTTTGAAATAATGAACCTTATAAAAGATTTTAATTATCAAAACATCTACAATCACAAAAGATTAACTACCTTCCATGCTTATGCAAAGCTTATTTTACAGACAATTGCAGATACACTTTTTTCTTATTATGACGGTGAAAATTCCGTCTATAAAATTAAATGTGACGAAATTTTTTATCCGCTTTTGTGCTCCACTTTTAGTGATTGGCTTTTAAAATATTCAAATACTATTTCATCTGAAGAAAAAAAGAATAAAAAGTTTTTAAATCAAACAATTTACGATATTAATTCTCAAAAAGATTACAACATAGCTGTGATTGACTTTATTTCAGGCATGACAGACAGTTTTGCAATAAAAATGTTTAACGAAATTATTACATTTTAATTTTTATTTCAATTTATGCAAAAGCACAAATTGAATATTCCCTGAAACATTAGCATGGTAAGACGCCCACCCTTCACCTGTCGGGCTATAATAATCACCATTGTTGCCTGATGTGTTTCCTTCGACCGTATTTACCGTACCGTCAGAGTTTACACCAACAACCATACCAACGTGCTGCTGACCGTAGCATATTAAATCCCCGGGCTGCACCTGACTTACATCAGAAGAATAAACCCCATTTTCTTGCGCCCAGCCCACAATCGTTGGAAGGTAAGAATAATTTGAGCAAGTGTTCAAATAGTCCCCAGGGGTGCCATTTCTGCCATATGTTTGTTCTAAAACATAAGCACAAAAATCTCCGCACCAAGCACCATCGTGGAACAAGTTGCCCGAAGATGTCATCAACTCCTTCATTGTTGCCGTATCAACAGATTTATTGCCATTGTCAACAAGGCTCATCGCAAATGCTGCAGCAGATGATGTGTCAAAATTGCCCACAGCGGTTACTTTGTTTTTTGATACCCCACTCACACTTGAAGTTCCACTAGTTGTAATAGTAGGAGTTTCAGCTTGTATCATGAGGTTTAAAATTTGCGTTTCATTGTTTTTAATTTGATCTTGAAGACTTTGTATTGTATCTATAATGGATGTTACCTGTTCTGCATCGTTTGATGTGGCAAATCTGGCTTGTGCCTGTAAAAGCTGTTCCATTAAAGACATATTTAATTCCATAAGAGAATCGATTGCGCTTTTTTGAGAGTCGTCTAAATCTGATGAACTTGAAGATTTTTCATCACCTTCTTTTTCAGCTTCAGCTTCAGAAGTTGTAGTAGAATCTTCCGCAGACTCATCGAACTCAACAAGTTCGTCTTCTGAAATCTTGTTGTCCCCGTTTTTGTCAATCTTTTTTAAATCGGCATCGTTTGTGACAGAACAAGCCTTAAGCGCATCATAGAGCGCCTGAGTTGAGATTTCAAAACTGCCGATTTTTAATGTCATGGTTATTTTACCTTCCTATACTAATAAATTCGACAATGGAAAGTAAAACTTTATGGTTTATGTTAATAAAAGTTAACAAAATAAAGGGAAAATTATGCAAGAATTTAGAGAAAATTCAGAAACCAAAAAAAATTTAATAAAAGCCTTCATTGGAGAATCAATGGCAAGAAACAAATATAATTATTTTGCAAAAGCAGCCCATAAAGAAGGGTATATTCAAATTGGCAACATATTTAACGAAACCGCAGAAAACGAAAAAGAGCATGCAAAAATATTTTTAAAATACCTTGGTGAAGATTTCCAAAATATAGAATTTCAAAATACAATGTTTTCATCAGGAATAACAAATTCAAGTTTAAAAAACCTCGAATACGCAATTATAGGGGAGCATGAAGAAAACACAACATTATATCCAAACTATGCAAAAATTGCAGAAGAAGAAAACTATCCAAAAATTGCAAATTCTTTTTGGAAAATTTCAGAAGTTGAATATGAGCATGAAAAAAGATATAAAGCGCTTTTAGAGAACATAAAAGAAGGACTTGTTTTTGAAAAAAATAAAGAAGTGATATGGAAATGTACAAAATGCGGCTATCACTACAAAGGGACAAAAGCGCCCGCACAGTGCCCTTCTTGCAAACATCCGCAAGGATATTTTGAATTATTTGTTAAAAATTATTGAAAATATTTCTTGTTTATACAAAAATAAACGTATTATGAAAGTTTATTTAGGAATTGATGTCGGCTCGGTTACAACAAAATTGGCCGTGGTTGATGAAAACGGGAAATATGTTGAAAGTTACATGCTAAGAACCTCTGGTCAGCCTACAAAAGCTGTTCAAAAGGGGCTTGGAGAGTTGCTAAAAAAGGCAAATGAAGAATGGGAAGTTTGTCAGGTCGGCACGACAGGCTCAGGCAGAAACCTTGCAGGGGCGCTCGTTGGGGCAGATATTATCAAAAACGAAATAACAGCCCATGCTGTTGCCGCCTCAATTATCGTCCCAGGGGTACAGACTATTCTTGAAATTGGCGGACAAGATTCCAAAATCATAATTTTAAGGGACGGCATTGTAACTGACTTTGCAATGAACACCGTCTGTGCCGCAGGTACGGGAAGTTTCCTTGACCAACAGGCAGGCAGATTAAATGTAAAAATTGAAGACTTTGGTTCAATTGCACTTCAATCTTCTTCTCCTGCAAGAATTGCAGGCAGATGCGGAGTTTTTGCTGAATCAGACCTCATACACAAACAGCAATTGGGCTATCCTGTTGAAGATTTATTATACGGCTTGTGCCAAGCGCTTGTAAGAAACTATCTTTCAAACCTTGCACTTGGAAAAGAACTTTTGCCAACAATTACCTTCCAAGGCGGTGTTGCAACCAATAAAGGTATGGTAAAAGCTTTTGAAGAAGCGCTTGGTACAGAAATTGTTGTGCCCCCAAATCATCAGACAATGGGCGCAATTGGGGCGGCATATCTTGCTATGGAAAATCATCAATATACAAATGCACAAACCAAATTTAAAGGTTGGCAGACAAAAGATATGCACTTTAATTCAATAACATGCACCTGCAAGGGGTGTTCCAACAATTGTGAAGTAATTTCAATTGTGGAAGGCGACATTGAGCCCTTGCCACCCCATCAAGAGCACAAAATTACAGACGTCAAAGGTAACGTCATAGCTCGTTGGGGCGGTACCTGCGGAAGATGGGATATAAATTAATTTTATTCAAAACGGCTTACTTTTTAAAAAGAAACCGTTTTTAAAGTTTCTTTAAAATTAGACTCGATTTTTTTAAAAAAAGTGATGTCTTAAAACAAGTGATATTTTGTTTTATAAAAAAAGTGCGGCAGCTAGCCGCACATAATGACTTATTCAACTGTAATTTTTACAAATAGTTTTCAATTTCCCATTCGGAAACTTGGGTTCTATATTCATCCCATTCTTTTTCTTTGGCAGAAACAAATTCATTATAAATATGTTCGCCCAAAGCTTTTTTGATAATAGGATTGTGTTTTAATTCATAAAGTGCTTCTTCCAAAGACCCCGGAAGTGAAACAATACCCTTCTCTTCTCTTTCGGCATTTGTCATATGATAAATATTTTCTTCCGTTTGTTTTGGCGGCGTGATATTATTTTTAATGCCTTCAAGCGCAGCGGTTAAAATTACCGCAAAAGCAAGATATGGGTTGCAGGAAGGGTCAGGTGATCTTAATTCAACCCTTGTTGCATTTCCTCTTTTTGCAGGAACTCTGATAAGTGCACTTCTGTTTGCAAGCGACCATGCCAAATAAACAGGAGCTTCATACCCCGGAACTAATCTCTTGTAGCTGTTTACAAGAGGGTTTGTAATTGCAGTGAAGCTTCTTACATTTTCAAGCAATGAACCTATTACATTTAATGCTGTGGAAGAAAGCTGATAAGGGGCATTTTCATCATAAAAAGCGTTTTTGCCGTCTTTAAAAAGGGATACGTTGCAATGCATACCGGAACCGTTAATTCCAAAAACAGGCTTTGGCATAAATGTAGCATGTAACCCGTTCATGGAAGCAACCGCTCTTACTGCGTATTTAAAAGAAACAACGTTATCAGCGGTTGTAAGAGCATCTGCATATTTAAAATCAATTTCATGCTGACCTGCTGCAACTTCATGGTGGCTTGCTTCAATTTCAAAGCCCATTTTCTTTAAAGTTTCAACCATTTTACCACGCACGCTTTCCCCTTTATCATTGGGGGCAACGTCATAATAACCTGAGTCATCATGCGTTTCTAAGGTGGGGTTACCGTATTCGTCCTTATTAAAAAGGAAAAATTCTGCTTCAGGCCCAACATTTAAAACATACCCCATATCGGAAGCTTCTTTTATGACTCTTTTTAAATTTGCTCTCGGGCAGCCTTCAAATGGAGTACCGTCAGGGTTATAAATGTCGCAAATAATTCTTGCAACTGTAGTATTCTCAACATCGTTTGTTCTCCAAGGAAGAAGCGAAAATGTTGACAAGTCAGGATAAAAATACATATCAGAGGTTTCAATGCTTCTAAAACCTTTAATTGAAGACCCGTCAAGCATACATTCATTATTTAAAACTTTATCAATTTGCTCTGAAGGAACAGCCATATTTTTAACCGTACCGTTAATATCGACAAATTGAAGTCTGATAAAACGGACGTTTTCTTCTTTAATAATATTCTTAATTTCATCTTTTGTAAGGGTTTTGCCCTGAACAGGTACAAATGTCATTTTTTTCTCCTTCATAAAAATACCATAGGAAGATTATTACATAGGTAGTATAAAATAGTCAAGTTTTTTTTAAAACAAGGAATAGAGGATGTCTTTTTTTAAAAATATGGTAAAATGATTTTATTATATGAGGAGTAAAAACTAAATGTTTAATAAAAAAATATATTTGGCATTTTTATTAGCCATGTTCACAACGGGCATACTTCAAGCTGCGCCTGTTCTTTCACCTGCAAAACCGTCAATTCAAGCAACAAAACCTGCTATAACAATCACAACCACGCCCTTGCAAATTGTTGCAAACCCTTCATATTATTTAAATAAAAAGGTTGTTATAACAGCAAAATTTGACAAATTCACAACTCTTGGGCTTGATTACAAAAAAGCTTTCAGGGATTCACAAAAATATATCGGTTTTCTTGTTCAAAGGGATGATGTTCAAGACCATAACGTACCGTTATCCGAACTAAAAATGTTTATGAAACGGGATTATGCAGAAAAATTTATTGACCTGAACACGGGCGATAAAATCAAAATTACAGGAACCGTATTTTCAAACGCCTTAGGTGACGGGTGGCTTGATGCAGAAAAAATTGAAGTGACAGAAAAAGTTCCGTCTACAAAATAACAATCAGGAGATAAGTTTTAGTGCAAGAAAAATTTTTAACCATTCATGGACACTTTTATCAACCGCCAAGGGAGAACCCGTGGCTTGAAGTTATAGAAGTTCAAGACAGTGCAAGGCCTTTTCACAATTGGAACGAAAGAATTTCATCAGAATGTTATGAGCCAAATTCCGTTGCAAGAATTGTTGATTCAAACAACAGAATTTTAAGCATAATCAACAATTATCAGTATATGAGCTTCAATATCGGGCCAACGCTTTTATGTTGGATGGAAAAGCACGCAAAACAATCCTACAGAAGAATTATCGAAGCCGATAAAAACTCAAGAGCGCTATATTCCGGGCACGGTTGTGCTGTTGCGCAGGTATACAATCACATCATCATGCCTCTTGCCAATACAAACGATAAATACACTCAAGTAATTTGGGGAATAAGAGATTTTGAAACAAGGTTTCAAAGGGCGCCTGAAGGAATTTGGCTTGCAGAAACAGCCGTTGACCCTTCAACTCTTGAAGTGTTGATTGACCTTGGAATTAAATTTACAATTCTCTCTCCATACCAAGCACAGGCAGTAAGAAAAATCGGTGAATCCAACTGGACTGACGTTAGTTGGGGCAGCATTGACCCTTCACAGCCATACAGATATTTTGTTGAAGGAACCGATAAATACATTGATTTATTCTTTTATGACGGCGCAATTTCAAAATCTGTAGCCTTTGACAACCTTCTTACAAACGGTGAAAAATTCGCCCAAAGGCTTCAAGACGGTTACGTTGAAGAAAGACATCGCCCCCAACTTATAAACATTGCAACAGACGGCGAAAGCTACGGACACCACACAAAGTTCGGCGATATGGCGCTTTCATACGTTCTTGCAATTAAAGCAAAAGATTTAGGGTTCCAAATTACAAACTATGGCGAATTTTTAGAAAAATTCCCGCCTGAAAATGAAGTTGAAATTAAACCCGTATCCTCTTGGAGCTGTTGTCACGGTGTTGGAAGATGGTCGGACGATTGTGGCTGTTCAACGGGCGGAAGGGAATTTTGGAACCAAAAATGGAGAAAACCCCTAAGAGAAGCCCTTGATTATATTAGAGATGAATTTATCAAGCTTTGCACAAAAGAAGGTTC
Organism: uncultured Gammaproteobacteria bacterium; assembly: GCA_964467625.1. GTDB lineage: Bacteria > Cyanobacteriota > Vampirovibrionia > Gastranaerophilales > Gastranaerophilaceae > Galligastranaerophilus_A. Next base: position 11,963 of record CAYXRM010000005.1, on the reverse strand, counting down.
AAAATATTATACAGATTTTTGGGAAGCAAGGAACAAATATATTGATGTCATTTTAAACAGAACTCCTGACACGATAGACAAATTTTTAAAAGAAAATGCAATAAAAAAACTCACAAAACAAGAAAAAATCAAAGCAATTAAACTTATGGAAATTCAAAGGTCTTGCCTTTTAATGTATACCAGCTGCGGTTGGTTTTTTGCTGAAATTTCCGGAATTGAAACAACTCAAATTATGAAATATGCCGCAAGGGCAATGGAGCTTGCCTCAGACTTTACAAATTACGATTATGAAAAGAATTTTCTCACAATTTTACAAAGGGCAAAAAGCAATATCCCTGAATTTGAAAACGGTAAAAAAATCTATGAAATGTTTGTGCGCCCTGCAAAAGTAACCATTGAAAAAATTGCAACCCACTGGGCAATATCTGCACTTTACAATGAGCAAGAAGAATTAGAACATATTTATTGTTACAAAACAAAGAAAATAAGCTCAAAAACCTACAAAAATAAAGACAACCAACTTGCACTGGGCAGGCTTGAAGTTACATCAGATGTAACTTTGGAGAAATTTGACCTTATTTATGCACTTTTAAAAACATCAGACAGTGAATATTATTGTTCCATAAGACCATTTAAAAACCTTCAACACACACTTGGGGCAAAAAGTGCAGTCTTAAACGAATTTAACAACAACTCCACCTTTAAAACTTTGGAAGCAATGAAAGAGCATTTCTCCCCCGTGTTTCACGGCATTGAAGATGTTCTTATCGACAAAAGAAAAGTTATTCTTGAAAAAGTGCTTATAAAAAAACTTTTAAAAACCGCAAAAACTTATGAAGACTTGTATGAAGACCTTAAATCACCTGTCAGTCACCTTGTGGAAATGGGGATGGACATTCCAGATGTATTTAGAATAGCAGCAAAATTCTCTCTCACAAAAGCTTTGGATGAAACGCTTGATACGGCTGAAAACTTTTTGGATGAAAATTTAATAAACAAACTTAAAAAAATTAAATCAGAAGCTGATAAGTTTTATGTAAATCTTAATAAATCAAGAGCAAAAGTCATTATTGCAAAAAAATTGCAAAAGCTTCTTGAAACAATCGCTGACGCACCGAATGAAAGCTTAAGTGATGAAATTTTTGCAATTTTCAACATTATAGAAAAAACAAATCTTGATGTTGATATAAGGGTTTCACAAAACATTTACAATGAAAAAATTTATTCAAAAATTGACTATATAATTGAATATTTGGAAAAATCAAAGCAAAAATCAAAAGACAGAAAAATTATTTTGTCCCTGCTTGAAATTGGCAAAAAATTAAATATTAATACAGATTTTTATATCCCTCTTATTGATAAGGCAAGTTTACCTGCAAGAGCCATAAACAAGGCTACCTGATAGGCTTTCCAAATAAAAATCTTAACCCGCCAAATGGTTTTTTCAATTTACAATTCATACCGCCTATAATTTCATCTGCATTTGTTAGAATGGAATTTAGGGTGTATGGAACATCGTATTCATAAATTTCATCTGTTATTTCACGAATTTTACAGACTGAAGAATTCAAATTTGAAGAAATTTCATCAACATTTTCTAAAACAGAGCGCAATTGTGCTTCATCAGTTGAAGTATTTATTTTTTTAGCAAAATTTTCCGTAGCTCTTGAAGTTTCACTCACGCTTTTTAAAGTGGATTTCACTTCATCTTTTGAAGAATTTACTATTCCATTTAAAGAGTCAAGTAAATCAACAAGAACCCCCGTTGCCCTCTCCAAGTTAACAACAGAATTAATCAGGGCAAATTTTACCTGCTCCATATCTGAATATGAAATTTCTTCCACCACATAGTTATGAAGCCCAAGACCAAGTTCCCCTTTAATTTTTGATTTTTTTTGAAGTGAATAATAAGAGGGCGAATTAGGATAAAAAAGTTCAATATATTCTTCCAGTCTGTTTAACGAAAGCCGTTTTTGTTTCAACTTTGCATAAACATTTTGAGGCAAAAAGAATTCATTATCCTCTAAGACCGCTTCAAAACAAGAGTTTTTTGACCCGATACACGGGGAAATGCCAAGAGTGTGTCCAACTTTATAACCGTTATAATATATATTCAATTTTTCTTTTGTCGGGCGCAATTTTTCAAATTCAATATCAAAGTGCACTTCATTTTTATGTTTCAAAAAGAAAAATAAACTCAAAAGAAGCACGCATAAAACAACAAAAATTATTTTTTTCATCTTTTTTCCTCAAAAATTAACAATAAAATTTTAAACAATATAAACAAATGTAAAAATTAGCCAAATAACCAATTAGAAATAGCAAAAATTTTTTTTGACATGTCTTATAATGACAAAATAAAAATAGGGATTGAACTATGAAAGTATCACAAGTTGCACCAACCACGCCATTTTTAACAAAAGATTATGTTAAATCAGAAGCGCTTTCTATCACAACAAGTGCAGCTCTAAGCGCAGGACTTACCCTTGCAATGAGCAAAGGCAAAAATGTTAAAGGTGCAATGAGGGTGGCAGGCCTTGCTGCCGGTTTTTCAGCCCTATATGGCATCGTTCAAAGATGTATAGTTTTGCATAAAGAAAAGAAAATATCCAAACAAGCAAATCAGCAAATTCAAGAAAATTAAGAGTAGATTAAACAAAAAGGTTGTTACTATGACTATTTCACCCGTAAATTTTTCCGCAATACCCGTATTAAACACGCCAGAAAAGCGTGAAAATGTTAAAAAATATGCAGTGCCACCGATTTTGACCTCAACAATGGTTATGGTCGCAACAAGAGCCAAAAAAGGAAGTGAAGTTCCACCACTTAAAATGACAACAAGGCTTGGTAGAGCAGGGCTTGCGGGGGCAATAACACTTGGCGCAATTGCGCTTGTTAACTTGAACAAAGAAAAAGTTGTTCAAATAGTAGACAAAGTTAAGGGTGTATTTAAAAGAAACCCTGCAGAAAAAGAACTGGACAAAACAGCTCCAATCCAAGGAGATAAATTAACAGCAATTAATCCTGAAGATGTAAATAATATAAATGGCAAAGAAAATGCCACAATTAATGAAGGGCAACAAGAAGGTTTGGAAGAATCTGACCAAGAAAACAAAACTCCAACATCAACTACTAATGAAAACCAAGTAGCTTCTTCAAACAATCCCTTTGCTTCTCCAATAGATAATGAAGAAAATACGGAAGGCACATCCACAAACCCATTTCAGTCCCCTGTACAAACAAATGATGACACCTTAATGAAGGATAGCGCACTTGTGCAAAACCCTAAAGCAAGCGTTCTGCAAAGCACACAGGGTTTAATTGACTTAAATGGTGCAAACAATCAAACAAATCCATTCAATGCCTTTAAAAGCTAGTCTTTATCCTTTTTGTTCTCTTTAATTTTGTTCATTAAGATAAAAGAATAGTTTGTGTCTTCAGGTAAAATATCGTGACCGTCAACGCAGCCTTCGCCACCATTTGTATTGCCTTCGATTGTGTGAATTGTGCCGTCTTTATCTACTGAGGCAACAATTCCGATGTGGTACCATTCGCCTGTTTCATAATCATTATACAAAATTAAATCGCCTGCCTTAACTTGGGATTTATCATATTCGCCCCTTCTTTCATCCATAAGAATGTCTTCATTTTCTGCCCAAGAAGCATACCCACAGCAAGTTGAACGGTTTGTTATCTCATCAAGTGCGTCCCCCGGAATGTTTTCACCATAAGACTGTTCCAACATAAATGAAACAAAATCAGCACACCAGTTTCCGTCATTAAAAGTTGCGCCTGCGCCTCGCATTATTTCAGACATTTCAGAAGCGCCATTACCTTTATAAGCTAAGGCAAAATCTACAAAGCTTTCAGCTGTTTTATACGGCTCATTACCGTTTTCAATTTCTTTATTATAAGCTTCATTAATTGCTTGGTTTATTTCATCCAACTCCCCTTGAAGAGATGAAAGAGCGCTTTCAGCTTTTTGTAGTTCAGTTTGTTTAACTTCATCAATTGCCTCTCTTGCGTTTGTCCAAGCTTCAAGAGCTTCTTTTGTTTCATCAGAGCAACTCTCTAAAATTTCTTTTTCAATTTTATCACGCTCGTCTTTTAGAGTTTTAAGATTATCTTTTTCATTTTTTAAAGAAGTTTCATGCCTGCCTTTTGCACTCTCAGCTTCTTTTTTATCAGCCTTAAGTGCTTTTAGTTGTTGTTTAAAATAATCAATATATCGCCTTGTTTCAGCTTCTTTTGCATCAATTGCACTCCAATCGTCTTTATTGTCTTTCGTTTTTTTAGGAAGTGAACCTAAAGAAGCTTCAAGGGAGGAAATTTCTCCTTCTTTGCTCGTAATTTGTGTGTCAAGTTTACTTATTTTTGCCTTATCGTCCACAATTGAATTTTCAATATCAGAAATTTTATCTTCTGAAGATTTTATTTTATTTTGATTAGTTTTTTGCTTTTCTTTTAATTTATCAGAAACTTTTTTATCACTTTCAAGAGCTTCCTTGTAAACTTTTTCTTTTTCATCGGCGTCTTTCACGGCATTTTTAACATTTTCATTTTCACCGGTTTGAACAGCCTTTATATCGTCATTTGCACTGTCTATTGCTTTTTGCTTGTCGGTTTGCATTGACGTTAATTCATCTAAAGATTTTGATTTTAAATCAGGAAGTGAAGAAGCCTTTTTAGATGAAGTTCCAGATGTATTTGAATTAGAAGATTTCTGCGCAGACGACATCAAAAAGCTGAATGCGTCCCCAAAAGAAGAAAGAAACGAAGTAAAGGGGTTGTAAGATGAGTCATCTTCAAGAAAAGCTCCTTCTTGAAGTGAATCTTCCCCACCTGAAACAACCGGAGATTTTTTAGATGTTTGCGCAGTTTTAGAAGTTTTATTCCCATTTTGAAACTGTAAAATATCTATATAAGAGCCTGTATCAATTTCATTAATCATAACTTTCACCAACAATTTCGCTATGTATATAAAAAGTATATAGGCTCTATATAATTGCAAACTTTAAAATATTATTTACATATGTTTACAAAATTATTTTAATTTATTCATAAGCACAAAAGAAACATCGGTTCTGTTAGGCTCAATTGTATGCGCTCCAACGCTGCCCGCACCGCCATTTGTATTGCCCTCAATTGTGTGAATTGTGCCGTCATTATCCACAGAGGATACAATACCAATATGATACCATTCGCCTGCTTCATCTGCGTTGTATAAAATATAATCTCCCGCTTTAACTTGTGATTTATCGTATTGAGTTGTGCGACTATCCATAAGAATACCCTTACTTTGTGCCCAAGTTCCATACCCATAGCATGAAGCAAGATTGGAGCATTCGCTTAAAAGATTTCCTGGAACATCGTTTCCGTAAACTTGTTTTGTAATAAATGTCGCAAAATCAGCGCACCATTGTCCATCATGGAAAGCGCAACCTGCATTTGTCATAATAGATTGCATTTGGCTTGCAGACATATTATTAAAGCTTAAACCCATTTCGGCAACTTTTTCACCATTTTGGTTCATGCTGTGTTCTGCCGCAATTTGAGCCTGTTTTAATTCATCAATTGCATTATTTACTTTGTCTAATTCACCCTGAGCTGTGGATAGTGCCTCTTGCGCTTTTTTAAGTTCATCAGCCTTAACGGTTTCTATATTTTCTCTTGCAGTCTGCCAAGCTTCAAGGGCCATTTTTGTTTCTTCAGAACAACTGTCAAGAATTTCATCTTCAATTTTTTTTCTTTCTTCTTTTAACTTATCAAGGGTTTCTTTTTCTTTATCTAAAGAAGTTTTGTGAGTTTTTTTAAGGGCTTCTGCATCTTTTTTATCGCTTTTTAAAGATTTTAATTTTTTTTCTTCTGTTTCAATTAAACCTTTAAGCTCTTGTTCTTTTGCGTCAATATCTGCCCAATTATCTTTATTTTCTTTAGTTTTTTCAGGAAGTGCACTTAAAGAAGATTTAAGAGCAGAAATTTCCCCCTCTTTAAGGGAAATTTGGCTTTCCAATTTTGTTATTTTTGCCTTATCGTCAGTAATTTTTCCTTCGAGTTTATTTATATTCTCCTCTGACTTATCAATTTTTTCTTGGTTCGTTTTTTGTTTTTCTTTTAATTCATCGGACACCTTATCATCTTTTTCAAGTGCCTTATTGTAAGCTTCTTCTTTTTTATCAGCGTCAAGAACAGCTTTTTTAACATTTTCATTTTCGCCGCTATGAACCTCTTTTATATCGTCATTTGCGCTATCTACATCTTTTTGTTTTTCAGCTTTTTCAGTTTTTAATTCTTCCATTGTTTTAACTTCAAGCCCGCCTGAATTAGAAGCTTCAGCTCCAGTGGATGAACCTGAAGAATAAGAAGAAGAAGAAGAAGAATATGTTGGCGCTGAATTAACAGTGCTTGCTGTTGGAGTTGTATTTGACGTTTTAGAATTATTTTTTTTAGCCTCTTTTAATTTTTGTTCAATAAGTTTTTTTAGCTCATCAACCGAGCGTTCTTCTTGAATTTCGATACCCAATTTTTCAGCCAATTTTTCAACATCATCGTCAGAAAAATTAACAAAATCTTCAAGAGAAAAATCTTCGCCCAATTTTTCCAACTCATCGTTGGTTACAGTTCCATCACCATTAGCGTCAATTTCATCAAAAAGCTTGTCGTACCCATATTCTTTAAGAACTTCATCTAGCTTTTTATTTGCTTCAAAAAAATCTTTAAACTTGTCGATTTCGACCCCATTTTTGCCAATCTTAACTTCAATTTTTTCTTCATTAGAATTTGAATTTTTAGTTTCATCTTCTTTTGTTTTATCGTCAGATGAAGAGTCATCAACCTCAAATTTTTGAAGTTCATCTTCAGATTTAACATTTTTTGAAGACTCAAAAGGATTATCAACGGCAGAATTTGTCTTTTTTGTTGAAGTTTCCTTTTTATTTTCAATATCAAAAAGCTTTAAAATTGCTTCAAATTTTAATTCTGAAATCATTATTCATCTCTCACAAACTAAATATGTATATAAAAAGTATATAACTTTTATGGTATTTCAAAATTCGCCCATATTGTTACATTTTGTAACATAGTTCTAAAGAATTAAAAAAAGCAAACCGATAAAAAACAAAAGGAAGGAAAAATTATGTCTTATTCTCTAAAAATTGACGGTGTAACGTATTATTTTGCCGATTTGGCAACGAAAGACTCAATTAATAGCGCTAGCGGTGACAAGCAAAAAGAGCTTTTAAATGAAGCTCTAAAAGAAGGTGCCGCAGCTGAAAACGAATCAAGTCTTCAAGAATATGAGGATGACGGATACGAAGACTATACATACGGCAGACCGACAACTTCTAACTATAAAGTGGAAGCCAATCCAAATGAAACAATGACAGCAGAAGAACAGACAAAGGCATATGAAGCATATTGCAAAGAAATCGGGCTTGATAAACTTAATGAAGATAGCGGGATTGATGACATCATAAAAGTATATGAAAAAATTGCGGATACTCAAAAAGAACTGGAAGGAGAAATAAAAAGACTTGATTATTCAGACCCAGAAGCAGTTGAAGCAAAAATTAACAAACTAATTTGTGCCATAAATTCCAATGCTACATTAATGAAAACCATGGGAATGAAACCAAATGTAGATCATACCACAGCAATTGTCAGCGGCGTTGCAGGGGTTGCTTTTATAGGACTTGGAATAAAAGCAGCGGCAGCCGGCTCTGCAGCAGCTGCTGCAGGAACACTTGCTGCAGGTAGTGGTGCATCAGCATCAACCGGGGTTGGAATACCTGTTGCTATTGTACTTGGAATAGCAGCAATCGGTGTTGGTATATGGGCATGGATATCAGGAAATGAAGAACAGAAAAAAATTGACAACTTAAAAGAGAATCTTGAAAAAACACAAGAAAAATTGAACAAACAAATCAAAACCATTGAAGATGAATATTCAAAAGAATTAAAGACAAAAGTTGAAGAAGCAGAAAAAGAACTTGGCAATCTAATTTCAGACAACATAGAATTTGAAGATTTAACAGACACAAATTCAATAAATGCGAATTTGGATAAAATTATTGAATGTCAAGAAAAATTTGAGCCACATTATAATTTATGCCAAAAATATGGTTTCGAGCCTGAAGGTTTTAGCGACTTTATGAAAATAATGGGCACAGGAAACCAAAGACTTTACAGAGCGCAAAGCTATTTGGATAAATACGCAGCAAAGGCAAAAACTGAGCTTGGCGGCAACATAGGCGAAAATACAGAAAAATTAAACAGTTTTTACGAAGACATTGAAGCGCTTATGGGAAATGTTGAAAACAAAGGTCTGAACACTGCAAGCTTAGAGCGCATATTAAAAAATATAAAAATCGAAAACGAAAAAGAAGCATATACAATTTCAGATGAAATTGCAAACGGACAGTCAAGTTCACACAACTTGAACCTTCAACCGTATACGCTTTCATCGTCAGGTACGGATGGAAATTCAACCCAAAGCATAACAGATAAAATCAAGGGTTATTTAAACAATGCAGATGTAGCAAGTGAAGCTTCCGATGATGTTGTAAGCAATTCAACCGCCTATCAAACATCGGTTGATAAAATTGACGATACAAAAGATTCTCTTGAAGAAAGTGCACAAGCAAACACTGACTCATACGGAGAAAATGTATCAAATACAGGAAGCAATATAGAAGAAATTTATAAAGTAATAGAAAATGCAAATAAAGTGCTGGATGAACTTAAAGAAGTTTCAGACAGGATAGATACAACAAAAATAACAGACTCAATTGAAGCTAAAAAAGAAGAAAAACAAGCCCTTGCAGATGACAAGGCAAAAGAAATTGAAGAAAGTGTATCTGCTAGCACTTCAGGAGCTGAAATAAAAGCAGCGCTTGAAAACCTAAATAAAACAAAAGAAGAATACGGACAATATGATATTGACACTTCCTCTTTTGAGAAAGCTTATAATAATATCTTAAAAAAACAACAAGATTATATTAACAAAATGGCGCAAACCTATGAAGCTCAAGCAAGTCAAACAACCGTTGGATACGAAGTAAATCAAATATTAAATTCTATAAATAACACCAAAAACGACAATCAAGGTATTGATGTAGATTTAAGCAAGCTTGATACCGTAGCGCAAAGAGCCGTACAAAAACAAGACAACTACATAGCCCAAACCGCACAGATATACGAGCAGCAAGCAAATACAATTACAAAAGCAGAAGAAGGACTTCCAATTATCACGGGAATTACTGCTGAAATAATGGCAAATACAGGCTTTAATACATCAAAACTTCAAACTTTGTTAGTTGCACTTCAAGAAAAAATCTTAAAAATGCAGCAGGAAGAATTGGAAAAATCACTAAATCAACAAGAAAACAACACTTTAAACAAAGATGAAGAAATTTTTATAACAACAAAAGAAGAAAACGGAACAGATAAATTAAACTCAGAAGAAAATACAGATACCGTATTCAGCACAAACAATGACGAAACGACAAATGAAGATGAAATTTCTACCCCAACAGAAAACAAAGAAGAAACTTCAAGTGAAAATTTAACAGACAAAAATTCAAGTAAAAGTGCAAATGCGCTTTATGATAAAACAACATCCCCGTTTTCATTAACCTTCGACCAAGATAAAGAAGAAGAATCCAAAGCCCAACAAGAAGAAAATATTCAAACCGAAAAACAAGAAACCACAACCAAAGTCAACGAAGATAAGCCTATTGAACTTGAAAAAGAAATTGAAGAAGAAGTTTAAAATGTAAACATTTCGCAACATAAATAATATTTAACAAAAGAAATATACATAAAAATCCGATAGAAAAATAAGAAAAGAAAAAGGAAGGTGGACTTATAATGGGTGAAGATAAAATTAATGCTTACATGTATGTGTACGGCAAAAAAATTGATTTTGAAACCAATAAAGCAAATGGTGAGGCTCTTGATAAAGTATATGGATACAAACAAGTAGACAAACTATGCGAATTATATAAAAAAGATAGCAGCAAATTTAAAGGTCTTGACGAAAGTGAACTTCAAATTCTTGGGCTAAATAATAACAGCTCATCTAATTTTAAGGTTACAAGAGAATTTAAAGTCAATAAATACGGCTATTGTAGTGAAAAAGCAGAACTAGATTCCAATGGCGACCTGTATGAATCAAAATATGGTGGGCGAACATATTATTTTATGAATAGAAACGACAAGGAACTTTTTGATAAAGAAATAGCAAATGCAAAAGAAAATCCTTCAGAGTATAAAAATGGAACTAGAATTCCTGTATATGATGGCGTAACAAGTAACAAAACAGGTGTTGATTTTGTCCTTGATGCATTTTTACAAAAACAATATACTTGCACAGATAAAAATAATATGTTAGCAATAATGCACGAAGTATCAAAACATGAACAATATATTACATCACCAAATAGCACAGGGGGTTACTTAGCAACAGAAGAAACAGAAGAGACAGAAGAAACAGACGAAGCCGATAAACCTGAAAATTCAAAAGAAAAAGAAGAACTTGAAAAGCTACAAGACAAATACAAAGAGCTTCAAAGTGCTGTTTCAAGTATGAATGCCTCTGATGAACAATCAGTAAGAAATGTATATTCAAAAGCAAAAGAAATCGAAGATGAATTAAATAAAATAACGGATGAAAGTTTAAAAAGCGATGTAGATAAACTTAAAAACGATATAGCAACACAAAAGAATACAGCACAAGGCAAAGTGCAAGCATATACAAAAGATTGGGCTTCTGATATTCAAAACGAGCTTGGAGACATTCTTAACGGTTCGCCCGATTTTTCAAACATAGAAAATATAATGGATATTGCAACGCAAGCAAAAAATATCCTTGATTATAAAGAAAAAGTTGCACAATACGCTAAAATGTGTCAAGAATTGGGCATTACGCCAGATTCAAATTTTCAAAATGTTTATTCAAAACTGGGCGACCAAGAAGGTGACAGTGGACTTGCGCAAGATTATATTGATAGCTTTGCAAGGGGATATGAACCGCAAGTTACAGGCGAAGTGGTAGCAGATACAAGTTCTCTCAATCTGACATACAAAGATGTTGAAAATCTAAAGACAGAAATTAGCAAACTTGGGTTGGACACCACATCACTGGATGAATTAAAAAATAAAATAATAGATAAAAACCAAACAGCAGAAGAAGAAGCAGCCACAAACTTTACAAATGAAGGAACAACTCAAGGTGGCACATATTCTTCCGCAAGCGATATAACAAATGGTGTGCAAAAAGCTGTAGATACATCCAAAGAATCAGCCGAAACCGCAGGCAAAGTTACAGAAAATGCAACACAATATGAAGTAAACACAGACGACCTGACAAATGCGGCAGAAACTCTAACAACAGAGGCACAAAACTCTCTTGACACATACGCAAGCGACAAAGAAACCTCAGTGGCGGGCGGAAGTGTTGGTGACATTCATAGCGCAATTGAAGATTTAAAGGAAACCGAAGAAGGCGTAAGCGATATAAATGAAATTAGCACAGAAGCAGTTGTAGCGGCACAAAATACACTAGCAGAAGCAGAACAAGAAGCGGTTAAAGCAGAAGCTGACGAGTTTGAGCAAAGAGCTGGTGATATGAGCGCAAGTTCTGAAGCAGACGGGCTTTTGACTGAAATTGATGAAAAAATAGCTGAATATTCAGGTTACGGAATTGATGTATCTGCTCTTGAAGGTGCAAAAGAACAAGTTAATGCAAGAAAAACAGAGCTTTTAGTGGAAGAAACTCAAGCTGAAATAGATCAATTCCTTGGTCAATATGACGATTTTTCAGGAATGAGCGTTGGAGATCTTCAAAATGCAAAATCTGAAATTGAAAGCAAAAAAGCAGAATATGAAGGTTCAGAAATTGCAGACAGGCTTGATTTCACAGGCTTTGAAACTGCTATGGAGAAAATAGCAGAAGCAGAACAAGA
>CAYXRM010000004.1:0-304831 GCA_964467625.1 uncultured Gammaproteobacteria bacterium | reverse complement strand
GGGCCGTGTCTCAGTCCCATTGTGGCTGATCATCCTCTCAAACCAGCTACTGATCATCGCCTTGGTAGTCCATTACACCACCAACAAGCTAATCAGGCACAGGCTCATCTTAGGGCGCCGGAACTTTCAAGATTGGTATTTCAACCAAGCTCATATGGGGTATTAGCAGAAGTTTCCCTCTGTTGTCCCCCACCCTAAGGCAGATTTCCTATGTTGTACTCACCCGTCCGCCACTTTCCACTGACCGAAGTCAGCTTCTCGTTCGACTTGCATGTATGAGGCACACCGCCAGCGTTCGTCCTGAGCCAGGATCAAACTCTCCGTTGTCAGAAATTTATGTCTGACAGACCTAAGGTCTGATTGACTCAAATTGAATGCCTTGTCCTCAAAGACAAAACATATTTTGTCCGATTGTTTTTACTTAAAAAAATCAACAGGTATTTGTCGTTTCATAGTAAATGTTATTCAGTTTTCAATGTTCAAGACTAAATCTTTTCAAACTAAAGGACGCTTTAAAAATATGGCCTTTAAAAGCCTTAACCATCCTTCACCAGACGCACCGTTCAAGTGCCGCCTTTAGTATGTTATCACCTCAAGTTTTAAAGTCAAGCATTAATTTTTATTTTCTTAACTAAAGTTTACACTCGAGAATAACCGAGGGTTTAATCAACCCTGCTTTTTAAGTTTATCATTTCAATTTTTATTGTCAAGCAATTATTTTTAAATAATTTTTGAAAATATAAGTTGTTAATGTTTAATCTCTTGGTCTAATCTGTGGTATTTGAGAATGTGCTGTCTTCAACAGTTATTAATGTACCGCTTCAATATTTTTTTGCAAGCACTTTTTTTAAAAAATTTTTATTTATTTTTAAAACCCTTATTACACAAGGCTTACACCCGCATTTACAGAAGTTAAATTTTCAAATATTTCGTAGTTTTGTCTGTCTATATCATGACAAATTGCATGATTTTTTATAAAAAATGAAGGCCCAGACCCCGACATTTGAAATCCTAATTTATTTAAAAGTTGCAATTCTGGATAAAAAGGAAGCATGGCAAATTCTAAATCATTTGGCATGTTTGATTTTTCTTTCAAATTATCAAAGGCAAGATAGGCATCTTTTGTTGAAATTTTTAAATTTTTAGGCTTGATTATACTAAGCGGAAATTGAACAAATTCAAGCGGAGTAATGTCATCCCCTTTGCCCTTGCATAAAGCACACCCGCCTTTATAGCAAAAATTAATATCTGAACCTAATTTAGAATTTATATTATATATGTCATCTTCTAAAAGAACATTATTATATATATGATTAAGTGCCAAAATTGTTCCTGCAGCGTCAGTAGAACCACCTGCAAGCCCTGCTACGGTTGGAATATTTTTTTCAAGATAAATTTTTATGCCCCCATTTTCCATGCCTGACACTTTAAAAAACTCCACAGCCGCCTTCATGATTAAATTATTTTCATCGTAAGAAATTTCTTTGGAATTCCCTTCAAGAGTAATTTTTTTATCATTCGTTTCTTCAAAAGTCAAATAATCATACAGGGAAACCGTCTGCATGACGCTTTCTATCGGGTGAAAACCCGTTTTTTCATCTTTATTAAAAACTTTTAAAGACAAATTTATTTTTGCAGGACACTTAACTTTTAATTTCATTTTCTTCCCTTTTTAATTGGCATGATAAATTATAAAATTGTTCAACGGATAAATTCTCACCCCTTAAATTTTGGTCAATTCCACAAACTTCAAGCGCTTCTTCAACATTTTGAAAGCCTGCATTTTTAAGGCAATTTTTAATATTTTTTCTTCTCATAGAAAAAGCCGCCTTGATTGTCTGTCTTAAATATTTTGTAATTTCAACTCTTGGAAAATCGTTTATTTTAAATTTCACCAATGCTGAATCCACTTTTGGGGAAGGGTAAAAACATTTTTTTGGAACATTTTTAATAATCTCCACATCTGCCCAAAAGCTTGATAAAATTGACAAAAGCCCATATTCTTTATTTTTTGATATACTTGTTGCCACAATTCTTTTTGCAACTTCTTTTTGCACCATAAGAACAATTTCAGTAATTTTATTGCGTGTTTTATGAGAAACATCATCAATTTCGCCCAAAAGGTGTACCAAAATAGGGGTTGTGATGTAATATGGAATATTGGCAATAACCTTAATTTTAGAATTTTCTTCAAACAAAGAAGGAATATCCGTTTTTAAAATATCGTTTTTAATAAGGGTAAAATTTTCATATTCACCCAATTTTTTTTGAAGGTAAGAAACCGCCTCATCATCAAGCTCAACTGCAACAACATGCCCTGCTTTTTGAACCAATTTTTCCGTTACAAAACCAATTCCTGAACCAATTTCAAGAATGATGTCATCTTCATATACATGACCTAAAATTTCATCAATCACATCTTTTGAAATTAAAAAATTTTGTCCAAGGCGCTTTTTGGTTCTGAATTTCTTTGCTCTTAAAATATATTCATTCATACAAAAGATTATACAAAAAATGTTTTAAAGCTCAAATAATATTATAAAAGTCAATTTTTATCCTTTACATGTTTTATATCGGGTGTGAAAATAGGAAGTATTAGAAATTTTATAAATTTTAAAGGGGCAACAATAAATATAAATGCCCTTTCAGACACGCACGGACACAATGAAAGATGTGATGCGGCGTATCAGAATATGCTTCAAGAAGATATTTTTGAAAAAAAGGAAAAAGGGAAGCAAAACTACTTCATAATAGGCGGGGATTGGTTCATGTCAGGTGACACAAAAGGTTACTTAACCCACCCCAATAAACCCTTAATGTGGTATCAAAAAGAAGTTTTAAACAAAACAATTGACAAAATAAAAGAAACAAATCCAAATACAGAAGTTGTTTTTGTTGCCGGAAACCACGATTTAGACGGCGGAATAAAGCTTTTTTGCGACACAATGAAAGATTTTAAGGGTCAAATTGTGATAAGCAATCTTGATTGTGAAAATTCGCCCGCATTCGATAATTTAATAAAAAACAAAAAACTCACAAATTCCAAAATAGACTTCATACAAGACGATACAGATGACACAAAAACCCATGCTGTTTTAAACCTTGGAGTTGCGCCTGTTAATCTTGAATATTATACCAAATCAGACGGCATAAAACTTGTGGATAATACAAAAGTCGGAAAAGCGTTTGTAAGTAATCTGCACTACAGGCAGACTTTAAATGAAATAAAAAATGAAATCAACTCTTTCAAAGAAAAATATCCAACAGGAATTGTTATTTTAACCAGTCATACGGGCGCAAAATTTGCTGATGCCTGTGCAAGAGAATGTGGCATAGACATTGTGTTTGACGCCCATGAGCATGAAGATGAAATTCGCTTTGTAAACAACACACCAATTGTTGCCCTTTCACAAAATTTTGAAAAAATAGCAAACGTCAAAATTAAATTGGACAACAGTGGGAACAAAAGAGGGTTTGAAATAAAAGAAATTCGTCCTCAATACTCAAAAGAGCGCAAAGCAGGCGAAATCGGACAATTTTACGATGAACTTTTCAAAGAAGATAACAAAAATATTTTCACCATAACATGTGATAATCCAAAAATTAAAAAATTAGACACCAAAAACATAAGAAACCAAAATAACCACCTTGCAAATTTTGTGTGTGACGCAGCTTTGGAAGAAATCAAAGAAAAAGACCCTTCAGTTCAAATTTTTGCCTTGAATGCATCTGCGATAAGGGGCGGTTTTAAACTGAAAGATACACCATCAAATTCCATGTGTGATGTTTTAAACTGCTTAAATGGAATTAGCAAGGCGCAAGGGAACATATATGTAAACGAAGTCACAGGGCGTGAACTTGCATATTTAATTAAAGATAACTTCGATTTTAATAAAATAAACCCAGAATCAAACCCCTTAATACATTATTCCGGAATAACCGTTGATAAAACAAACTTTATGAAGCAATCAGAAGAAGACCCAAAATTAAGCGAACTTTGCAAATATATTACATTAGAAGAAACAGGGGAAGTGATTGAACCTGACAAAACATACAAAATTGCAAATCCCGAAAAATACTTTATAAAATCTACAGATCCAAAAATAAAGAGTATGCCTGATTTTGCATACTCCTTAGATTTAAATGTTCGCAATCTTTTGCCTGAATATTTCAAAAAACACAATGAAATAACCGTATCTGCAAAAGAAAGATTTTATTAATTGTTTAAAATTGCATCTTTTGGCACAACCGTGATGCCGCCTGAAGAAACATAAAATCCACGCTTAATATCGTCTTCCTTATTAATACCGATTTCTGTTCCTTGAGGTATAACCACGTTTTTATCAATAATCGCCCTGTTAATTTTACAATATCTGCCCACATTTACATTTTCAAGCAAAATTGAATTTGAAATGTGACAATAGCTGTTTATTTTAACTTTTGGCGACAAAACACAATTTGACAAAGAGCCGCCCGATATAATACAACCTTCCGACACAAGGGAGTTTTTAGCTACACCCACTCTTTTGTCTTCATCCCAAATAAATTTTGCGGGCGGAAAGTTATAATTATATGTTCTTAAAGGCCAATCTTTAGAATATAAATTCAATTCAGGGTTATATTCCAAAAGGTCCATATTTGCTTCAAAATAACTGTCAATATTGCCTACATCTCTCCAATACCCTCTTTCAGAATCTGTCATTCCTGGGAAAGTATTGGTCGAAAAATCGTATACAAAAACTTCTTTGCCTTCTTTTAACATTTTTGGAATAATGTTTTTGCCAAAATCATGCTCTGAAGTTTCATCTTTTGAATCTTGTACAACTTGCCTTACAAGTTCATCTGCCTTAAAAATGTAATTTCCCATAGAAACAAGACATTTTGTAGGGTCGTTTGGCATGGATTTTGGTTTGTTTTTCGGCTTTTCTATAAACCCGACAAGGCGCCAATTTTCATCCACCTCAATCACGCCATATTCGCTTGCAAGTTCAATTGGCACCGGAATTGCAGAAATTGTAATATCTGAATTCTTTTTATAATGGTAATCCAACATTTTGCGAACGTCCATTTTATAAACATGGTCGCCCCCAAAAACACAAACTGTTTGATATTTTTCATCTGTTATTTGATTAATGTTTTGATAAACAGCGTCTGCCGTCCCTTTGTACCAATTACCGTCCGTTCTCATTTGCGCAGGAACTAAATCCACATATTGGTCAATTGAAGAAGATAAGTCCCAACCTCTTGAAATATGTTTATTTAAAGAGTCCGACTTATATTGAGTTAATACTTTAATTTTATATAAACCCGAGTTTACAAAATTATTCAAAACAAAATCTATAATTCTGTATCTTCCCCCAAAAGGAACGGCGGGTTTTGCCCTGTCACGAGTAAGCGGGTAAAGCCTTTTGCCTTGACCGCCCGCAAGAATCATGGTTAAAACTTTTTCAAAATACATAAAAATCAAACTCCTATTGTCTTTTATTAAACCAAATTTGAAAATTTCAAGCAAGCGTTTTTTAAAAAATCAGACAGTTAGAATATTTTTGTGACAAAAAGCTTAATTCAGTCGTGTAAAGCTTATTTTCGTAATAAAACTTAATCAAGTTTAAAGGGCGCTTCTTAAAATGCCGATATGAAAATATGGAACCTTATGCAAAGGGAAGGACAATGGGCAATTTAAACGAAGGAATTAACTTCAACAGTTACAATTTTTCAGACAAGTATGAGCAAATCGGCGGCGAAAAAGCGGAAAATGTCGATAAAATCAACTATTCTGACGGATTAACCAAAAAAGAACTTAAAAATATTGATGAAAAATACGGTAACAAAGACGGAAATGTAAGCGAAGACGAATTTGTGGAAGCGTGCCTTGAAGATGACACTGAAGTTTCTGATATAAATTCAAAAAGTAAGAGTAAGTTAAAAGAACTGTTTCAAAAATATTTATCCGCTTTCACAACACAATCTGAAGTGCAAGCAAGACAAGAAAAAGCCCCTGTCATTAAATTGAAATCTGACACAAATTTGCCCAAAAGCCTTCAATTTGGAACCCCTAAAGTTTCAATTAGCGATATTAAAACAGGGGATAAAGAAGGTTCTTGGTATTCCAAAATGACAATGGACGGCAAAACCTACACAGCCACAGACA
The DNA here is from genome assembly GCA_964467625.1 of uncultured Gammaproteobacteria bacterium. GTDB lineage: Bacteria > Cyanobacteriota > Vampirovibrionia > Gastranaerophilales > Gastranaerophilaceae > Galligastranaerophilus_A. Next base: position 298,680 of record CAYXRM010000004.1, on the reverse strand, counting down.
TAAGCAAAAATCATAACGGTTGCGAAAAATACGTAATGACCCCCGAGCCTAAAGACGGGAGTAAAATAGTTATAGAAAAAAACGCAGACGGCACCCAAACTTATACCGTATATGGAACAGATAAAAAAGCATTTTCTCAACTTGAACTAGACAAAGAAGGGAAAGCAAAAAGCATATTCAGATACAAAAGCGGACGAGCATATGAAAGGGAATATTATAACAATAATGTGCTCAGAAGATACGAAAGAGATGAAAACGGCGAACTTATTGCATCTAAAGATTATGAAAAGAAATCTGACGGAACAATTGATGTTGACAAACCCACAAGCAGCCAAACCTATGTGGAATTGGAAGAAGTTGGCAAAAAGTGGGCAACAAGAAAAATTTACGAATATGACGAAAATGGCAAACAAAGCGTAAAAGAAAATTATGCCTATGACTACAAGCAAGAAAAAGATGAAAATGGCGAATTAACAGGTAAATTGACAAGAACAAAAAATATATATGAAGGCGACACACAAGATGATAATAAATTAATTTCAAGCCAATATCTTGAACTTATGGAAGGAATTTTAACAAATAAAGAAGAAAACGAACCCAAAAATAAGAAAACAACAAAAACAAAAATAAATTCTGACGGCTCCAGCACAATAACCATAACGGAAGGGGACAAGAAAACCGTCATCGAAAAAGACAAATACGGAAAAATTCAATCAAAAAAAGTGACAGAAAATGGAACTACAAAAACAACAACCTATGAGGACGGCAAAGAAAAAGAAACCGTGGAAGACGACCTTGACAAAGAAGGATACCCTGATACAATTCAAGGGGTATTATCAAAACTCAAAACAGATAAACTTCCAAAAGATGTAGCAGATGTTATTTCTCTTGTTTCGGAAAAAATGCAAGACGGCACTGAAATAACCAAGGATGCCGAAACTCAAGAGCGCAAAAAAGAAGAAGGTGAAAAAGCCAACGAATATAAAAGCGGCACCACAAATGAAAGCGGGTCAAAAGTTACATATACAAGCGGTAAACAAGAATTTGCAGACCGCACAAACACTTATATTGAAGTCTATGAAGGAAACGACACTGACGGACAACAGCTTCAAGGATGCGGCTTAGTTGAATATGAAAACGGCGAATTTGAAATTCATTATGATACATTCAAAGATGGTAAGGTTGACACCGGCAGGGGGGTTGTTATTAACGAAAAAGACAAAACCATTACTCTTTATATAACAGACAAAGACGGTGAAGTTAAAGAAACCACATACAAATTTGACGGCACAAAAATTTAAATTATTTAAATTTCCGCCCCTTAAAAAAGGGGCGGATTTTTTATTCTTCAAAAGCTATGTTTTCGCCTTTTTCTACGTATTCTTTTATTATTTTGACGGCATTTCTTGGCATTGAAAATGTTGAAGGGCCGCCTACACAACCACCTTCGCAAGACATTATTTCAATTAAGTTACCGGAGCTGCAAACGCCGTCTTTTGCAAATTTTTTGAGCTCTCTTATTGTTTGTTTATTTATTCCTGAAATTACATAAGGGTTTATTATTTCTTCTTTGCCCATAATTTTTAAAGCGTCTAAAACCGCCGATGCCACGCCCGAGGTTATGGGGAAATTTCTTCCCTGTTTTGAGCTTTGTACTTCAAATGGGGTTTCTTCACAATCCTGTATATTAATTTTCATAGCATCAAGAAGACTGTTTAATTCTTGCATATTCATAACATAATCAACATTTGGATTGTCTATTCCTTCTTTTCTTTTTGTAGCACAAGGGCTTACAAAAACAGTTATGCAATTTTCGTCTTTTTGTTTTTCAATTTCAGCCGTATAATAAAGCGGAGTCTTTGTATCCGAAACAAATTTTTTAATTTCAGGTATATGCTTTTTAACAAGTTCGTTCCACGCAGCGCAGCACGATGTTGTCATAAATTTATCGCCCGCTTCCATTCTTTCTATGAAATCTTTTGCCTCAAGTCTTGTTGTAATGTCAGCACCATGGGCAACTTCCACCACATCTTTAAACCCGCATTTTAAAAGTGCGGTTTTAAGTTTTTCAGGCGCCTCTTTAAATTGCCCAATAACAGCAGGGGCAAGCATTGCAACAACATTTTTACTCTCTTTAATTCTTGACAAAATATCAATTATTTGGCTTTTTTCATGAATTGCACCAAACGGGCACCTTGATAAACATTTTGCACAAGAAATGCATTTTTCTTCAAAATTAATTTTTGCAAGTCCTGTATCATCTTTTCTTATTGCGTCCACAGGACAAGCCGCCTCACATGGTACGACAATTCTTGTAATTGCGCTATACGGACATGCCTGAATGCACATCCCGCAATTTTTACATTTTGCAGGGTCAATTTTAGACCTGCCGTTTTCAACCGTAATGGCGCCAAATTTGCAACTTCCCATGCAAGGTCTTGCAACACATCCTTGGCATAAATCTGTCACATGCACACGAGATGGAACACACCCCTTGCATGCGTCTTGAAGCACGGTTAAGGTTTCTTTTTCAGGTTCTTTTCTTTTTGTTGCACGTTTTGCATATTCAGATAACAAGGTTATTTCATCATCTTCCTCAATTGAAAACCCAAGCCCTGCAATAATTCTGTCCCTTATAACCGCACGTTCCTTATGCACGCAGCACCTAAAAGGCACTTCGCAATTTTTAGGGCGCATTATATAAGGAATTTTTTGAATGTTATTTTCAAAATCATCAGACAAAAAACTTTCAATAATTTTTGTCATTATTTCTTTTTTAAGATTTAAAATTTGGTTAATTGTATCCATATATTTAATTCCCAATCGGTGTATATCCAAAAAGCATTTTATCATAAAAATAAAAAAACCCCTTTTTTAAAAAACAAAAAAAAGGGGGGATAAGATGAAAAGCAATCAGAAGAGTTGAGGATTTACACTTTTTAATTATAAATTTTTAAAGTTTTATTATTATCGGGAAAAATTCCTATCTTTTATCTCATACTTTGTGGTAAAATATTTCAAAAAGGATTGAATTTTTATGAGAGCTGACGGCAGAAAAAACGATGAAACCAGAACGGTTAAATTTACAAAAAATTATACAAAATACGCAAAAGGTTCCGTGCTTGTTGAATTTGGGGACACTAAAGTTATCGTTTGTGCAACGTGCGAAAATTCAAAACCAAAATGGATGCCAAAAGAAGAAACTTCAGGCTGGATAACTGCTGAATATTCGCTTTTGCCAAGCTCGACCGCCACAAGATGTCAAAGAGAAAGAACAAAGCTTTCAGGCAGAACTCAAGAAATTCAAAGACTTATAGGAAGGTCCCTTAGAGCTTGTGTTGACCTTGAAAAATTAGGCGAAAGAACAGTTACAATTGATGCGGATGTTATTCAAGCAGACGGCGGCACAAGAGTGGCTTCAATTTGCGGTGGGTTTGTTGCCCTAAATGATATGTTCCAAAAAATGGTCAAAGAGGGCGAATTGAAAGAAAACCCGATAATTGAACCGATTGGCGCAATTTCAGTTGGCATTATGAACGGGGAAATCCTTGTCGACCTTTGTTATTCAGAAGATTCCACAACCGATGTTGATTCAAACATTGTGCTTACAAAATCGGGTAAAATTATTGAAATTCAAGGCACAGCGGAAGGCGACCCCTTCACAAAAGAAGAATTTGACACAATGTTTTATTTGGCAAAAAAATCTATTTTAAAAATTATGGAACTTTATTAAGGTATTACAAAGCCCGCACTATAAACCCCTTCTTGGCTTTTTTCCCTAAAGAAATTTCCACCATGAAGCGCCATAATTTGTTCACAAATTAAAAGTCCAAGACCAAAATGTTCTTTTAAAGAGGGTGTGGAATGTTGGCTTGTTTTGGCACAATTTACAAACGAAGATGATTCTACCGTAAACAAAAGTTTACCCCCTTTTGACATAACGGTTATAGTAACGGGTGTATTTTCTTTGCCGTATTCAAAAGCATTGGTTAAAAGGTTAATTATCACCCTTTGAATTTCAATTTCATCGTATTTTTTTATATAATTTTTGCAATTATAATTTACAACAACTTTTTGCCCCTTTACTTCAGATAAAATTCCTATATTACAAAGGGCTTCTTCAAGAGTTTTTCTAAAATCATTTTCGGTTTTATTTAAAACAAAATTTCCGCCATTCATTCTGTATTGCCCTAAAACATTGTTCAAAAGCCCATACATGTATTTGTTTGAAGCTATAATATTTAAAAGAATGTTTTTAGCTTCAGGAGAAAATTCACCAAATATTCCAGAATATAAAAGGTTTGTCGCCCTCACTTGCGCCTCAACGGGAGTTTTGAGGTCGTGAGAAAGTTTTGCTATAAAATCTAGGTTATCAAAAGCTTTGTGTCTTGTATCAGGCATTAAAAAAGCTCCAATCAATATGTTTAAATAATAGCGTATCAATTTATAAAAGCTATTAGCCGACAGGCTTATTTAATTGAAGAATAAGCCCGTACAAAATGCTGTCTTTTATAGCGTCACAGGAAGCAGCAATAATGTTTTCCGAAACGCCAACCGTATCCCACTTATTGATACCGTCTGTGCTTTCAATTGAAACTCTTACCGTGGCTGCCGTGCCGTCTTTTGAATCCAAAATTCTTACTTTAAAGTCAGAAAGTTTAAATTTTTTCACGCAAGGGTATTTTTCAAACAATGCTTTTCTAATTGCAATGTCAAGAGCATTAACGGGGCCATCCCCTTCAGAAACCGTGTGAACAACGTCATCATTTATTTTAACTTTAACAGAAGCTTCCGTTATGGTGGAATTTTTAAATTCACCCTTTGAATTAAACAAAGTGGTGTCCCCAATTACCCTAAAACCAAGAATTTCAAACAAATTGGGCATTTTGTTTAAGCAATTCATCACCATAAGTTCAAAGCCTGCGTCTGCTCCTTCGTAAGCAAAGCCTTGCCATTCAAGCTGCTTGATTTTTTCTGTTATTTTTTTAATTTCGCTATCATTTTCAAATTTTATAAATTTAAAGTTTTTTGCTTTCTCTTTTACAGAAGCGCACCCTGCCTGATCAGAAACAAGAAACCTTCTTTCATTCCCGATAATTTCAGGATTAATGTGTTCATATGTTTGAGAATTTTTTCTGACCCCTGAAGCGTGAATTCCTGCTTTATGGGCAAAGGCGCTGCTTCCAACATATGGAAGATTGGAACTTAAAGATTTATTTGCAATTTCTGCTATTTGTCTTGCACATTCAGTCAAAAGAGAAATTTTATCCCCTATGACATCATACTGTTTTTTAATTTGCAATGTGGGAATAACAGAGCACAAATTTGCATTTCCGCACCTTTCCCCGTATCCATTTATTGTGCCATGGATTTGAATAGCACCCGCATCAACCGCCGCAATTGAATTTGCCGTGGCAAGATCTGAATCATTATGGGCATGAATACCAAGCAAGGCATCTTGAAGAAAAGTTTCCGCATCTTTTGTGATTTTATAAATATCATTATTGATACAACCGCCATTTGTATCACAGAGAATAATTCTTTTTGCACCTGCCTTATGAGCAACCCTTAAAACTTCTAGGGTATAATCTCTGTTTGCTTTGTACCCGTCAAAAAAATGTTCTGCGTCAAAAAAGACTTCTTTGCCGTTTAAAATTAAAAATTTAATACTGTCATCAATCATAGCAAGGTTTTCTTCTAAAGTGGTATTGAGCGCCTCTTTTACCTGAAAATCCCAGCTTTTGCCAAAAATTGTAACAACTTTTGCCTTTGATTTAACCAAATTTAATATTACATTATCGTTTTCAACTTTAACATTTGCCTTTCTTGTAGACCCAAATGCGGCAATGGTTGAATTTTTAAGATTTAAACTATCAATTTTATCGAAAAGTTCATTGTCAACAGGGTTTGCCCCGGGCCAACCCGCTTCTATGTAATCTATTCCAAGGCTGTCCAGTTTTGAAATAATTTTTAATTTATCCGAAACCGAAAAATTAATCCCTTCAGACTGTGCGCCATCTCTTAAAGTTGTGTCATAAATTTCTATCTTTTTCATATAAATATTTATAACATAAAAATTAAAGTTTTAGTCAAAAACGGCAATTTTTAAATTAAAAAAGTTTTTATTAAAACATAAAGGGAAGCAAGGCTTAATAAAAAATGAAGTTTTTTACGTTTATCAAACAGGCAATTTCAGCAACAAAAAACTTAGAGAGCGGAATGGATATAAAATTTAGATTTTCTCAAAAAGAAATAAATGAAATTTTATCCATGAGCAAAAAAGAAAACTTAAAATATTTTAAAACTTTAGCCCAAATGCCTCATTTAAAATATTTCGACATTGCTTTTCTTTTAAGCAAAACAAAGTTAAGTGATGAAAAAATTGAAATTATAAAAGAAGCCCAAAAAATATACAACGACAAAGAATTTAAAGAAAGCGGACAAACAGAAACAGATTTTATTTTCAGGGTTGCAGCAAATCTTGAGCATTTAAATATGGGAAACATTGAAATTTTTAAAGAACTTGTTAAATGCAAAAACGAGCTTTACAATTTTAAAGAAATTCTTGAATCCCCAAATGAATTTCTTGTTGCAAAAGAACAAAAATTGGGGTATGCTTTTGAAAGAATTTACTTAAATTAGTTCAAAAGGAATTTTATGTTGCCACCAATCATAGCCGATAACAAGCAGGAATGCGGCATTGTTGCTGCGGGAACTTTGCTTGGTTACAATATGGGCAATATGCTCTATAAGCGCACAAACAACCAAATGGCAAAAGCCTATCAAAATGGCAACCTTACGAATTATAAAATAACCGATAAATTTATTAATAATTCCGCAAAAGTTTTAAAGCAGGATGTTTTTAGAAATGCAAAGGCAGGCGAGCACAGGCATGAACTTCAGGCAAAATGCAAAGAAATTGAATTGACAGCCGCACGTGCAAAAGCCAACGATAAAGAATTACGTGCCCATTTTCAAAAAATGTATGACCTTGGGCTTGATTACATATACGGAAGAAAAGAAATTTTAAGCGAAGATAAATTTCTTGCACAGAAAGGTGCTCGTGCGATTAAATATGGACAAAAAATAGACAAAAGAAACAAAATTATCGCATGCTCCGTTCTTATTAGCGCAGGTTTGCTTACCATTAAAAAAATTGCGGACAATTTAACTTATAAAAAACAAAAGACCCCAAACCAAAAAGTTGACAAATAAAAATGTTTATAAGATATTTATTTAAGCACAAAACCTTTGTGTACTGTGATGAGCAAGACAAATAAGGAAAAAGAAAATGACAATCAACTTAAAAAACAAATTACCGATTATTGAAAAATTCGGCAAAAACGCAAAAGATTCAGGTTCAATTGAAGTTCAAGTTGCAATGTTAACTAAAAAAATTACTGAACTTACAGAACATTTAAAAGAAAATGCTAAAGACTTTCAAGCAAAAAGAGGCTTGATGATGATGGTCGGCAAAAGAAAAAGAATGCTTGTTTACTTGAAAAACAACAATCTTGAAAGCTACAGAAATCTTATCAAAGAATTGAACTTGAGAGGATAATTCAAAAACATTTTAAAAAAGAAGGTCTTAAAACAGACCTTCTTTTTTTGTGGAAAAATTAGGTTTAAGTAATTTTATAAGCTTTTCTGTAATACAAAATTAAACCAATAAAGCTAATAGATAAAACAGGAAGCCACGCTGCCAAAAATGGAGTAATTTTTCCTGTTTCGCCAAGGTTTAAGGAAAAAGCACGAACTACATAATATACAAAAATAATCATAACAGAGAACAAAAATCCCCTATTATACCTTACTCTTGGCGGTGTGATTGCAAGCGGAATGCCAACAAGCGCAAGCGCAAAAGTCGTTACGGGCAGCGCCAGTTTATCATATAACTGGATTTGATATTCAATTTTAAAATTTTTCACAAAATCTTTATCATGAGAGTGTTTTTGAATATATTTCATCAGTTTAAAGAAATTAAATTCGCTTGCTTCTTCTTTTGAAAAATCATCAATATTGTCCAATCCAAAAGTCACAACAGAATTTTCAAACAAGGTGGTATTATTAATTTTGCCGTTTTTTGCAAGAGTATAAATAACACCCCCATCAAAAATCCAACCCTTTGAAGATGTTCTTCCAACTTTTGCTTGTACCAACTGAAGAATATCTTTTTTAGATAAGTCCAAAACCGTTATGTTCTTTAGCGTTTTATCTTTACAGCTTTGAACATAAAAAAGCCTTTTTGTAGCACCTTCTGAGTTTGTTTCATTCAGTGTAAAATTTTTCCTTCCTTCAGGCACATGCCTTTGTTGCAGGGAATATATTGCAAGCTGCTTAGATTGAACACTCATAGCTGGAACTACAAATTCATTAATCAAAAAACTTGCCAAAGTCATTACAAGTGCAAAAGCAAACACAGGCTTTGCAATTCTTGATATGCCTATGCCACACGCTCTTAAAACAGTAATTTCAGAATTTAAACTCAATTTGTTAATTGTCATAACCGTTGCAAACAGGGTTGAAATTGGTATAGTCATAACAAATACCTGCGGAAGATTTAAAACAATCATCATAATTGCAATATGAAAAGGAAACCCGTATAAAGTAATTTGTTTAATTAATTGAGTAAAGGTTTCAGAGGCAAAAATTATTGATGTAAAAATAATTACCCCCAAAATAAAAACTTCTGCAATTTGTTTAATTATGTATTCATCCAAAAGAGCAAGAGAAAAAATGCCCTTTTGTTTAAATAATCTTTTATATGCTCTAAATCTTTTCTGAATCAAAATATATTCTTCCCATTTTCATCATACATAGAGGCTCTTTTTTGCGCAACCTCTTTAACAAATTTTTCAAAATCTTTATCCTCTAAGTTCATAATTTTTTCAAGCTCGGATAAAAAATTTTTATAAGCAAGGACAATATTTTCCTTATTTAAAGTAAACATATCAAGCGCCAAGTCTGAATTTGTCATACTGAGACGAGTTGTGTCCCGAAAGCCGGATGAGGCAATTTTTTTTGCTTCATCAGATACAGAACTAAAAAGTGCAGCAGAAACAAGCATTGGAAAATGCGAGATTTGTGCAGCCAGATTATCGTGGAGCTTTTCATTTAAAATAACAGGTTTTGCGCCCATTTCAACAATTAATTTCAAAAGAATTTCATTTTCTTTTGCGCAAATCCACTTTGCACCTTTAAATAAATCAAAAGTTGAGCTTTCAAAGCCTGAAAATTCGCTTCCTGCCATAGGGTGGGAAGGAATGTAGTTAAATGAATATTCACCTGTTAAAAACCCTTTAATTGAACAAACATCCGACACAATTGTTTTGTTTGAAAGAATTTTTTGAAGTTCACCAAGTTTTTCTTTAGTTTCATGCATTTTAGAACACACAAAAACAACATCAGCATCCTTTAGGGCGTTTATATCATATGTTGAAATATCCGCATATTCTGCTGCTTTTTGGTATGAAGAATTTGAAACGGCAATAAGGGTGTATTTATCCAAAACCGAAAGCGCCTTTAAAATTGAACCGCCTATAAGCCCCAAACCCAAAATTCCGATTTTTAAATTTTCATTTTCCATAGTTTATATTATAATTGAAACAAAAGAAAATAAGGTAAAAATTTATGGAAATTAAAAAAGGCAAAGCGTTTAAATTCGGGGACAGCATTTCAACAGACCACATTGCCCCCGGAAGATTATTTCATTTAAGAAGCAATTTAGAAGAATTTGCAAAACATGTTTTGGAAGATGCAGACCCAAATTTTGCAAGCTCAATGAAAAAGGGAGATTTTGTTGTTGCGGGAAACAATTTCGGACTTGGTTCAAGCAGAGAGCACGCCCCTCAAATTATTAAAATTGCAGGAGTTGGCGCAGTTATTGCAAAAAGTTTTGCAAGAATTTTTTACAGAAACGCAATCAATATTGGGCTTCTTTTGATTGAATGCGACACAGACCAAATAGAGTCAGGTGATGAACTTGAACTTGATATACAAAACGGCGTATTAAAAGACATTACGAAACAAATTGAAATTAAAATAATGCCCTTGCCTGACGTTATGATTAAACTTTTAGGTGACGGCGGGCTTATCGAGCATATTAAGAAAAACGGCGATTTCACTTTTGTTTAAGGAGAATTTATGAAAAAAGTTACGCTTATAAACGGGGACGGAATAGGCCCTGAAATTTCAAATGCGGTTATGGAAATTATATCTGCCGCAGGGGTGGACATTGATTGGGAAATACAAACGGCAGGCGGACTTGTGGCAGAAATTGAAGGCGACCCCCTACCAAAAAGAGTGATAGAAAGCATTAAAAAAAATAAAGTTGCTCTGAAAGCTCCCGTTACAACCCCAATTGGCAAAGGGTTTCGCTCTGTTAACGTAAGGCTTAGAAAAGAGCTTGATTTATATGCAAACATTCGCCCCTGCAAAAATATAGACGGCGTTAAAACCCCTTTTAATAATGTTGATTTAGTGGTGGTAAGAGAAAACACGGAAGATGTTTACGCAGGAGTTGAAGAAAAAATCGACAACGACACAATGCACTCAATTAAAATAATCACAAGAAGGGCATCCTCAAGAATTGTAAGATACGCTTTTGAATATGCAAGAAAAAATAACAGAAAAACAGTATGGGCAACAACTAAAGCAAATATCTGTAAATTAACGGACGGTCTTTTTCTTGAATGCGCAAGGGAAATTGCAAAAGAATACCCCGACATAGAATACAGGGAAATTCTTGTAGATGCACTTTGTATGCAACTTGTGCAAAACCCTTCAAAATTTGACGTTCTTGTTATGCCAAATTTATACGGGGATATTGTTTCAGATTTAACCGCAGGGCTTATAGGCGGTCTTGGAGTTGCACAAGGGGCAAATATTGGAGATGACATTGCAGTGTTTGAACCCGTTCACGGGTCAGCACCCGACATTAAAGGTAAAAACCTTGCAAACCCGACAGCGCTTTTATTGTGTGCAATTCAAATGTTAAAGCACATAGGTGAAAACGAAGGGGCAGAAAAAATTCACAATGCGATTTACAAAACGCTTGGCGAAGGAAAAGTTCTGACAAAAGATTTAGGTGGAAATTCAACCACGGATGAATTTACAAAAGAAATTATAAAAAATCTTAATTAAAGGAGAATGTTATGTATCAAGTTTACACAGAAAAAAATCATTCCGAATTTTCAAGAACCTTAATTATCGAAACAGATGATTATGAAATTGCCCTTGAAAAGGCAAAAGAAGCCATAAAAAATAAAGAAGGGTACAATTACATCGTTGAAAAAACAGACGGCAGCTTTAATAGTTATGGCGATTTAATTGCAACCGTTGTTGCCGAAGGATAATTAATTTTTGCCCCTTTTTTTAAAAAAAGGGGTTTTTAAATTTTATTTTTCAAAAATAATACACAAAATAGCGCCAAAGAAAAAAGATTTTTTTGTTTTTACAACAAACCCGTTATTTTCAAATTCTTTTATATAATTTTCTTTTAAAAATTTTTTTCTGGATTGAACCAAATATTTATATGCATCAAAATTTTTGGAAAATATTTTTGCCGTAACTAAAAGATAAATATTATAAACAGGTTCAAAGAAAAAACTCCCAAAATCAAGATGTAAAAATTTTCCTTCCCGTTTTAAAACCCTTTTAATTTCAGATATTGCACTTTTTTTATCTAAAATATTTCTATATCCAAAAGAAGATATAACATAATCAAAAATAGAATTTGGAAAGGGAAGATTTTTAACATCCGCCAAAATATAAGTTATTTCAGGATTTTTCTTCTTTGCAATTTCAAGCATATTCGAAGACACATCAACCCCAACAATGTCAAAAGTTTTATATTTTTCCTTCAAAATTTTTGTTATATCGCCAGTTCCCGTACATATATCAAGGATTTTTGAATTTTCCTTTATTTTAAGCAAAGATAAGCTTTTTGATTTTACATATTTATGTAGACAAAACGAAATCAGATTGTTTAAAAAATCATATTCCAAGGCAATTTTATCAAACATTTCACCAATTTTCAGCATACCTTTGCCTTTTATTTTTTAAACAAACTTCTGTTGTGATTGTCAATATCTCCAACCCTGAAAATCCCTTCAGTTGGGGCTTTTTCCTTAATATAGGCATTTATTTCATTTTCTTTTTTATTATAAGATTGGTAATAAACTTCTGCAAATTTCAAGCCGCAGGGTGCTATTTTTTTATATTTTTTAAAAAGATAATCAATGTAAATTTTAGGATTGTCCGCATTTTCATCCGTGATATATCTTGCAGGGTGGGCAATTCCAATTAGGCCTTTTCTGTTCATAAGAACAATTGCAGAATCAAAGCTTCTTGAAGAATAATTCCAAGGGCTTGTATGTTTATCCCTAAAAACCCTGTTTAATTCATTATCGTAAGGGTTTATTCCAAGCGCCAAAAGGTGAATATGGATTTTCCCTTTTAAAACCTCAGGCACAGGGTTCATTTCAGAATAAACTTCCATACCAAGGGCAATTTTAAGGTTTTTGTACCTGTTTGGATTAGTTTGCAAAATATCAATTATCTGTTTTGGAGTTATTGTCCTGTTATGGTCTGTAATTGCAATATAAAAAGGCTTATTCGGGGTTTTATCCGCATATTTTTTTGCAAGCTCAAGATATTCAACAGTCCTTAGTTTTCCATCTGAATTTCTTGTATGTGCATGAAAATTTGCCCTAAAAACACCGTTTTTTACGTTACTTTCTGAGGGTGTATAAATTTCAGGATATGCGTCATTTGCCCTAATAAATTCTTCAATTTCATAAGGGCCCATAATTGAAGATAAATTTTCAACCTTGTAATCAGGCTCTTTTGAAGATAAGACCAGTTTTTGTTTGTATTCTAAGTCGTTTTTATAATAACTCTTATAAGAAACGGTGGAAAAACAGTATTGTACAAAAAAAACAGTTGCAGATATTAGAACAAATAAAAATATTAAATACCTGAAAATACCTTTTTTCATACAAAAATGCTATTAAAAAATAGCGATTATGTCAAATAAAGAATTTTGATTTTGATTTTAGATATGGTATATTTTTTAAAAAAAGGGAAGTTTATGAACTGGATGGATTTGCAAATTAATTACCTTCTTGCGCTTCAAAATTTCAGAGATGTTACAGGCGGGATTTTTGACGCATTTTTTCTCAATATAAGTACGTTTGGCACAACAGACATTGCTTTTGTCGTATTATTCGGAATTTATTGGTGTATTAATAAAAAAATCGGCACCTATATGATACACTGTTATGTACTTTCATATTTAATGAATATTTTCATAAAAATGAGTGCTTGCATTTATCGTCCTTGGATTTTAGATAACAGAATTCATCCTGTAGAGTCTGCCATAAAAGGCGCCCCTGGATATTCTTTTCCAAGTGGGCACACGGCAGGAGTTACCTCTTGTTTTGGAAGTTTGGCGGCATCTTTTTGGCAAAATAAAATTATAAGATATTTTTGCTTTTTTATAATTTTTATGGTTATGTTATCAAGAAATTACTTGGGAGTGCACACCCCGCAAGATGTTATTGTGTCTTTATTTGTAGGCATTTTGATTATTTTGGGCACAAAAAGACTGTTTGATAAAATTGAAAAAGACAAAAAACATTATTACTACTTTATTGTAACCATAACCCTTGCCTGCATTGCACTTGGGCTTTATATTATTTTTAAACAATACCCGCTTGATTACACCCAGGACGGGCTTTTATACAATCCGTATTCTATTCAATCAGGCACGGTTGCAAGAATTTTTAACCTTTGGGGAATTATGTTCGGATGTTTTTTAGAGGCAAATTTTGTAAAATTTAACCCCAAAAGCGGAAGTATTATTGAAAAAATTATAAGACTTGCAGTTGGCATATTTATTTTTCACATAATTGAAAGCAGAGGCACTTGGTTTTTTGCACAATTTATGGATTATGCTTGCGCGAAAACAACTTGTCTTTTTATGGGCGGATTTTTTGCAACTTTCTTATACCCTTGCGCAATCAAGCTTTCAGAATTTATTCTCGCAAAAGCGAAAAATCGAATTTCCTAATTTTTCTCAAAAAAAAACCGGTCTGACCGGTCAAATTTACCACATATTAGAGAGAGGAATTAGAGAGAGAAACTTTTTATATAATCGTTTGATTAATTATCTTTGTTACACTTATAATATTCCCGTGTTTAAAGTTTTCTAACATTTTTAAAATATTTTTGTAACATTTCTTAACATTTAAAGAAAAATTTTTATTGAATTGAGTTTTTGTTCGGTGTAAAATCCACATCGTTATGTTACAGGAATTTTTATACGCAAAAATCCACAGGGCAACCGTTACTGACGCAAACCTTGACTATGTCGGCTCTATTACAATCGACAAAGCCCTTTTGAGTGCGTCCGGTATTAAGCCTAACCAAAAAGTGGACATTCTGAATGTTAACAACGGAGAGCGCTTTCACACTTACGTTATTGAGGGAGAAGAAAATTCGGGCGCAATTTGCTTGAATGGGGCTGCGGCAAGAAAAGCACAAAAAGGCGATATAGTAATCATTGTCGCATACGCACTTTTAGATGAAGATGAACAAAAAACTTTTGAACCAAAAATTGTTCATGTTGATAAAAACAACAAAATTAAAGTGTAAAAATTACAAACTTTTGTAAATTTCTTACTTAAAACAGGCAAATTTTTTCATTCAGGCTCGTTGCATGATTTGTCTATATATTACTTGAATGCAGAATGAAGATTAACAATATACAAGTTCAAAACTCGAATTATAACAGATATAAAAACCAAAACAAACCCTTAAAACCAAAGGATAATCCAACATTTAAGGGTGGTTTTGCTATAAACTTTTGGGACGCCATTGCAAGAGGGGGCTTTGCCGCTTCTTTTATGGTGCAAGACGTTACAGGAACCTGCATTCCAAGAACATACCAATCTTTAAACAGAAATAAAGAAATAACGGGCAAAAAAAATTACATAGCGGCAACCGAAACCGCCCTTAGAGAGTTTATTACAGGGCCTTCAATGGTTGTAATTCCTATGGGGGTTTTAGCCGCTGCCAAAAAATTCTCAGGCCGTGCAAATGATGTACCTATGGAGAATATCGCACCCTTTTCTGACATCATGAAAAATATTATGCAAAATACAAACTTAGACAACACAAAAGCTTTGGGTGTTGACGGTTATACAAAAGAACTTAAAAAAAGCTTCTATGAAAAAATGTTTTCTCTTTCTTTGGGTGAAAAGGGTGAAATTTCAGACACCGCAAAAGAGCTTGCCTCTGACCTTATGCAATATGACAGCGCCAAAAAGAGAAATATGTTCCAGCAACTTTTAAACAAAGACCTTGTAAAAAAAGAAGTAAAAGACGGGGTAAAAACCAAAGTAAAAGTTGAAGCAAAAGACCAAATTGCAAGCAGAATTGTAACAAAATACACCGATTACAGAAAAACAATTGACGGCACTTTTGACAACCTTTTAAATACAGATTTAAACGGAACATTGAAAAAACCAAACAAGATTTCTTCCTTAATTAAAGATTTCTCAAACTTTGGCAATGACGTTGCAAAAACAATTAAGAAAGACTGCATAAAAGGCTACATGTCAGAAGCTCACCTTAATGCAACTTCTTTTATGGATGAATTTAAAACTATCAAAACCGGCTCTAAATTCTTAACTAACTTCATTATGGTGGCTGCAACCGCCCTGTTTATGAGCCAAATTCCGAAATTATATTCAATCAGCAAAACAAACCCTGAAACTGCGGCTTTTAGAAACGAAAGCGGGGAGGTAGTTCGTGCAAATAAATAAAATTTCACAAGCTGCCACAAAAGTTTCCAAAAAAGTAGGCGAAGTTATTCTTTCAAATAAGCCAAGTCAAGCGGGCGCAAAAAAAGTATTAGAAAAAGCAAATAAATTTTTACAAGGGGAAAGCTACAACCCTGGTCGTGGCGCCTATTACCTTTTAATGGGCGGGTTTGTCATTGCTCCAAGGCTTTTAAAAGCAAGGGAACCTGATGAATTTAGAGAAATTTTAACAAGAGATACTGTAACCGTTTTGACGATTTTGTTTGCAATGAAAGGGTTGCAATCAGGCATGTGCAATCTTGCACAAAAGAAATCCGGACTTGTTCTTGTAAAAGATTTAGTAGGCAAAGACGCCAAAAAATTGCAACGCTTAAAAGGATACCTTAACCCCGAAGGCGGAATTCTGCCCTTAGGTTCAGATGAAATCGCCGCAAGATATTCACGTTTTAACAATAAAGAGTCTTTTGTTAAATGTTTAAAAACAATCGATGAAGAAGGCGGAAATATCGGCAAAATTTTCAGCGTTGAAAATAAAAGCGGTATTGTTGGCAAAATAAAAAAACTCATCCACCCGCACAAAGATACAAAACGTCCGCTTTTTGACGCTGCAAACAAACTTTTTGGCGAAGACTTTACATCAAAATCAAACGAAGAATTAATTAAAGCCGTTGAAAACATCAGCACAAAAAGTGCCCATGAAGGACTTGAAGAAATAATCGGCTCAAAAGCTTTAAATATAACAGAAAATGCAAAAGAAGGCATTTTAACTTCCGGAGATAACCCAATTACAACCTATGCAAGAAGCGTTTCCGCCAAATTTAACACGCTTTCTCTTGGCATAACCGCAGGGTTCCTTGGCTTTGGCCTATCTAAGTTTAATGAAATTTTTACAAACAAAAAACACTTAAACCAGCCCGCCACAAACCCAAAACCACGCACAAGCGAAGCTGAAAAAGAAATCTTATCAAGCCAAAATGTTCCGCTCCACAACTTGGTTGAATCAACCCACTCTAAAACTTTTCACAATTTTATGGGAACAAAATAAATAAATTATTTTGCGACCCTCAGCTTGCAATCAGGCTTAATATTGACGGCTGAAACTATATCTATCATTCTTGATGCAATTGCTTTAACCGTCTGAGATTTTGGGTCTTTTGTTATATATTTTTTATAAAATCTGACAGCTTGAGTATACTTTTCCAATTTGTCAAAGCAAATGCCAAGCCCAAGATATGCTTTTGCATAACTATCATCAATTTTTAAAATGTCAAAAAAGACAGATGCCGCTTGCTCAAAATCGCCAAAACTCATCAATAAAGCTGCTTTATGGTGGTGCGCCAAAATATATTCAGGCGCCTGTTCTATAATTTTTTCATAAATACTAAACGCCATAGAAGGTTCATCCATAAGCTCATGTGCCGTTGCAAGGCGAATTTGCGCTTCAAGACAATCGGGGTTTAGAGTTATTGTTTTTCTGAAATTTTTGCCTGCAAGTCCAAAGTCAGAATTCAAAAGATGATTAATTCCAAGTTCCAAATAAATTTCATAATCAAAAGCGTCAAGCTTTTTAGCGCTTTCAAGGTGTTTTA
Organism: uncultured Gammaproteobacteria bacterium; assembly: GCA_964467625.1. Lineage (GTDB taxonomy): Bacteria > Cyanobacteriota > Vampirovibrionia > Gastranaerophilales > Gastranaerophilaceae > Galligastranaerophilus_A. The sequence goes on along the minus strand of CAYXRM010000004.1, from coordinate 281,267 downwards.
TTGCTCTGTCGTATTCTTCCAGTTCTTTATATGCAATTGAAGTTTTAAGGTGAGTTTTAATGTTGCTTGTATCTTTCAAAATTGATTTTAAATATTCACCTAAAGCTTGTTTTGGCATATTTTTTGCCATATATTCATCCCCTCTTGAAATAAAAGGGTTTGTTGCGTTGTTTTTTCTTGAAAGTGCCATTTTTTTGTCCTTTAAAATCTGACACTAAAAGTGTATAAATTTTTTCATTTTTTTTTATTAATCTTAAGGTCGATTTTTAAGCTATCCCAAGATTTATTTTTTTATTGTATAATTCAGAGAAATAATATGGAGAATAAAATGTTTTATACGGAAAACTTACAACAAATAAGCACACTTTTGGAAAAAATCAATTACGCTTTTATAATTAAAATTTGCATTGAAATTATTCTTTTTTATATTTTCTTAAAAATTTCAAAAACTCTTATAGAAATATTCTTTGCAAAAATTATCAACAAAATAAAAGACCATGAAACACAGCGTCAGTATTCCACAATTAAATTTTTATGTATTTCAATTGTGAATACCGTTGTATCTTTATTTTTCCTTACAAACCTTTTGGGCGCATTTGGAATTGATATGAAACCAATTTTAGCAACTGCCGGAGTTTTGGGTGTTGCAATCGGCTTTGGCGCAAAGAGATTTGTGGAAGATATTATATCAGGTTTAATGATTTTACTCACAAGCCAAATACGTGCAGGAGATTATATTACAATAGGAAATTCAACAGGAACGGTTGAAAAAATAAATCTTGCCTTAATGACAATAAGAACTGTTAATGGGGATGTTCACTATATAAGAAACGGGCTTGTAGAAAAAGTTATTAACCACACACGTGAATTTTCAAACCCGATTGTGGATATACCAATTTCATACGATGCAGACGTAAAATATGTTGTAGATGTTTTAAAAGAGCTTTGCCACACTTTTAAAACAACTTCAGAATTTTCCGCATACATTAAAGCAGAACCCGAAGTTATTGCAATTGATTCGTTTGGAGAGTCTTCTGTCAACCTAAAAGTTAGATTTAAAACCACTCCCATGCAACAATGGGCGGTTCAAAGAGCATTTAGAATTATGGTAAAAGAAAAATTTGACCAATTGAATATCTCAATTCCATACAACAAACTGGATGTAATTGTTCAAAATAATTAGTGCATACTTCTAAGTGGAGCCTTAGGGTGTTTTTTTGTCGATGACTCTTCTTTTGCTGTGGTTTTGTCGTCTGAATTTTCATCTTTATAAGAAACTTTTTTAGGCTTGAAGTTTTTGCCTTCTTTTTCTGTAAGTTTGTTATCTAATTCTTCTTTTTGAGCGTCTTTATTGTAAGAAGCTTCTTTTGAAGATTTTAGCTGCTCTAAAATAATTTCGTTTTCTGTTTTTTTAATTAATCTTTTAGTTGAAACTTCAACTGCAACTTCACGCAAAACATTCATCATAACGGCACCAACTGCGGCAAAACCTGCAATTTTTGCTGCCGTTTTCAATTTAGAAACATTTTTAAACGATTTTTTAATATCCCTTGCGATATACTTGTTTTCAAGTGCCGCAACTTCATTTTCAAGAGGTTGTTTTACCCCTTTTAATTTAAGTGCTTCTTTTGCTTGCGTATTATATTTATCAAACAGAATAGTCGCCTGCTCTTTTACGTTTTCCTTAAAGGTTTTTGTATTGTTTGTTTTCCTCAATGCGTTATTTAATTTACCAAAAAAACCTTTTTTGGAATTTAGCGCCTTTGAAACAATTGCTTTATTTTTTCTCACAAAAGCATCATAACTTGCAGGGCTATCAGACAAAGATTCAGTCATATTTTTTGCCAAAGCGGACATTTTCATGTTGTGAACGCCCCAAGCGGAAAGACCACCCGCAACGGCACCTGCTCCTGAAGTGAGAGCGGTTTGTTTATTTATATCGTTTTGTGATTGAGCAATATTCATAAAAAATATAGTATAACCTTCCATAGATATAAAAATAGGACAAAATAAATTTTGCCCTATTTCCATAAATTATGTAAAGAAATATTAACTAATTATATATTGAACCAAAGTTCTTAACATAACGCCTGTTGCACCCTTTGGAGTTTCTCTGTGAGCTTTATCGGTATATGCCGTTCCTGCAATGTCGATATGAAGCCATTTTTTGGATTTTGTAAAATTCCTCAAGAACCACCCTGCAACGGATGAACCTGCGTATCTTGAACCTGTATTTTTCATATCTGCAATATCTGATTTCAAATTTTCTTTCATATCGTCATAAATCGGCAACTGCCAAACTCTTTCACCTGTTTTTGATGCAACTTTTTTAAATTCGTCAATCTGTTCTTGGTTGTTGCCCATAATACCTGTAATATTGTCCCCAAGCGCAACAATAACGGCACCTGTCAAGGTTGCAATATCAATTACTTCATCCACATTGAGTTCATCTGCGTAAGTCAAGGCGTCCGCAAGGGTTAATCTGCCCTCGGCATCTGTGTTATCTACCTCGATTGTTTTACCTGATTTTGAAACTAAAACATCCCCCACCTTATAACTTGTGCCTGAGGGCATATTTTCGCAAAGTGCAGATAGTATATGAAGTTCAACATCAGGTTTAATTTCAGATATAGCCTTCATAACACCCAAAACCGTTGCACACCCTGACATATCAGTTTTCATCGTGAGCATTGAACTTGCAGGTTTAATATCCAAGCCGCCTGAATCAAAGGTTATTCCTTTACCAATAAGAGCAATTTTTTTTCTTGGATTTTTTGGCTTGTATGAAAGATGAATAAATTTAGGCTCTTGCGCACTTCCTTGCCCTACTGCAAGAAAAGCGTTAAAGTTCATTTTTTTCAATTCTTCCTTATTATAAACTTTAATTTCAAGATTATTATTGTTTGCAAGCTGAAGGGCACATTCGCTTATGTATGAAGGAGTTGCAATTTCAGCCGATTCAAAAATTAAATCTCTTGTATAATTCATCGAATTTGATAATATATCTGCAATTTTTGCACCTTCCAAAATCAAAGGATTTTCACTTAATGTTAAAATTTCAAGAGTTTTAATTTTATTTCCTTTTTGTTGTGTGTATTTGTCAAATTTATAATTATTCATGCCCAAAACAACGCTCAAGGAACCTGTTAAGCACTTTTCTTCAATTGTATTATGGGCTATTAATTCAAACGCAACAGACTCACCCTTAATAAGTCCTGAAATTGCGCCATATGCTTTTGCAATAGCGTGTCTGTATTTATCTAAAGTTAATTCTTCATACTTCCCAAGCCCAAGAGCCACAATTTTTGTACCCGAAGGCAGAGGAAAAACAAGAGTTTCATTCAATTTAGGGTCAAAAGTTTTTAAAATATTTTCTTCAATAATGTTAGAAAATTTTTCATTGAGAACTTTTTGAACATCAGACATTTCCTTTTTATCTTCAAAAACAGGAAGGACAATAATTTCAGCCCTAACGTCCGATGGATTTAGCAATTTTGTTTCCATTTTTAACTCCTTTTTTTAAATTTTAAGGATGTTATAACATATTTTTTATTTCTAAAATACATTCAAGAGAACGATTTGCAAGCAATGTATTTTTTTGATTTTTGTCTTTTTTAATTTTTTTATCCAACTCCATTGGTGCAACTATTCCCCAATTTGAATTAACGGGTTGAAAATTTTTATGCCCCTCAAAAGTAATGTATTCAACAAGAGCCCCGAGCATTGTTGTATTTGGCAATTCAAGCAAAGGTTCACCTTTTATTAATTTATAAACATTTATTCCCGCCAAAAGACCTGTAGCAATTGATTCGGTGTATCCTTCAACCCCTGTTATTTGCCCTGCAAAAAACAGATTTTTATTTTGTTTTAAATTTAGGGTTTTATTTAAAATTTTTGGACTGTTTATAAAAGTATTTGCATGCATAACTCCATACCTTGTGATTTCAGCTTCCTCTAACCCAGGGATTGAGTGAATTAATTTTTTCTGCTCACCCCATTTTAAATTGGTCTGAAAACCGACCAAGTTGTAAAGTTCCGCTTCTTTATCATCCTGCCTTAATTGAACAACTGCATAAAATTGTTGTTTTTTAAATTCGCAAGGTATCCTCTCATCAAAAAGCCCGACAGGCTTCATCGGCCCAAACCTTAAAGTGTCAATCCCTCTTTTTGCCATAACTTCAATTGGCATACACCCTTCAAAAAAGTTTGCCTTTTTAGCTTCAAATTCTTTTAGTTCAATAGTTTCTGCCGTTGTTAAAATGTTATAAAAATTTTCATATTCTTCTTTATTTAAAGGACAATTTATAAAATCCGCTTCCCCTTTATTCCAGCGTGAAGCATAAAATGCCTTTGTAAAATCAATCGAGCTTTTCTTTACGATAGGGGCAATTGCGTCAAAAAAACTGAAATTGCCGCTTCCTGTTTTTTCAATTATATCTTGGCACAAAACATCTGAGGTTAAAGGCCCCGTTGCTATAATGTTAATCCCGCACTCTGGCAATTTGGTTATTTCTTCGGTTATAAAGTTAATATTGGGATGATTTTTTATAATATCTGTTATTTTTTTAGAAAAACCACGTCTATCAATCGAAAGGCTAGCGCCCGAAGGCACACAATGAAGATGTGCTTCTTTAATTAAAGTTGAACCCAAAAGGTTTATTTCTTCTTTTAAAAGCCCCGAAGCGCTTGTTTTTACAATTGCGCCCAAAGAATTTGAACAAACAAATTCGGCACAATCTGAAGTTGTGTGCGCCCCTGTTGTTTTTTTAGGGCGCATTTCGTATAAATTTACTTTAATTCCCTTATTTGCAAGGTATATTGCAGCTTCAGACCCTGCAAGCCCCGCACCTATAACATTAACTTTTTCCATATTATTATTTTATGTTAAAATCTTTAGTTATGGAAGAAAAAATTATTTTAACCAAATTAAATAAAAAAGAATTAACAGATTTTCTTTTGACCTTGGATGAAAAAGAATTCAGGGCAAAGCAAATTATATCTTGGATTTACAATAAATCTGCCTCAAGTTTTGATGAGATGACAGATGTTAAAAAAGATTTAAGAGAAAAATTAAACGAAATTGCAACAATTACGGATGTTAAAATTAAAACAAAACAAGTAAGTAAAGACGGCACAATTAAATATCTTCTTGAATATGGAGATAAAAATGTTGCAGAATGCGTTTTAATGCGTTTTGACAACAGAGGGAACCTGACTGCTTGCGTAAGTTCGCAAGTGGGGTGCGCTATGGGGTGTAAATTTTGTGCAACCGGAAAAAGAGGATTTATAAGAAACCTTTTACCATATGAAATTGTTGAACAAATTTTAACAATTCAAAGAGATACAAAATTAAAAGTTACAAATGTTGTTTTTATGGGGCAAGGAGAGCCGTTTCATAACTTTGACAACGTTTATAAGGCAATTGAAATTATAAACAGTGAACTTCAAATTGGAATAAGAAGAATAACGGTTTCCACCTCAGGCATTGTTCCCAAAATTAAAGAAATTGCCCAAAAGGAACTTGTGCCCACTCTTGCAATTTCACTTCATGCGCCAAACACTAACCTTAGAAAGCAGATAATGCCAATTGAGAATAAATATAATTTAGAAGAATTAAAAAATGCCCTTCAATTTTATTGTAATAAAACAGGAAAAAGAATAACTCTTGAATACATATTAATTGGCAAACTCACAGACACAAAGCAGGCAGCATATGAATTAATTAACTATATGAAAGATATAAAATGCAATGTTAATTTAATTCCATATAATCCTGTTTATGGCGATAAATTTCAAAAACCTTCCAAAAAAGATATTATGACGTTTAAATATCTTCTTGAATCCTCAGGCAAAAAAGTTACAATAAGGCTTGAAAGGGGCGCCGATATTGACGCTGCATGCGGACAATTGGCAGGAAAGTCAACTTAACATATTTTATACAATTCCTTTTAAAAACTTGTTATGGTGTTTTATTTAAAGTAGTATAGTATCAATGAATTTTGGAGAATAAGCATAATGAAATTACTTGTTACGGGTGGCGCAGGATTTATCGGAAGTTGTTTTATCAGGCATGTGTTAAATAAACATCCTGACTATCAGGTGATTAACCTTGATAAATTGACTTATGCAGGGAATATTGAAAATTTAGACGATATTAAAGACGACCCAAGATACACTTTTGTAAAAGGCGACATTTGTGACAAAAATCTTGTATATGAATTAACGCAGCAGGTGGATGCAGTTGTCAATTTTGCGGCAGAATCGCACGTTGACCGCTCTATTGAAGGCCCTGAAGTTTTTATTGAAACAAATGTTAAGGGCACGTTAAATCTTCTTCAAAATTCATTAAAAAACAATGTTCAAAGGTATCTTCAAGTTTCAACAGATGAAGTTTATGGAACCTTGGGCAAAACGGGATATTTTTATGAAACCACTCCCCTTGCCCCAAACAGCCCATATTCTGCAAGTAAAGCAAGTGCGGATATGCTTGTAAGAGCCTATTTTGAAACATATAAAATGCCTGTTTTAATTACAAGGTGTTCAAACAATTATGGGCCATATCAATATCCGGAAAAATTAATTCCATTTTTTATCTCAAAACTTTTAAAAAACGAAAAAGTGCCCGTGTATGGAGATGGAATGAATGTTCGTGATTGGCTTTATGTATACGACCATTGCAGAGCAATTGATTTAGTCTTAAATAAAGGCAAAGTTGGCGAAGTTTACAATGTGGGCGGACATAATGAAAAGACAAACCTTGAAATTACACGCCTTGTGCTAAATGCAATGGGAAAAGATGAAAGCTCAATTGAATATGTAAAAGACCGTTTGGGTCATGACAGACGCTATGCCATTGCAAACGATAAAATCAGGGCAGAGCTTGGGTTTGAGCCTTCTATTCAATTTGAAGAAGGAATAAAAATAACAATTAATTGGTATTTAAACAACCAAAAATGGATTGAGCACATTTTAGACAAACAAAAGGCAGGCGTATGAAAGGTATAGTTTTAGCGGGCGGCTCAGGCACAAGACTTTATCCAAGCACAATGGCAATTTCAAAACAACTTTTGCCCGTGTACGATAAACCGATGATTTATCACCCTTTGTCTGTCTTAATGCTTGCGGGAATTAGGGAAATATTGATAATTTCAACCCCTTCGGATTTACCCAATTTTAAAAAGCTTTTAAAAGACGGCTCACAGTTCGGGATAAAGTTTTCATATTGCGAACAACCTTCACCTGACGGTTTGGCGCAAGCGTTTATTTTGGGCGAAGATTTTATTCAAGACGATTGCGCCGCATTAATTTTGGGAGATAACATATTTTACGGCCCCGGGTTTTCAGGACTCATGCAAAATGCCATTAAAAATATTGAACAAAACGGGGGTGCAAGCGTTTTCGGGTATCAGGTAAAAGACCCTGAAAGGTTTGGCGTTGTTGAATTTGATAAAAACGGCAAGGCAATTTCAATTGAAGAAAAACCAAATTACCCAAAATCCAATTATGCCGTAACAGGGCTTTATTTTTACGACAATAATGTTATAAAATATGCAAAAAATTTAAAACCTTCAAAAAGAAACGAGCTTGAAATTACAGATTTAAACAGAATTTATCTTGAGCAAAATAAATTAAATGTTGAAATTTTAGGCAGAGGGTTTGCTTGGCTTGATACGGGGACGCACAAATCTTTGCTTGGCGCAAGCCAGTATGTTCAAACAATTGAAGAAAACCAAGGAATTAAAATTGCTTGTCTTGAAGAAGTTGCGTACAGAATGGGCTATCTTTCAAAAGAAAACCTTTTAGAGCAAATTAAAAACTATAAAAATAACGAATATTACAACTATATAAGAACGCTTGTATAATTAATTTCTTGCGATTTTTTTAGGTTTATGGCAATATAGATGAAGAAATTTAATACTGCTTTGGAGAGGTGTCCGAGTGGTTTAAGGTGCAGACCTGGAACGTCTGTGTGGGGCAAAACTCCACCGCGGGTTCGAATCCCGCCCTCTCCGAATTTAAAACACAAGAACCTTTCAAATGGGTTCTTTTTTTATACCTGTCCTTGCAGCTTGAAAAAAGCAGAAGATAAATATAAAAAATTTAATATCTTTTCTAAATCAGCAGGCTATTTATTTATGCTTTTTTGTATAAATATTTTTGAAAATCACAAAATGTTGAACGAATATCACCAATATTACCTAATTCTTGAATAGCATTGGCAGGCGAACCATATTTTAGATTAATCAAAGCACCTATTCTCTCATCATCGAGTTCTGTAACCCCATTTTTAATATATTGTTTTAATACAAAATCAATAAATGCGTGTTGGCGAGATTGGATATTGTCAAATATAATAATTTTACTGTTATCAACCCTCTCTTGCCTTGTAATCATATCCTCAGAATAAGCAATGTAAACCAACACGTCAAAAATATCACTATTTGGAGCACTTATAATTTCTTTTATTTTTTCAAAATTTTCAACACTATAACCACTATTTTTTAAATTTATAAGTAGTTTTTTTCGAGTTTCAGGTTTTGACCAAATTTCTCTTAATTCTTCTTCTGATTTGAAGAAATTAGGAAGATTATGAAATAATTTTTCAATAAATTCTTTAGCACTTATTGGCTTGCCACTTACATCCCAAAAGGAAGTTCTATTGTTAACTATTTCTACACTTCTGCCGCCACCAAGCCTAATAGTTGTAATGCGTTTTGATTCTTCTTCCGGTAATGGTTCTATATTTTCTTCTTTTTTATCTTTTTCTTTGGGTTTAAAATCGCCATTTTTCTCTTTTATAGTAGGTGGTTCAGGTTCGCCATCCCAGTCTGGATCTTTAAAATTTTCACTTGCTCCAACAAAATCATAAATTGTGAAATATGCTTTTCCATCGCAAAGCCTTGTTCCTCGACCTATAATTTGTTTAAACTCTATCATTGAATTAACCGGTCGCATTAATACAATATTTCTTATTTGGATTGCATCAACACCTGTCGAAAGTTTCTGTGATGTTGTAAGAATTGTTGGAATATTTTTGTCGTTATCTTGAAATTTTCTTAAAAATTCTTCACCTTTTTCTCCATCTTGTGCAGTAACACGCACACAATAATCGGGATTTGTTGTAACCGTTTTTACCCGATTTATTATATCTCTAATATATGCAGCATGAGATTGACTTGCACAGAATACCAGAGTTTTTTCGTTTTGATTTATTTCACTCATAAATCTTTTTACTCTCGTAATCTCTCTTTCCGGCATTTTTATTGTTCTATTAAAATCTGCTTCTGTATAAGTTTTTTCCTTATCAATTTCACCTTCAATATCATCAGCAATATTATATTCATATGTTCCCATATTATCATTAATTTCTCTTACTCTAAACGGTGTTAAGAATCCATCATTGATAGCTTCTTTAAGTGAATATTGATAAACAGGTTCACCAAAATATTTATAAGTATCTGCATTAACATCACGTTTTGGTGTGGCAGTTAGACCTAATTGAACAGCAGAATCAAAGTAGTTTAAAATTTCTCGCCATTGACTTTCATCATTAGCTCCACCCCTGTGACATTCATCAATAATAATGAAGTCAAAGAAATCTCTTTTATATTGTCCAAAATAAGGTGTATCATTGGGACCTGACATAAATGTTTGAAATATCGTAAAGAATATATGTTGAGCAGTTGGAACTGTTCCATTTTTCTTAATTTCACTTGGCTTGATTCTACATAAAGCATCTTGCGGAAAAGTTCCGAATGAATTATATGCTTGATTTGCAAGAATATTTCTATCGGCTAAAAACAATATTCTCGGAGCTCTGGTGCCAATTTCTTTGTTGTTCCATTTTGCATTGAATAGTTTCCACACAATTTGGAATGCAATACAAGTTTTACCGGTTCCTGTTGCAAGGGTTAACAATATTCTTTTTTGACCTTGTGCCATCGCTTTAATTACAGAATTTATAGCATTAAGCTGATAATATCTGGGTTCAAACTTTGCTCCCGATTCAAACGGAACAGAAGTTAAAAGATTCCACAATTCACTATTTTTTGTATAAGTCATTTCCCAAAGTTCGTCAGGAGTCGGGTATTTATCAACTTCTTTTTCTTCTCCTGTTTGCATATCAATTTGGTAAATTTTATGCCCGTTTGTTGAATAAGTATAGCGAACTTGAAGCAAATTAGCATATTCTTTTGCTTGCGCAACCCCTTCGGAATAATCTAAGGAGCTCTTTTTTGCTTCAATTATACCAATAATGACATTATTATAAATTAAAGCATAATCTGCGCTCAACCCTTTTGAACGATTTTTGGAATCAATAATACGTCCTTTAGAAATTGGATATTCTCTTGCTACACGAATTTTGTCAGATCTAATCCAACCCGCTTCACTAAGTTTTGGGTCAATTAGTTCTGCTCTTGTATCAGCTTCCGAATTTCTAAAATCCACGTTAGTCATTTATTTCCTCAATATTTTTTATAACATATTTCTGTTTAGAACTGTTGGTTTTATCAGGTATTGTGCGAATTAATACACCTTGTGCTAATAATGGATTAATAATTCTGCGAAGTACATTATTTTTAGATTTAAGATTTAAATGTTCCATTATTTCAATTGTTGTTTTAGGTGTTTTACAAAATTCAATTGTTATTTTTTGATTATTTGACTGTGTCACTTTTTTAGCAACTGTGTCATTCGACTGTGTCACTTTTTTAGCAACTGTGTCACTTTTTTGTGCAGTAGAGAAGAATTCGTGGTGCATAGTAATGCGAAAAATATTTTCATCTGCAATCACAGGATCAAAATTTGTATATATTTTACAGTATTTGAATAGTTTTGGAATACCTGTTCCAAAATCTTCAACATATCCCATTGCTCTAAATATCTTTACTATGTTCGGATTTTTGGAAAAATTTTCGGTATTTTGCAAAGTTATAAAACCTCTAATATGTGGTTTGTTGCTATTCTCTGCAATGATTTCATTTCTCTTGATTATTAATTTTGTTGGTTCCGCTCCTAAATATTCTTTATGAACAAGCATGTTTGCTATAATTTCTCTAAAAATATTATTTCTTAAATCGATTCTTTGTGTACCTTCCAGATAAAATGGACTTGGCAAGTGTTTTTCAATAAAAGCAGAAGCTTGTTCTAAACAATCTAAAAGGTTTGTTTGCAAAGTAATTCTATCATCATACCTTTCAGGATTATCAACACATTTTGCAAGCTCAAATTTAAAGCTTGGAACTACTGATGCAATTTGTTCATCTGTACCGAATAACAATACCCCTGCTAGAGTTACCCCTTCTTGATTAGTTGTATAATTTCTGCGATACAACTTATTTCTGCGTAAAAATTCTTTTGTGTCTAAATCATTCCAATCATTATTTGCGTTGTTAATTTTTGCAATCTTTTTTACTTTTGCAATTAAATCAGTACGCAATTCTTCAACAGGTAAGTATGGAAAAATTTGATTTTCAGAATAAGAATTGTCAGTTAATAAATATAGTCTTGCAACTTCTTCTCTAATATTTGTTATATCAACATCAGATTCATGATTCCTTTTGTAAATTCTACTTTTATATCTATATACATTGGATGCATTTGGCACAATTATATATAAAATAACTTTGCCTTCTATTTTTATTTCGTTAATATCCAAATAAATTATTGGATTAATAATTTCAGAATTGTTTATTGATGTAACAAACTTTGTCTTAATTTTATCGATAGAATCTGAGTTAACACCTGTAATAGTTCCGTCATTTTCAACGCCAAGAATTAATGTGCCACCATCAGCGTTTAAAAATGCACAAATTGTTTCAAACGCATCATTAGGAAAATCATTTTTTGCTTTTTTAAATTCTACTCTTTGATTTTCTCCTTCAGCTATTAACTTTCTAATTTGTTCTATCATAAGTCTATTATACCTTACTTTTCAAAATTTTGTGATTATTATAATTCTCCATTGAAGGCTTTTTGGAGTATTGATTGTTTTAGTTCATCAAGGTCTTTGAGTTTTTGTTCGTAAATTTGTTCAAGTTTTTTTGTTTGCTCTTGCAGTTCATCAAGTTGTTGAACGATTTTTTGTTGTTCTTCTATTGATGGATAATTTATTTTAATTTTCTTTAATTCCTTAACTCCTACCATATTAGGGATAGCAACGCCTTGTGAATATTCAAAAATTTTATTTTGAAAATCTTTTGACCTAAATAAATATATAAAAAATTTGTTTAGTATCTTAGAATTATCCAATTTTATTTTTAGTAATGCTTGATTTATAATTCCTGTTTCCACATTATCAGGCAATTCTACAATTCTACCAAGAGTTACCCCAGAACAGCTTACAAGTAAATCCCCAGCTTTTGCAGTAAAAGCTTTGAGTTCCTCATATTTTTCTTTTGTTATATAATATCTTGCCCAATAAGGGTCATTATTTATTGGGTTATATTGTTCAAAAACTCTTATACCTTTTGGAACAAAGCAAGATTTTGTTAAACTGCTTCCAAAAGGTCCTCTTTTCATAGAATATTGTTCTTTTGAAATAATTTCCTCAAGAGTTTTTTTATTCCAACCATCTATTTTATTGACAAAAATTCCATTTAATAAATTTTCAAACAATTCTTTTGCATTATTGAGGGTTTGGAGTGCGTTTTGTTTAGCTTTTTCGATATTCTCAAAAGCTTCATCTAATATCCCAACAATTCGTTGTTGTTCTGATAATGGTGGTAATTTAAATGTTACCTTTTTGATTAAATCACTACTTATATTTTGAACAATAGCCCCAGTTGCTAAAGCATCATACTGTTCTCTAATATAGTTTGAAGATAATAAATAATAAAAATAATCAGTATTAACCAAATCATTATTCAGTCTTAAAACAAACCAACCGTCATGAATATACCCGTCTATCTTTAAAATATATGGTTTGCCATAAGACATAGAATTACTTATTATAAAATCTCCAACCTTAACATAACGAGATTTTTTCGCACCCTCTTGTGTAATTTTTTGAGCAGTATTTGTAACGTATTTACCCGAGCAATCCCCAATTTTAATCCAATTAACACCATTATTATCGGTAGTAATAAAATCCTTAATCGGACGAGGGGAACTTCCACGCTCTACTATGCAAACATCATTTATTGTTTTTTCTTCCCATTTTTCAAGAGTTTTATTTGGCATTAATTCCCTCTATCATTTCTGATATGCATTCAATAATTTCTGTGTATTTCTGTTCGCTTTTGCTATATAAATCATTTAGAACAGTATTATCTATTGCTCCTTTATACAGTTCATGCGCTTTTTTAATAATTTGTATTAATTCTTTTTCTTTATCGGCAATAAAATTTGTATAAATGTATTTTGCAGATATTTGTAATGATTCTAATTCTTCAATAATTTCAAAAAATTCCCTATATTGGTCAGCATGAGTTATCCCAGATGATAACACGTTTACTTTATCAGATGTTTTTATAAAATATTTATTATATCTTGTCCAAGATAAAACTAATTTGTTTAAATGTTCAATTTTTAATTTATAAATTTCTGTATCATGTTGCTTTTTGGCAATATTCTTTTGAGCATTAGTTGCTTCCCAAAGTGCAATTGTAAACAATGCAAGAACAGTACTACTTAATATTTGAATTCCATTTGTCCAATTTTCTAAAGACATATATTACACCAACTCCATAATTTTAGCTAAAATCTTTGAAGATTCTTCGTCTAATTCTTGCATTTCTTTTAAAATTTCTTTTGGTTCACGATAAACAACTTCATCATTTTTATTCGGATTTTTGACCGACAAATCAAGAGTTTGCGCATCCACATCCGATACATTTACTGTCCACGAGTTATCTGAATCTTTAAATCCGTTAAGTTGTTCCAAGAAATCTGCTAAATCATTTTCATTTAGAGGATTAGTCTTACCCAAATTCCTATCCAAATTCAATTGATAATACCAAATCTTTTTTGTCGGCTCACCTTTTTTGAAGAATAAGACAACGGTTTTTACTCCGGCGGTAAACACTTTTGCCGGCAGGTCAAGTACGGCATACAAATTGCAAGACTCTATAAGTTCACGCCTTACTTCTTTAGCATCCCCATTAGATAAGAATGTATTTTTTATTACAATTCCTGCCATACCACCAGCTTTTAAGCTTTTAATAAAATGTTGCAAGAATAGATAAGCTGTTTCACTGGAACGAATTGGAAAGTTTTGTTCAACTGATGCTATATCTTCGCTTGCTCCAAAAGGTGGATTTGCTAATATTACATCATATTTATCTTTTTCTTGAATTTGCATAATATTTTCTGCAAGCGTATTTGTATGCAAAATATGCGGAGTCTCTATTCCATGTAAAATCATATTCATTGTTCCGATGATATATGGGATTGGCTTTGCTTCTTTTCCAAACAAAGTCTGTTCTTGCAAAATTTTCATATCATCAACAGATAATTCTCTTGAATTTTTGAGATAATCAAAAGCTTCAACCAAAAACCCTGCCGAGCCCAATGCACCATCATAAATTCTGTTTCCTATTGCGGGTTTAATTGCCTTAATAATAGTTCTGATAAGTGGTCTTGGGGTATAATATTCTCCGCCGTTTCTTCCGGAATTGCCCATGTTCTGAATTTTGTCTTCATAAAGGCAAGATAGTTCGTGTTTTTCTTCACTTGTTTGAAAACGCATTGTTTGAATAATATCAATCACTTGTCTTAAAATATACCCGCTTTGAAATTTATTAGTAATTTCATTAAAAATCTCTCCAATTTTATATTCAAGGGTATTTGCATTTTCTGCTCTTTGTTTAAAGCTTTTTAAATAAGGAAATAATTCATCTCTAACAAATTTATTTAAATCTTCCCCGGTCAGAGCCTTATCATTATCAAGTTTACCGTCAGAATCAGCGGGAAATGCCCATTCACTCCAAGTATATTTATTCTCAAGTATCGAATTATATGTTTGACCGTTAAGTTCAGCTTCAAGCATCTTATTCTTTTCTAAATCTTCAAGATACTTTAAAAACAATAACCACGAAGTTTGCTCAACATAATCAATTTCTGTTGAAAGCCCTTTGTCTTTCCTTAACAAGTTATCAATATTTTTAAAACTTTGTTCAAACACCTTACGCTCCCAATACTATATTTTCCTTTTGGTATATATTACCACAAAGTAGGCTTTCATACGTTTTGTAAATAAACTTGTCTTAAAAGCGTTTTAAATGCGTTATAAAAAAGCTGATTAAAAAATCAGCTTTACAGAGTTTATTTTACCTTCACTTGTTTTGTACATTCTTATAAAACACAAAAAAATATTTTTGCTTTTTGTTTTTCTTCCAAATATTTAATCACTTTTACAAAATTTCTCGCAACAGCCATTTTTTGATACATTTTTTTTACAACAATTAAACCTGTGTCTATTATTGCATTTTCCCCAAACATAGCACATGACAAAAGGTCACATTAATTGCTTCATTTTATCTTAGCTTTTTAAAGGCTATTTTTAACATCTTCTGTAATTTGTTCTTTTGTTAAACGATAGCGCTTGTACAATTCATTTATAGGAACCCTGTCTGTAAATTCTTTTTTAGCACCGTAGTTTAAAACTTTCATATCAGATGAAGCGTAAAATCTTGAAATTTTTTCACCGAACCCGCCTTCCAAACATCCATCTTCAAGCGTAATTACAATTTTATGGTCTTTTTTCAAGCCTTCAAGCAATTCTTCGTCCAAACCGGTTAAATAAATGGGATTAATCAAAGTTGCGTTTATATTCAATTCTTTTTGAATTTCTTTTTGAACTTCACAAGCAAGATGATAAAAATTGCCCGCACCAATTATCGCAACTTTTTCACCTTTATTTGTAACTTTATATTTATTAATTTTTGAATAGTCCGTTTTATCTTCAACCCCTGTTGAAATTACGCCCCCAAAAGGAACCCTAATTGCAACAGGATAATCACTTTGCTCTATTGACCAATCCAATATAGCCTTATATTCTTCTTTTGTGGTCGGCGCAAGATAAACAATATTTGGAATGTTTGAAATAAGCGGAATATCAAAAATCCCAAGGTGTGTCATATCAGCGCCCGTAATTGAGCCCCAATATACGAGAATTGTTGCGGGCGCATTATTCAAGGCAAAATCTTGAGAAAGTTGATCATAAGACCTTTGAATAAAAGAACTTAAAACTCCAAGCACAGGTTTTGCACCATTTTTTGCCGCACCTGAAACAAAGCCAACTGCATGCTGCTCTGCAATATCCACATCCACATAGTTTGAGCCCATTTTTTCTCTAAAATCAGGAGTAAAGCCTGTCGCCCCAGGGGTTGCGGGGGACACCACAACTAAATTTGGAGTGGTTTTTTTCTTATCAAGAAGAAATTTTGCCGTAAGTGTTTCATAGCTTTCTTTTTGTTTTTGAGGTTCATCATCCATAAAACCCGCTTGTTGCCAATGATAAAGCTCTTTGTTTTCTTCTGCGGGTTTGTACCCTTTTCCTTTTTGAGTATAAATATGAACAACAGTTGGTTTTGTTGTATCTTTTACTTTTTTAAACGCCTCAATAAGTTTTTCTACATCGTTGCCTTCTTCTACATAAAGATAATCATACCCCATTGCCTTAAAGATGTTATTTTTAGCTTCACCTTTTGTGTTTCTTAATTCGGTAAGATTTTTATACAAACCACCATTTACAGGGGCAATCGACATGTTGTTATCATTTACAATGACTATAAAATTACTATTTAAAACAGCGCCGTTACTTAACCCTTCAAGTGCTTCGCCACCCGATAAAGAGCCATCCCCAATAAGCGCAATTACGTTGTATTTTTCTTTGTTTAAATCACGTGCTTTTGCAACTCCTGTGCCCAAACTTAAAGAAGTTGAGGTGTGCCCCAAAACAAAAAGGTCATATTCGCTTTCATTTGGGTTTGAATATCCTGAAATTTTTGTATCAATCGGTTCTATAAAGCCGCTTTTTCTTCCTGTTAACATTTTATGCGGATATATTTGGTGCGAAACATCAAATATTAATTTATCTTTTGGAAAGTCAAAAACATAATGAAGTGCAATTGTGGCTTCCACAATCCCTAAATCAGGCCCCACATGTCCGCTTATTTTATTTGAATGAACTAACACCCCGGACCTTATTTCACCTGCAAGTATATTCATTTGTTCTGTATTTAATTTTTTAACATCATAAGAACAGTTTATCTTGTCTAACATAGTAAATTTCTCCTCAGCCATTGCACATACTTGGGTAAATAAAATCATAAAAAATATTATTAATATTTTACACTTCATATCATCATCTTTCTCATATTGCTATTTTTTAAGATTGAATTTAGCCTTTTTATTATTCAATTCTATCATCTTTCTTAAAATGTTGCTATTTTTTGAACGATATGGGAAAATTAAAATTATACAATAAAACAGGGGAATATTTTGTCTGTTCTAAATGCTGAAAAAACTTTCGCCAAGACCGATAGCGCCACTTTAGAAAAAAAGGATATTTTTGAAAAAAAATTCGCCTCCCTTCTTTCTGTTTTTTCAAATGTTTCTCTTGTGATATTAAAAATCATCGCCGGAGTTATGACCAACAGTATCAGTGTTGTATCGGAAGCCATTCATTCCTTTTCAGATTGTGTAGCTTCAATTTTAACTTTTTTTGCCGTGTCAAAATCTTCAAAACCCGCCGATAAAGACCACCCCTTCGGGCATGGAAAATATGAAGATATGTCAGGCTTTATAGAAGGTGGGCTAATCATTTTTGCAGGTTTGTATATAATTTATGAAGCCGCCCTTAAGCTTATAAAAAACAACATTATAAACAATGAGACCATGCTTGGCATTTACGTTATGGTTTTTTCTGTTTTTGCAAATTTATGCGTCAGCTCTTACCTTTTTTATGTGGCAAAAAAGACAGACTCCGTTTCAATATACGCAGATGCGCAGCACCTTAGGGTTGATATTTTTTCCTCTTTGGGAATTTTGGGGGGTTTGGTTCTTATTAAATATACGGGCATTTTAATTATAGACCCGATTATTGCAATTTGCGTTGCCGCAATTATTATAAAAGCCGGATATTCAATTTCAAAAGAGACCCTAAACAACCTTCTGGACGGCTCGCTTCCGCTTTATGAAATGGACAAAATTCAACAAATTTTATGCAAAAATACATCTATCAGGGGTTATTCAAACCTAAAGGCAAGAAAATCGGGAAAATACCGAGATATTGAACTTACAGTGTTTTTTGAACCCGATTTAAAGCTTATTGAATGCCACAAAATATGCGATGAAGTAGAATATGCAATTAAACAAAATTTAGGCAGCGTTTCCGTAATAATTCATGCGGAACCTTTAATTTATAACCCATAAAAAAAGGCCGCAAATTTGCGGCTACTAGACTTGGGGAGGAGGTTTTGAGTTAGGGCAAAAAGCCCTACCCTTTTTTCTATATTAAATTTTTCGGTTTAATTAAAATTTTTCTTTAACAATATTTCAATTTATCAACCAAAAAGATTAAATTTAAATTCTATAGACTTTTTAGATGATTTCATAGCGCATATTTTCCTGTAAACTCAAGACTTGATTAAGAGGGAACTTTATGCCAAGAAAATCAGTTAAGATAAATACCCAAAAAACAGACTTAAGAGTTGTGCAAACACCAAAAACAACTTCTTATAACGATATAGATTTAAACAACTGGAAATTGTATTCGCACATCAAAACAGGGTCTTTATGGGAATTTAACTCACGTGATAAGTCAAACGGACACAGCTATGATTACCACGGGAACTATATTCCGCAAATTGCAACCCAACTTTTTGAAAGATTTACCAAAAAAAATGATGTAATTTTGGATTTATTCTTTGGCTCCGGCACATCTGGGATTGAAGCCGTTAATATGGGCAGAAGATGTATCGGGGTTGAATTAAAACAAGATATGGTGGATTATGTTTCAAAAAAATTCACTTCAAAACAATTAGTTGTAGATATGAACATCATATGCGGAGATTCAACCGCACAAACAACAAAAGAAAAGGTGCAAGCAAGGCTTGAAATTATGGGCAAAAAACAAGCACAATTTGTTGTATTACATCCGCCCTATGATGATATTATAAAATTTTCAGATAAAAAAGAAGACCTATCAAACTGCACATCAACAGAAGAATTTTATAACCTTTTTGAAAAGGTGGCAAAAAACGCATATGACCTTCTTGAAAAAGGAAGACACGCAGCCCTTATCATTGGAGATGAATACAAAAATTCAAAAGTTGTACCTTTGGGGTTTGAGTGCATGAAAAGAATGGAAAATGTTGGTTTTACAACAAAAGCGATAATTGTAAAAAACATCACAGGAAACGAAAAAGCCAAAGGCAAAACCGCCAATTTATGGAGATACAGAGCGCTTGCAGGTGGTTTTAACATATTCGAGCATGAATACATAATGACTTTTGTGAAATAAGTTTTCAATATAAAAAACCCTTTAAGAATGTCTTAAAGGGTTTTAATTTATTTATTGACAGAAAATTAATATCTGTAATGTGCAAAAGCTTTGTTTGCTTCTGCCATTTTGTGGGTATCTTCACGTTTCTTGCAAGAAGCACCTTGACCGTTTGAAGCGTCCAAAATTTCTGCTGTTAATTTATCAATCATGGATTTTCCACTTCTTTTTCTTGCAGATTCAATCAACCAGCAAGAACCGAGTGCAGCGCCTCTGTCAGGTTTAACTTCAACAGGAACTTGATATGTTGAACCACCGATACGGCGAGCTTTAACTTCGATTAACGGAGTAACATTTGTTAATGCTTTTTTGAAAACATCAATCGGGTTTTCATTTGTCTTTTCTTGAACTTTGTCCATTGAAGAATAGAAAATTCTTTGTGCAATGGATTTCTTACCTCTTTTCATAAGGCGGTTGATAAATTTTGCAATATCAACACTGTTATATAAAGGATCCGGTGCGGGTATTCTTCTTGCCGGTTTAGAACGTCTTGACATATTTAATTTGCCTTTCTTTTGTGTATTTAAGTTGTAATTTTCAGCACGAGATTATTGCAACTCTTTTTTTAAAGTGAATTTATTGAGCATATAATTCTCAATTATTTTTTAGCGGCTTGTTTACCTTTTTTAGCGCCGTATTTAGATCTTGATTGAGTTCTGTTTTGAACACCTGCTGTATCCAAAGTGCCTCTGATGATGTGATAACGAACACCGGGAAGATCCTTAACCCTTCCGCCTCTAATCATAACAACAGAGTGTTCTTGTAAGTTATGACCGATACCAGGGATATATGAAGTTACTTCAAAACCGTTTGTTAATCTTACTCTGGCAACTTTTCTTAATGCTGAGTTCGGTTTTTTAGGTGTTGTTGTATAAACTCTTGTGCAAACCCCTCTTCTTTGTGGGCAATTGGTAAGAGCCGGTGATTTTGTTTTATCAACAATTCTTTTTCTTTCATTTTTAACTAATTGGTTAATTGTGGGCATTATTTTTTCCTTTTTTATTAGTATTTTGCATCTTATATTTGACAATAAACAAAATCTAAAGTCAAATATACTTAAAAATTTACTTTAAAATTTAATTAACAAAAATTTACACAAAAATTTTATACAGAAGCTTTTTTAAAAAAAACTTATCTAGCGAAGTTCTTTTTTAAGCAATTTTGAGTGTTTTATGTAAAATTCTTCAAATGTGCCCTCTTTAATTGACTCCCTTATTTGATTTGCAAAATTAATCAAAAAATGAATATTATGAATACTCAAAAGAGTTGCCGCCGTTGCTTCCTGAACTCTAAAAAGGTGCCTTATGTAAGCCTTTGTGTGATGTGTACAAGTATAGCAATTGCACCTAAAATCAAGAGGGGTGAAATCTTCTTCAAATTCTTTATTTTTAATAATTTTATTTCCTTCATATGTGAAAAATGCGCCATGCCTTGCATTTCTTGTGGGCAAAACGCAATCAAACATATCAACCCCGTTTTTTACCCCGTTTAAAAGATCAATCGGAGTGCCAACCCCCATTAAATATCTTGGCTTGTTAAATGGCAACAAGGGTGCTGTTAATTCAACTATTTTATTTTTAACATCCACGGGCTCTCCAACGGACACGCCGCCGATTGCATACCCTGCCGCCTCAAATTCCGAAACTTTTTTTGCAGCTTCCACTCTTAAATCTTCAAAAAATGCCCCTTGAACTATCGGAAAAAGCGCTTGGCGTGGGTTTTTATGAACATTATAACACCTCTCTAACCACCTTAGAGTTTTATCTAACGCCGATTTTGCCTCATCATACGTTGAAGGGTAAGGAGCACACTCATCAAATGCCATAATAATATCTGCCCCTAAGTCATTTTGTATTTGCATGGATTTTTCGGGGCTAATAAAATGATATGAACCATTTTTCGGGTCTTGAAAACGAACGCCGTCTTCTGTAATTTTTCTTAAATTTGAAAGTGAAAAAACTTGAAAACCACCTGAATCCGTTAAAATTGGTTTGTGCCAATTTTGAAAACTGTGAAGCCCCCCTGCACGCTTTACAAGCTCACATCCCGCCCTTAAATACATATGGTAGGAATTGTTTAAAATTATCTGCGCTCCTGCGTCCAAAAGGTGCTGCCCCGTCAACATTTTGACAGCGCTATTTGTACCCACAGGCATAAAAACCGGCGTTTTAATTAACCCATGAGGGGTGTAAAATTCTCCTGCACGAGCATTATACTTTTCATCTTTTTTTATAACTTTAAAATCAAAATATCCTTCATTTAAAGTCATTATTCACCCATTAAAATTTCAAGTGCGGTTTTGTAGTTGTCGCATATTTCTTCTTTTTTAAACCAAAGATTTATTTCTCTTTCAGCACTTTCAATCGAATCTGACGCATGAATTATGTTATATTCTTTAGAAGTGCAAAAATCTGCCCTGATAGAGCCTGCTTCAGCTTCATTCGGGTTTGTTTTTCCAACAATGTGACGAAGCCCCGAAATAACATTTTCACCTTCCAAAACCATTGCAAGAACCGGCCCTGATGTGATATAGTCGATTAACCTTGGGTAAAAGGGTTTGCCTTGATGTTCTTCATAATGTTTTGAGGCAAGTTCTTTTGTAACATTTACAAGCTTCATACCTACAATCTTATACCCTTTGTTTTCAATTCTTTCGATGATTTTTCCCATCAAGCCTCTTTTAATTGTATCTGGTTTGAGCGCCGTGAATGTTCTTTCCATAATGTTTCTCCGTCAAAATAATTTGCATTTTTATTATACCGTTAACAAAAAATACTGTAAAATTTTTGTAAAGATGCTTTTCTTTTTTTAAATAATTAACTACCATGGTAGGGTGAGATTTGGCATGGGAGAATTGAAAATTGCCGCCTTTAGGATTAAAAGAAAAACTTTTTAATTGCAGCTATTTGGATGAAATTAGTTTATCAAGCCTATTTCTAAGGTCAAAGGCGTCTTTTGGGCAAAAGAAAATAAGCACAAATTTTGTCACTTTAAGAAAAATTTTTTCATATTCTGTTGTGGAACCTAAAGTTACAAATTTAGAATACGATTTTTTAAAACAACATAACATGCTCCCTTTGGAAGAAACTTCAGCGCAAACACTCTATGATGAACTTTCTGTCATTATAGATTACACAACGTCAAACAACCCTTTTAGACAAGAATTGGCGGATAAAATTTTTGAAATAAGAACAAAAGAATTAAAATATATTCTTGCAAATGTCCCCAAGGCAAGATTTAGCGAAATGAAAGACGGCTACAAAATTTTAGACAGATACCTTGAATTTATTGCAGGGTAATTTATTAATTTTTGTAAAAAAATTTCGAATATTTATAAAAACTTTTAATTTTTCTTCTATCCAAGCCGAAAATATGAATATCAAAAGTTGATGTTACGTTTTTGTGTGCAAAATAGGAAAAGGGAAAAATGTCTTTTGAAATTGATTTAAATAAAATAATAAGCCAAGTTACAGCCCCTGATAATAAAGAGGTGAAAAATTCAAGTGAAGAAAAAAGTGCCAAACAAAAAAGCTTAAGCACATCTTCAAATGAAAATGAATACGTAGAAACATCATCTATTACAGATGATACCGACAAAGAATTTCAAGAAACCATAAAAAAGGTTATTGATAAACTTAATGAAAATAAAACACAAGAAAATTCAAATACACCCATAGAAGATGTAACAAAAACAAGCACCAACCAAAATGCAACCCAAACGGAAGCAAAAGGAAGTCTTGAAAGCCAAAAAGAAGCTCTTGAAGCCGAAATTAATGATTTAAATATAAAGCTTGCAAGCATTATAAATGATACGGAAAGCTCCATAAAAGCTAAAAAAGATATAATGAATGCGGCAAAACAAGATTATGAAGAAACCGTTCAACAAGAGGCTAAAAACAAGCAGGAAGTAAAAACTCTTTACACACAAAAAGAAAAAAATGAAGAAGAAATAAAAGACAAAAACGATAAACTTACAAAAAATCAAGAGCTTCTTGAGGGCACTCAAAAAGAAAAAGAAAAACAAGAAAAAGAATTAGAAGCCTTGCAAAAAGAAAAACAGGAGCTTGAAGAAAAATTAAAAACCCTGCAAAATAAGCTCCAAAACGGAGAAGACGTTCAAGATGAAATTAATTCTGTAAATGAAAAGCTTGAAGGTGTAACACAAAATATTAATTCCATAAATGACAAATTAAAAGACCTTCAAGATAAGCAAAATTCTTATTCAAAAACAATTGAAGGAATAAACCAAGAACTTGAAACTTTAAATGATAAGAACTCTGAACTTCAAGAAGATATTAAAAAAACAACAGCCGAGCAAATTCAACTTGCGCTCAAAAACTATCAAGATAAACAGGCAGAATACGAACAAGCAAAACAAAGTGCAATTACTCAAGTTCAAAATGATATTGCAAATAAAACAAGCGCATTAAATGCAATTAATTCTGAGATAAGCGCACAAAAAACAAGCTCTACTTCTGGTGTAAATGGCACAAGCGCAACAAACGGAGTCACTAAAACCTTAAATACAGGGTCATTTGCGCAATATAACGCACAAAGAGGACAAGCCCTTGCGCAGGCGGCAGAATCTTTATATGGGAATGTTTATTCAAGCGGCGGACTGTGCGCAACTGGTGTTTCACAGGCAATTAACAAGGCATTTGGGTATGCAACAAGCGGAAACGGTTGCGATTATGGAAATGTTTTATCCGGACTTAGCGATTGGGTTGAAGTTACAGATTCAGTTTCCGTAGATGACCTCAAAAATCTTCCCGCAGGTGCAATTGTAAGCTGGAGCCCTTATAACACAACAAGTGCAGGCTCAATATACGGGCATGTTTATATTGCAGATGGACAAGGGCATGAAATAAGCGACTTCAAAACGGACATTACAAGCTATTACGCAGATAGAGGCGGTGAATACAGGGTATTTTTACCCGTTTAAAAAAGCGTCAAAGTCTTTTTTGTATGTAATTTTAATGTTTTTTTCGCTTCCTTCAACCACAAAAACTTTATCAAGTTTTAGGGAAACAACTAAAGAAATATCATCTGTTACATCTAATTTTTCTTGAAGGGCAATTTTGTGTGCCTTTTTAATCAAACCCGCTCTAAACCCTTGCGGGGTTTGACACCTTACAAGGGTATCCCTTTTTAGAATGTTTGTCACAATTCTGTTTTCATCTGCCTGAACAATAGTATCAACAGTGCAAATTCCCGTATTGACCGCATTAAACCTATCAAGTGCAGAATAGCAATTGTTTATAATAACATCATCTACAAAAGGCCTTGCACCATCGTGAATTAAAACTTTAGCATTATCTTCTTCTATTAAGTTGACCCCTATTCTGGAGCTGTCTTGCCTTTTTAATCCGCCTTTATTTATTTTATAAAGTTTTGAAAAATTAAACTTTCTGCAAAATTCAAGATATTCTTTATTTACAATTAAAATAATTCTATCTGTATTTTTATTATTTTCAAAAACAGAAATTGTATGCTCTAAAACAGTTTTGCCCCCAACCTCAATGAACTGTTTAGGGACAGATGAACCAATTCTTTCGCCTTTTCCGGACGCTAAAATAACTGCATAATTCATAAAAAAATTTTACCATAAAAAAATGCAGGCAATTTAATGCCTGCAAATTATAGGACTGCTATTTTAAAAATTTAAAATACAAATACAAGCTGCTTAATACAAGAGAAATAAAAACAACAACAACCCCATATTTCATAAAATACAAAAATGAAATCGGATGATTATGTTTTGCCGAATTTTCACTCACAATGACATTTGCAGCAGCGCCAATTATTGTCATATTTCCACCAAGGCATGCACCTAAAGATAACGCCCACCAAAGAGGATATGCATAAGGGGCGCTTGTGGATTTTTGAATTTCCAAAAGCATTGGCGCCATTGTTGCGGCATACGGTATGTTGTCGATAACTCCCGATATTATCCCCGAAGCCCACAAAATTAACATACAAGCAAAAGTTTGAGAGCCTTGAGTTATTTTTAAAATCCACTCTGCCATAAGTTTAATACCGCCTGAGGCTTCAAGTGCACCTATAATTATAAAAAGTCCGACAAAAAAGAGAATTGTATTCCATTCAACTTCTTTTAAAATGTCAGAAGGCTTTTCAAACAAAAGAAGAATGCTCGCCCCAAACATTGCGATAATCGAAACTTGGATATGAATTACATCATGCAAAATAAAGCCCAAAATAACAAAAAGCAAAACACTGACAGAGCGCACCATTAATTTGAAATCAACTATTTTACCTGTAGCTTCAATATTAAGATTGTTACAAGTTTTGTCTTTTGCAATTTGTAATGATTTTCTAAAACATAAAACAAGGAAAATGATTGTGCACACCAAAATAAGGCAAGCAATTCCCGTTAATTCTTTTATAAAATCCAAAAAACTCAAATTTCCTATACTGCCAATAATAATATTTGGCGGATCCCCAATTAAAGTAGCCACTCCCCCGATATTAGAAGACATAATTTCGCATAATAAAAACGGAATCGGAGTGATGTTCAGCCTTTTTGCTATTGAAAAAGTTATCGGCATTACCAAAATAACCGTTGTAACATTGTCCAAAAAAGCACTTAAAAAAGCTGTAAAAAGTCCCAATGTTATCAAAATCAAAATTGGTCTGTCTGAAGTTAATTTTAAAAGTTTCTCTGCAAGATAATTAAAAATTCCGCTTTTTGCCGTAATTGAAACTATTATCATCATCGAAACAAGAAGAAAAATCACATTAAAATCAATAAAGTTGATAAAATATAATGGGTTAATGTTTTCCCCATTATATTTTACTTGGCTCAAAAGCCCAACTATAACGGTAACCGAAGCGCCAAGAAGCGCCACTGTTACTTTTGGAATTTTTTCCGTTGCGATAAAAATATAAGCAACAAACAGTATTAAAGCGGAAAAAAAGACACTGTTATTTAATATAAAATCCATTTTTCCCCCTTATATTTTATTTTCACGTGCCAAAATTGCAGCAATTGCAATTGCAATTTCTTCCTCTTGTGCAACTTGTCTTTTGTCTTTAATTGAGGATGTTTCTTGGATTTCAGGCGGGAACAGTTTGTTTATAAAATCTAGAACTATTTTCATTCCGTTCATAGACCATATCATAATACCCAAAAATAACAATACTGAGCCCATGCCAATAACGGTTATTACAAGAGCATCCTGCAAATTTTGTAAAAAATTTGTATCCATAATTTATCTCCTGTTTTGTGTATAAAAATAAAAACAATAAACAGAAGTTATGGAGCGTTGGGGTTGATATTTAATGTCAACAAATATAAATTATTACTTTTTATTTTATCCAAATACGCTTTTGAATAAATGTATGAAACTATTTTGCTTATTACATCAAAATTACATCTTTTTGAAGAAAAAAAGCTTGAAGAAAAGTTTGTCTCCACTCTTTTAGCGGATTGAAATTTCTGCGCCGACCTTGATATGTTTGCATTTGCAAAATTTTCAGCGTCTATAATATCCATATCTTTATAGTCGTAATTTGAAACAAGCACAGCATTGCCAGCATTTTCACCGGAAGCGCCACAACAGTGCGTGCCTATAAATGCGCCTGCCAAAAATATAAAAAATATGAAAATTATTTTAAATAAATTCTTCATCAATAAAGTTATTCTACATGAAATTTTAATTTTTACCAGTAATTTTTTTATAAACCTCTACATACTGCTTAGCACTTTCATCCCATGTGAATTTTGAATTAATCGCATTTTTCTTTAACAGTTCAAAATCATCTTTCCTGTCATAATAAGTCCAAATGCCATTTTTAATTTCATCCACCATAGATTTTGCATCGTAACTTAAAAATTTAAAGCCGTTTGCTTTTTCGTTGGGGTAAGAGATAACCGTGTCATCAAGCCCGCCTGTTGCCCTTACAATAGGAATTGTACCGTATTTCATGGCAATCATCTGGGATATGCCGCAAGGCTCAAACAAAGAAGGCATTAAGAATAAATCTGCCCCTTTGTATATTGCTTCTGATAAATCTGACTTAAAATCAATCCAAGCACGAATGTTTGAAGAATTATTCGATGCCCAAATTAACATATTTTGATAACCGCCTTCGCCCGTTCCTAAAAATACAAAATCGCAAGGAAGATTCATAAGGTCAAATTTTGCAAAATCAATTAAATCCAGCCCTTTTTGATATACAAGCCTTGATACCATTGCAACAAGGGGTCTGTTTGGATTTTCAGGCAAACCAAAAAGCTTTTGAACCTCTTTTTTAAATTTTGGTTTTTCTTTTAAATTAAAATCTTTTTTATCGTAATATGTACCGTTTAAAATTCCTTTTATTTTATGAGTTTGCCCACGCAAAGTATAATCCATTCCTTCGCCCATATCGGAAGACAAAATTTCATGCGCATACCTTGGGGAAACCGTTGTTATCATATCAGAACAATAAATTGCCCCTTTAACCCAATTTACCCTGCCATAGTGTTCAATACAGTTGTCATACCACACGTTATCCCAACGCATATTTGCAAAATCAATAATTGCTTTGTCGCAAGAGCCTTGATAAGCAAGATTGTGGATTGTAAATACGGTTTTTGCGTTTTTATAAAACTCATCATACTTATAGTTAGTTTTTAAATAAACAGGCAACATCGCCGTGTGCCAATCGTTTGCATGGACTACATCCGGTTTAAAGTTTAAAAGTTTTGCATATTCTAAAACGGCAAGACAAAAACTTACATATCTTTGTTGTTCATACATTTCATCCACCCACATTGGATAGACTGTGTTAAAACAAGAAAAATATTTAGGATTGTCTACAAAAAAGATGTTTATATTTTTTGACTTGGGGTGTTTTGCAACTTTTAGCTTAAAAATATGCTCGCTATGCCCCATGGAAATTTTAATTTCCGAATTTTCAAGTTCTTTAATTTGAAATTTTTCTTCATCAATACACCCATACAAAGGGGTAAAAACGGCAACTTCACACCCTTCTTTTTCCAAAAAAGGCGGCAATTCGCCCACAACATCCGCAAGTCCACCCACTTTTGAAAACGGGGCAACTTCGGCAGAAACCATTAAAACTTTTAATTTATCGGTTTTATCACTCTTTGCCTTAATTGAAGATGGGGTTGCTTCTTTTTTCTTTGGGGCTTTTTGCTTTTTTAAATCTACCGCAATTTTTGCAGATTTTTTTTGTTTTTTTTCACTTAGTACCATTTTCTTCTCCTTAAACATTTGAGAGCATGGAAAGTGCCTCTTTTAAAATGTCTTCGCACAATATACCGTCTGTTTTTGAAAGAGCAAATTCAATTGCCCTTGTGTATTCATCCCTGTTATACCCTAAAGATTGTAAAATGGACTGAACATCGTTTATAACTTCGGGGCTTACGTTTGTATTTTCAAATTTATTATGAATAATAACAGAGGTTGTCTTTTTATCTGTTAATTTGTCTTTTAATTCAAGAATAATTTTTTGAGCAAGCTTTGTGCCCACTCCTTTTGCTCTTGAGATAGATTTATGGTCTTCATTTATGACGTAATCTATAAGTTCTGAGCCTGAAAATTCATCCAAAAGAACAAGCGCAACTTTTGTTCCTATGCCGGATAGAGAAGTTAAAACATCAAAAATAACCCTATCCTCTTTTTGCTTAAACCCCACAAGGGTCATGGAATCTTCTTTGTGGACAAGTTTTGTATAAATTTTTGCGCTGCACCCTATGTCAGGAAGAAGGGATATTATTCTTGAATTTGTTAAAATTGAATACCCTATTCCGTTATTTTCAACCACAACGGAATTATCCCCCTTAAATACCAATTCGCCTTTAATATAATCAAACATAAATTTATTATATACCAAATTTTATTTTACAAAAGTTGAATTATAAAAATCTATAATTTTTTGTGCATTTTTTTCTTTATTTAATTTTTTATTTGCAAAAGCAAGGTTATAATAAAAATTTTTCTCATCCCTTTTAAGATAAATTGCTTTTATAAAGTTTTTCTTTGCCTTTGAATATTCGCCCATTTTTAATTGAGCACACCCCAAATTATAGAAAATATAAGGGTTTTCTTTATTATATTTAAGTGCGAGATTAAAATTTTCAATTGCCTTTGGGTATAGCTCTTGTTTCGTATAAATGCAGCCCAAATTATAATAAGCCTTGTAAAATTTTTCATTTTTTGCAATTGCAAAATTTAAATATTTCACAGCATCTTCAAGTTTATTTTTATCCTGCGCAATGTTTGCAAGAATTAAATAAACTTCTTCATCTTTTTTGTCTTCTGAAATTTGAGCCAAAAGATTATAAGCGTCATCAATATGATTTGTATTATAAAGTGCAAATGCGCTTTCTTTAAGGTCAAAAAGCTCATCAGGCGTGAATTCCCGTGCAAAAGAGGGAGCATAAAACAAAAAAAATGATAAAAGTAAAACTATTTTTTTCATAATAAAATCCTATCATTTATTGATTGTTTTTTGCAAGAAAATGTTTTTAAATTAAAATTGAGAAAGATATTAAGAAGGCAAAACAGATTAATGAACATAACAGATGACAATAAACCAACGGAATTAACAGAACCCAGTGTACAAAAACCGGTCAAAAAACGTGTAAAGCGTATACAAAATAATTTTTTAAAACAATTTATAGTGTGTTTTTGCTGCGTCATTGTTTGCGCAATTTTTATGTATCACCATGAAATTAAAAACGTTTTTCAAAATTTGTTTTTTAAAGCTGACAGCATTTCTGCAGACGGCAACAATTTCCGCTTCGGCTCAAGAAGGCAAAATATTTTGTTAATGGGCGTGGATGTTTCTGATAATAAAGATAACCCCTTTGAAAACACAAGGTCAGATTCCATTTATCTTATAAGCATTGCTCCGCATGGTAAAAACATTAACGTAATTTCCATTCCAAGAGATTCTAAAGTTTACATACACGGAAAAAGCTCGCCTGATAAAATTAATCACGCTTTTGCATATGGCGGAATTGACACTTCCTTAAAAACAATTGAACAAACTCTTGGGGTTAAAATTCACCATTATATCGTTGTTTCAAACAGAGCGTTAATTGATTTTATAGACGGCATTGGCGGAATTGACGTTTATGTTGAAAAAGATATGCACTATAACGACAATACAGCAGGTTTGCATATTAATTTAACAAAAGGAATAAGGCACTTAAACGGAATTGAAGCCGAAGGATTTATGCGCTACAGAAAAGACGCTTTGGGTGATATTGGAAGAATTCGCCGTCAACAGTGGTTTTTAAATGCTCTTGCAGAAAAAATGAAAGACCCTGCAACCATTATCAGAATACCTGAAACCTTAATGTCAATTTCAAAATTCATACAAACTGATTTTTCATTTTATGAGCTTGCGCAATATGCAGCTTTAATGAAAACCGTTGATTTAAGCAAAGTTAAAGTGGCAACGCTCCCCGGAGAGCCTTCTCAGAGAGGGTTTATTTCATATTGGATTTTAAACCCTGAAGGGGTACAAGATATAGTAAACTCTTTTGTGTACGGCGAAAAAGCAAAAAGTTTGGAAAGGCCGCTTGAAGCAGGAATTTTATATGTCCCATCCAAAAAAGAAGAAGCGCTTTTACTTCAAGAAAGCCTTGAAAAATTAGGAGTTAGCGTAAATATAAGAGAATCGACCCATCTTGGGCATGACCATATCGCAATCCACAGCTTTGATATTCCAAACGATGCAATTGACGGCATAAAAGCGGAAATCCCAAGCTTAAAACAAAAACAAACCGTATATGACACAATCGGCTTTAATAAAGCAGGAAAAGATTTCACCATTATTCTTGCAGGCTCATAAAAAAATAATCGAAATATTGAATTTTGTTGTATAATTGTTTTTGTAATTAAGAAAAAGGTGAAGTTTAAGTGTTTGATTTTAATTCGGATATGGCACAAGAGTTTGGAGTTTATAAAAACGACTCTGCCCGTGAAATTGCAAAATATATGAGCTCAGTTAATATTTCCGCAGGTTTTCATTCGGGCGATCCCGTAAGCATTAAAAATGCGCTTTTATTTGCAAAAGAAAACAATCTTGCAATAGGCGCACATATTGGCTATCAAGATATTTCAGGTTTTGGAAAACGCCAAATGCATCTTTTGCCCGATGAAATCGAAGCTGTTGTCATTTATCAAGTCGGGGCAATTTCAGCATATGCCAAATCACTGGGACTTGAAATTGAGCATGTAAGGTGCCATGGAGCAATGAAAGAAAAACTTGCGCAAGATAGCGAATTTGCAAAAGCTGTTGCGTGCGCTGTCAAAAAAGTTAATCCTTGGCTTAATTTATACATAACAAATTATGAAATGAAAAAATTTCTTGAAGAAGAAGTTCAAATAAATTGTACGTATGAAGTTACTTTTGGAGAAAATATGTCAATTCGCCAATTAAGAGAAATGGATGTAGTGCCTGAAACAGTTCATTTTAACAATCTTGAGGACGCAAAAAGGGCATATGACGTTATCAAACCGTCACCGGTCAATTACAACAGAGTGAGTGGACAGATTTAATTATGAAGATATTCAAAACAAGGGTTAAAATGCCAAAAGGTACGCTATGGCTTGTCCCAGGGCTAAAATTAAAACGCTGGTTTGCAATAATAATTTTAGGTTCGGTGCTTGCGGCAATTGGCGTGACATTATTGTTTAAACTTGAACCCATTTATTTTCTTGTGAAATACGCAAGAAAGCTGTTTCATATGGTACAGCCTGAAATTGCGGGAATAATTTTAATTGTAATCGGAGCAATAATTTTCATTAAAGCTTGGCAAGAAACAAATTTCTCTTTTATGGATATTAAAGGGCAAAGAAACAGAAATGCAATGGGCGAAGCATTATACCGCAGAATGAAATTAAACCATGGCCCAAAAATTGTTGCTATTGGCGGTGGAACGGGTTTGTCCACTCTTTTAAAAGGAATTAAAAAATTAACAAACAACATAACCGCAATTGTAACGGTTGGAGATGACGGTGGTTCATCAGGCAGATTGCGTGAAGAAATGGGGATTTTGCCCCCCGGAGACATAAGAAACTGTATTGCAGCCTTGGCAGATGATGATGATATTGTAACAAAATTATTTCAATATCGTTTTAAATCAGGCGAAGGAATAAAAGGACACAGCTTCGGTAACCTTTTTATTACCGCTATGAGCGCAATTTCAGGTGATATGGTAAACGCCATTAAAGAATCATCCAAAGTGCTTGTAATAAGAGGTAGAGTGCTTCCTGCAACGGTTGAAGATATGCGTCTTATCGCAAGAATGGAAGACGGTTCTGTCGTAAGAGGGGAAAGCAACATTCCAGAAGCAGGAAAAAGAATTGTAGACTTATCTTCAGAACCCATAAATTGCAAACCCGCAAACGATGTCATTGAGGCAATCAACGGGGCAGACTTGATTATTTTAGGCCCAGGAAGTTTATACACCTCTATTATTCCAAATCTTCTTGTTTCAGGGATAGCAGAAGCCGTGTCAAATGCAAATGCGGCAAAAATATACGTATGCAACATTATGACCCAGCCTGGGGAAACTGATAACTACTCAGTTTCAGACCATATTAAAGCGCTTTTTTCGCATGCGGTCAAATCAGGTGCGAATAAAAAACTGTTTGACGCAGTTCTTGTGAATGATTCGCTTCCAAATAACCTTGCAAAAATTTATGAAGAAAAAAATTCTCTTCCCGTTGAAGAAGACACGGGTTCAATTAAAAATTTAGGAGTTGAAGTTGTGAGAGCAAGACTGATTGAAGATAATAAAGACGGACTTGTTCGCCACGACCCAAGAAAAGTCGCAAAAGCAATATATTATTGGTACAGAAAAAGAAACATAAAACGCAATGATTAGTCCTTTAAAAATCCAAAAAATGAAAAATGAAAAAACAAAAATTGCAGCTCTTACTGCATATGATTGCTTTAGTGCAAAATATGCAGACGAAGAAGGAGTTGACATTATTCTTGTCGGGGATTCTTTAGGACAAGTTGTTTTAGGCTATAATTCAACATCTAAAGTCACCTTAGATGATATGAAAGTCTTCACAAAAGCTGTTTTAAACGGGGTGAAAAATGCCCTTGTTGTAGTTGATATGCCTTTTTTAAGTTACAGTACGGGGAAATTTGAAGCTCTTAAAAATGCAGGGCAATTTATTCAAATGGGAGCCGGAGCAGTTAAGCTTGAAGGGGCAAACGACTATATTATTGATACTATATCTCACCTTGTAAAATCAGGAATTCCCGTAATGGGCCATCTGGGGTTCACCCCTCAATACATCAATACAATTGGCGGAAACTTTGTTCAAGGGAAAACTTTAGATAAAACGCTAAAAATTTTAGACGATGCCAAAAAATTACAAGACGCGGGGGTTTTCAGCATTGTTTTAGAATTAATTCCTGATGTTTGTGCAAAATATATAACTGAAAATCTTAAGGTTCCAACAATCGGGATTGGCGCAGGCAAATACACAGACGGTCAAATTCTTGTTATTGATGATGTAACAGGCAAATTTGACGGCTTTAGCCCAAAATTTGCAAGAAAATATGCAGACCTCAAAACAGAAATAAAAAATGCCGCCAAAAGTTATATAAAAGATGTTAAATGCGGTGATTTTCCAAACGAAGAAGAAAGTTTTCACCTTACAGAGGAAGAATATGAAAAATTTAATGCTTATACAAACAATTGAAGAACTAAAGCAGGTTATAAAATCTCAAAAAGGGACAATAGGACTTGTTCCTACAATGGGGGCGCTGCATGAGGGGCACAAAAGCCTGATTGAAAGAGCGTCAAAAGAAAATGATTTTGTTGTAGTTTCAGTGTTTGTAAACCCTGTTCAATTTGGGCCAAATGAGGACTATGACAAATACCCCCGCACGCTCAATGAAGATGTTGAACTTGCGAAAATAGCAGGCGCAGATGTTGTTTTTGCGCCAAGTGCGTCCAATATGTATACAAAAATTTATTTTGAAGAAAAAGAAACCACTCTTGTTTGTCCGCCTTATAAATATGTAAACAGACTTTGCGGAAAATCACGCCCCGGGCATTTTGACGGGGTATGCACCGTGGTTGCAAAATTATTTAACCTGACAAAACCAACCAGAGCTTATTTTGGACAAAAAGATGCACAGCAGTTTTTTATTATTAAAAAAATGGTTGAAGAATTAAACTTTGATATTGAAATTGTAAAATGTCCGATTGTAAGAGAACAAGACGGGCTTGCAATTTCAAGCAGAAACACTTACTTAAACGAAAACGACAGAAAACTTGCAGTTAACATTTCAAAAGCCCTAAACAAAGCAAAAGAACTTAAAGATAACGGGATAAAAACACCTTCAATGTTAATTGATGCTGCATATCCGTATCTTGAAAAATTTGATGTTGATTATGTTGAAATCGTCTCAAGTAAAGACTTTTGCCCCGCAACGGAAGTTTGCGATAATGACATTATGTTAATTGCAGCAAAAACACCCGAGACAAAAGTCAGATTAATTGATAATATAGAGTTATGAAGAAATTTTTAAAACACTTAACAGAATTTATATCAATTTTAAAAACAGGCGCTATGACCCTTGGTGCTTTGTATCTTGTTTTTTGGTTTTACAGATTTTTTGAACTTCCATTTGTAGATATTCTGTGCAAATTTTTTGATTTTCCAAACAACTTTATTGTGTTTCCAATTGAAACAATGAGCATGTATAAAGGACACATTGTTCAAAACGCTTATTTTATATACGGAATTATTTGCGCTGTTATATCATTTATTTTCAGCTTGCTTGAAAAACTGTCATACGAATTACAAAGAAGATATGACATGT
Source organism: uncultured Gammaproteobacteria bacterium (assembly GCA_964467625.1). Taxonomy (GTDB): domain Bacteria; phylum Cyanobacteriota; class Vampirovibrionia; order Gastranaerophilales; family Gastranaerophilaceae; genus Galligastranaerophilus_A. The sequence goes on along the minus strand of CAYXRM010000004.1, from coordinate 245,929 downwards.
ATGATGTTAGCCAAAAACACAAGCTTGAAGAAAACATTAACAAAGAGCTTGAACAAGAATATACGCAAGATGTTCGCAAATATTGCTTTTTTTCAATTTACATTAAATACAAATTAAATTACATAAGCGATGTTTTATCAAGCAGCAACCCTTATACCACAGAAGGAATTACCACAAGGTCATATGATAGCACTTTTGACTTTATCAAAAAAAATCTTCCATTTGTGTTTGTAAAACAAAACAAAGATTCAATTTTTCTATACACTTCTAAATTTGATTTATTTGAAAGCGTGATTGAAAAAATTCTATATTCAATTAAGCAAAATAAAAAGAACAACACCAACGCTTATATGGACACAGATTTCCTTATTGTTTGCGATGCGCAAAAAAGTGAAGCTTCCGCCGCAAACTCGTATTCAGAGCTTGTCAGAATTGCAAACTTTGAATATTACAACAGGGCAGTTGTAACAACCACCTTTAAAACAAGGTTTGAGCTTTTAAAATCAGAAAAATTTGTGGTGGATATTTTAGGTTTTGCCTCAGGCGGCAGAAAAGATACGGCTCTTGATAGCGACATTTACATTTTAAAACCAAAACCAAAACAAGTTTAGTTAAAATGCGGGTGTTATATCATTTAAAATAATTTTTTCATATTTAAATTCTTGCTTTTTTGGAACCAAAATGCCCTTAAACAAAATTTCGTTTTCTTGAATTTGAGGATATTCGATTTTAAAAATTTCATTTAGCTCCTCAAAATTTGAATAATAACTCTTTAATTTTACAAACAAATTTTCAAAGCCGCCTTTTTTGTTTAAATGATAAATTGCAAAATTCACAATATTTGTCGAATAGACGGCATATCCCTTATTTATAACAAAATCAAGAAGAAAATCTTTTTTGTTTAATTTTAAAATATAAAAATAACCTATAATTTGCCCATTGTCATCAAGAAAGACGTATTTTTCCTTATTTTTTACAAAATCTTGCTTGTGTTCATGGGGCGTTTTTAAAAAATAGGGTTTTTTATAATCGTTCAGGGTATCTTCTGCCAAAGTTTTAACTTTTTCAAAATCCCCAATTTTCATTTTTCTTATGCGCTCAAAAGCAAATTCAAAAGAAGTGTTTTCTTTTTTTGAATTAATTTTATACACACATTCAAACGCAACAGTCTGAAATGAGCACCCTTCCTTAAACATGGTGATTAAAGGGGTGTTATATTTATCTGCAAAAACATAAAACCCTTCCACCCCGTTTGAAAAATATCCTGATACAAGATAATTAACAAGAATTTTGCCAACTTCAAAAGCGTTGTCATCTAAAAGAAGTTTTTTTATTTTTACCCTGTAATCACCCGTTTTGCCGACCGTAATAAGCCCGTTTATTTTGCCTTCCTCAATGGATGCAAAGGTTTCATCCAAAAATTTTAATTTAAAAGGCAAAAGCGCATTTATAAAATTTAGAGGAAAACAATCAGAAACGGAAAAGCTGAATTCTGGTTCAACAAAGCACCACAATGTTTTCAACCTATTTTTATTCAAAAACGCAAGATTTTTTATCTTAATCATAAAAAAATATTACCATATTTTTTGAAATTTTGAGCGAAAATTAATAGTTAAAAAAGTTTCTTCTGAAAAATTCAGAAACTCTGACCCGTGTTCTTTTAAGAGCTTCTAAAATGTCTTTTGCAGAATTTTGAAGAACTTGAATGTTTGTAAATTCGCCATGGTTTGATTTAAGCTTTTTTCTGTAATACAAAAGGAATGAACCCCCAAGAACGCCAATCGTTCCAAGGGCACCCAATATAGCTTTGCGTTTATTTTTGTTTTTTTCACTTTCCACTTTAACTTCTTCAGGCGTTGCGCCACCTTTTTGTGGCACCTGATTATTCAGGTCAAAAGGGCGTTCCGTTATTTTTCTATATACACCTGTCGGCTGATAGTTAATTGTATTCATAAAAAACCTTTTTTAAGATACAAAACATGAAAAAAAATTTTTTGCCGCCTAAAAAAAATAAATTAACAAAATTTAACTATTTAAAAAGAATTCTTTTACAGTATTTTTACTTGCCCTGTCTGTTATCTGCAAAATCGAAACTGTATCTTTTAGAGTAAAGCCTTGTTTTTTTAAACTTAAAACTTTTTCTTTCAAAACATCTTCTTCTATATAGTCGTGTTTGTGAACCATACAGACAATTTCACCCTTTGGGGGGTGCGCCTTATAGTAAGATAAAATATTATCCACGCTATTTGTTTTTATTTCTTCAAATTTTTTGGTTAATTCTCTGCCCACAGACACGTTAGTTGAAAAATTAAGCTTTAAAATAATTTCCAAGGTTTGCACAATTCTTGTCGGGCTTTCATAAAAAACAAGGTTTTCAAATTTATTATTTTTTAAAATTTTTTCAATTTTTACTTCACTTTTTGGTAAAAAGCCAATAAATTTAAAATCTTCTCCCACCCTTGGAATTGAAGATAAAAAAGTTGTAACAGCAGAAATGCCCCCAACCGGCACGATTTTAATATTATTCAATACCGCATTTTTTACAAGAACACATCCGGGGTCTGAAATAAGGGGAGTACCGGCATCTGAAACAAGAGCAATATTTTCGCCCGATATTAATTTTTGAATTAAAAAATCCGATTTTTCAAGCTCGTTAAATTTATGATAACTAACAGATTTGGTTTCAATGCCATATTTTTTCAAAAGTACATCGGTTGTTCTTGTGTCTTCGGCACAAATTAAATCAACCTCGCCTAAAATATAAAGCGCCCGTTTTGTAATATCATCCAAGTTTCCAATCGGGGTTGCAACAACATATAAAACGCCCGACATTAAGCTATTTCCCAAGTTGAAGACTGTTTTGTGTCTTTAATTGTAATTCCAACTTTGCTAAATTCGTCCCTAATTAAGTCAGATGTTGCCCAGTCTTTATTCGCTCTTGCTTCTTGTCTTTTTAATAAAATTTTATCTAAAACTTCATTTGGCTCAATTGTGTTATCAAAATCAAATTTTTCATAGAGCGGAAGAATTTTTTCTTTCAATTCTTCTTTTGAAATTTCTTTTTTTGAAAAATCAAACCCCAAGGTTTCGCCTAAAAGTTTTATTGTATTTGCATATTTAATATCGCCTGTCTTTTTAAATTTATCAACAAGTGAAAATAAGACAGCAAGCGCCTTTGAAGTGTTCAAGTCATCATTCATTGCAAGTTTAAATTCATCAATTGCATCTTCATCCAAAACTTCAGTGAAAGATACGCCAGATATAGAATTAATAAGCCTTTGAGCACCTGCCTTTGCAGAATTTAGCGCTTCATCATTAAATTCAACAGGCATTCTATAATGGTTTGTTATAATGAAAAACCTTATTGTATTTGAATTGTGGGTTTTTAGAAGGTCATCAATTGTAAGAAAATTGTTTAAAGATTTAGACATTTTTTCTTTATTAATTGTGACAAAACCGTTATGAAGCCAATAATTAACAAATTTAACCCCGTTTGCGCACTCAGATTGCGCAATTTCATTTTCATGGTGCGGGAACTGAAGGTCTGCGCCACCTGCATGAATATCAATTGTTTTGCCCAAATGTTTTCTTATCATTGCAGAGCATTCAATGTGCCACCCCGGGCGCCCCTTGTTCCAAGGGCAGTTTATGCCGTGAGTTTCATCTTTTTTCCATAATGCAAAATCAAGAGGAGAGCGTTTTTTGTTATCCGCTTCAACTCTTGCGCCCGCCATAAGGTCGTCTATAGGCTGTTTTGAAAGTTTGCCGTAGTTTTTAAATTTAGAAACTTCAAAATAAACATCATCATCAACTCTGTATGCAAAGCCTTTTGAGATAAGTTCTTTTACCATAGCTATCATCTCTGATAGTGTTTTTGTCGCAAAAGGCTCAATGTCAGGTTTCAGGACATTTAATTCACTCATTGAATTAATGTAGGATGTGTAAAATTCTTTAGCGATTTTTTCAGGTTCAACCCCTTGAATATCGGCTTTTTTTAAAATTTTATCGTCAATATCGGTAACATTTCTTGCGTAAGTTACATCGTAGCCTAAAAATTTTAAATATCTGTATAAAATATCCCATGTGATATAACATCTGGCATGCCCAAGATGTGCCCTATCATAAACAGTTGGCCCGCAAACATACATTTTGACCTTGTTGTCTTCAATAGGTTTAAATTCTTCCTTAGAGTTTGTATATGTATTAAAAAGTTTTAGCATATGATTATTTTAATATAAAATTTTTCATAGTAAAATAGTTCTTGTCTAAAATAATAAGGATAATTATATTATGAAAAATACAGTGGTTGTAGGGGCACAATTTGGAGATGAAGGAAAGGCAAAAATAACCGATTTACTTGCAATTAATGCCGATTTTATTATAAGGTACCAAGGCGGGTGCAATGCAGGACACACAGTTGTTGTTGACAATAAAAAATACAAATTTCACCTTGTTCCTTCAGGAATTTTATATGAAAACAAAACATGCTTTATTGGCGCAGGAGTTGTGATTTACCCTGAAAGTTTTAAAGCAGAACTTGAAGAACTTAAAAAAGACGGCGTTGACCCTGATAAGTTCAAGAAAAATTTAAAAATCAGCCCCCTTGCGCACATTACAATGCCTTATCACATTGATTTAGACGGTGCGGGGGAAAATAACCTCGGCAAAAATAAAATAGGAACAACAAAAAAAGGAATAGGCCCGACTTACACAGATAAATATGCCCGCACAGGGATAAGAATTGAAGATTTATTTAACGAAGAAGCACTAAACCAAAAATTGGATATTATTCTTCCTTTAAAAAATAAAACTTTAGAAAAAGTTTACGACCTTAAACCTTATTCAAAAGAAGAAATCTTGGCAAAATTAAAAGAATACAAAGAACTTTTTGCGCCGTATGTTTGTTTTAACTGGCAAGAAGTTTTAAGAGATGCAAGAAAAAACAAAACCATATTATTTGAAGGGGCACAAGGGGTTTTATTAGATATTGATTATGGTACATACCCTTTTGTTACAAGCTCTAACCCGATTGCAGGGGGTGCCGGAGTTGGCGCAGGAGTTGGACCTTTAGCAATAGATGAAGCAGTCGGCGTTTTTAAAGCTTACATTACCCGTGTTGGCGAAGGCCCGTTTATAACAGAATTGACCGATGAAGTTGGAGAAAAAATTCAAACCATAGGTGCAGAGTTTGGCGTTACAACGGGAAGAAAAAGACGCTGTGGCTGGTTTGACGGAGTTATTGCAAAATATAGCTGCCTTGTGGGCGGGTTATCCAAAATTGCGCTTACAAAATTAGATGTTTTTGACACATTTGAAGAAATTAAATTATGCACTGCATATAAAAACAAAAAGACAGGTGAAATAACAGAATTATACCCCACAAATGTAGCGGAACACTACGATTTTGAGCCTGTGTATAAAACCTTCAAGGGTTGGATGTCAGACATTTCAAAAATCAAAAAATATGAAGATTTGCCCAAAGAAGCAAAAGAATATTTAAACTTCTTAGAAGAATATCTTGATACAAAAATTTCTATCATATCAGTCGGCCCTGATAGAGAACAGACAATTTTTGTTGACTAAGAATTAAAAAAGAAAACAACAGCCCCGATAAGCCCTATTGTCAAGCAATAAAAGGCAAAGCTTTTGAGGCTGTTTTTTTCAAGAAATTTCATAAAATATTTAATACACAAATATCCAACAATAAAAGAAACCGCCATACCAAAAAGCATTGCTTGCACGTTAAATGTTGAAACTTCTTTTACATCAAAACTTATCAACGGGTACACAATCGCTGCCAGTATAATAATCGGAATACTTAAAATAAAAGAATACCTTGCAGCTTTAACTCTATCTACTCCCATAAAAACGGCAGAAGAAATTGTCATGCCAGATCTTGAAAGCCCTGGGAAAACGGCAAACCCCTGAAACAGCCCCACAATGGCGGCAATTTTATAATTCATATCTTTTTTTGATTTTGAAAATTTTTCTGAAGATAACAAAACAAGACCCGTCACCATAATAAGCAAACTTACGACAAACGGATTTTCTACCAAACTGTGGGCAAAATCTTTTACAAAAATACCAAAAACACCGGTTATAAAAGTTCCTATCAAGACAAAAAGCATAAACTTAAAATCTTCGCTTTGAAAATCTTTTTTAACACATGAAATAAAAAAGCCTGTTAAAATTTGTTTTATATCTTTAAAAAAATAAATTATAACGGCAAACAAAGTTGACAAGTGAATTAAAATATCAAAAAAAACTTCTTCTGATGACACAACATCAAAGCTTGCGCCTGTGATTAATTTATAAAACGCACTTGATAAGACGATGTGTCCTGAACTTGAAACCGGCAAAAACTCCGTAAGTCCCTGCACAGCCCCCATTATAACCGCTTGTAAGGTTTGCATTTTTATTCCTCATAATATGTTGCGCATGATGTGGGCGTTTCATAAACGCTCACCTTAAAGACATTGTTGAATTCTTCTTTCACCTTAAAATAAATATATTTTGCAATGTTTTCAGAACTTGGGGATATGCCCTTAAATTCCGCAATTTCATTTATATCTTTATGGTCAAGATAATCTATAATTTCATTAACTTTCTTTTTAAGCACTTTAAAATCAACAAGAATGCCCGATGTATCAAGAGTATTGCCCTTGAGTGTCACTTCAACCTTCCAGTTGTGACCGTGAATGTTTTCGCACTTTCCTTTATAGTTTAAAAGATGGTGTGCCGATGAAAAATTTGTTTCAACTCTGACTTCAAACATAAAAGAATTTTAGCACAAAAAAGAATTATATGATAAAATTAAAATATGATAAGAGGACAAAGGCAGGAATTTTGTATAAAATCCATTCCGACTGAAGAAATTCAGGCGCTTGAATCAGTTTTAAATTCCATGTCAAAAGAAGGTTGGGACTTATATTCTATTTATGAAGGGGAAATCAACAACAGAGTTGTTTACAATGTTTTGTTTGCCCGTGATGTAGAAATTGAAGACGATGAAAATTATGAAGACATTCAAGGGTACAAAACCAAAATGGAAAGAATGTTTTCATCTAAAGAAGAACCTTATGAACTTTGTTTAAATTTTCAGAAAAAAATAAAAGAAAAAAGAGAAAAAATTGAAGAAATAAAAAAATTTCTTGAAGGCGCAAAAGAAGACGAACGGGAAGTTTTAAACGAAGAAATTGCAAAAGAAGTTGACAGATTAAACAGCCTAAAAAAACAGCTAAAAAGTCTTTTGTCTCCTTCAAAAATGGCACAAAACCTTGGTGAAGAAAGACTTTCAATTTCATTAAGCGAAGAAAACTATTCTTTAAATGACCCGAATTTTGAAAAAAACCTTCTTTCTCAAACCATAAAAACAAGACAAGAGCTTACAAAAGAGTTGGGGTACATCATCCCTAAAGTTCAATTTTTGGAAAACTCCAATTTGGAAGCTTATTCATACACAATAAATGTACACGGCGTTCCTGTTGCTTCAGGATATGCTTATCCTTCTTATGTTGTTTTTTATGAAGATGACCTTGATATGGATGTTTACCCTGAAGGCTCCATTCAAGATTTTGACCCAATTTCAAAACGTCCTTTAATATGGATAAAAGAAGAATTAACAAAAGATTTTTGGGTGCAAGGGCTTCACCCTTGCGAATTTATTGCAAAATGTCTTAAATATTTTGCAGTTAAACACGTTCATGAAATTTTCAATTATTCCGACATAAACAGATACATCGAAATTGTTTCAGACAACAACCCTCTTATTATAGATACAATTTTGGGAGATTTTATTTCAATTGGCGAATTAAAATACCTTTTCTGTTCTCTTATAAGAGAAAAAATCAGCGTAAAAGATGTTATATACGTTTTTGAAAAAATCAGTGACTTTGCAGACGACAACACAAAATCCGATTTACTTGAAAAATTAAGAATTTCCTTATCAAGACAAATAGACTGGTCTATCAGCAATCAAAATAAAGAAATCGAAGCGTATGAAATATCAGATGAAATTATTGACCTTTTAGAGAATAATGCGGTCGAAGCGGATGAAAACGAATGTATCGTCAAGATTGACGGACAAAAATTTGAAAACTTTATCAAAAAAGTTGAGGAACTGTCTTATGCAAAAGAGCTTGTTCTTGTTGTGCCAGCTCACTTAAGACCTGTTGTTTTTGCGCTTATCTCTCAATTGTATATGGATATTCCAACAATCAGCTACGAAGAAATTGCGCCTGAATTTGAACTAAAGATTTTAGGAAAAGTTTAAAATTCTTTTTTATAAAATAAATTTTGCGCAAAAAACAGTTTGGTTTTTTGCTTATTTATGATAAAATTTGGGTGTAGAATTAGTAACCATCTTTTTTTAAGGATAAAATAAAATATGTTTGAAAGATTTACCGAAAAAGCAATTAAAGTAATAATGTTAGCCCAAGAAGAAGCAAGACGCTTGGGTCATAATTTTGTAGGCACGGAACAAGTTTTACTTGGGCTTATCGGAGAAGGCTCCGGTGTTGCGGCAAAAACCCTAAAATCTATGGGTGTTACAATAAAAGACGCAAGAGAACAAGTTGAAAAAATAATTGGCAGGGGCTCTGGATTTGTTGCGGTTGAAATTCCCTTCACTCCACGTGCTAAAAAAGTTCTTGAACTTTCTTGGGATGAGGCAAGACAATTAGGACACAATTATATTGGTACGGAACACCTTCTTTTGGGACTTATAAGAGAGGGTGAAGGAATTGGTACCAAGGTTCTTGAAAATTTAGGCGTTGACCTTAATAAATGCCGCTCAAATGTTATAAAACTTTTAGGCGAAACAAGGTCAAACACTCCACAAGCTGCGGTTGCAGGGAACATTCAATCTAAAGCAAAAACTCCTTCTTTAGATGAATTTGGAACAGATTTAACCTTAGCTGCGCAAGAACAGCGCTTAGACCCTGTTGTCGGACGTGAAAAAGAAATTGAAAGAGTTGTGCAAATTCTTGCAAGAAGAACAAAAAACAACCCAATTTTAATTGGTGAACCGGGGGTTGGTAAAACAGCCATTGCTCAAGGTTTAGCAATGAAAATTGTCAATTCCGAAGTGCCGGACATTTTAGAAAACAAAAAAATCGTTCAATTAGATATGGGGCTTCTTGTTGCAGGAACAAAATACAGAGGCGAATTTGAAGAACGCTTGAAAAAAATTATGGACGAAATTAGACAAGCGGGGAACATCATCCTTGTTATTGACGAAATGCACACACTTATTGGCGCAGGTGCCGCAGAAGGCGCAATTGACGCTGCGAACATTTTAAAACCCGCTTTATCAAGAGGTGAAATTCAAGTTATCGGCGCCACAACTTTAGATGAGTACAGAAAACATATAGAAAAAGATTCCGCACTTGAGCGCCGTTTCCAAATGGTGCTTGTTGAGCAGCCTTCAGTGGATGAAACGATTGAAATTATTATGGGGCTTCGTTCTAAGTATGAAGAACACCATAAATTGAAAATTTCCGATGAGGCAATTATTGCTGCAACAGAGCTTTCAAATAAATACATAACAGAAAGATTTTTACCTGATAAAGCAATCGACATTATTGATGAAGCAGCATCACGTGTAAGATTAAATGTTTCCAGTTTACCACCTGAAGGCAAAGAACTGGAAAAAGAACTAAAAGCAACAATAAAGCAAAAAGAAGACGCTATAAGGAGCCAAGAATTTGAAACAGCATCCAATCTCAGAACAGTTGAAGTCCAAATTAAAGACAAAATCAGAGAGCTCCAAGACACCTGGAGAAGTTCACAAGAAAACAACAAACCCACTGTTGGAGTTGAAGAAGTCGCTCAGGTCATTTCAACCATCACAGGAGTTCCTGTTACAAAAATTACCGAAGGTGAATCAGAAAGATTATTAAAACTTGAAGAAACGCTCCACAACAGAGTAATTGGTCAAAATGAAGCGGTTGTTGCACTTTCAAAAGCAATCCGCCGTGCAAGAGTAGGTTTAAAAAGTCCAAACAGACCAATCGGAAGTTTCATTTTCTCAGGCCCCACGGGTGTTGGTAAAACAGAACTTGCAAAAGCACTGGCAGAAGCTGTTTTTGGCTCCGAAGACAATATCGTAAGAGTTGATATGTCTGAATTTATGGAAAAACATTCAACCGCAAAATTAATCGGCTCTCCCCCAGGGTATGTGGGATACGATGACGGCGGGCATATGACAGAAATTATCAGGAAAAAGCCTTATTCTGTTGTATTGTTTGACGAAATTGAAAAAGCACATCCGGATGTATTTAATATTATGCTTCAAATTTTGGATGACGGGCGTTTAACAGATTCCAAAGGCAGAATGGTAAGCTTTAAAAATACAATTATCATTATGACTTCAAATGTTGGCGCTTCAATGATTACATCGACCCAAAAATTGGGCTTTTCGATTTCAAATGACGACAAAAAAGATAAATACGAAAAACTCAAAGATACAGTTATGGAAGAACTTAAAAAAGCTTTCCGTCCTGAATTTTTGAACAGAATTGACGATATCATCGTATTTGCGCACCTGTCTAAAGAAGAAATCAGACAAATTGTTGAACTTATGTTAAAAGACTTGTTTAAACGTCTTGATGAACGTGAACTTACAATTGAAGTGAATGACGATGTTAAAGATTACCTTGCAAAAGAAGGGTACAACGAAGCATATGGCGCAAGACCCTTACGCCGTGTTATTCAAAAGAAAATTGAAGATGTTCTTGCTGAAGAAATTTTGACAGGCAACTACAAGCCAAAAGATGTGCTTGTTATGTCTATGGAAGATGATAAAATCAAAATTTCCAAGAAAAATTAATCTTAATTTTATAAGGAAAAGACTAAGCGATTGTATCGTTTAGTCTTTATTTTTAGGGTCAAAAAGTGTAGGATTTATGTGTATAATATGTGTATAATTTAAATGTTTGCGCCAACTGCCTTATATAAACTGATATAATCAATAAAACAATCCGCTTTATCAGACATTAACAGCTTTTTCACAACAAGAAGATTTTCTTTAGCTTGAATAAGTTCCAGATAAGAAATTACACCTTCTTTATATTTTTTATTTTTCAAATCAAAATCTTTGATTTCAAGATTGTTTTGTTTTTTGGTTTCATTATATTTTGTTTCATCATGCTTAATTGCAACAAGAGCGTCATTTACTTCTTGAATTGCAATTAAATTTGTTTTTTCATACATAGAAAGCGCTTTTTTATAATCTGTCTTTCTTATTTTTAAATTTGCAACTTTTCTGCCGCCTGTGAATAAATCAGCAAGCGCTGCGCCCCCAACTCCAATTAAAGCGTTTTTTGTCGCAAAAAAGCTGCTAAAGCTATCAGAACTAAAAAGTGACAGACCTGTTATATTGATTGCAGGGAGAAACTCTTTCTTTGCCACACGGACATTTATTCCTGCCTTTTCAACATTTTTTTCAGACTTTTGATAATCAGGTCTGTTTACAATAATTTCAGATGATATTTCCGTTGGTATTTTTGCACCATATGCAACTTCTTCAAGATTTGAATATTTAAATTCGCCCGCATTATTTGGATTTTCACCAACTAAAACAGCAAGATTGTTTACAAGTTGTTCTCTTTGTTTTTTTAAATTTATAAGCTCTGAATTGCCCTGAATATATGCTTTATTAGCCCTTATAACATCTTGAAGCGAAGTAATACCTTCATTATAAGACAAAGTCATAAGGTCATAAATTTGACCTCTTAAAAGAACAATTTCATTTTGCAATTTAATTGCATTTTCAACCCTTAAAATGTTAAAGTAAACGCTTGCCACCATTGAAACAACTGAAATATAAGAAGATTTTTCATCCAAAAGCGCCATTTCATAATCTTTTTTAGAAGCTTTTGTTTTATCATGGTTTTTTAAAAATATATCTGCCTCATAATTTACATAAACAGGAAGCATAACATTCCAGTCATAGTGTTTGGTCTCAGGCATTTTTAAATACCCCGGCATAACACCTGTGCCAACTGAAGGAAACTCTGAAGCTCTTGTTGATGTTATGTAATTGCGGTAAATTTCCGAATTTAAAGAGGCAATTTTTAAGTCATAATTCCCTTCAGTTGCTCTCATTATGTAATATTTTAAATTAGCGTCATTCCAATTTTCCCAAAATCCAAGATTAATATAATCTGACTTATTTATTTCAGCATTTTTTGTGTTTTTATCCACAATTGCGCTTGCGCCCAAAACGCTATTTGAAATTAAAAATACGAATAATAAAAATGCCGCATTGATTTTTCTCAATTTCATATTTCCATGCCCTATTGATTTTTTACAATCAATATGTTAGCATATCAATGTTGCAATTGCAACATGTCATGTATACAACATAATTTAGAAAAATGAAAAATTCAAAATACACAAATTCAATTTTTTATGAAATTGTAATAACCGGAAAATATATGAAAAGAATGGCGGAAGGGCTTTTTAAAAAGCTTGAATTAACGCTTACCAACGAAGAATTTTCCATACTGGATTTTTTATACAACAATAGCAATAAAATTTGCCAAAGAGATTTGGCAATTAAAACTTTTTCAGATAGAGCAAATATAGGTAAAGTTTTAAATGGGCTGGAAAAAAAGGGATATATTTCAAGGGAACTCAGCGTAAAACAGAATTATCCCGCAAAGATTGTTTCCTTAACCGAAAAAGGGATAGACACTTATTGCACAACCCTTGAAAAATTGAGAGACGTTTCAAAAAATGTTCTTTCTCTTATAGAAGAAGACGAAAAAAAGATAGTAATTGCAACCCTTCAAAAAATAAGAAAATCACTTGTAGATGTTATTGATATTAAAATATAGGTAAAAAAAATGAATTTAAAAATTGATAAAAAACAATTAATTATTTTGGGTTCCATTTTAGGAATTTGCGCTACAGGGGCGCTTTTGTACAACGCACTTATGTTTCAAACAACCGATGACGCTTATGTGCAAAACTTATACGTCCAGCTTGCGCCAAAAGTCAAAGGGGAAGTTGCAGAAGTTTATGTTCAAGACAATGAATTTGTAGAAAAGGGCAAATTAATTGCAAAAATAGACAACAGAGACTATAAAGTTGCATACGATATGGCGCATGCCCAATATGAAAAAGCACTTTTTAACCAAACAAACGCAAAAGCAATGTACAGCGCTGTGAATTCAGAACTTGAACTTGCAAAAAAAGATGTGGAAAGATACAAAAATCTTTATAAAGAAGGCGCGGTTTCCAAACAAACGGTGGATAACGCCACAACAAAATATGACAGCATAAGCGCAAATAAAGTTTCAGCTAACCAAGCAATTATATCTAAAGGTGAAAACAAAGTGGCAAATGCCGAAATTGAAGCTCTTAAGGCCGATATGGACAGAGCAAAATTAAATCTTGAATATACGGAAATTTATGCCCCAATATCAGGAACAGTCACAAATAAAAGAATTTCAAAAGGGACTTACGTTCAAGTAGGGTCGCCTATGTTATCCATTGTGCCTGAAGAAGTTTGGGTGGTTGCCAATTTTAAAGAAAATCAAGTCGGAAAAATGAAAAAAGGGCAAGCGGTTGAAATTAAAATTGACGCTTATCCAAATAAAAAATTTAAAGGCACAATTGACAGCATACAAAGACTTTCAGGCGCACAGTCCAGTTTATTCCCACCTGAAAATGCGGTTGGAAGTTTTGTTAAAATCGTTCAAAGAATTCCTGTAAAAATTGTTTTTACAGAAGAAATTGACAGAACAAAATATAATATAATCCCCGGAATGTCTGTAGTTCCTAAAGTTAGAGTAAGATAATGCAAAACGAAGTTGTGTGGAAACCCACTATAAACCCTTGGTATACGGCATCCGCCATTATGCTTGCCGTATTTATCTTTGCGCTTGACGGAACCATTGCAAATGTTGCGCTTCCGCATATGGCAGGCAGCTTTTCTGCGTCAAGAGATGAGTCTATGTGGATTTTAACAAGCTACCTTATTGCCTCGGGAATTGTAATTCCTATGGTAGACTGGTTTTCAAAAGTTTTAGGCAGAAAAAACTTTTTTATAATAAGTATTGCGCTTTTTACAATAGCTTCTTTAATGTGCGGGTGCTCCAAAAATATAGAATTTATGATTTTATCAAGAATAATTCAAGGTTTTGGCGGGGGTGGCATTATACCTATTGCACAAGCAATTTTAATGGAAAGTTTTCCTGTCGAAAAAAGAGGGCAGGCGATGAGCTTTTTCTCGCTAGGGGTCATAACAGCCCCCATTGTAGGCCCTGTGCTTGGCGGTTGGATAACAGATAACTGGAGTTGGCCTTGGATTTTCTTTATTAACGTGCCTTTTGGGGTTCTTGCAACATTTTTTGCGCACAAATTAATTGAAGATCCACCTTACGCAAAAAAACAAGTAAATGTAAAAACAGATTGGCTTGGATTTTTCTTTTTAACAGTTTGGCTTGTAACCTTGCAAATTGTATTAGATAAAGGAAACAACGCAGACTGGTTTGGATCAACTTGGGTATGTTGGACAAGCTTTATAAGTGTGATTGCGGCGATTTTTTTCTTTACAACCCAGCTTATAAGAAAAGATACCCTTGTGGATTTGTCCGTCTTTAAAGACAAAAACTTTATTGCTGCAACAATGATTTTAGTTGTTGTTCAGGCAATTTTGTATGCAACCCTTGCAATTTTACCCCAATTTTTACAAAGTATGCTGGGGTATACCGCATATTTAAGTGGCGCCACAATGATGCCAAGAGGCATAGGCGCATTTTGTTCAACCGTAATTTATGGGATTTTATCCACCCGTGTCAGCGGCAAAATTATTGTAGCTTGCGGTCTTTCCATTATTGCAATTGCAGGGTTTCAACTGGGTTCTCTTAATTTAGAAATTGCAAGCAAAAACATTATTTTGCCAAATATTTTAATGGGTTTTGGAATAGGCTTTTCAATGGTTCCGCTGATGACAATGTCTATGGAAACGCTCTCAAATAGCCAAATGACAAACGCATCAGGACTTCAAAACTTACTAAAAAACATAGGCTCCGCCATTGGCACAAGCCTTGTTGCAACAATGTTAACCCGCTTTGCACAAGTTCACCAACATTATATGGTAAAAGAATTGAACCCCTTAAATAATGAATACCTTGAAAGATTTAATGCAACATTCTCCGGCCTTTCCAATTACACTTCTTTAGATATGGCACAAAATATGGCAAATTACAGTTTATATGGAGAACTTATCAAACAAGCTAACCTTTGGGCATTTATTGATTCATTCAGAATTTTTGCTTTTTGTTGTATTATCATTTTGCCGTTGTTGCTTTTTATAAAAACAAAATCCGGCAAGAAACATGTGTAAAAAGTTGATTTATGATAAAATAAGGGTACTTGTGCCTGTAGCTTAGATGGATAAAGCGTTGGTCTCCGAAGCCAAAGATCGTGCGTTCGAATCGCATCAGGCACGAATTTGCTATACCTGCGCAAGTTTTTCAAGCTTTAATTTTTGGTCATATTCAATTAGAAGTTTAATTAATTCGTCCAGCTCGCCTTCAATGACCGTCCAGACGTTTAAGTTGTGGTTAATTCTATGATCAGTTAATCTTCCTTGAGGAAAATTATACGTTCTGATACGTTCAGACCTGTCTCCTGTTCCCACTTGCGAACGGCGAAGGTCAGTTACCTCTTGCATTTGCTTTTGAACTTCCATATCATAGAGTTTTGCTTTTAAAATTTGAAGTGCTCTTTCTTTGTTTTGAAGTTGGGAGCGTTCTTCTGTACAGAAAATCATAATTCCTGTAGGCTTGTGGAAAACTCTTGCAGCAGTTTCAACCTTATTGACGTTTTGACCGCCCGCACCACCTGAACGTGCAGTTGTGATTTCAATATCATTCATATTAAGTTCAATTTCAACATCATCCACCTCAGGCATAACGGCAACCGTTGCTGTAGATGTATGCACCCTGCCTTGAGATTCTGTTTGCGGAACCCTTTGAACCCTGTGCACTCCAGATTCATATTTCAATTGAGAATAAACATTTTCGCCTTTAACTGAAATTACAACTTCAGAAACTCCGCCCGCTTCACATTCGTTTATGGATAAAATTTTTGTCTGCCAACCTTTGTTGTTTGCGAATTTCATATACATTCTCATAAGGTCGCCTGCAAAAATATTCGCCTCATCGCCACCTGCACCGCCTCTTATTTCAAGCATAATGTCCTTATCATCCATTGGGTCTTTCGGCAAAAGAAGGACTTTCATTTTTTCTTCATAAACGGGAATTTTAGCTTCATTATTTGCAATTTCATTATTTAAAAATTCTCTCATGGAAGAATCTTTTTCACCGTGAAGCATTTCTTTTGCTTCTTTTATGGCGTCAATTGTTTCTTTGTAAGCATTATATGTATTTACGGTTTCTTCCATAGCATGTCTTTGCTTGGAGAGTTCCTTAAATTTTTCATAATCACCAACAGTTGCAGGGTCTGAGAGTTTAAGGCCAAGTTCTATATATTTTTCTTCAATTTGTTTTATTTTATCAATCATATCATTCATAAAAATATACCTTTTTTAAAATGTTGCTGTGCTTATATCTTTAGAATTTAAAAGCTCTTGTTTAGAGATTTTTCTTCCGCAAGTTTTATCTTCATCGCAATATCCCAATCTTTCACATTTTGGAACAAGATAATTTTTAAGCCACGGTTCTTTTTTGATAACTTCTTCCACCATTGCACGCACAAGACACCTAATTTCATATTGTGCCCTTGTACAGAGCCTTAAATTTGCAAGGTGGATTAATTCTCTTAAATTTAAACTTGCAACAAGAGAAGTTGAAGTTGCGTTTGGCAAAATGCTTCTGGCATCTTCCGCCAAAATGCCTGCTTCCAAAAACTCTTGGTATAATTCTGCAGTTTTTTTCATATAATCTTCAAATTTTTTATTTAATTCAGGATTATTTTCAATTGCTCTTGGCACAATATAGTCAAATTCACCTTTTTCTTTAACATACCTTTGGCTTTTTTGAGAAAAACTCATATGGCGGTGGCGAACCAACTGATGAGTACACGCTCTTGAAACATTTTGAATGGCAAAAGTGAGCTGAATGTGTTCTATTGTTGAATAGTGCCCTGAACCTATTACTTTTTCAATTAATGAAAGCATTTTGGCTTCATCCGGTGCATTTAAATAGTTTTCATACGGCAATTTAGCGCTGTAGCATGTTTTACAAGCCGTATAAATGGTTTTTAACATATCACTTGGAATAGAAATTAATTCAACACTCAAAGTTTGTTTTGCCATATTTCCCCCACAAAAAAGTAATAAAAAGCGGATATAAAACTACATCCGCTTTTTTAACAGTAATAAAGCTATTTTGTTTCGTAACGCTTTTTAAATCTTTCAACTCTACCTTCAGAGTCTAAGATTTTTTGGTTACCAGTGAAGAAGGGATGGCAAGCGTTGCAAATTTCAACTGTGATATTTTCTTCAACGGAACCTGTTTCAATTTCATTACCGCAAACACATTTGATTGTGGTTTTTTTGTAATCAGGGTGTATTCCTTGTTTCATTTTATTTGTCCTTCTTTTTATTTGTTCGCTAATTATCTATAATACATTATATGGTGTAAAGATTTTATTTCAAGAGTATAATTTCAGAACTTACACAAGAATTTTGAAAAACTTGACTTTATGGTATGTCTTTTTTATATTATATAGAGTTGGTGGCGACATGGCCAAGTGGTAAGGCAGAAGCCTGCAAAGCTTTTACCCCCGGTTCGAATCCGGGTGTCGCCTTTTTATTTTATTTAATTTTCTTTAAAGAAGACAAGAAATTGTTATGTTCAACATCCCCGTCCACCGTAGTTAGAAAGATTTGTACATCTTTTTCGTCTGCGTCAATCTTGGGAAGATTTTTCAATTCAGAGGCGTAATAATGAGCGTCATTTCTGCTGCTTAAAGGAATTCTGTTTGCAAGACTGCTTAAAGAAATTTTTCTTAACACCCCGCCTATGCCTTTGTGTTTATTTGAAAATTTAGTATAAATTCTCAAAATTGCATCAGAATTTTCAAGATTGTAGCACCCCACAATATAACTTGAAAGCTGAGGGGATGAAGAAGTTATTTTCATTAGTTTAACAAAATTGTTTTCTATGTTTAATTCGCCCGAAATTTTATCAAACTTGCCTTCCGGAATATTTATAATGTCTGAAAAAATGGAAGGAGTAATTGACACAAGCGGATTTCTGAATATGGATGCAAATTTCATTAAATATTCAACAAGTCCGATTTTTTGAATTTGTCCGTTTTTAATTGCAAATTTAATTATTCCGTTCAATTTCATAGACTTGTCCGTATTAAGTTCAATAAGCCCGCTTGCAGCTCCTGAAATTTCTTTTGGCAAATTCAATAAAGTTGTGGACATAACATCTGAATTGACATCTTTAATTCCAAGTCGCAAATAATATTTATGTTTCACTAAATCACACAAAACTTTAACTGTGGAAATACCGTCTGCAATATCAAATTTATTTGAATGAAGGTGTAATATTCCGTCTTTAAAGGTTAAATCCGCTTTTAGATTTCCAAATTTGATATCTTTATAAGAGCCTTCGTTCAATTTTAATATACATTTTTCAACAATTAAATTTCTAAAATCAAACGTGACCGGATTTTCTTCTGAATTATCCTGATTGTTAAGGTCTATATCCGTTTTTGGTGTTTCATTAAAAGAAGCCATAAGCTTTTCTAAATCAAGCTTATCAAGTTCAAATTCCAAATCATGAATTATAATAGGATATGTAAGGGCACTTTTAATATCTCCCCTAAATACAAAATCAGAGCGCTTAAATCTTCCGTTTGCATTCAGATGAACTTTTGTTTTATCCGTATTGAGTTCGGCATTTTTAATATAAATTCTTTGAGAGGGCACTTTTATTTCTTCGGCATTTATTTTTCCTCGAATTAAAGGGTCTTTTTGTCTTGCATCCACATAAAGCTTACCTGAAAATTTACCGCCCTTAAAGAGTTTTTGCCCCACAAACAAGTTTAAAAATTCACTTGGAAGGGGGTTTGGAATTTCAAAGCCCAAAACTTTCAAGTCGGGAATTGGTTTTGAAATATCAAATCTTCCTCTTAAAACCACAACAGGCTTTACTTTTACACCTTTTACAAGGTTAGATGCTATATAATAATTGATTTCTTTAATATCAAGCAAATTATTCTCAAGGTGCATATCCGCTTTTATTGCTCTATCGTACGATACGGGCGTTAGAGAAACATTATCAACAAGAATATCATCCCCTTTGTTTAATTTTGACATCAAAATAACATCAATTTTGTCATATATTGATTTTACAATAATTTTTGCACCCGCCTTTTTAGTTTCGCCCGTCATTTTTAAAGGCACGCCAGATGTTTTAGATAAATATTTCTCCACAAATTCATTTGTAAAAGAGGTTGTAATTTCAAGCTTTGTATCACACGAATTTAAATAATCATTTATATACCCCTCAAGAAGCGCTTTATTGTTTTTATTTAAACCCCAATAGCCGCTAAAATCTTCTAGGGTAATTTTTTTAGGGTTGATGTTTATTGTTCCGCCCGATAAAGTAACAGGAAGATAAGCCAAAGGCGAAAGTTTTGTTGTTAGGGATTTTAAGGTTATTTTTCCTTCCATGCCTGTTTTTTTCAAATTTATATCAAAATTAAATTTTCCGCTCAATTTGTCAAAATAAGACAAAATTTCACTTCCGTTTGGAATAATTAAATCTGTACGCAAAATTCCCACAACATTTTCAAGCATAAAGTCTTTGGAAGAAAGGTTAACAATAAGTCCGTTTTTTCTTGAGCCTTCCCCGTTTATATGAACACTTGATTTATTTATATTAAAAATACAATCTTCTATATAAAGATGTTTATTTTTAATTACAACTTTATTTTTATCTTGAATTGAATATTTTTGAACATTTTTTCCCTGTTTTATTTCTGTAAAGAAATTAAAATGGACATACCTTATCTGCTTTTGAGTGTTGTCAATATTTACATCCTTTATATGAAGTTTTATTTCTGTTTTTTTATTGGGTTTATATACAATCAGCGCTTTTTTCAAGTCTAAAATTGAATTATATAAATCCAAAGAAAAATCGCTTTCTTTTTGCTTTTTACTTTCTTTTCCACCAAACAAATTTAAAAGAGAATTAACATCTGCGTAAATATAATCAGAAGAAAGGTTGTTTACAACAAGTTTTTTTATAAAAATATCAGACAACTTAACGCTTGTGTTTAAATTATCAATCTGAAGAATGACATTATCCCCCTCTATAGCCTTAATTTTCTTTGCGCCAAAATCAAGGTTTGAATTTATATAAGTTTTTAAATAAGGGTTTTCAACTTTTATATTATACGGTTTTAAAAAATGATTTATGAGGTTTGTTTTTGTCACAACAAAAGGCAAAACCAACAAATATACAACCACAATAAACAAAATCAAACCTATGGTTGAAATTGAAACTATAATACCGGTTTTTTTCATTTTATTCTTCTCCACAAAATCCATAATATCACAATCTTTTTTATGTTATTATGCAAATTATGAAACAGGTTTTATTAAGTATATTTCTAATTTTTATACTTTGTCTTAAATGCTATGGCACAGAAGATGTTTTCTTCACCACTTTTGAAAATGAAAAAGGGCTTTGGGGCTTAAAAAATTCCAGTGGCGAAATTTGCATACAAGCACAATATAAAAAAATTATAAGACTTGGTCAATCTTCATTTATTGTAAAAAAAGGAAACAAATTCGGACTTATTGATTATAATGGCAAGGTTTTGGTTCCAATGAAATATACTCACGCTGAAAGAGTTTTGGGGAAATATTTAAAAATCGGAAACGGTTCAAAATTTGGTCTATATAATGAATTTGGAGAAGAACTTTTAAAAATTGAATATTCTTCAATTGACATTTTATTTGGCGGGATGTTTTTAACCTGTAAAGATTACAAATACGGAGTTGTAGACAATCGGGGCAACATTCTTCTTGATAATGTTTTTGATGATATTTATATGCCCGAGCCTCACATAATGCGAATAAAATATTTAGACCACTGGTATGAAATTGAGCAAATTGCAAAGGGAAATTTAACCTTACCTCAAGATATTCAAAACATTAAAGCAAATAAAAATTATATTGTAACTCAGCTTACAGAAAACCCCGTCAATGCCGTTGGTTATTCCGCCGTTACTTTTACAGATTACCTTTTAAAACTTTTTTCATCCATATCCCCATCCCATGAAAAAACAATTGACAGCCTTATGCTTTCTCAAGGGGCAGATGCGGTTTCAATTTATTTTAAATTAAGCTGGCTTCCAAAATACCCGTTTGTTTTTGCAAAAAATTATGTGAATATGGTCAAAAACCCAAACAACGGGCCTTTATCAAAAATTAAATCCAACATAAGAAACAAAATAAGAAAAAATTAATTTTTGTAACATTTATTAAAGTTTCACTTCCCCCTTTTCGTTATACCTGTTAGGAAGGATAACTATGTCTGAAAATTTTTCAATAGGTAGCTATAATTGCAGCACAAGTAACGTTTATGAAGTTTTAAAAGACTTTGGACTTGACGATAATACGTTTAAAAAAATTGATAAAAATTCTGACAAAACCATAACAGAAGACGAGCTTGTGGAATTTGCAGAAAGCGAAGAAGAAACAGAAAATACCGACACAGACACAAAAACAAGCACTTCAAACTCTGGTGAGTCTGAAGATGTTGAAGTGCAAAACTTGCAAAATCAAAAAGACAGAAAAATTAAAGAAATGTATAAATTAAAAGCAAAAATAAAAAGGCTTGAAAATTTGCAAAAACAAGCAGAAGCAGAAGCGGTCTGTTACGCAAAAGAGTCTGAAGCAAGAAATAAAGCTGATTCCATTGTTAGCGATTATGAAGGGCAAATAAGTTCTATTAATTCGCAAATTTCTTCCGCCGTAAGCCAAATTGTTTCACTTGATTCTCAAATTGCACAATTAAAAAATTCAAAAGCGCTTGCAGCGCAATATGCAAACGCTATCACCAATACAAGTTCAGTGACAAATACAAGCACCTCTACAAACAACACAAGCGGAAATATCGAAGTTCAGGAAGGCTCAGGAGCAAATCTTGCAAGTGTAACGGGAGATTTATCCACCTGTCTTGACAGAGTAGCCTCAAGTCTTGGGGTTGACAGGCAAACTGCCGCAGATTACATTACAACCTTATGCAACACTGTAGGGTGTGGATATTTTGAGCCTAAAGTTATTTTATCTCAAATATTCTCTGAATCCGGCGGAGATAATTCCGCTTCAAGCACACCTGCCTACGTTGGTTTTGGACAGATGTCTGCGGTTGCCGTTGAAGAAGTAAACAGACAATTTGGCACAAATTATACCTTTGACGATATGCATGACCCTGCCAAAAACCTTGAAGCTATGATTTATTTAATGCGCTTCCAATATGAAAGATACGGCAAAGATATTGGCAAGGCGCTCACAGCGTATAATGTCGGAAACTGCGAATCCGGAGTTGTAAACAGTTACGCACAAACAATTTTATCAAGAGCGGCTTAGTGTAAAACAAATTATTTTAAAGGTTCTTAACTTGCCTTAGAATATTCCAAAATTTCAACAGGGTAGCTTGCATGGTGAATTTTAGGAAGCAAATAATCCGCCGAATATTCAACATAGTTTGGTTTATCATCGTCTGTGTCGTTACAAATAAAGGTTATTTTACCTGAAGAATCTTTTTTATAATCAACAATTGTGATTTCATGTCCGTTTACTATTTTGTTTGGATTGGTGCCATTTTCGCCGCACTCTTTAGCGGTTAGCACGTATCCTACAATAACATCTTCATTTGAATCTATCGCCCTTGTGATGTCATCTTGAATATTTTTCATATCGCAAGTCCAACCGTTTAAATTCTGGTCTTCATCAACAATTTGATAAATTGCAGAATTTCTTTCATGGTTTCCAACAATTGATTCTGTATATGTTTTTTCATATTCAATCAAACCTTGCGGATTTGCATTAAACTTGCCTGACCTTGTATCTGTCAAGGAATTATACGTTTGTTGGGAACCCAAATTCATCAAAGTAGACTGCATTAAAACATCTACAATTGTTCGCTCATCAGTATCCCAGAAGTTATCTTGAATTTGCGCCCTTGCAATTGCGTTTGAATCGGGTTTTAAAACAAGTTGAGCGCTGTTCCAATTAAAGCCTTTTAAGGGGGTTTCAAACTCTTTTAAAAGCCAGATAGCATCCATTTTATTTTTAGAAAGTGCGTCTAAATCAACTTTTTTTTCAACTTGCAAATTAGGGCTAGATAAGCCTTCTATCCATCTTGCAAACTCTGCCGGCATTTTATTTGCCATATGAAATTCAATACTTGCGGCAACACATGTGCCTGAGCCTTCAGTTTTAACCTTGCTTGCAGCTTCAACCTCATCTTTATTTAAAATAAAAGATTGCGCCTCTTTTGGTACATCGCCGAATTTTTGAGTTATTGAAGCAGGGTTATAAAGGGTGTCTATAACTTCACCTGCAATTTTAGCGCCGTCTATATTTCCCGCCCTTTGGTTTGTTACTATTTTATGCAGGTTTTCAAGAGTGGTTGTGTTATCATTTGAATTAGAATTTAACAAAACCCCGTTTTTCAAAAGCGCATCAAGCTTTTTTTGCCTCAAGACGTTATCTTTAGGGCTTACTTTTTCAGCTTCATTTGTTGCAAAAATTCCCAAAATTTCATTATACATTTTGGTTTGTTCTTCCCCAAAAAGAGAGGTTGCAGGCTGATTTAAAGCGGGAACACTTGTTTTTTCAACATTCTGTTTTGACCCGCTAAAATTTAATGACTTGGCAGGAGTGAAGGAAGCCTTCTGTTTTGCACAAGGAGAGCTTATATTTTTATTTAAATTGTAAAAATTAACGCTGTTAATCATGACTTCACCCTTACATTTTTTAAAACATGAGAATTTTAAAAATTGCGTTTTTTTGATATTATCTTTACATTATAAATCACAAAAGTAAGTTTTTAGATGAAATTTAAAACTCCAACAAAAGAATTTATAAAAATAAGCATAGACAGGCTTACACGTTTTAAACCCGTTAGTGAAAGATATACAAGAGTTTTTGAAGACATTATAAATAAACATCTTATTTTAAACGGAGAAAAATTTTCCGACTTTACAGATGAAGAGAAAAACAACCTTGCAATTGAAATTTTTAATTCTGCATTTGACAAAGCTTGTGATTTTAAAATAAATGAAATTATCAAAAAAGATGAAGAAAAAATTTTCTACCTCACAAAAGAAGAAAAAAAATTTTTATCATATAAATTAAATTTTGCTGCCGCCCTTGATTTGTTTGAAGAAAAAGAATTACCCCTTAATTTAAAAAGATTGAAACTTCAAAAAAATTTATCCTCTACAGAAGTTAGAGAAAAATTTTCCACCCTTTATCCCATTTCTAAAGTTGTTCTTGTGGAAGGGATAACGGAAGAAATTTTATTAATTGAGTTTGCAAAAATTTTAGGGCTGGATTTTAAAAAAGAGGGGATTTTTGTACTTGGCGCAGGGGGCAAAAATCAAGCGGCAAGGAAATATTTAAAATTAATTGAAGAAATCAAAATTCCAATTTTTATTTTACTTGACTTGGACGCATATGAAATAGAAAACATTTTAACCCCAAAACTAAGAAAAGGGGACACTTTATACAAAATAAAATCAGGCGAATTTGAAGATATTTTATCCAAAAATTTAATTAAAAATGCCCTAAATTTTCATTTTGCACAAAACTTTATCACAGAAGATAACGAAATTGAAGAAGGGCATGCGGTTTTAGACATTTCAAACTGTTATAAAAACAATGGTTGGGGCGAATTCAAAAAAGCAGATTTTGCAAAAATCATAAGAGAATATTTGCTGCAAACCAAAAACCCGCCTATAACAGATGAATTACGCCTGATTGTCGAAAAAATAAAACTAATCCAACAGAGTTTCTAAAATATCCGCATTTTTAGATGCGTTTTTGGAATTTACCAAAGAATTTCTTTTAAGATAGGTTCTAAGTGCCTCTCTTATAAGTTCGCTTCTTGTTCTTTGTTCAAAATCTGCAAGTTCATCTATTGATTTTAAAAACTTGTCAGGCATAGTAACTAAAACTTTCGCCATTTGAAAAAACTCCATTTTTTTTGTTTAATTATACACGATAAGGAGAACTATTGCAAAATGAAAACAACAAAAGGGATGAGGCTGCATATAGGGTTTTTTGGCAAAAGGAACGCCGGAAAATCAACCATAGTAAATGATATAATAGGTCAAGAGCTTTCAATTGTATCAAACGTAAAAGGCACCACCACCGATGTGTGCGAAAAATCAATGGAACTTTTACCTATAGGCCCTGTCACCCTTTTAGATACCGCCGGAATTGACGATGTTGGAGAACTTGGAAATTTAAGAGTAAAATCCACCTTTAAGGCGCTTAAAAGATGTGATATTGTTGTTTTTGTTTCAGATTATGAACAACTAACCAAACTTGAAAAAGATTTTTTAAAACAGATTAAAATTCCAACTCTTGCTGTTATCAACAAAACAGATTTAGGAAAAATCAGTGAGGCAGACTTTAACTTTTTAAAAAATAACACAAACAAAATTTTAGAAAGAAAAAACGACAAAGAAAGTTTCAGATATGAATTTAAAGCCACACTTCAAGAAATTTTACCTATAGAATACAAAACAGAGAGAAAAATTTTATCTGATATAATAATGCCCCATGAAGCTTGCATACTTGTTATTCCTATTGATAAAGAGGCTCCAAAGGGAAGAATAATCCTTCCTCAGGCGAATGTTTTAAGAGAATTATTAGACAATTCATCAACTGCAATTGTTTGCACAGAAAAAGAATTAAAAAATTCTCTTTCACTTTTAAAAAACCCCCCAAAGCTTGTTGTAACTGATTCTCAAGCATTTGGTGAAGTTTCAAAAATTGTGGATGAGAACATTTTGCTTACTTCTTTTTCAATTCTTTTTGCAAGATTAAAGGGGGATATTACAGAATTTGTAAACGGTGCAAAAAAACTTGATAATATAAAAGAAAATGACAAAATTTTAATTCTTGAAAGCTGCTCGCACCACCCTGTTGAAGATGACATAGGGAGAGTGAAAATTCCAAATTTAATCAAAAAATATACAAAGAAAAATTTATATTTTGAACATTATTCAGGACATGACTTCCCAAATTCAATAGAAGATTATTCCCTTATAATCCACTGCGGCGGATGTATGACAAACAGAAGCGAAATATTAAGAAGAATTGAACTGGCAAAAAGCAAAAATATTCCTATCTCAAACTACGGCATTATCATAGCAAAATGCACAGGAATTCTTGAAAGAGCAATAAAGCCCATTATATAGAATTTTACTTATTTGAAGAAGCTCTCCTTAAGATATAAATTTGGATTTCATAGGGTTTAAGTTTAACTTCAATTTTCCCGTTTTTCACAACAGGTGCCGTGGACATTTTAAAAGGCATAATAAAAGTATCCTTTGTTACACCTGACATTTTAACATTTGCGATTTTTGAATTTTCCCCATCCAAATTACCAATAACAACAAGAATATCGTCCCCTTTTTGTTTTTTAAACGCAAAAACAGAGGTGTTGTCTGTTTTTAATTCATTAATTTCTCTTGATGTAATAATTGGCGCCATTATGTACCTAAATTTCATAGCTTCCGTAAAATCAGGGATTAAATATTGAGAATCAATCGCCAAAGGCGCCCTTGCGAAGTTTTTAATATCAAACTTTCCGTTTTCTGACATATAATTATCAGAATCGGTTTCAGAATAAATTGCTTTTTTGTTTCTAAATTTATAATTATAAACATCCCCCGCAGGGAAACCGTCCAAAACGTAAGGATTTAATGGCAAAAGCACATTTAGCCAATTTACCATTTGCCAATATCCTTGCCCTCTTTTCATGGGGCTTTCTTGGTCATGGGTTGCAAAAGCTGCCATGAGCGCTTTTTTATCGTCAAAATATTTTAATATTTTTGCATCTCTATTTATTTTTTTGAAAAACTCATCATTTGTTTTAACTTCATAAAGCTTGCCCCAATCCGCATAATAAGCGTCAAAGCCCGCTTCTAATAAAGAAGTTATGGACGCATAATCGCATTCGCCATCTGTAGGGTTAGTCCATTCGGGGGCGGCTTCTGCTAAGAATAAAAATTCTTTATCGTATTTTTTTGCATACTCGATAACTTCCTTCCAAAAGCTATCGGGTTTAATTGCCGCAACATCAACCCTGATACCGTCCACACCAATTTCTTGCACAAGGTCAATAAACTTTTTGTGTTCCGACAAAAGAGCTTGATTTATTTTTTCAGACCCGCCTTCATATGCGCTAAATGCTCTAACATCCGTCCAGTCCATAGGATAGATTGTTTTATTTTGTTTATTTTTTACAAAAAGACTTGGCTTTTCCAAAGATAAATCATATGAGCCACATGCCGGAAGGTCAACAATAACGTGCATATTCAATTTGTGCGCTTCATCTACAAATTTTGCAGCCTGTTTTTTTATATCAGGTGTTAAGTCTCCTTCGTCAAAAAATTGCGGGTTGATTGTATCAAAAGAATCAAGAGCATATAAAGAGCCTGCTGTGCCGTGTGCTTTTAATTTACCCACTTTTGTAATCGGAAGAAGATAAACTGTGTTAATTCCGGATTGACGAAGCGCCTTTAGTTTAGGAATAGCATTTATAAAAGTGCCCTTAACTTCCCCAAGTTCAGGTTCTATAATGTCATTGCCGTTATAATCTTGCGCACCAAAAGTTCTTATATTAATTGTATAAATAATAGCTGAATTGTTTAGAAACATTGTCTTTAAGTTGTTTCCCCAAACGGCATTTGATTGAAAACAAGTTATTGCACCCATATTCAAAAGTAAAAAAGACAATATGAGTTTTAAACTATTCGCCTTCACCCGTTCTGTAAATTTCATAGACAATTTCATCCTCTATTCCTTTTATTAAACTTTTATTTCTGTTATAGCTCATAATAACAGAACTGTAACAATATTCCTTATCTTCTGTCTTTATTATTCCTGCAAGTGAACTTACACCGTACAGGGTGCCTGTTTTTAAATAAACTTTGTCTTTTAATTCCCTCATTCTTTTTGAAAGGGTGCCCTCATCCGCTGTGGGCAAATATTTTTCATAGTCAAAATTCATTTTCAAAAGAGCTTCTGTCATCCAATCCGTGTTTATGACATTATATCTTGAAACTCCGCTTCCGTCTTTTAATTTAACTTTAGATGTATCAAGCCCCAATTTATCATAATAATTATAAAACATATTAATGCCGTTTTCCGTTGTACCAAAACTTGCATACTCATCTTTAACCGTGGTGATTTCTTTTGCATATTTTCCGCCCGCAACTTTAAACACCACTTCTGAAGAAAAATTATCACTTGTCGTTAGAATATGTTTTATGACATCACAAAGGGGTCTTGAAAATTTTGCAACCAAAACAGCGTCATTTGGAGTTTTTGCAAACAAGAACTTTTCATGACGTACAAGAGAATTTTTATCCATAACTTTTTTTAACTTGTTACAGAAAAAATATTTAGGATTTAAAACAGGCACCTGATACCCAATAACAGGCGAAGATATCTCCCCCGTTACATCGACCGTGTTATGAACTTCATCCTTTATTAATTTAATAGAATTTTCATCCCCTATTTTTAATTTATTCACAAAAGAAAATTTATAATCATCTTTTTGAACAATTCTTATATTTTTATTTTCATCCACCAAAAAATCCACTTTAACAGTGTTTTTATCTACTATATAAGGAGAAAGTTTTGGAGCGGAAGGCCAAAAATCGTCAATTGTCCAACCGTCAGGATAGGGAATTTTGTCTGTAATAAAATCATCTATATAAATTTTATTAATTTTTCCCTTATATTTTTTTTTCAAATTTTGAACAAGCACACCCATATCGCTTTCAGAAAAAATTGGGTCACCAGACAACTTCAAATATAGATTATTGTGTTTGTCTTTATAAAACGCCATATCAAAATTATAGTCTTCACCAAGCGTGTCTATCGCAGATGCCATTGTGAAAAGCTTTAGAGTTGACGCAGGATTTAAAAATTTATGCGCATTTTTTTCATAAACAATCAGGCCTGTATTTTTATCCTTAACCGATATTGACACAACGGAATCCCTATCAAAATCGAAAGAACTTAAAATATCGTTAATGGAAGAAGACACGCCGTTTGCAAATGATGCGAATTGAAAAATTAAAAAAACAAAAAATGTTAAAACAATTTTTTTAAGCATTAACACTAACCCCCAAAATTTCAGGCACAAAACCAAAATCGTAAACTTTTCTGTTTAAAAGGTTAGGAAATGTGTTTCTGACTTTATAAACACGCTCCATATCAAGAGTTGTGAGCATATATCCTTCATTTTCATCCAATTTTTCAACAATTTCGCCCATTGGTTCCACAAAACAGGAGTATCCTGAATTATAGACGTTGTCTTTTATTTCTCCCGTTTGAGAAAGTGCCAAAAAATAACACTGGTTTTCAACCGCACGAGATTGCGCCATAACTTGATATTGTAGGCGTCTTGTTTTTGGCCAAGCCGACATGTTTATCATTAATTCAGGTGGAAACTTTGAATTTATATAGCTTCTAAAAAGTTCAGGAAATCTTATATCGTAACAAATTGAAAGCCCTATTTTTAGACCTTCTATATCAACCAAGACAGGTTTTGTGCCCGATTTAACATCGTCTGCTTCCCCGTCAGGCGCATAGAGATGAATTTTCTCATAACGTGCAACAATTTCCCCTTTGCGGTTAATTACAGGGCATGTGTTTTTCAAAACACCGTTATTATTTCTTATATATGAGCCGCCAATTATGTTGACGTTATATTTTTTTGCAAGAGAAGATAAAAAATCTTCCGTTTTATTTGTATTATCCGAACATTTCAAAAAAAGTTCACATGACCACCCTTGAGGCCAAACTTCAGGGAGCACAATGATATCGGGTTTTATGTCTGATGTGGAATAAAAATTTTCAATAAACCCTTGAACCTTCTTAAAATTTGCATCCATATTCCCTAATTCAGAACACAATTGAAAGCTGAGAATATTTTTTTCCATTTTTTATTCCTTATAAAATTAAAGTTCAGAAGGAGAAGCAATTCTTCCCAAAATTGCACTTGCCGCAGCAACCGCAGGAGATGCCAAATAAACTTCAGACTCAGGGTGTCCCATTCTTCCCACAAAGTTTCTGTTTGTTGTGGAAATTGCCCTTTCACCTTTTGCTAAAATTCCGGCATGTCCACCAAGACAAGGTCCGCAGGTTGGTGTTGAGACCGCACCTTGAGCTTCCACAATTGTTTGAACATATCCAAGTTCAATTGCTTTTAAGTAAATATCTTGAGTTCCGGGGAACACAATTAATCTTACGTCAGGATGAACTTTTTTGTTTTTCAAAATATCTGCCGCAACTTTAAGGTCAGACAATCTTCCGTTTGTGCATGAACCAATTACAACTTGGTTGATTTTCACATCCCCAACTTTTGAAATAGGTCTTGTATTTTCGGGTAAATGCGGGAAAGCAACTGTTGGTTCTATATCTTCAACATTATATTTAATAACTCTTTCATATTCAGCACCTTCATCAGATGTATAGAATGTATACGGACGTTTTGCCCTTCCTTCAAGGTATTGTCTTGTAATTTCATCAGGCGGAATTATTCCATTTTTAGCGCCCGCTTCAATTGCCATATTGCAAATGGTAAATCTTCCGTCCATAGAAAGATTTGATATTGCAGAACCTGTGATTTCAAGGGTTTTATACAAAGCACCGTCCACACCAATGTCCCCAATTAAATGAAGAATTAAATCTTTTGCGCTAACCCATTTATTCAATTTACCGTTAAATTCAACTTTAATTGCAGAGGGCACCTTAAACCAAGTTTCCCCTGATGCCATAGCACAAGCAAGGTCTGTTGAACCAACACCGGTTGAGAAAGCGCCCAAAGCGCCATATGTACAAGTGTGAGAATCAGCCCCAATAATTAAATCACCTGCACCGACAAGCCCTGAATCAGGCAAAAGCGCGTGTTCTATACCCATTCTGCCCACTTCAAAAAAGTTGACTATCCCTTTTTCTTTGCAGAATTTTCTTATCATGTTTACTTGTTCTGCAGATTTAATATCTTTGTTTGGAACAAAATGGTCAGGAACAAAGACTGTTCTTGTTTTATCAAAAACATTGTCAACCCCGATTTTATTAAATTCTTTTATAGCAACCGGAGCGGTAATATCATTTGCAAGGGTAATATCAACCTTCGCTGTGATTAAATCTCCCGCATGAACGTATTGCCTACCTGAATGTGCTGCAAAAATTTTTTCTGTTATGGTCATCGGTTTTGACATTGTTTATTTCCTCTTACTTTTTCTCTACTTTAGCCTTTACATCCAACATTGCATTGTGCCCCAAAATATAAACAGAGCACTTTTTTAAATTTTGAAGATACCAAGAGCACCTCTCTTGCAGGCAAACTATTGGAAGTTCGTTTCCCGCAGACATCAAGGGGCAAATCGGAAGTTTATTGTCAGACATCCGCCTTCTCCCCTATCTTAAAGATGTTTCAAGTGCAACTGCCTGTTTTTGAAGGTTGCAATTTGTTTCATCACATCTTTTTTCGTAATCTTTGTAAATTCTTGTTCTGTTAATAACTTCATCAAAATCAATTTGATGTGCGTCAAAATCAGGCCCGTCAACGCATGCAAATTTAACTTCACCCCCAACGGTTATTCTGCAAGCACCGCACATGCCTGTACCGTCCACCATAATTGGGTTCATTGAAGCTTCTGTTTTAATATCTGTGTTACGTGTTAAATCTGCAACCGCCTTCATCATCGGCATGGGCCCAACTGCAATTGCATAATCCACTTTTTCTCTTTCCATAATTTGTGCCATAACGCTTGTTGTAAAGCCTTTGACACCTAAAGAGCCGTCATCTGTTGTAATTATTAACTCTGTGCAAGCGTCTTTCATTTTGTCTTGCCAGAAAATTAAATCTTTATTTCTTGCACCCATAATCATATAAACTTTGTTTCCGGCTTCCTTGAACGCTTTTGAAATCAAATAACAAGGCGCTGCGCCGTATCCGCCTGCAACACAAATTACTGTGCCATAATTTTTAATGTGGGTCGGTTTGCCCAAAGGCCCAACGATATCTTCAATTTCATCCCCAACATTAAGTGCTGCAAGTTTTTTGGTTGTATAACCAACTGCCATATAAACAATTGTTAATTCTTCTTTTTCTCTGTCATAATCAGCAATTGTCAAAGGAATTCTTTCTGAATTTTTATCAACTCTTAAAATAATAAACTGGCCTGCACGTGCATTTTTTGTAATATAAGGTGCTTTTACCCTTATTTCAAATTGATTTTTACACACTTCATTTTTGTATAAAATTTTGTAGCCCACTTTTTAGCTCCTTTTTTAACTGCCTTCAAAAGTATACTAACACAAAAACAAAACTATGTGAAACTCTTTTATATATTTATTGAGCATTTTTTATTAATTCTTTTGCAAAAGCAACCGATTTTTCATCCACAGCCCCGTATGCCATTTGTGCTAAAGCCTTAATTTTGCCATCCATATCAAGTTTAGTTGCATCTACGATTGTATTATTTTCAATTTGAGATTTTGAAATCCAATAAGAAGTTTTTGCATACGCCGCTATAATTGGCTGATGAGTAATTGCAAACACTTGAGCAGATTTTGAAAGTTGATAAATTTCTGAAGCCACAGCAATTGAAGTTTTGCCTGAGATACCTGTATCTATTTCATCAAAGATAATTGTTGATAAATTATCCGTGTGGGCAAATACGGTTTTAATTGCAAGCATAACCCTTGAAATTTCCCCGCCTGAAGCGACTTTAACAAGGGGCGCCAAAGGCTTTGAAAGGTTTGTTGTAATTAAAAATTCAACCGAATTTTTTCCTTTTGAATTAACTTGGGTTTTATCCACTTGAATTTTAAAATCTGGACATTCAAACTCAAGTTTTTTCAATTCTAAAACAACGACATCTGAAAGTTCATTTGCGTATTTTATACGTTCATCATTAAGTTTTGCCGAGTTTTCTTCCATTGAAGAAGATAATTTTTTTATTTCGCATTCAATTTCATCATATGATAAATTTTGTTCTTGAAGTTCCTTTAATTCATTTTTTAATTTTTCATGCGCTTCAAAAATATCTCCGTATTTTCTTTTTAATTTTTGAATTAAAGAAAGCCTTTCGTTGATTTCATCAAGCCTTTGCGGGTTATCAACAAGGGAGTCTGAATAATTTCTTAAATTATATGCAACATCTTTAAGGTTTTCTATGGAGCCATAAAAATTTTCTTCATCTTGCGCCATTGAATTATCAAATTCTTTAATTCTTGATAAATTATATGAAAGTTTCCCCAAAACTTCTAAAATGGAATTGTCTTCCCCAGATAGTGCCCAATAAGTGCCGTATGAAAGCTCTTTTAATTCTTGAACATTGGATAAAATTTCAAGTTCTTTATTTAAATTTTCTTCTTCCCCTTCTAAAATTTCAGCGCTTTCAATTTCATCAACCTGAAATTTCAAAAACTCGATTCTGTCTGTATTGTTCGCACTTTCATTCTTTATTTTATCCAGTGTTTTTTCAAGTTCAAAAAATC
The DNA here is from genome assembly GCA_964467625.1 of uncultured Gammaproteobacteria bacterium. Classification (GTDB taxonomy): domain Bacteria; phylum Cyanobacteriota; class Vampirovibrionia; order Gastranaerophilales; family Gastranaerophilaceae; genus Galligastranaerophilus_A. Next base: position 212,160 of record CAYXRM010000004.1, on the reverse strand, counting down.
TTCTATATTCGCTCTCCTGTTTTTCTAAAAGGTTTTTATAAGAAGGATTTTTAGAGATAATGTAAGAATCCAAAAGCTCAATATGATATTTTTGTTGAATGTATGTGTATGTTTGAAATTGAGTATGAATATCAATCAATTTTTCACGGGTTTGTTTAATTTCGTCCAACCCGACAAGAAGCCCGTTTATTCTGCATTTTGTGCCTGTTTTAGAAATTTCTCTTGAGATTACAAGTTCTTCTTTATTAAGTTCAAAAGTAATTTCAATCATTGCATTTTTAGTATCGTCTTTGAGGACATCTTTAGATGTTTTTGCGCCCAAAACGGTGTCAATTGCTTTTATAATAATACTTTTTCCGGCACCTGTTTCCCCCAAAAGAACATTAAACCCTTCCGTAAAATCAAGAAGGAGATTATCTATTAAAATAAAATTTTTAATATAAAGAGTTTTTATCATATGCCAGGTGCCATTCCCCAGTGAAGTTTATCTCTTAGGACATCGTAAAAATCTTTATTTTCAGAATTCGACAAAAGAAGTTTTGCTTTTTTTGAATGTTTTTTAATGATAACTCCGCCGTTTTGTACACCTGCAATCCGCCCGTCCGTTATAATTTGAAGTTTAGAGGGAGTGTGGAACTTAACTTCAACGGTATCATCGGCTGAAATTACTATAGGACGTGCACTTAAAGTGTGAGCACATATCGGAACAATTGTAATGCAATCTATGACAGGTGCAATAACCGCACCGCCCGCCGACAAATTATACGCAGTGGAGCCTGTCGGGGTGGCAACAATCAAACCGTCCGCCAAATAAGCACAAACCTGTTTCCCGTTAATCAAAAGCTCAAACCTTGCACTTCCTGCACAATCCGTATTTTTAATTACGATATCATTTAGGGCAATATTTCCGCTATTGTCAGACAGCATCAGGCGTTCTTCAATTCTAAATTCACCTTTTTGGAGTTTTTCAATGACATCTTCTCTTTCAAACAAACCCGCTTGAGATAAAAAGCCCAATCTGCCCATATTAAAGCCAAAAACGGGGATGTCGAATTTGCTGGCATGGCATGCGCATTTTAAGATTGTGCCATCTCCGCCCAAAACTACCAAAAGAGAAGCGCTGTCAGGCAAATTGTCCAAGCTTGAATGCGCACAATTTAGCTTTTTTGCAACCTCAAGAGCATATATATCTGCGTCTTTAATGGTTTTTTTATAAATAACATTTGCTTTTGTTAAATCTATTTCCATAAAAATTATCTGTAATTTACAAATTGCAAAGGCACTTGGAATGAATCTTCCTTGCTTTTAATCAGTTTGATAACCGCTTGAAGATCATCTTTGGATTTACCTGTCACCCTTATTTGTTCTCCTTGAATGGAAGCTTGCACTTTTAATTTTGAAGCTTTGATTTCTGCTGTAATTTTTTTTGCAAGTTCCTGATTTAGCCCTTTTTTAAGGTTAAACACCTGTTTAACATTTCCGCCAAGAGCGTTTTCCACATTCAGGGCATCCAAAATTTTAATGCTTAAATTTCTTTTTATCATTTTAGATTGCAAAATATCCACAATGTTTTTTAACTTCATTTCATCATTTGTGGTAATTGTAATTGATTTATCCGCATCCAATTCAACGGTTGAATTCGAGTCCTTAAGGTCAAATCTTGTTTGAATATCTCTTTTTGTTTGGTCAACTGCGTTTACAAGCTCTTGTCTGTCGAATTCGGACACAATATCAAAACTGCAATCTTTTGCCATGACAACTAACTCCTTTTTTAAAAAGGGGGATTTGCACCCCCCTTAAATTTTATTAAACACGTCTTTTTCTTGCCGCTTCTGATTTTCTTTTTCTTTTTACAGAGGGTTTTTCGTATCTTTCTCTGCGTTTAATTTCAGATAAAATACCGGCTTTTTGAATTTTTTTCTTAAAGCGTTTAAGAGCGCTTTCGATATTTTCGTTTTCTCTTACTCGAACTTCAGGCATTGATTTTCACCCCCTTCTCAAGAAGCTTTCTTATTATACATTATGGAATATAACAAAAAGGCATTTTAAAGTCAACTTGTACCTTGGTTTTAAGAATTTAAGAAACAGGCATGCAAAAATTTTTATTGACAAGTTTTATATCAGACACATATTTTTTAAAAAGGTTAAAAAATGAAAATAGCAAGCATACAAAATTATCCCCACATCCGCCCTGTTAATTTTGCAAAAAAACAAAAAACCATTTTAGATAGATACTCAATTGACCCTAAAAAAGTAGAGGTTGTAAAGCCCGATGACGTTGAAGTCAGTGAAAAAGAAAAAGAAATTTTAATAGAAAAAGTTTTAGAAGCGCATGAGCTTGCAAAGAAAAATTATGAATGGGGAAATATTTCTCAAAGGGGATTTGCCACAAACACTTGCTATGGCGACAATAAATGGTATTTGGGAACAAACTTTAACAACACAAGAAACAGCGTTTCTAACATATGCGGGGAAAGAACCTCTATTGTAGGCGCTTATAACGACCTTTTAAAATCCAAACCGCTTGAAAATAAACACAATGAACCACTTGATTTCAAAATTAAATATCTTGCAATGTCAAGCTATAAACCAATAGGGGAAGATTTAAACGATGCAAACCCTTGCGCAGAGTGCCTTTCATGGTTTGACACACCAAGACATTTTGATGAAAACACTTTAATTGCAAATCTGGATAAAGACGAAAATGGTAATTTTTCTCTTATTTTAAATAAAATTTCTGAATACGTTCCAAATAGAAGTGAAAAAATTCAATATCCAACAAAAAATATAAACGCGCTTCCGATTAAGCTTAGCAAAAGCGCACAAGCTGCCGTCAGAGAAAAAAATATAAGCGAAGTTGATATTAAAAATCAATTTTTAATGACAAAAACAAATTATGACGCAAATAAATTGGCAGACATTTCAGGACAAAACATAACGGCTTCCGTGCGTGCAAACGATAAACTATATTTTGGCCCAAAAATGGATTTTTCAAAACGCTGGTATATAGAACCGCTTGAATATGCCTCTGCAAAAGCGATTGAGAAAAACGGGGAAAAAACAAAAATAGACATGATTTGCTATATTGGGGACGAAGAAAAAAAGACAAGTTCTTCCCTTGCGCCCGATAGAGTTGTAAATATAAAAGTTTTAGGAGAGCTTTTAACAAAATACGCATCCCCAAAAACCCTCATTATAACAGGGAGAAAAGACGGAATTGATGTTCAAACCATGAGCGAATATTTGCCTGAAAAATTTAAATACAACCAAGGGTATAAAATTTAAATTTCTGCAAGCTCTATTTTTGAATTTATATCCATGAAAATTTCTGCGCTTTTTTTAAATCTCACAGGGTCGCTCGATACGTAAAAATCCACATTTAAGGGCTTTTTAGCTGAAGTTTTTACAATATTTTCCATATAAATTGAAGGGTCAATAAATAAGGATTTTTCCGCCCACTTGGTTAAAATAGGCAAAAGATAAGGATAATGCGTACAGCCAAGAACAATTTTTTCACATTTTTTATCTAAAAGGGTCTGAAGATATTCTTTAACAATTTCAATACTTTTAATGTCATCATACAGTCCTTCTTCCACAATTGGAACAAATTCAGGGCACATTAATTCATATACTTGCGCATTTTTATTATATTTTTTAATTTCTTTTGAATATACACCGCTTTCAACAGTGCCTTTTGTTGCCATAACCCCTATTATATCAGCGTTTTTTGCAATGTAAGGAGCCGCATTTTGAATTAAGGGATATATTTTAATTTTTTCCCCAAATTCCATATGCAGAGTTTCATAAGATAAGGCAGAACTTGTGTTGCATGCCATTATAACTTTTTTTGCGCCTTTTTTAATAAAAAATTTTATAATGTTCCTTGTAAAATCAATAATTTGTTCTTTTGTTTTGTTTCCGTAAGGAAGATTTTTTGTGTCCCCAAAATAAATATATTTTCCGCCATAAGGTATAAGTTTTTTTAAAACACTCAACCCCCCGACACCTGAATCAAAAACTCCTATAACTTCAGTTGTATCCATTACTTTTTAGCCTTTAAATATTTATAAATTCCATCCGCAATTGCTTGTGCTGTTTCTTCCTGCCTTTTTGCTTTTATGATTTCTTCTCTTTCTTTTTTATTTGAAATAAAGCCAATCTCACAAAGAATTGCCGGTGCTTCTGTGTGATTTATAACATAAAATTTTGAATTAAACAAACCACGGTCAATTGTACTCCAACTTTTTGTTTTTTTTGCCATTTCACCGTGAACATATTTTGCACAAGCCTTGCTATCTTCCTTGTACCAGTGGGTTTCAACCCCATAACTTGTGTCATTTGTACTTGAATTTACATGGATTGAAACAAAAGCGTCAGGCTTAATATTGTTTGAAAAATCCGACCTTTCGGCAAGCGAAACGGTTTTATCCTTGTCACGAACCATATAAGTTTTAACTTTTTTTTCATTCAATTTTTTTTCAACCAATTTTGCAATTTTTAAAGTAATATCTTTTTCATAAATATTGCACCTTGTAGCTCCCACATCCGAGCCGCCATGACCTGCGTCAATTACGACTTTAAAAAGATTTGAAATTTCCGCCTGTTTTTTATTCACCACCTTGACAGGCACAAACACTGAACTTGGGGTAGTTGGAGCAGGTTTTTGCACCTGAGGCACAGGCTGTTTGATAATTATTCTCATTTCAGTATTATTCGAATTTGTTTTAACCGCCACACTTTTATTTAAAGTGTCAGGAAAAACAATTCTCAACTTATCAAGCGCAAGTCTTGTTGTTTGAATATCAGAATTCACCCTTTTTATAGGGTCCAAAAGACTATCATCAAAAGTGTTTAAATTGTTTATATCTATATATAATTTAGAATTTTCTTCAAACGCATTAAATGCAACGGAATCATCAAATAAAAGACTAAAAACTTCAAGTTTTTTTAACCCCGAATATGAAGATTTAAGCAGATTAGCGTTTGTTTCAGCCATTTTTGTATTTATTATGTTTGACTTATTTGTAAAATAAAGAGCCTTTGAATCCGGAGAAATAATACCCCTGTAGTTTTTGGCGCCTTCCCCTTGTATAACTATCCTTGCTACATTTTGAGAATTTTGCCCAATTTTAATTGTTTCTCTTGTGTCGGGGGCTTTTTCACCGTTTTCTAGGGGTGTGATATTTAATTCACCAATTGGGTTTGTTTTATTTCTAAGTTCAGGGTTTACAACCGTATCATCCAAATCAACAATAAGCCTGTTTGGCTCGCTTAAAGTAAATGCGGGCATAAGGCTCAACTTTCCCACCCCGTTTACAATAACCCCGTTTTTTGTTTTTGTAATTGAGTCTATATAATATTTTGAAGGAATTTTTAATACCTGTGCTTGGGGTGTATTTGTTTGATTTAAAGAGGTTGAAGAAGATGAAGTTAAGGACTGATTTAATTCTTCTTCAATTTTTAAGCCTTCATAAAAAACGGTTCTGTCTTTTTGTTTTGTATTTGAATAGACTGTTTTAAAATCAGGAGAATTTATTAATTGCTTTTTTGTTTGAATAAAAAAGGCATTTTCTGTTTTAAAAACCTCAAAACCGGATGAGTCAAAACTTTTATCATATTCAAAAACAATCCTTACAACATAAGGGTCTGTTGTGAATTGTGAAATTTTCACATTTTTAAAAACCGAATTTTTTACATTGAATGTTTTTTTGGGGGTGGTTAAAATTGCATTGTTGATATCTGTATAAACTCTGGTCGGTTCTTTTAGGTACCCTTTTATGACCTTATTTTCTTCAGTTATTCGACCTTTTGTTTTTATATATATAATGCCGTCTGAATTATCAAATAAAAGACTATTTATTTTAACAGGTTCCGCACAAAAAGCGCTCAGGGAACTTAAAATAAACATTACAAACAGAATTAATAATTTTTGAACATAATGCTTCATAGTAGAAATATTAACAGTTTTTTCAAGGGGCGGCACTTTATTTATTTTTTTTAATATTTTTTCATTAAGTTTTTTAAAAACGAATTTTCTTAATAAGCTCAAGGGGCATGGTTAATTGTAAAACTTTTTTTACAGTTTTTGACTTGTTTAAAATTTTTAGATGATGTTTACTTATTCGTATAGTTTTGAAAGGAGTGATGGCAAATTAAACTGCCCTTTTATATAGGGGAATTAGAATAGGAGAAGTAAAAAGACTATTAACAAGCAAAAATTTAAAGCTACTGGGCTTAAAGGAAAAAGAGGAAACAAACATTTGTTCGGACGGTTAGTTATATCGGACAAATGTTTTTGTTTTATTTAATTATTTTTATTTTTTTGTTAGAATAAAGAAAAAAAGGGAGTTTTTAAAGAACCTATGAAAAATAAAATAATATTATTTTGGATTATCGTTGCTTTAGTTATTGCAGGACTTGTTGTAATTCACATTAAGCCAACTTCTTTGGGGCTTGATTTAGTTGGTGGTTCAAGACTTGTCTTAGAAGCAGAGCCTTCAAGCGATGTTCCCAAAATTACGCCGGATGTTATGGACAGCTTGCAATATGCAATTGAAAACAGGGTTAACGCTCTTGGGGTCGGCGAAACAGTTGTTCAAAAGGTCGGCGAAAAAAGACTTATGGTTGAAATTCCAAACATAACAGATACAAAAAAAGCAAAAGAATTTTTAGGCGAAACTGCCCAACTGGAATTTAAAGAGCCGGGGATTACAAAAGACGGCATGCAAGAGTGGATTGCAACAGGGCTTACAGGTAAAGATCTAAAAAAAGCAAGCGTTTCAACTTCCACAACGGGTGAATGGATTGTTTCACTTGAATTTAATGCCGAAGGCTCTAAAAAGTTTGCACAATTAACAAAAAAACTTGTCGGAAAACAAATGGCAATTTTCTTCAACGGGGAACTTCAATCTGCCCCAAGAATTAACGAAGAAATTGCAGGCGGGCATGCCCAAATTACAGGCGGCGGCGATAATGGATTTGAATACGCCGAAGCTAAAAAAATGGTAGATTTTCTAAACGCCGGTGCGCTTCCTGTCGGGGCTAAAATTATTGAAGAAAATTCAGTAGGGCCTTCTTTAGGGGCTGATAGCATACAGAAATCAAAAGTTGCAGGCATAATCGGCATTTCACTTGTTATGTTGTTTATGATAATTTACTACAGAGTTCCCGGAGTTATTGCAAGCATTGCACTTTGCGTATATTCAGTTATTGCATTTGCAATATTTAAAATTATACCCGTAACCCTTACTTTGGCAGGCATTGCAGGCTTTATTTTAAGTATAGGCATGGCAGTGGATGCAAACATATTAATTTTTGAACGTACAAAGGAAGAATTAAAAACGGGAAGAAGCTTATTTACCGCAATTAATTCAGGGTTTGACAGGGCATTTACAAGTATCTTTGATTCAAATATGTCCACAATTATAACGTGCGTTATACTTTATCTTTTAGGAACAGGTACGGTCAAAGGGTTTGCCCTAACACTTGCAATTGGTGTTTTAATCAGTATGTTTTCTGCAATTACGGTTACAAAAAACTTCATGCATTTAATTTTTGGAACTGGAGAATTAAAACACCCTGAATTTTTCGGGCTCAAGGCTTCCGATATTAATAAATCATATGTTGCCGTTGAAACGAAAAAAGAAAAAGCGAAATTTGGCGTTTTAAACTAAAAAGGAGTAAAAAATGGCTAATCCCGATTTAATGAAACATAAAAATATAATAGATGTTGTAAAATACAGAGCTTTGTGGCTTTCTATCAGCGCACTGTTTTTAATTCCCTGTATTATTGCAATCTGTTTTTTAATGATAACGCAACCAAACCACGCTCCTGTTAAGCTTGGTATAGATTACACAGGCGGTACAATTCTTCAATATTCAACCTCGCAAGACGTTCAGGTTTCAGATATTGAAAAAATAAGACAAAAGCTTGTGGAAGAAGGGTTTCAAACTCCTGTTACACAAACAATTAACAATCAAAATGCGCTTAGTGAAGATGAAAACTCGGAAGCTAAAAACATAATCTCAATTAAAACTTCATTTTTAGGAAATGACAAAGGGGAGAGCATTGATAAGGTTACAAAAATTGTAGATACATACATTCAAGAACCAGTATTGGTTCAAACAAACTCAATTGGCCCTTCTTTAGGAGTTGAACTTTTGAAAAATTCTCTTGTTGCCCTTTGCCTTGCTTTTCTTGGGATTGTGGTTTACATATCTTTTAGATTTCACTCTGATTATGCGGTTATAACCCTTTTGTCTTTGGCACATGACGCACTTTTTGTAATTGGATTTTTTGCAATAATGGGGATATTTTTTGACTGGTATGTGGACAGTTTATTTATAACGGCAGTTTTGACAGTTGTAGGGTTTTCCGTACATGACACAATTGTTGTGTTTGACAGAATAAGAGAAAATACAAGATTTTTAGCCAAAAAATATACATCTGATGAAATTATTAACGCTTCGGTTAATCAAACCCTTGCAAGAAGCATAAATACATCCCTAACAACCTTGATAACTCTTACTGCGCTTTATGTTTTTGGGGGTGCAACAACAAGAGAATTTGTCCTTGCAATGATTTTGGGTATTGCGGTTGGAACATATTCAAGCATTTTCTTTGCAAGTGTGCTACTTGCTTGGGATAAAGATATAATCAAATCAAAGGCTTAATTTGCAGGCAAAACGATGAGACAGCTTCAAAAAAAATATAACAGTCTTGCGGAATTTGTTTTTCATACAAGGGAAAATTTAGGCTTGTCAGCTCTTGGGCTTGCAAAAAAATCTAACCTTGATGAAGACATTATTTTAAATATTGAAGCGGGATATGAGCTTTTTTTATCCACCACAATTAGGCAAAAGCTTGCAAAAGGATTAAAGACAAGCTTGGATGAAATTAAGCTTTATGAAAAAAATGAAGATTATAACTTTGTTTCACAAGAAATTTTGGACAAATTAAAAGAAGATATTTTATTAAATGCGGAAAATAAAGCTTATGTCGCACTTTGTCCGGTTTGTGGTGCAAAGCTAATAACAAGAATTGCCAAACTATATGACCTTGAAGACAATCTTGTCCTACATCCAAAAGCAAGATGTTCAAAATGTCCCTTTCAATTACATTCTTAATTTTGTTTTTCTCTTTTGGTCTATTTTGTTAAGAAATGTAAATATAAATTTTATCACTAAAATCCGCTAATAGATTGATTTTTCACATAAATAATTTATTTTTTCAAAAAAATAGTATATATTTTGTACATCAAGTAGCAAAAAATATTTTTTCCATGTTTTGTATGATAAAGCGAAAAAATGCTTTTTTAAAAAACACTATATTTTTTTTAACTTTTTTAAACACGAATAAATTTATTAGGAGATAAATACCAATGACCAACATCGGAAAAATCAATGTACCACATCAGCACATCCATACACAAGAACCCAAAGAAAAACCTGTTGTATGCGAAAGCTGTCATAATGACGATGACACTCCTAAAAAACAAATGAATTTAAATGAATCGCCTGAAGCAGTTTTGGGCAGAGTGAGCGTTAAAAAGGCTCCATATAAAATGGATGAAACGCTAATAGTTGCAGATGTCCTTGCGTTCCAAGATATGTTTGAAGATGTTTGCAATTTTGCATCAGGCTACGCATACGGGCTTCAACAAGCAGGATACAGCGAAGAAGCAGCAATAGACAAGGCTGCGCAAACTGCGGCTTGCCTTATATGCCCTGAAGAATAATTTTTAAATTTTTTATTGATATTCGTTCTTTTTTGTGTGAAAATTTTGCCTGTAATATTACAGTTTAAAGGCAAAATAAATTGCAAAATTTATTGTATTTTTTATACGAAAAGGCTTACATAAACATCACAAACGCTTGCTCAAATTCTTGTAAATTCTGTGTTAGGGATATTAAACAAGATGTTAAAGGCGCAAATTTATGGCTTAGCGACAAAGACGTTAAAGCGCAAGATGTTATTGAGCAAATTGAAAACAACAAACAAAAAATTTGCATTCATAACGAACTTATTTTTTGTGGATACGGAGAGCCTTTAGCCAAATTTGAAGAAGTCAAAAAAGTGGCACAATATGTTAAAAGCACCATGAGTAATGTTAAAATCAGAATTAACACAAACGGGCATGGGAATTTTTTAAACAAAAAAAATATCGTGCCTGAGCTTGCCCCCTTAATAGATTCAATTTCAATAAGCCTAAATGCGCAAAACGAAGAGGAATACAACAAAATTTCAGCTCCCAAATTTGAAGGGGCATATGGTGAAATGCTTAATTTTGCTAAAGAGTGCGTAAAAAATAAAATCGATACAACTTTGAGCGTTGTGACAGGATTTGAAGTTGAAAAATACAATATTGATGTTTCTAAATGCGAAGAAATTGCAAAAAATATAGGCGCTAAATTCAGAAACAGAGAATGGATTGAAAACGGTTATTAATAAAAAGGAGAAGAAAATGGACAAAACCGTATTGGATAAAATTATGAAACCGAAATCAATTGCCGTTATCGGCGCATCCACAAAACCTAAAACTATAGGTTCTGAAATTATGCAAAGATTGAGGGATTACAAATTTAACGGAAATATTTACCCTGTTAACCCAAAAGGCGGTATTATTGAAGGTTTTAAGGCATACACTTCAATTGAAGAAGTTCCGTCAGAAGTTGACCTTGCCGTAATTGTTGTAAATGCAAAATTTGTTTTAGACACAATTGATCAATGCCACAGAAAAGGAATAAAGGGCTTGTGCATTATAACAGCAGGCTTTAAAGAAACAGGTAAAGAAGGTGCTGAAGTTGAAAAACAACTTTTAGAAAAAGTAAAACAATACGGCATGAGATGTGTTGGCCCAAACTGTCTTGGTGTTTTGAATACAAATCCTGAAATTATGATGGACGCAACATTTGCTGAAAGTTTGCCTGTAAGAGGTGATATTGGCTTTGTTTCACAATCAGGTGCTTTGGGCGGCGGCATTTTGAACATTTTAAAAGATTTAAATCTTGGTTTTGCTCAATTTGTTTCAATAGGGAACCAAGCAGATATAAATGCCGAAACAATGCTTGAATACTGGGAAAACGATGATGACGTTAAACAAATTTTGCTTTATATGGAATCAATTCAAAACCCTGCAAACTTCAGAAAACTTGCAACAAGAATAACAAAGAAAAAACCAATTTTGGCACTTAAAGCCGGTCGTTCCGCAGCAGGTGCTTCAGCTGCAAGTTCTCACACAGGTTCACTTGCAGGCGCAGATAAAGCAGCAGCAGCGCTTTTGGGTCAATCAGGCGTTATAAGAGAATTTTCATTAAAGAACCTATTTGCAAACGCTAAAGCATTTTCAAACTGCCCAATTCCAAAAGGCAACAGAGTTGCAATCATTACAAATTCAGGCGGCCCCGGCATTATGGCAACAGATGCTATTTGTGAAGCAGGCATGGAAATGGCTAAAATCACAGACGCCACAAAAGAAACTTTAAGAAGTTTCTTGCCGTCTGCCGCTTCTGTTAAAAACCCGATAGATATGATAGCGTCAGCTCCAATTGAGCACTATACTCAAACATTGGAAACTGTTATTAAAGATGAAAATGTCGATATGATTATGGTAATTTATTTACCATTCTTAGGCCTAAAAGACATTGACGTTGCCGAAGCATTAATGAAAATTAAAGCACAAAACCCAACCAAACCTATCGTTGGCGTATTTATGACAACAAGTGACTTCTTTACAAAAATTTCAAATATGGAAGTTAATATGCCGTTTTATATGTACGCAGAAGAAGCAGCAGAAGCACTTTGCCGCTTAGACCAACAAAGAAGATGGATGGAAAAACCATCAGGTCAAATTCCTTGCTTTGATGTTGACCGTGATAAAGTTAAAAATATCATTGCAAAATCAATTCAAGAAGGCAGAGATCAATTAACCACCTTAGAATCAATTGACGTTCTTCAAGCTTATGGCATTCGTGCTTGCAAATACGGACTTGCAACAAATATAGATGAAGTTGTTTCTTTAGGAAATTCAATCGGATACCCTGTAGTTATGAAAATGACTTCAAAAACAACTTCGCATAAAACTGATGTTGGCGGCGTTGTTGTTAACATAAGATCTGAAGAACAATTAAGAAACGAATACAAGGCACTTTTGGCTCGTCTTGAAGAAAAAGGTTTATTAGAAGGGCTAGAAGGGGTTATTATCCAAGAAATGGTTAAAGGAAACCGTGAAATGGTGTGCGGTATTGCAACAGACCCACAATACGGCCCAATGATGATGTTCGGTTTGGGTGGCGTTTTTGTTGAAACCCTAAAAGACGTTACTTTCAGAATTGCACCTTTAACAGATATTGACGCAAAAGAAATGATTCAATCTGTTAAGGCATACAAACTTCTTCAAGGTGCAAGAGGCACAACACCTGCTCAAATTAACCAAATTGAAGAAACACTTTTAAGACTTTCACAATTAGTAAACGACTTTAAATTCATTGACGAATTAGACATCAACCCGCTTTTAATCAGCGAAAAAACTGGTGAAGGCATTGCAGTTGACGGCAGAATTAAAGTTCGTATGACAGAAGCCAAAGAATTTTTAGGCTGCATGGCAGGCGCTTGCATGGCATAAATACCGTTTTTTGAAAAAATTACCCCCTTGTTTTCAAGGGGGTTTTTTCATGGGGCAAAAAAATATATTGAGAGACATTAAAATATCCGTACAAGAAAAAAGGATAAGAAATGAAAATTCCGTCTATAAATAATTCGATTAATTTTGGCAAAAAGGCCGTATTAAATTGCACCATAAAAAACAAGCGCAACGAAAAACAAGATGCCACTCTTTATGAATTAGACAACAAAAATTATGACGACAGAGAGCTTGTGAAAAATGAATATATGCTTGCACGGTTTAAGGGAGATTTTTTAAGATACTCTAAAAACGCAGACGGTATGAAATTTTATGTTTTAGAAAATAACTTAAACAATGAAGTTGTTTCATGCGCACAGACTTCTCGCCATGTGAAACTATACGACAAAGACAATTGTGGATTTTTCACTTCACTTGATGAAATTAGCGGCGACAATTTTTACATTAACCCGACTTTGCCAATTATAGGGCAAATTATAAAAGATTCTACAGAGCACTATTGTGCAAGTATCGTAAGTGCAAACAGCGAAGATGAGGGGGAAGACCTTAAGAAATATAAATTTTCAAAAAACAAATACGGTGACTTTGTGCTTCCTGACAAAAGATTTAGTACTGTTGAAGATATGGCGGCAAAAAGAAACCAGATAGAATATCTGTAATTTTGCCGAGCAAAATCAGATTTTATAAGTTTTCTTGTTTTATAAAAATTACATTTATCACTTTAATTTTGTCAGCTTTAAAAATATTTCACGTTTCATATTTATGATATTTAAAATTTTTACGTATTTGTATACTATATTTTACGCTTTAAAATATGTGTAAAAATATGATATAATAAGTTATATTAATTTTACAACTCTAGGAGATATTATGAAAAAAGGGTTTACACTGGCGGAAGTATTGATTACACTTGCCATAATTGGTGTTGTAGCGGCAATTTCAATTCCTTCTGTTATTGCAAATACGCAACAACAAGAATACAAAACAGGATTAAAAAAGGCGGTTTCTGTTTTAAATTCGGCAATTACAATGACAAAGACAATCACAAGCGAATCGCCTTATGAAAATTATGATTTATATAATTACATAAAACAAGAAATGTCTGTTATAAAAGAAACCCAAGGCGGCAGCTTGTCAACCGATGATAACGGCAATGAAACATATAAAAGTGCAAACAAGGCTTTTTATACAACAGATGGGATGCGCTATGAATTTCCTGCACCGGCGGATATTAAAAACGGGCTTAAGCTCCACGGCACAGACGTTATAGTAAATAATGGCGGTTTAGGTTCTCGTAGCGCAGCCGGTGAATGCGGTTCATACGGTTTAGCGGAAAACCCGAATAACACAACAATGCCGCCTTGTTTTATCTTGGTTGATGTGAACGGGGATAGAAAACCGAATATGATTTTATCTAATGAAACAAAAGGTTCAGGAGTATACACATATCCAAAAGTTACAGATAAAAGATTGAACGATATCTTCAACATTTTAATTACGGAAGATAAAGCTATTCCATTTGGAGTTATTGCCCAAAGAGCAATGTATAACAAATAAAAAAATATATATAACAATATTTTTCCCTTAAAAATTTTTTTTAAGGGTTTTTTGTCTAAAGAAATTTATGGGTGTTTAATTATTGAGGTGTTAAAATAAATTTAAAACAAAAAAAGTTATTAAATGTTTTTATTAGTATGTATGATATAATAGATATATATCTTTAGGAGATATTATGAAAAAAGGATTCACACTAGCGGAAGTGTTGATTACACTTGCAATTGTCGGTGTTGTTTCGGCAATTACAATTCCTTCCGTTATTGCAAATGCAAATCAACAAGAATACAAAACGGGTTTAAGGAAGGCAATTTCTGTTTTAAATTCCTCAATTTCCCTAAATACTGCACTATACAGTGAAACGCCATACGATAACACAAATTTAATGGGATATTTAATGCGCCAAATGTCTGTCATAAAGCACACAACAGACAGGAATTCTTATTTCAGGGCGTCAAGCAAAATGAATGGCTCGGACTATTACTGGGAAAATGCCGCATTTTATACAACAGACGGCATGCGCTTTGAATTCAGACGAGGGACAAGTATAATTAAAAATTCACCTCTTTATGAAAACCCGGAAGTTTTTGCCTGTCTTCAAGGGCAACTTCTTGATTTTAGGTGGACAAGCACTAACCCCAATCAATTCGGAGCATGTGGCGGATGTGGTTCATACGGGTTGAATGTTAACCCGGATAACACCCAAAAGCCGCCATGTCTTATTATGGTTGACATTAACGGGGACAGAAAGCCAAACCCTGCCAACGCAAAATGTACGGAAAATTCTTGTGCAAAAGAAAATAAATATAAACTTGCAGACCCAACAGGCGAAAGGCTGACAGACTTATTTACAATTTTAATTACCGAAAAATCTGCAATTCCATACGGCGTAGCAGCACAAAGGGCAATGTACAACGGAAAAAAACAGTTTTAAAAAACAACGAAGCCCTTTTTTAGATTTTTGAGCTTCGTTGTTAAAAGGAGGTTAAAACAACAAACCGTTCCTTTTGAATTTTATTCTATAAAATTTGTTGTTTTTAAATTAAATTTTGTTTAATTATTGCCAAACGCAATCGTGATTTGTTCTTTCGGGTTAACACGGGTAATTTTATTGCCTGAACCATCCATTAAATATGTAAGTTCATCCCCAGTGTTTTGGAACAAGCCCATTGTTCCTGACAAAGCGGTTCTTGTAAAGTCAACAGGAGCCTTAAGCGTTGTGACAATACCGTCACCATAGCTTCTGCCGGCCGCTTTGAAGTTACCTTGGAAGGCTTCACCCGTACCTACGCCGACTTGATCAAACAAAGCTTCAGATGCGTTGCCCAAGCCAACCAGCATACCGCCTACGGTACGTCCTACGTTACCCAAAGTTGAACCCACAAAAGTAAACGGCATTTGAACGAACCTGATGAAACCATTCACATCTTTGCATTTTTCAACTTTTGCGCTTAAAACTTGTTTTGGCAAGCTTTGTTTGCAACCGTCACAGCCCACAATTTCATTAAATGAAAGTTTTAAGCCGCCGTCATCGCATTTTGACGGTCTTTGAACTTCCGTAACTTTACCGTAAACGGTACTTCCCTTAGGATATGTTGTGCCGTTAATTGTAATTTCATGGGTTGTTTCTGCCGCAAACCTTTCGCCAACATTGGCATTTTTAGCGTTGATAATGTCTTTCATTTTTAATGAAAGAGTTGGTATGCAAACGGGAGTTTCTTTTTCAACATAGGTTGGAAGTGTCGGGCCAATTGCGGTTTTAGCGTTTTGGTCAGTATCATAACCGCCTGCAACCCTTATGTTTTGAAGCATTGAAGAAACTTCGGCACGTGTTGCGTTATCTTTCGGTCTGATTTTATTTGTTGAGGCTGAATCTTTAAGGGCGCCGTTGTCAATTGCTTTTGCAACGTGCTCTTTTGCCCAAGTGGGGACATCTTTACCGTCTTGATATTGGCTTAAAATTTCATCGGCTTTGCATGCATCCATTGGGCAATTTATTCCTTTTGAAATAATAGACATGGCTTCTGTTCTTGTAATAGGACTATTCGGGTGGAATTTTCCGTCAGGGTGTCCTGCAATCATATCGGCAGAAACGCCTTTGTTGATTTCTTCATATGCCCAAAAATGTTTTGGAACATCCTTAAAGTCACCCTCTGTTGTCATTTGGGTATTTTCAAGGTTATACCCTTTTACCACCATTGTTGCAACTTCGGCACGAGAGATATTTCTGTTTGGCTTGAAAAGGTCATCGGGGTAGCCCACAACAACACATTGGTCAGTTAATCTGTTGATGTCATCTGCTGCCCAATAACCGTTTGGAACATCCGGATATTTTTGTCCGAATAAGCCAGAAGCACCCCCTGTTGCACATCCACAATCAGACTTTTTATTGCAGCAAGGTTCAATTTCTTTATAAATCGCCTTCATTGTGTTTGGAGATTGAATGTTTGGCTCCGGACAACAATCTGATTTTGGAAGAATTTTGTCATCCAAAACTGGTGCCGCAGCGCCTGTAATGCAATCATCTTCAACAGGAACGCCTGCAATATAGCCACTTGATGTGTCTGTTATTGCTGCCGAAGAATTTGCTTCCCCTACAATGGCATTATTTGCGTTAGAATAGACTGCGTTTGGATATGCATAAGATTGAGCGTTAGGGTTTGACCTTTTTTCATCGCACGAACTTTTACACCCGCAATCTGTTTTTGGTTTTGCACATTTATCACAAGGTGCAGCCGCCCCTGTTTCGCACGGGTCACATTTTTTCTTTTTGAAAATAGTAAATTTTTTCTTGCAGCTGCAATCGTCCGTTTTTTTATGGCATTTGTTGCAAGTTGCCGTATCGGGCGTTACCATTTGTTGATTTTCGACAGGACATGCGCCACCTGTCGGGCATGCGGCAAAACTGACGGGAACCGTAAATGCAAATACGGTTGCAGCCGCTGTTGCCGTCAATAAAAATTTTTTAATAGTCATTTTTCCTCCTTTTATTAAAGAAATATCTTTCATAATGCAAAAAGTGCATAATTTTCATTTAATCTTTTAAATGAATTATGCACTTTTAAAATATTATCTTCATTACCGAAAAAGACTATCTTTAAAGGCAATATTATTTATTAAAATAGCCTGTCCGCATAAAGCTGATTTTATAACACTTTAGACAGATTTTAGATTGTGCCTTCGATTTCTTGGATTATATAATTTGCAACCCAAGCAAAGTTCTTGTTTGCTTCTCTTAATTGTCTTAGGGCAAAAACGGCTTCTGATCCTATTCTAATTAGGCTCATTGCGGCAACACCTCTTTGAACGCCTCTGGATGTTGTTAACTTATCAATAAGATAATCAATCGCATCAGCGCCATATGAAATAATTTCATTTTCAATTCTGTTTTTTTGCATATTATCTGCACCGTTGAGTTCATCAAATAAAAGGCCCAACTGTTCTTTACAATCTTTCATCTGTCCGATAGAAGGGGTTAATACTGCCTGCATTTCTTCTCCTTTTTCAGTTTTCTATATTATGAATTATAAAGTAAAAAAAACTAAAACCCGTTTTTTTTAATATAATCTTTATACGGTTAATCAAGTTGTGCAATTGTAAGATTATATCCTTTTTTTAATACTTTTTTAAAAAAAGGAGCTTTAAAATGAACGATTGTTTGATTAAAAAAGTTTGGGCAAGACAAATTCTTGATTCAAGAGGAAACCCAACGATTTGTGTGGAAGTTTGCCTAAATTCAGGTCTAAAAGCTACGGCTTCAGTTCCCTCAGGTGCGTCTTGCGGAATATACGAAGCGCATGAATTAAGAGATAATGATAAAAAAAATTATATGGGCAAAAGCGTTTTTGGCGCAATAAAAAATGTAAATGAAATTATTTCAAAGGTAATTGTCGGGTGCGATATCAGAGAACAAAAGCATATAGATGAAATTTTAATTGAAGCAGACGGCACCGAAAACAAAGGAAAGCTTGGCGCAAATTCCATTTTAGGAGTTTCACTTGCCGTGTGCAGAGGCGCTTCAAAGTTTTTAAATTTACCGTTATATAAATATATAGGCGGTATAAACGCAAAAATTTTACCCACCCCTATGGTAAATATTATAAATGGCGGAGCTCATGCAGATAACGGGCTTGATTTTCAAGAATTTATGATATCCCCAATAGGCGCAGAAAGTTTCCATAACGGCATTAAAATGTGCACGGAAACATTCCACACCCTAAAAGAGATTTTAAAAAAGAAGGGAATGGCAACTTCCGTTGGGGATGAAGGGGGGTTTGCTCCAAATATACAAACGACAAGAGAAGCGCTTGATTTGATTATCGAAGCTATTAACAAGGCAGGATACACAACCGATGAAATCAAAATTTGTATAGATGTAGCTTCAAGCGAATTTTACAAAGAAAATAAATATAAAATAAAATCTGAAAATTTAGAGCTTACAAGTAATGAAATGGCGGAATACCTTGTAAATCTTGTTGAAGATTACCCGATAATTTCAATTGAAGACGGCATGAGCCAAGAAGATTACGAAGGTTGGCAAATTTTAACAACTTTATTAAAAAACAAAATTCTTCTTGTGGGGGATGACCTTTTTGTGACAAATTCAAAACTTTTATATGAAGGAATTGAAAATAATATTGCAAATGCCGTTTTAATCAAACCCAATCAAATAGGCACGGTAACAGAAACTCTAAAAACAGTAAATCTTGCGGAGCATTTTGGGTATAAATCAATTATATCCCACCGTTCAGGCGAAACCACAGATACTTTTATTGCAGATTTTGCCGTAGGGGTTAATTCAGGGCTTATAAAAACAGGTTCAATTTCAAGAGGGGAGCGAATTGTAAAATATAACAGATTGCTTGAAATTGAATACGAACTAAACCAAGAATACAGAGGGTGCAAAGGCGATAATGCCGAATACTTGGGGCTTGGGGCTTTTTTTAATAACGCATATAGCTTGAATTCATGCAGCTTTGGTTGCAATAAAAAAAATTAATCTTCTCTATTTTTTTATAGAAAATCCTATAGTTTAAAATTTTTAAAATCAAGGCAAACTCTTCATACTGAAGAGTTTTTCTTGCTAATTTATCAGAAATGGACTTCGTTGTATATTTTTTTAAAGATGGTTTTGACATCTCATCTGCAAGCTTGGACTACGGCCAAGCTTCTTTTGTCAACAGCATTTTTACTTCTTCTTTAACTAACATTTACACCTTTTTTATATTTTATAGCAATTTTTTAAAATAAAAATGGCATAATGAATATAGTCCCGACTTATGAAGGGTAGAATTAAATTATGAAGAAAAGTTTAGCTTTTACGCTGGCTGAAGTTTTGATTACTTTGGCTATTATTGGCGTAGTTGCCGCTATGACAATTCCTTCTGTTATAGTAAACACAAACCAACAAGAATTTAAGACAGGTTTGAGAAAAGCAGTTTCAGTTTTGAACTCGGCAATTACAATGAACAACGCACTTGAAGGTGAAACACCATATGACAACGCAGATTTATTCACATATTTGCAACAACATATGAGCGTTTTAAAATCAACAACCGGCTTATCATTTAGAAGCAACGGCACCTGCACGGCAGGAAGTGCTACTTGCAACTATTCTTTCTATACAACAGACGGTATGAGATTTGAAATTCCAACAGCAGAAATTACTAAAAACACCCATGAAGCAACAGCTGTTAAATTCAACGAAGGTAATAAAGCAGGTAATTGCGGTGCTCAAACAATTACAGTAGGCACATCTACAACCACAAAACCTTGCCTTATTATGGTTGACGTTAACGGGGATAGAAAACCAAACCCTGCTAATGAAGATATCGGAACTACCGATTATTCATGGCCCAAATATAGTGAAAAACTCCTTAAGGATGTATTCTCACTTATCGTAACAGATGAAAAAGTTATTCCGTTTGGTATTGTTGCTCAAAAAGCAATGTATCAATCTAAAAAATAGATTTATTAAAAAATAAAATGTTTAAAATACCCTGCAACTGCAGGGTATTTTTTATTTATCTTGTACCGCTTGTTTTAATTTTTCAATCATATTGGTGTCTTCCCAAGGCACATAGAAGTCCATTCTTCCCACATGCCCATATGCGGCAAGTTTTTGATAAAACACACCGTTATTTAAGGAAGGCAGCTCTCTTAATTTGAATTGCTTAATAATGGCAGCAGGTCTTAAGTCAAAATTTTCTTTCACAATTTGGCTCAATTTTTCATCAGAAATTTTACCCGTACCAAAGGTGTCAACAAAAATAGAAACAGGCTCTGCCACACCGATTGCATATGCAATTTCAATTTCGCATTTTGCTGCAAGCCCAGCTGCCACAATATTTTTGGCAACCCACCTTGCCGCATACGCAGCAGAACGGTCAACTTTGGTTGGGTCTTTGCCTGAAAAAGCACCCCCGCCATGACGAGCATAACCACCATATGTATCTACAATAATTTTTCTGCCCGTAAGCCCTGCGTCCCCTTGTGGGCCGCCAATTACAAAACGTCCTGAGGGGTTAATGTAATATTTTGTTTTATCGTCAGGCTTAATTTTTTCATTTTTAAATACTTCATCTATAACATATTTTTTAATGTCTTTTCTTATAATTTTTTGAATTTCGCAATTGTCAACAACCCCGTCTATCTCAGGTTCATGCTGAGTGGATATAACAATTGTGTCTATTCTTGCAGGCACATTATTTTTATATTCAACACTCACTTGAGTTTTACCGTCAGGTCTTAAATATTCAACAACTTTTTCTTTTCTTATATCTGCCAATTTTTTTGCCAGTTTATGAGCAAGAGAAATCGGAAGGGGCATTAATTCTTCCGTTTCATTGCAAGCAAACCCGAAAACAAGCCCCTGATCGCCGGCGCCTATATTTTCAGTTTCAGCATCGGTTCTGTTTGATGTATCTTCCCTTGATTCTAAAGCTTTATTTACACCACTTGCAATATCCGCAGATTGCTCATCTATCGCACTTAAAACGGCACATGTTTTATAATCGAAGCCGCCGCCTTCTTCTCCTTTATAACCAATTTTTTTGATTGTTTCTCTTACAACCGAAGGAATATCAACATAACAGGATGAAGATATTTCGCCCATGACCACCACCATGCCTGTTGTTGCAAAGGTTTCTGCAGCAACTCTTGAAGTTTTGTCTTTTGTTAAAAACACATCCAAAATTGCATCTGAAATTTGATCGCATACTTTATCGGGATGTCCTTCTGTCACGGATTCCGATGTAAAAAGAAAATTCTTAAAGGTCATAATTTTTCCTTTATTTAACACTGTTTTTAATATTGTATTACAAACTTTTTCATGCAACAAAAATTGTAATATTTTTTTGTTTGTGATAAAACCTGTATTTGCGATTTTTAAAATATGCAAAAAAAATTTATTACACGTTTTATACTCACTGTTAAAGAAAGGTATAATAAGAACAATGGTTTCAATTAATAGAATTTCAAATGTCAGCTTTCAGGGCACAAGCAGTGAAAAACTGAGCAAAGTAAACAAAGAATATGAAAAAACTTTTTATAAACCTAAAAAACCCGTAAAAGACCTGAGCGAAACCAACCCCATTACAAATATGCACGTAAATGGTCTTTCCGAAGATTCTATTTGTGATATAAGAATTTTAAAATATCAAGCGCAACAAGCCAAACAAAGAGGAGAAGATGCACTTAAAAGAGTGGAAAGGTCTTTAAGCAGTGCAAAAGAAATCTTCTGTCAGTGCGAGGACGGACAGCCGTTATATGACCTTACTTATGGCGGAAACATTATCACACATGGAAATACCATAAAAGAATATGATAAAAATGGGGTTAAAACAAAAGAAATTACCTTATCGCCCGATAAAACACATTTTGAAAGCATTGAAGAATACAGCACCGGAAGAACATACAGAATTGAGAGAACCTCTGACGGCATAAACGTATTAACAGGTTACAAACTCCACCCTGACGGCACAGAAACCGCAGATAAATTCTTTTCATATGACAATAAAAAGAATTTAAGAGGATACGCCGAAAAATATCAAATAAGCGGCGAGGGGGAAGATGAAGAAACAAGGGCGCAAAAATATTTTGAATTTAGCGAAAGCGGTAAATTAAGAATAGCTGCAACGGGCGTTAAAAGCTCCCAAAACAAAACTAAAATGAAAGAATGTCTTGTATTTTATAAATATGGCACCCCAAAAGAATATTTCAAAAAAGTTACCATAAATGAACATTCATCAAAAAGTGACCAAGCCGTAAGATTTACAGATGATGAAATTGAAGACCCCGATTTTATTAACGTATATATTCCCGCTTCAAGATTAATTTACGATACAGGAAGCAACAACTACTATACAGACTACCGTATGAATGAGAATTGTGAAATTGTATAAAAGCAAGGAGATATAATGGTTTCGATTAACAAAATTTCAGTTAGTCCAATTAGCGCATACAAAAACACAAATACACTCAAACCCAACAATACTCCCGTATTTTTCGGAAGAAAAAACACAGAGCAAGATGAATTTGTATTAAAAAATCCAATTAGAAATTATCAATATGCAAGAATGAAAAAACAAGCTGCAGCAGAATTGGAAAAATTTCAAAACACAATTTCAGTTGCAAAACGCATAGGAGAAAATGCAAACCAAACATACAAATACGCAAACCTTCTTTTACAAGAATCAGATGATGAAATTGCAAAATCTGATATGTATATGCCCATACACCAAGACAAAATACGCACATGTGACTTTCTTGAAGGAAATGGAGAAGAATCCAGCTTAATTGAAATTGCGGACAATCGCACAAGCAAATCTTATGCAATCAGAACCAACGGTGATATGTGGAACAAAGTAACCCGTCATGAAGATGGTTCTATTACCTTAGCAAAAAGAGTATGCAAAAAAGACCACAACACTATAACGGCAGGACAAATTTACCATTTTGATGCAGAAGGAAACTTGACAGAATATTTAAAAAATCACACAATTAAAACAAACGGTTTTCAAGCGGTTTCTTCAAAAACCGATATGCAAATAAATTACTTAATTGGCAATTCCCCCTATGAAATTAAAACCAGTATAACTTCAAACAAAAATCAAAGTAACATGAAAAGGTTAATTAGAATTGACGGAAAGGGCGAAGCTAACGCCATAAGACACGATCTTGTACAAGACAAAAACACAACCAGAGCAAAACATGAATATGCGTATTCTTCAGGTAAGTTTGCCGCATTTAACAAAAATGTCACAAAAACAAATAGCAATTTTTTTGACTCCAAAGTTAAATTTAATGCATACTATGATGCAATAAATATTGATTTTGAAAAATAGATTCGTTTTTTTAATTTCATCTGTCTTATTTGACATAAGTCTTATAAGACAGTTTTTTTATTTTAGGGTTATTTTAATACTTAGTAGCAAAAAATATTTTTTTGATATAGAATTGTGCTATACCAAAATTGAGGATTAAAAATGGAACTTGCATACAAGAAACAGAACTGTACGGAATTAAATGAAAATTTTATAGATAAAGAAGCAACTATCGCCGGTTGGGCGTCCACCATAAGAGATTTGGGCGGAATTATTTTTGTCGAGATAAGGGATAGAAGCGGGCTTTTTCAAGTTGTCGCAGACCCTAAAATCAACCCGCAAGTTTATGAAACCTTCCAAACTTTAAAATCGGAATATGTAGTGCAAGTTAAAGGTAAGGTTTCTCGCCGTCCCGAAGATACAATCAACGACAAGTTAAAAACAGGTACAGTTGAAATGTACCCCGATGAAATAAAAATTTTATCAACCTCAAAAACACTTCCGTTTGTTTTGGAAGATGAATCGGTTTCTGAAGACATTCGCCTTAAATACAGATATTTAGATTTAAGATGTGAAAAAATGCTAAATAACCTTGTTTTAAGACACAAAATTGTGACTGCAATAAGGAATTATTTAAACGGGCTTGACTTTTTGGAAGTTGAAACCCCGATTTTAATTAAAACAACTCCCGAAGGCGCAAGAGATTATTTGGTACCATCCCGTGTGCATGACGGTAAATTTTACGCACTTCCTCAATCACCTCAAGTGTTCAAACAGCTTTTAATGGTAGGTGGAATTGAAAAATATTATCAAATTGCAAAATGTTTCCGTGATGAAGATTTAAGGGCAGACAGACAGCCTGAATTCACCCAAGTGGACATTGAGATGAGTTTTGTTGAACAAGATGATGTCATTAAAATGACAGAAGGCTTAATTAAAGAAGCATTCAAGGCTTCAGGGGTTGAAGTTAACCCGCCATTTAAAAGAATTACTTGGCAAGATGCCATGGATAAATACGGCTCAGATAAACCTGATACAAGATTTGGTTTAGAACTTTTTGATGTAACCGACATTATGGCAGCTTCAACATTTGAAGCGTTTAAGGCGGTTATTAATAAAGGTGGTACCGTTCGTGCAATTAAAATTCCAAATATCGCACATTATTCAAGAAAAGAAATGGACGATATTAGAAACCTTGCAATCAAGTTTGGTGCAAAAGGTCTTGCTTGGGTTACTTATATGGAAGACGGCAGCGTTAAATCGCCCGTATTTAAATTCTTAAACGAAGAACAAATAGAAGAAATTCAAAAACGTGCTGAAGCAACAAAAGGGGACATTGTATTTTTCGTTGCAGACATGCCAAAAGTTGTGTATGACGTTTTGGGAAGATTTAGACTTTATTTTGGAGAAAAATTGGGTCTTATTGATGAAACAAAACATGACTTGTTGTGGGTTGTAGATTTTCCGTTATTTGAATATTCGGCTGAAGAAGATAGATACGTTTCAATGCACCACCCATTCACAATGCCAAGATACGAAGATTTAGACAAGCTTGAAGGGGACAAAGGCAATGTTAAATCTATTGCGTATGATATTGTCTATAACGGCTGCGAGTTAGGCGGCGGCTCAATCAGAATTCATGACGCCGAAATTCAACAAAAAGCCTTTAAGGCACTTGGTTTGACAGATGAAGACATCAAAGAAAAATTTGAATTTCTTGTACAAGCTTTCCAATACGGAACACCGCCTCATGGTGGACTTGCTATCGGCTTAGACAGGCTTGTTGCGCTTTTGACACGTTCCAATTCAATTAGAGATGTTATAGCATTCCCGAAAAACGCACAAGCAAAAGATGTTATGTCTGACGCTCCAGGAATTGCAAGTGAAGAACAGTTGCGTGAACTTCATATTAAATTAAGAAATATGCCAAAAGTTTAATTTAATATTATAAATTTTAAAAAGCCCAAAAATTTGGGCTTTTTGTTGCAAAAAATTTTTTTCACATGTTTTATAAGAACATAGATTGAAAGGTAAAAAAATGAACTTAACTATTTCACCCGTGCAAACAAATCAAAATAATATTTCTTTTGGATTTGCAAAATTTAGCCCCGAGGGGATGAAGCTTGCTAAATCGGCTTCAAACATTTATAAACCATTGGAAAACGAAACTGTTTTTCAAAATCCATCATTTTTTAAAACAAAATATATAAAAGCGCCATTTGCTACTTTTATTGAAGAAACATTACCCGTGAAAGGCGATATCGAGCAAGAAGATATAGACTTAGTAACAAAGGCAATCCAAGACTGCGGAACAACAAATAATGCCAAAGTTAACGCAAACTTTGTAAAACAGCTTCTTGACAAAAAAACTCAAAAACACATTCTCAAACTTGAAGAAAAACAACCCGATGCTTATGATGCAATCATAACAGCAGAAAAAGCCGTTTTTGATAAAAACTGGAATAACCCTTTATTGAGCAAAAAACAAACTATGGATTTATTAGACGTAACATTGCAAAAATTTCAAGATGTTGAAAAAGTCACTCTGACAGGTGTTATCGAAAAATCAGATGCAAAAGCTCATTAAAAAACAAAGACAAAACTTAAAATAAGGATTGTAAGAGAAAAAACAAGGCAAGGAATTTTCCTTGCCTTTATTTTATGTGTCTATATTTGTTGCATAAACTGCGTTTGCTTCAATAAAGTCACGCCTTGGCCCGACATTATCTCCCATAAGAGTGTCAAAAATCGTGTCACATAACTGTGCATCTTCAAGACTAACTTTTAATAAGGTTCTGTTTGCAGGGTCCATTGTTGTTTCCCACAACTGTTGAGGCATCATTTCCCCTAACCCTTTAAACCTTTGTAATTGAATGCCTTTTTTGCCTTTTTCTTCAACAATTCTTTGAAGTTCCGCAAAAGAAGTAACATCCTTTTCACCTTCTGCCGTTTGAACTGTAAGAACTTTTTCTTCTTCAATTAAAAATTCTCTTATTTTAGGATACGAATTTTTAATTCTTTCATATTCTTTACTTCTTACAAGATTAGATGTAATAACAACAGGGTCAATGCCTTCACCTAAATCAATTTTGAAATAATATTTGTTATTATTTTCATTGTGAGATAGAGAAACCTTGTAATTTTTAGCTTCATCAATACCATAATTTAGAGCATGGTCTTCAATGTAGTGAGCTAAATATTTAAAGATTTCTTGCATTTTTTCTTCATTGTCAAAATCTTCAACTGAAATTTCAGACCTAATCAGCCCCCTTACAATAACGGAAGGCATTTGATTGATAATAGGATTGTGGAAAGATTTATAATATGTCGACATTGAATAAATCATATTTTCAAGTTCATCCCCTGTTAGAACTTTTGTTTTATTTTTATTCAAAAGGGACATATCCTTAATCCCTCTTTCTCTTATCATTTTATCAAGAGCTCTGTCATCGTATAAATATTCGGAAGTTTTACCGATTGTAACCTTATACAAAGGCGGCTGAGCAATATATACATAACCGTTTTCAATTAAAGGTTGAGCATATCTGTAGAAAAACGTCAAAAGAAGCGTTCTTATGTGCGCACCGTCAACATCAGCATCGGTCATGAATATTATTTTATGGTATCTCAATTTTTCAATATTTACTTCTTCAGGGTTTCTTGAAATGTTGACACCAATTGCCTGAATTAAAGATTGAATTTCATTGTTCGCATACATTTTATCCAATCTTGCACGTTCAACATTTAAAATTTTACCTCTCAAGGGCAAAATTGCCTGAAACATTCTGTTTCTGCCCTGTTTAGCAGAACCGCCCGCAGAATCACCCTCAACTATATATAATTCACATTTTTCCGGTTCTCTGTTTGAACAGTCTGCAAGTTTCCCGGGAAGCGTTGAAGACTCAAGCGCCGTTTTTCTTCTTGTGAGTTCTCTTGCACGGCGTGCAGCCTCACGTGCCCTTTGAGCCTGAAGAATTTTTTCTATGATTAATTTTGCAACTTTAGGGTTAAATTCAAGCCACTCCATGAATTTATCCCTTATGACATCATTTACAATAGGGGTGACTTCAGCGTTGCCCAATTTTTCTTTTGTCTGACCTTCAAATTCAGGGTTTGAAATTTTAACTGAAACAATCCCAGTCATGCCTTCTCTGATGTCTTCGCCCGCAAGATTTTGTTCATTATCTTTTAAGATGTTATTTTTTCTTGCATAATCATTAACTACCCTTGTAACCCCGTTTCTAAAACCTGTCAGGTGGGTTCCGCCGTTGTGAGTATTAATGTTATTTGCAAAGCACAAAATGTTTTCAGTATAGGCATCTGTGTATTGAAGCGCCACTTCTACCAAAACGCCGTCTACTGTTTTTTCCATATAAACGGGTTTTTCAAACATGACATTTTTATTTTTATTTAAGTGTTCAACATAGCTTGCAATCCCGCCTTCATAATGGAATGTATATTCTTGGTCTGCTTTTTTGTCATGGAACACAATTTTTAGGCCTTTATTCAAAAATGCCATTTCACGAAATCTGTTCGCAACAACTTCACAATCAATTTCGGTAGTTTCCGTAAAAATTTCAGGGTCCAACCAAAATGTTGTTTTTGTGCCTCTTTCGGTTGTTTCTTTAACCTTTTCAACAGGATGAACAGGTTCACCTCTTAAATATTCTTGTCTATACAAAAAGCCGTCACGAGCAACTTCAACTATAAGTTTTTCAGATAAAGCATTTACAACAGAAGCACCAACGCCATGAAGTCCGCCTGAAACTTTATAGCCGCCGTCCCCAAATTTACCGCCCGCATGAAGAACCGTGTGAACGATTTCCAAAGCAGATTTGCCCGAATCAGGCTTAATATCAACGGGGATACCCCTTCCATTGTCTTGCACCGTAACGGAATTGTCGGGATATACGGTTACATGGATTGTATCGCAATACCCTGCAAGACTTTCGTCAATTGAATTATCTACAATTTCATATATACAGTGGTGCAACCCTCTTTGAGAGGTTGAACCTATATACATGCCGGGGCGCAGCCTAACAGCCTCAAGCCCTTCCAAAACTCTTATATTACTGGCGTCATAGCCTTTAGTTGCGGTATCTGTCATATTCTCCTCCTAATGAAATAGTACCATAAAAAAGCGTTTGCGCCAAATAATTTAATATTTTTTATCATTCAAGAAGTAGCGTTATTCTTAGTTTTACTCCTTTTTAATTTAAGAGATATAAAGAATTTATCAAGAATTTATTTTTAACCTTGACATATGTAATAGTTTATTCTACTATTACAAATGTGGAGGAAATAAAATGATAACACCAATTACCGCAAATCAAGTAATAGCAAACAAAACAACACTTACATCCCCTTATTTTGCAGGTGGAACAAGAACAAATTTAAACAATGATTTTTCAAAAAATGAAAAACTTGAAATCAACTGTGAAGGACACAGAAATTATTCCTTAAACGGTAATAAAATAGATTATTTTGCATAAAAAAACACTAATTCTTTTTTAAACAAATAGTAAAAAACACTTTTTAATTCAAAAAAGTGTTTTTGTTTTTTAAATTAGCCCCAAATAAGCAGGTTGAAATTTAAAACAAAAGCCGATAAAATCAACATATAGGGTTTTGTGTAAAGGGGTTAAAATGAAAAATATCGCTTTGTATACGGCGGCCTTATTTGCAGCTTTAGGCGGGCTTTTATCCGGTTTTGATACAGGGGTTATATCAGGGGCGCTTTTATACATTCATCAAACTTGGCATTTAAGTGAATTTGCTCAAGGTTTTTTGGTTGCAACCGTACTTATAGGTGCCGCCTTGGGTGCAATTTTAAACGGCAAACTTGCCGATATTTTAGGCAGAAAAAAAATTATTTTCATAACGGCAATTATATTTTTTATAGGTTCAATTCTTTGTGCAATTGCTCCAAACGTCCAAATTTTAATGATTTCAAGGTTTATTGTGGGGTTTGCAATAGGTATTATAACATTTTCCGCCCCTTTATATTTATCTGAAATTTCACCTGAAAAAATCAGAGGCGCACTTGTTTCGATGTTTCAACTTGCAATCACGGCAGGCATTTTGTTTTCATACCTTTCAAACGCATTTTTTGCGCACTTCTTTCCAAGTTGGAGATTAATGCTTCTTGTTGGCATATTTCCCGCTATTGTTCTTGCCATAGGGACATATTTCCTTCCTGACACCCCAAGGTGGTATGTATTAAAAGGGCAATACGAAAAAGCATGTAATGCAATTAAGAAACTCCAACCCGATGTTGATGCAAAGGAAGAAATAGAAAAAATAAAATCCATTATTTCTGCTAACGACACAAAAACTAAATTTGAATTTAAAAAATGGATGATTTACCCCCTTATTGTAGGGGTTGGTGGTATGTTTGTTCAACAGTGGACAGGCATAAACACAATAATCTATTATGCACCTACAATTTTGCAGCAAGCAGGCTTTAATAGTGACCTGAACGCAATCTGCGCAACAATAGGAATTGGAGTGGTAAATTTCCTTATGACTTTTGTTGCTATATTCTCAACAGATAAAATCGGGCGCAAACCTTTATTATATATTGGTCTTAGCGGAATGGCGCTTTGTCTTATAATGCTTGCGTTTTCTTTCAAATATGCAGGATTTTTAGGTGAATATAGCAAGTTCTTTGCACTTTTATCCACTTCATTATATATAATGTTTTTTGCAATGTCGCTTGGGCCTGTAATCATTTTGCTTGTATCTGAAGTTTTCCCTTTAAATATAAGGGGTGTTATGATGAGTGTTTCAATGATGAGCAATTTTGTATTCAACTTTACGGTTTCACTTTCATTTTTGCCTATGCTGAAGCATTTTGGCGAATTTAATACGTTTATGCTATTTGCAGTTCTTTCTATATTAAGTATAATCTTCATAAAATACGCTATTCCGGAAACCAAGGGAATAAGTCTTGAAGATATAGAAAAGAACTGGAAACAATATGATTAAACATTTTAGAGAATCAATTATATTTACAATTTTGGGTTTTATTTTTGCGTTTTTTTGGGCGCACAATACCGCCATTGGACATGAAATTAAAACCCTTTTTGTTGTGTTTTTCTTGAGCATTCTTGAAGTAACACTTTCCTTTGATAATGCGGTTGTAAATGCCGTTGTGCTTGATAAAATGACCCCAAAATGGCAACATCGCTTTTTAACTTGGGGGATTTTAATTGCGGTATTTGGAGTAAGATTTTTATTGCCCGTGATTATTGTTTCTGCTTTTTCAGGCTCATCCATTTTAAAAACCGTGCATATGGCGCTTGAAGATGTGACTCAATACACACATTACCTTGAAATTGCACACCCTTCCCTTGTTTCTTTTGGCGGAAGCTTCCTTTTGATGGTCGGTTTAACTTATTTTGTGGGTCAAAAGAATGAAGATAAATGGATTAAGCCTATTGAAACAATCTTAGAAAAAATTAGTTTTAAATTTGCCGCCCCAATTTTGTGCCTTGGCGCAATTTATATTCTTTCACTTTTTATAAATCAAGAAAATAAATTTCAAATTGTAACTTCTGCCATAATCGGGATTATCTCTTATGAAATCATCCACGGCGCTGCAAATTTAATGGAAAAATCTCAGAAAAAAACGCTTGAAGCAGGGGTCAAAACAGGCGGGGTTATGATGTTTGTTTACCTTGAGATATTGGATGCTTCTTTTAGCTTGGATGGAGTTTTGGGAAGTTTTGCAATAAGTAGAGATATAGTAATTATCTCAATCGGGCTTGCCATTGGGGCTATGTTTGTAAGGAGCTTAACTTTACTTTTAGTTGAGAAAAAAACCCTCACAAGATATGTCTATCTTGTATCTGGAGCGCACTTTGCAATTATCTCACTTGCCATTATAATGTTTATTTCAATCTTCTTTGAAGTAAATGAAATTATAACGGGTTCCTTGGGGCTTATTTTTATTGGCGGGTCATTTATTTCTTCTTTAATTGAAAACAAAAAGAACCCAAACAGTGCTGTTCAAACATTAGAATGATTTTAAATTTGCGCTGTTTTGATTTAATTTTTTCATTCCATGCTTTGTAAATTCAACTGTATAGACAACCTCGCCCCCTTCAAGAGTGGAATTTTTAATAAAGCCAATCCCGTATGTTGGATGAAAAACTCTTGCCCCAACCGAAAAGCCTGCGATTTTTTCTGTTTTAGGTGCGTTTTTTGCTTTTTCTTTGCACTTGTTTATAAGGCTTGAAATATCAATGCTTGGGGTTTTAGTCTTCTGTTGTACTGTTTTTTGCTCTGCGTATTTTGGCGGAATACAAATATTTTCTTTCATTTTTTTAAAAGGTTCTTTGTTTTGTTTTATTTCATTTGGCGAAAGTGCAAGATTAGGCACACTTGGCGCTTTTTTCACAACTGTTGTGGTTTTCTTTTTAACGTCTTTTAAATTTGCAGCCAAATTGTTTGACGGGAGAGGTTCACCCGATGCTTTTTTTATAAAAATTGAATCAACAGATTTTGAAATTGAAGTTTCTTTTTTCGCTCTGACTGCGCTTTTAAAGCTTGAGGTTTTATAATTAGAATAGTCCCTTCTATCCCCACCCGCACTGAAAGCGGCACTTTTATCCGATGTAGAATTTTCTTCTTCAATTAAATTGAAGGGAATTTCTTCTATAAAACGACTTTTTGGGAAAAATTTAATGTCCCCCCAAACTCGCCTTCTTTGAGCGCAGGTTAAAAATAAATTTTCTTTTGCACGTGTAATTCCAACATACATAAGCCTTCTTTCTTCTTCAAGCTCGGCTTTATTTTCATACACGTTGTTTACCGCTTTTGACCCAGGAAACAGCCCTTCTTCAAGCCCGCACAAGAATACTTTTGGAAATTCAAGCCCTTTTGCAGCATGAAGGGTCATTAAAGTTGTTGATTTTTCTTTTTCTTCAACCTCATCAATATCTGAAATTAAAGCGACTTGAGATAAAAAGTTCCCAAGCACACCCAAATCTTCTTCTTGGTCAATTTCAAATTCATCGGTTTCATATTCTTTAATAACATTAATTAATTCCTGCAAGTTTTCAATTCTTGATTCACACTCAATTGAATTTTCTTCCTTTAATTCTCTTAAATAGCCTGTTTCTTCAAGCAGCATGCTTGTAAATTCGGACAATTCATAGTTTTTTTGTTTTTCAATTAGTGAATTTATCATATGTGCAAAATTCGCCAAAACTCCAATATGACGAGGGGAAAAGCCTTCATATTCAGTTATATTTTCAATAACTTGAAAAGCTGAAATTTCATTTTCATCAGCAAGAGAATATATTTTTTTAAGCGTTGTATCGCCAATTCCTCTTTTTGGAGTGTTTATAATTCTTCTCAAGCTTTGACTGTCATTTTTGTTATAAATAAGCTTTAAATAAGCAATTATATCTTTTATTTCTTTTCTTTCGTAAAATCTTAAACCACCCACAATTTTATATGGTATATCGTTTGAAATTAATGCTTCTTCTATGCTTCTTGATTGCGCATTTGTTCTGTATAAAACGGCAATATCGTTGTATTCTACACCTGAATTTGCCAATTCTTTAATTTTATCTGCAATATATTTGCTCTCTGCATAATCTGACTCTGCTTCATAAAAAAGAATTTTATCACCTGCGCCTTTTGTGGAATAGAGATTTTTTTCAAGCCTCTCTTCGTTATTTTTGATAACTTCATTTGCCGCATTCAAGATTGTACCTGTGGAGCGGTAATTTTGCTCTAATTTAATTAATTTTGTGTTTGGATAGTCTTTTTGAAAATTTAAAATAATTTTATAATCCGCCCCACGCCAACTGTAGATAGATTGGTCTACATCCCCAACGGCACAAAGAGAACAATCGTTTCTTTTTGCTTTTGTGTCATCAAAAAGCAAGTTTATAAATTCATACTGGGTTTTATTGGTATCTTGAAACTCGTCTGCAAGAATGTGTTTGAACCGATTTGAATAATTTTCTCTTACCTCTTGATTTTGCTTCATTAAATTAACAGAAAGCATAAGCATATCATCAAAATCAAGCGCATTGTTGGTTGCAAGCTGTTTTTCATATTCATAATAAATTTCTGAAATTTTTGTTTGTTTATAATCTCGTGCATAAGTTGCAAACGTATAAGCGTCTTGCATTTTGTTTTTAGCGTTTGAAATAACGGATTTAACCATTTTTGGTTCGTATATTTTTTCATCCAAATTCAATTTTTTAATTGCATTTTTAATAACCGTTTTTGTGTCCGTATCATCATAAATTACAAAATTGTTATCCCAAGACCTGCCGTCTTTTGTTTTGTATGTATTCAGGCTACGTCTTAAAATTTTTCCTGAAATTGAATGGAATGTGCCTACCCACATTTTTTGAACAACAGGTTCCCCCAAATACAAAGAAAGCCTTTGCTTCATTTCTTTTGCAGCTTTATTTGTAAATGTAACTGCTAAAATTTCATAAGGATTTACATTATTTTCCATAACAAGATTTGCAATTCTTGAAGTCAAAACTTTTGTTTTGCCCGAACCTGCACCTGCCAAAACAAGAATTGCGCCGGATTTTTCTCTCACAGCTTCATTTTGCTTTTCATTAAGTCCGTCTAAAAAAACAGGCTCTTTATTTATCACAAGATTTCCCCTCTTACAAAATAAAAAATTGAAAAATATTAAAAATATGATATTATTATAATACAAAAATGGTTTTAGGAAAAATTAAATGACTGAAAATTCAAACGACAATCAACCTTCGATTATGGTTCCACTTGATGATTTAGACAAAGTTGAAGATATAGATAAGGTTGATACTCTTGTTCAGGAACTTGCAACAATTCGCCAATCGGCAAAGAAAATTGCAATAATAGGTTCCAGAAATCTTGCAATCACTCACCAACAGATTATTGAAACATTAACCACTTCCCTTGTAATGCAAGGAAATACAATTATAACATCAGGCGGCTCATCAGGTACAAACGCTGCCGCTATAAGGGGCGCTATGAAGGCAAACCCTGAAAATTTAAAAGTTATTCTTCCTCAGACAATAGGTCAACAACCGTCAGATGTGCAAGACCAGCTTATTGGAGTGCCAAACATTGTTGAGCACCCGGACAGAGCAATGATGACCCTGACGGACGCTTCACGCATATGTAACCGTGAAATTATAACAGAGTGCCAACAGTTAATTTGTTTCTTATCGCACACTTCAGGTACCTTATATAAAGCGGTGGAATTTGCGGAAGAATCTCACAAAGTTGTAACTGTATTCTATTTAGATTAATTTTTGTAAATTTATATAAAAATACGTAACAAAAGAAGCGTTTTTTGCTATTTTCTGTAAATTTAGAGATAAAAATTGTTTTATTATAAATAGTTCATAAAATAGAAGCACAGTTTTAATATGGAACAATATGACAACATGACTTTTTTTACGGAAGAAAAACAAGTTAGTTTTGCCGAACTCCAGAAATTGAAGGAAAATATTGATTTAAGGCTAAAAGCACTTAAAGAGAAAAAATCCGGCAAAAAAGTTTTTGTACCGCACAGTCCTCAAAATACGTGTGTTTATTTCACGCTTAAAAATCACGGTTAATATCCATTTTATGCATTTTGTCTTTTTTGTGTTAAAATAAAAGCATCAAATTAACGCAAAAAAGAGGAGAAAAAATGCTCGATAATACAGAAGTTTTGAGCGGTTTTGGAAGAATTACACAAATTGTAGGGCCTGTCATTGACGTTGAATTTAAGTCTGATGAATTGCCCGAAATATACGATGCTCTTGAAATTATAAACGATAATAACGAAAAAACTACAGCGGAAGTTCAACAACTGCTGGGTCAAAATATTGTTCGCTCAGTTGCGATGAGCTCAACAGACGGGCTTAAAAGAGGAATGAAAGTTATAAACACAAAAAGCCCGATTAAAGTTCCTGTAGGTGACGGCATTTTAGGCAGAATTTTAAATGTGTTGGGTGACCCTGTTGATAATATGGGCGAAGTCAAGGCAGACGATTACCTGCCCATTCACAAATCTTCTCCTACTTTATCCGAACAAAATACGGATGTTGAAATTTTAGAAACCGGTATTAAGGTTATTGACCTTTTAATCCCATACCAAAAAGGCGGAAAAATTGGGTTATTTGGGGGCGCTGGCGTTGGCAAAACAGTA
The DNA here is from genome assembly GCA_964467625.1 of uncultured Gammaproteobacteria bacterium. Taxonomy (GTDB): domain Bacteria; phylum Cyanobacteriota; class Vampirovibrionia; order Gastranaerophilales; family Gastranaerophilaceae; genus Galligastranaerophilus_A. The sequence goes on along the minus strand of CAYXRM010000004.1, from coordinate 176,479 downwards.
CTTATTATGGAATTAATTCATAATATTGCCCATGAACATTCAGGCGTTTCCGTGTTTGGCGGAGTTGGCGAAAGAACTCGTGAAGGAAACGACCTTTACAATGAAATGAAAGAATCCGGCGTTTTAGATAAAGTTGCGCTTATATACGGTCAGATGAACGAACCCCCGGGAGCAAGAATGAGGGTAGGTTTGTCCACCTTAACATGTGCTGAATATTTTAGAGATGTTAAAAATCAAGATGTATTGTTGTTTATAGATAACATTTTTAGGTTTGTTCAAGCAGGTTCTGAGGTTTCTGCATTACTTGGAAGAATGCCTTCTGCGGTTGGTTATCAGCCGACATTATCTCAAGAAGTGGGCGAATTACAAGAAAGAATTACATCCACCAAGAATGGTTCAATTACGTCTGTTCAGGCGGTTTACGTTCCTGCGGATGACTTAACCGACCCTGCTCCTGCAACAACTTTTACCCACCTCGATGCAAGTACCGTTTTATCTAGAAATATCGCTTCTTTAGGGATTTACCCTGCTGCAGACCCTCTAGAATCAAGCTCACGTGCACTTGACCCGAATATTGTGGGGGAAGAACACTACACGGTTGCAAAAAAAGTTCTTGAAATTCTTCAAAAATATAAAGAACTTCAAGATATTATCGCAATTTTAGGCATGGACGAATTATCAGAAGAAGACAAATTGACCGTAAACCGTGCAAGAAAAATTCAAAAATTCTTATCTCAACCGTTTTTTGTTGCCGAACAATTCTCAGGCACAAAAGGGGTTTATGTTAAGCTTGAAGACTCCATTAAAGGCTTTAAGGAAATTATTGAAGGCAAGCATGATGATGTTCCGGAACAAGCTTTTTATATGGCAGGCACAATTGAAGATGTTCTTGAAAAAGCGAAGGCTGTTTGTTAGATGACTGACATAAAATTAAAAATAATAACTCAAAAAAATATAGTTTACGAAGGCAATGTAAAAGCTTTTTATACAGACGCAAAAGACGGAAGAATCGGCATTTTGCCAAACCACCTTGCAATCACTTCTGTGCTTGAAATTGGAGTTACAAAAATTATCACGGAAAATGAGCCTATATACGTAACCACAATGGGCGGAATTATGCATTTCCAAAATAATGAAGCGGTTATTCTAACCGATGTGGCGGAGCTTGGATGTGATATTGACGAAGTAAGAGCTCATGAAGCGTATGAAAGAGCAAAAGCAAGATTAGCGGCACAAAAAGATAAACTGGATATTATAAAGGCGCAAATTTCTCTAAAAAAAGCAATTGCAAGAATTTCTGCCACAAGAAAATATTTATGAAAACATTTAAAATTTTATTTTTATTTTTAATAATACTTATATTAAAACTTGGCGAACACTTAGTTGTTGCCCGTGAGTTAACTCAGGAAGAAAGAATTTTAAAGCAGACAATTTTATATAAAGCGGGAAGCAACTATCTTCAAAAAGTATATGCCACAAACCGCATTATGAGGTGGAACAAGGCATATTTTCCAATTAAAGTTTATGTAGAAAACAACCCTGATGCGCCAAATTATTACGCTTATTCATTTGTGAAAGCAGCAAAAATTTGGGAACTTGAAACAGGCGGGGTGGTTAAGGTTGATTTTACCAGAGATGAAAAAAATGCCAATATTTTGTTTAAAGTAATAAAAAGACCTGCGCCAATAAGACCTGTCAGCCCGAATGAAAGCGTCACTTTAGCCTATACACAAGCAAGTTTTACCAGAGATAAGCTTTTAAAACAAACAATATACTTCTATGAAAGAAACAGCCAAAACAAATTAAGTCCCCCTTATGAAGTTTTAAACATTGCCGTCCACGAATTCGGGCATGCTCTTGGTATATCAGGACATTCAGATGACCCAAACAGCATAATGTATGCCTTTTATGACCCGAAAAAAGAAAAACATACTTCATTTTTAAACAAACAAGATAAAAGTACCTTAAACCTTCTTTATATGGTAACTCCAGACATCACAAACGGAAATAAAGCCTTAGAGAGAGGCACAATAAGTGCAGACATTCTTGTGGGTTCAGTTGAGGAGAGAACACAATCTTCGCTTGAAATTGCAAAAAAAGAAGCCGCCACAAAACAGGGGGATTGCAATTCCATGCTAAGAATTGCCGCCATATATCAAGAAAAGCAAGATTTGGAAAATATGTTTCTTGCAATACAAGAGGCGCAAAAGCGTGCAAAAACAAAAACCGAATTATACGGAGTGCATGTCGGATATGCCTATTATTACTACTACAAAAGGGACAAACAAAATGCCAAAGCGCATATATTAAAAGCTCTAGAATTAAACTATAATGATAATGCAAAGCAATTTTTGTACTACATTGAAAAACTTTAACAAATTAGAAATTTATACTATAATAAGTAAAAAGAAAGTGAGGAATTTTTATGGAAAAATACGTTTGCACAGCTTGCATGTGGGTATATGACCCAAGCGAAAACAACGGCGTTGCTTTTGAAGATTTGCCAGATGATTATGTTTGCCCCGTTTGCGGAGTTGGCAAAGATATGTTTGAAAAAAGCGAAGACTAAAATAATTTTTAAAAAATAAGATTAAAAGGAGAAACAAAATGAAATTTGTATGTACAGTTTGCGGTTATGTTCATGAAGGAAGTGAAGCACCAAAAGAATGCCCTTTATGTAAGGCAACAACCTTCAAACAAATAGATGAAAATGCAGAAAAAACATATGCATGTGAACACATTGTAGCATCAACCGAAGGAATTGACCCTATGGTTGTTGAAGGTTTAAAACAAAACTTCTCAGGCGAATGCATGGAAGTTGGTATGTACCTTGCAATGAGCAGACAAGCAGAACGTGAAGGATATCCTGAAGTTGCAGAAGCATATAAAAGATATGCATTTGAAGAAGCAGAACATGCTGCAAAATTTGCTGAACTTTTAGGCGAAGTTTTAACATCTTCAACTAAAAAGAACCTTGAATTAAGAGCAGAAGCAGAACATGGCGCTTGCGAAGGTAAGCTTGAACTTGCAAAACGTGCAAAAGAACTTGGTTACGATGCAATCCACGACACCGTTCATGAAATGGCAAAAGACGAAGCTCGCCATGGTAGAGGTTTTGACGGACTTTTAAAAAGATATTTTAACTAAACCTTATTAAAATAAAAGCACCCTTTAAATCAAAGGGTGCTTTTTTGATGAGTAAAAAATTATATCTCTAATTCTTCTTGGTTGTTTTCAAAAGCCTGCAATTGTTTTTTCTTCAAGTTGTGCACAACGGCATCAACAAGCAGATTGTATGATTTAGATTTTTTAATATCAGGCCCAAATTCTTTTACCAAAGATGCACGCACCATGTTTTCAATTTTTTCATTGTCATATTCAATGGATTGGCTATCTTTTGGCATTGCATAGTTTATATATTCTGAATTAATTTTATAATCTTGAATACTGCGAAACACCTTACTCTTAATTAAAGGAGTGATATTTTTCAGTGATTTAACAAATTTAGAATTTTTAAAATCCATAAAACATTAACCTTTTTTCTTGTGTGTTTGACCTTCAGTTATTATAAATACTATAAAAATAAAAAGTGCCTATATTTACATAAATTATTAATAAAACTTTACGTTTCTAAATTATAACACATTTTATTTTTTATATCACCCTATAAAACAAGGGTTTCCGCCATAAAGAGGATTTGTAAAATTATTTTACAAAACATTTTTTTTCATTAAAGAAAAAGTAGAAAAAACCCGACATAAATTATGTACTTCAAAAAAGGCAAGACCTATGTTAAACAATATTAAATCTTTCGGCATGAATGTAATCCCCAATACAGAACTTGCCGCTCAGCAAATAGCACAAGGCGTTGAAAATGCAATAGAAGGGCTATGGCAACCAATTTTGGGATACCTTGAAGAAAACGATAATGTCTTTTCAGGACAAGTAATGCAAGAGATTGCAAGCATTGAAAACCATGCAATGCGCATAGGCATGACATTAAATTCATCAAACGAAACAACGAATATTAATTACGAAAGTTAAAAATAACAATTTTGAAAAATCAGCTTCTTATCAAAGGGCTGATTTTTTGGTTTTTTCATTGTAGAATAATTCTTGAAAATAACGAAGAAGGAGTTATACAAACATGAAAAAATCAATTAAAGATTTAGGCGACATTCAAGGTAAAAAAGCCTTAGTCAGAGTTGACATCAACGTTCCTTTGGACAGCGATAAAAACGTAACTGACGACACCAGAATTCAGGCAATTTTACCGACATTAAACTTTTTAAAAGAAAAAGGCGCAAAAATTATTTTAATGGCACATTTGGGACGTCCAAAAGGAGAAAAAAATCCCGAATTTACCCTTAAACCCGTTGCAAAATATTTATCAAAAGTTTTAGGGGAAGAAGTTGTATTTATTCCTTCAGTGGAAGAAGCAATGCCTTATGTTGAAAAACTTCAAAATGGTCAAGTAGCGCTTTTAGAAAACATCAGATACTATAAAGCAGAAGAAGCAAAAGATGACGACATGACATTTGCAGGCGAACTTGCAAAACTTGGTGATTTTTACGTAAATGATGCATTTGGCGCAGCACACAGAAACCACACTTCAACTGCTAAACTTGCACGCATTTTAAAACCAGCAGTTTCAGGGCTTTTAATGGAAAAAGAATTAAGATGTTTATCAAGCGCACTTGATAACCCAACAAGACCATTCACTGCGGTTGTCGGCGGGGCAAAAGTTTCATCTAAAATTGGTGTTTTAGAAAACTTAATTGATAAAGTAGACAACTTAATAATAGGTGGTGGCATGGCTTACACCTTTGTTAAGGCAAACGGCGGCAAAATCGGCAATTCTATTTGCGAAGACGACCAATTGGAAGTTGCAAAAGCAATTGAGAAAAAAGCGGCTGAAAAAGGTGTAAAACTTGTTATGGCAAGCGATGTCTTGGTGACAGATGATTTTTCAGGCAACGGCACAAACAAATTTGTGAAAATTAATGAAATCCCTGACGGCTTTGAAGGGGTTGATGCGGGCTTAGAGTCAAGAAAAGCTTTTGCTGATGTTCTAAAATCTTCTAAAACAATTCTTATGAACGGCCCTGTCGGAGCATTTGAAAACCCTGCATTTGCAGAAGGTACAAAAGCAGTTTTGGAAGCAATTGTAGAAGCAACAAAAAATGGTGCAACTTCCGTTATCGGGGGTGGCGATTCAGTTAGTGCGGCTAAAAAATTCTGCAAGGCAGAAGACTTTACCCACGTTTCAACAGGGGGTGGTGCTTCCTTAGAATTTATCGAAGGAAAAATTCTCCCCGGAGTTGCTGCACTTGACGATAAGTAAATATTAAAAAATCAAATTAATGGCTCCTGAATTATCGGGAGCCATTTTTTATTAAACAAATTTAATTTTATTTTCATATTAAAACTTTTTAAGCTCTATTAAACCGCATTTCAAGAAAAAAGATGTTCAATTAATATTTTAAAGGCAATTAAAATTAAAATAACCCCACCAAGAACTTCTGCTAAGGTTTTATATTTTGCGCCAAACACTATCCCGATTTTAACCCCGATGATAGATGTTACAAAAGTTACAACCCCAATAATTAAAGCATTTATTAAAATATCTGCCTTTAAAAATGCAAAACCAACTCCCACAATAAAAGCGTCAATACTTGTTGCAAGAGCAAGAGAGAGCATATTTTGAGGTGAAAGGTCAGCTTTTAGCGTGCAATCTTTATTTAGGGCAGATTCCCTTATCATGTTTATTCCGATTAAAAAAAGAATAATAAAAGCTATCCAGTGACCAAAATTTGAAATTAAATGTTGAAATTTAACGCCGGCAAAATAGCCAATTACAGGCATTAAGCCTTGAAATGCCCCAAAATATAAAGAAGGAATTAAATATTTTTTTATTCCTTTAATTTCATTTGCCTGAAGCCCAATACAAACAGAAACACCGAACGCATCTGCCGAAAGCCCAAGCGCTAATATTAATATTTCAAAAAAGCTCACATCATTACCTTATAAAATTTGTAAAAACAACTTCTTCTGACTTTGGTGGCTCAATTCCAGCTTCTTTTCCCGCTTTGACACATTTTAGGTGCCATGCCATATTGCGTGCAAGAATTCTCATGTTTTGAAGCCCCTCTAAATCTTTTTCAACTTCGCTTGGGTTTGCTCCATGAACCATATTCCAATATCTTCCAGAAATAATAGGCATTTGAGTAATTGAAAAATATTTATTTAATTGATCCAGCGTTGCCGTTGTTCCTGCACGGCGTGCGCTTGCAACAGCGGCTGCAGGTTTATGAAGGAAAATATTTCCCCTGCCCGATTTAAATGCAGAAAAGAAAGCCCTATCAACAAAAGCTGTCACACTTCCTGAGGCTGAAGCATAATGAACGGGGGAGCCTATTATAAAAGCGTCAAAATTTTCTGCTAAGTCCAAAAATTCATTAACTCCGTCATCTATAATACATTTTTTAAGCTTTGCGCATGCATAACAAGCCCTGCAAGGAGAAACATTGAAGCCAACCTGATAAATCTCTGATTGAATTCCTTCAAGTTCAAGAGTTTTGGCAATTTCATCAAGCGCACGCTTTGTACAGCCTTCCTTGTGGGGTGAGCCGTTTATTAATAAAACTTTCATAATATATCTCCCATTTTTATTTAATTTTATCAAAAATTTGTATATTAAAAAATAATTTTTGGAATAGAATTCAAAAGAGTTTTTGTATATTCGGTTTTTGGATTTTCAAATACTTCCTCAACAGCACCTTCTTCTTCCAATTGCCCTTTGTTCATAATAACAACGCTATCGCATAAGTATCTTACCACGTTTAAATCATGAGAGATAAAAAGATAAGTTAGATTATATTTTTCTTTTAAGTCAATCAAAAGATTGATAATTTGAGCCTGAATACTGACATCCAAGGCTGAAACCGGTTCATCTGCCACAATAAATTCAGGTCTTAAAATTAAAGCACGTGCAATTGCAACCCTTTGTCTTTGTCCGCCCGAAAATTCATGAGGGTACCTTGCAAGGTCTGTTTTGGTTAATCCCACAGAGTTTATCGTTTCAAAAACAAGTTCATTTATTTCATTTTTCTTATAGTGAAAAATTTCCAAAGGTTCTTTTAAAATATCCTTAATTTTCATTTTAGGGTTTAGGCTCGAATAAGGATTTTGAAAAATCATTTGGGCAGATTTTCTAAAAAGCTTCATTTCTTCTTTATTAAAATTTTGAATATCAAAGCCTTTGTACAAAATTTTTCCACCCGTGGGCTTTAATAAATTCAAAACCATATTTCCCAAGGTTGTTTTTCCGCAACCCGATTCGCCAACAAGCCCCTTTATTTCACCCTTTTTAATATTAAATGAAACATTGTTTACAGCGTGGGTTTCAATAATATTTTTTGAAAAAGAATTAACTTTAGAAAAATAGGTTTTATAAACATTTTTAATTTCAAAAAGATTTTCCATATAAAAAACATACATTATGATTTAAAAAAAATCAATTCTCAAAAAAGCTATACCCCGTAATCAACTTCTTTTTGAAGGGCGTTTAAATATTCAATGCTTTCAAAAAGTTCATTTTTATCAAAAATTTCAAAAGTAATTTGAGGATAAATTTGCATTTTTTTTAATTCTAAAAGAACCTCTCTCACATCAAGCGAACCGTTTTTTAAAGACTGATGGGCGTCTTCGTCCCCCCAATTATTGTGAAAATGCATATGATGAAGCATTATGCCATAGTTTTCAATCCATTCTTCCATTGTGATTTCAGAATGCAAATTGAAATGTCCAATATCTATTGTTGCTTTTAAATTGGGAGAATTCACGGCAGCAATAATGTTTCTTATCATCTCAAAATTTGGTTCATGCACGTTTTCAATCGTTGCAACTATCCCTCTTTGTTCAAATTCGGGAATTAATTTATTATAAAATTCCACGCTTGAGTGGAAAAAATTATCTCTGTAAACCTGTTGTTTTAATAAGTTATTAAAACAGGTGTGAAACACAACCGTCTTTGCCCCAAGTCGGGACGCAATTTCAAGACTTTGGTAATATCTTTTAGTTGAAATGTCTGCAATTCCTCTGTCTTTTGACACAGGGCACAAATTTGAAAAAAAACCATGGAGCGTTAAATCATTTTTTAAATCTTTAATTGCATCTTCATATCGGCACAAGGTTTCCTCAAAATTATCATCCAACTCTTTTAATTTGCCAAACCTGCTTATTTCAAGCCCCAAATCAAGAGTATTGGCAAGTTCCACCGCCTTATAAATATCATGAAATTCAACTGTCGAAGATATAAATTTTTCTATTTTTCTTTTCATAGCAATTTGATTATAATTCAAATATAAGAGGTAAACAAATGTATATTTTTGAACTTTTATACAAATTAAAACACAAGGAGCTTTTTAAAAAAGAACCCCAAAAAACAGATTTTGAAGAAGATTACAAAAACTGTGAACACATTTTTGCGCCCGTTGATTCAACAAAAAAAGTTTTGGCCTGCACAAAATGCGGACTTTTAATTAAAAATAATCCAAAAAATTAGTGCACACAAACCCTGCAGGGCTTACCGCCGTCTTTTTCAGCTTCTTTTTTGGTTGTGACTACGCAGTGGGTGCACTTTTTTGCCCACCTGCAAGATTTTAAGTGATATTTGCCTGTGTTTTGGTTATAGGAAACTTCTTCATCCGGACTTATAGAGGTTTGCGGATGTTTGTTTTCCGTACTTTCCCAAACAGGCTCAATCATAACGACATCTTTTTCTGTATTATCAAGGCAAATAAGAAAAAGAACGACAATAAAGAAAAGAAGCGCCGTGATGTTTTCATAGTTGGTTGGTTCTTTATTATTATCAATTTTTAATTTTGATTGTGCCATGAACGCTTTTATCTATTCCAAGACTGTCAAACAGGCTGTTTGAAAGACCATTTGAATCATTAGCAGAATAGAATTTCCCCCTTGTTGTAAGTGCGGTGCATTTTAATTGGTTATTTGCTTCTACATCATATAAATCAAAAGCAATAACATCAATTGAAATGTCGTCCCTTGTTTTCATAAGTTCAATTGCATACATGCAAGGGCTTTCATCGCAATTTTCGCCCCCGTCAGTTAATAAAATTATATGCTTTTTGCCTGAAATGCCTGCAAAATCGCTGTTTACAGCCTGTTTTAGGGAATATGTAATTGGAGTCCAGCCCACAGCATTTGTTTTATATAGAGAAGTTAAAATGTTTTGTGTGTTGTTTGCGCCCAAGGGAACTGAAAGTTTGCTTGCCATACACCCTTGAAGATATGTAAAACCGCCTTTATGACCGTATACCCTTAAGCCTGTTTGCACATTTGGGCTAATTTTGGGCAAAATCGAAGATAGGGTATCCATTGCAATATCAATTTTTCTTCTTCCGTTTAATTCTTCATTCATTGAATTTGAAAAATCCACAATGAATAAAACCTTCCCCCCGTCTTGAAACTTTGGAGAAAGATTTTGTGTTTTGTAAGTTTCAGGAGTATATAATTGATATTCAAAATTTTCTTTTGCCCTTACTTTATAATTTACAAAAACAATTAAAAGGGCTAAAATTAAATAAAGAATTTTTTTCATAACATTTATTTTATAACAAAAAGGGATTTTAAAAAATGGATATTTTAGAAGCTATTGATAATAGAAAAACTATCAGAAAATTTGATTTAAAAAAACCGTCAGTTGATGTGGTAAAAAGAATAATAAATTCTGCACGACTTGCGCCAAGCGCCATTAACGCACAGAATTGGAAATTTATCGCAATTTTAAATGACGATATTAAAAATAAAATGGCAAATTCCGTGCTTGAAGCATATGATAAAATCATTGCCAATTTAAATAGTGAAGATGCTTCTCAAGTTGAAAAATATAAAGGGCATTCCACATTCTTTACCCATGCACCGTTGGTTATTGTTTGTGTGGAAAAATATGCGCCTGCTTTTATGGGTGGAATTTTAGAAAAAGCCAACTTTGATAAAAAAGAAATTGAACTTATGCGCCCGAATTCATATCTTTTAAGCATGGGCGGAGCAATAGAAAATATGCTTTTAACCGCATATAGCTTAAATCTTGGCTCTTGCTGGATGGTAGCTCCGGTTTTAGGGGAAAGCGGAATGAGAAAAATTTTAAATATTAAAGAAGATGAAAAAATCGTTTCCATTTTATCAATAGGCGCTCCAGCAGAAGATATTTCAGACAAGCGTTCAGCTAAAAAAGAATTGGATGAAATTATGGAAATTATTGAATAATTTTAAAATTCTTGTTCCAGAAATTTAAAAAGTTTTTCAAATTTGAAATACAATTTTTCTTTTGGAATATCTTCGTCTATCTCAATTGTTATGGTTGGTATATTTTTTTCAATACCGGAATATGTGCCAAAGCTCCCAGGGGTTGGATAGCCTATGTCTTGAGATATTGGATAATCTAATATAGAAGAAATTTTTTGCGCCAAATTTTCCGCAGGCCCGTCATAGTTCACAACTTTGTACGGAGAGTGGATTGTAATTACAGCATCAAAAGAAACTTCTTTCATTAAATCCACAATAAATTTTGTTTCAATTTCTGAATTTGGGGAAAACCCGCCAAAATAATCGCTATTTTCATCGATTTTTTCCCAATTATTTGTTGGAAAATTCCTGTTTATATCCACCCCGTTTTTATTTTTTCTTGTGTCAGCAAAATTGAGCCTTGGAATATAAAAAAGATTGTTTTTTAATTTTCTTTCTTCATTTTCAAGGTATTTATTTATAAAAAATTCCCCTTGAGGCTCATCCCCATGAACAACACCGATTACAAGAACATTTTTTGGTGCCTTACAATCGGTGTTAAATTCATTTTTTTTAAGTTTTATACTCAATTTCTAAGTTATCCTTTGGAACATATAGCCTATACCCCTTGCTGTTAAAATTAATTCAGGATTTGTAGGGTCGGCTTCCAATTTACTTCTAAGTCTTGAAATATGAACGTCCACTACACGGGTATCAATTCTGTGATCCGGTGGATATGCCCACACATGTTGAAGAATTTCATTCCTTGAATATGCTTGTCCTGAATTATTAACAAGAAGTTCAAGAAGTGAAAATTCCATGCCTGTAAGGCGAATTCTTTCGTTCTTTCTATATACCTGACGTCTTGCGGTATCAATTTTAATGCTGCCTGTTGTAATAACATTTTTTGCAGTTTTGCCCATAGGCACGGACGCTTCTTTTGCGTTTGTACGTCTTAAAACCGCTTTAACTCTTGCTTCAAGCTCTTTTGGGCTGAAAGGTTTTACAACGTAATCATCAGCACCAAGCTCAAGACCTGTAATTCTTTCAGAAACATCACCCAGCGCAGTTAAGATAATAATTGGAACATCCGAGGTTCTTCTTATTTCTCTTGTCACGCCATACCCGTCCATTTTGGGCATCATAACATCTAAAATAACTAAATCCGGATTTGTTTTATTATAAACATCAACCGCTTCTTCTCCGTCTTCTGCAGTTACAACATCGTACCCCTGCATTTTCAAACGAGTTTCCAAAATTCTTCTTATACTGGCTTCATCATCCGCAACTAAAATTCTTTGCTTAGAGTCTGCGGATTCATTTTGAATATCATCAGTCATACACTAACTACCCTTTTAAACTAAAACATTTTACAAAACAATATTAACACATCTTAATAAATTTTAAAAGCGATTTTTTCAAAAATAAAAAATAAAAAGCCGAACTGTACGTCCGGCATAAGTTTATAAATTATTTAGGATTTAGGAGTTTATATATTTTACGCTAATTTAATTGCTTCGCTTTGAATTTTATTACCTATTGTATCTTCATAGGTTTGAATTTCAGCTTCTTTGGCTTTAATTTGAGTTTCAATTCTTTCTTTTTCTTCTTGAAGTTCTTCTTCGTAATTGTTTACGTATTCTTGCATTTGTTTTGCATATTCTTTTAGTTCTTCTTTATAGATTTCATTGAAAATCGTTGATGCGTCATAGTTTGTGCCATCTGCTGTGCCCATTGAATAACCGTATTGGTTACCTGTTGTGCCATTTACTTGCGCCAATTGCTGAATATAAGCATTTGTTTTAATGGTCGCAGATTGATAAGCCGCCTGAGACGAATTTGTCATAAAATCTAACTGGGTGCCGAATAATGATGAGGGGCAATCAGCCATTTCTGCATAGGTGACTGTGCCATCGGCAATACTGCTTGTATATTTCGCCAAGCTTTGAATTTGTTGAGAAATCTGCACTTCTTCAGATTGAAGATCGGAAAGCTCCTTCTTCAACTGCATTTTTCTCATAGATAACATAATCCACGTCATCTGTTGTGCCTCCTAACCTAAATTCTTTCCTTTTGTTCTTTATTTCAAGAACTTTTTGAAACCTTACAAACAAATAAAGTATTTTTTTAACAAGAAATTGCATGATTTGAAGGCATTTTGTAATGTTTCTTAACAATTAATTTAAAAAAGTTTTTCTTGTCCATTCAATATGTCTGAATACGTTTTAAAATGTTTTTTTGACACCTTGGATAATTCTTCATACCCATATTTTTGAATAAACTCTTTACCTTTAATTAAAACATTTGTCCCCGCCCCTTTTGGGAAATCAATTTCATATTCACCGGATATTTTTGAAAGTCTTTTTACAAATTCGCTCCTTGCAATAATTGAAGCTGCAGCAACCGCCACGTCTTGTTCTGCTTTTGTTTGTTGAATTAAGTTTATTTGTTTTCCATTTTCTTTCAGGGCATTTATGATAAGTTTTTCATCTCCAAATTTATCTGAAATTCCAATTTTGGCGCCTGTTTTCACAATGAGATTTTCCAAAACTGTAGCATGCCCCCAAGCAAGAAGGCGATTTAGGTTTTTGAATTTCATGTAAAGTTCATTATATTTTTTATTTCCAATTGGCACAACTTCCCAAACAGAGTGTTTTTTTATAAGTTCTGCAAGTTCTAAAATTTTTTTATCTTCAAGCTTTTTTGAATCCACCACACCTTTATTTTTCAAAAATTTTGCATTTTCTTCCGTCAAATAACAACCTGCAATAACAAGCGGCCCGAAAAAATCTCCCTTTCCTGATTCATCCACGCCAATGTGGGGATAGGGCGCAATTTCACCTTCCGGATTTTGAGTTTTTATAGCTGAGGTATAATTTTGCTCAAAATATTTAGACACTATATAATCAATATTTTTCCCTTGGACAAGAACTTTTCCCGATTTGTAAAAAGTTATTTGCCATTCCTTGGATTTTGCCTGAAAAACCGTATACTGCGGAATTGAAAAGGTGCAATTTTCTTCTTTTAATAAATCTCTGTAATGAACAAAATAAGAAGGATCAAGCGTCTTAGTATAAGTTCCCATCAAGCTTTTCCCCCGTTAAATTTTTATGTTCATCAGCTCCCCCTGTTTTGATTAAATTATATTTTTCCGCAAGTTTTATTGGAGTTTTTCTTGAATGAAATTTTATAATTCTTGTTAATCTATCATAAGGATAATAAACTTCTATTCCGTCAAGCCCCATATCAACAAGCTTTTGCACAAACCTATCCAAGCTTATACACCAATAACAACAAGGGTGAGCAAGCACCGCAATGCCACCAGCTTTGTGAATTGCTTCTATAACTTTTTTTGGGCTTCTTGATTTAAAAATTCTTATAGGCAATTCAAACAAACCCGTTTTAAATTTTGAAGTTAGTTTGTTTAGTTCTTCATTTTCTACATCTACACCATATCCCAGAATATGAGGCAAATTTAAATCAAAAAAGCAATCAAATTCAACTCCGGTTATCATTTCTTTTGGAATTTCCCTAAGGGTTTTGTATCCTTCAATTGAGTTGTGGTCAGTTATTGAAAAAAATTCAAGACCGAGTTTTTTTGCCTGAGAAATAAGCTCACAAAATTCAACCTCTCCGTCAGAAAATGTTGAATGTATATGAAGATTTACCTTTTGAAAAAAGTCGTCTTTTGAAAAATTTTTAAACCTTTGCTTCATAGTTTACATTATATATAAAACAAAGTTTGTAACAAAATAAAATCAAAGGGCTTGTCAAAAATTCCAAATGAGTATAAAATGATTAAGCTAAAATCAATGGAGATTGTTTATGATTAAATTCTTTTTTCATATATTAACACGACTTTTCCGAAGCCACAAAGAGGCTTTTTGTCGGATTTATATTGAAAAATAAAATATATACAAATCACAGATAAAAAAGCCTTCTTGAACATTCAAAAAGGCTTTTTTATTTACAAAAGTTTGTAATAAGATTAAAAAATAGCAATAAATTTTATTTTTAATTTTTAAAAATTAAGTGAAGGATTTTAACATGTTAAACAAAGTAAACACTAAAAGAAAAAATGCCATGGTTCAAAGACTTTTGAACCTCATTTGGGGTTTATAATCGGGGGTATAGAGAAAAATGGCATCAGTATCAGGCGTTTCAACAATTTCAAAAGTATTTTCCAAATTAGGAGACAACTCCGGTTCCGTCATCCCGATGTTTGCCAAAGACATTACATCAAGTGGACTTACATCTTATACTTATTTTAAAGACGGCGGAAAAATGGACGGGGCAGAAAAAGCCCTTGAAGAATTCGGCACGACCGTAATTTGGCTTGGCGGTATCCCGCTTATCAAAAAAATTATCGACAAAACGGTTTACAAAAAGGCAAAAATTTCTCCTGATATTGACCCTAAAAGACTATTTTCAAATAAAAAACAAGTGACAAACACCCTTGAATTTGCAAAAAACAAAGCAACTGAATTGGGAGCACAATTCCAAGAACAAGGCGAGCTTTTAGATAAAGCACTCAAAAATAAAAAATTGGCACAAGGGCTTGCTATCGGTAAATTTGCCGTTTCAACAGCGGCAATCGGGCTTGCTTTATACGGACTTATTTCATTCAAACAAAAAAGAACCGAAAAGAAAATTACCGAAAAAATTCAAAAACAGTATGCAAAAAATGCGGTTCTAAAAAATGCTCTTAAAGAAAATGAAATTTACAATTCTTTTAATCCTAAAAACAAAGCAAACGGCTTGAGTTTTAAAGGCATAAGCTCTGTTGGCACATTCTTTATGAGCAACCCTATTGCAAACACAGCAATTGTGGATGGCGTTATAACGGGAACAAGATTAACCCAAGCAAGAAAAGGCGAAAAATTTGAAGTAGGCTTAAGAGAAGCATGCCAGCTTTTATTCATTTACGGCCTTGCAAAACCTCTGCAAAAAGGAATGGAAGTTATCGGCAAAAATGTATTTAAAAGACCTGTCGACCTTGATTACACAACATTGAATTCAAAAGTTTTAAAAGATGCAATTGAAAAAGAAAAGGCAATTCAAGGTTCTTCCAAATTGCTCTCACAGTCTAAACAAGTGCTTAAACTTGCAGATGAGAGTACGACTTCAAGTGCCGCAAAGGGAATTTTAGGCAAAATTAAAGGTATCTTTACGGGGGCGTCTTCCATAAACGAACAGGGTGCAAAAAATATTACGGACTTTATCTTTAATTCCAATAATGCCGAATTTGCAGAAATTTTAAGAACAAACAAAACAGTTGGCACATTTACAACAAAAGAAGGGGTTGAACAAATAAGTCTTTTGTCCAACATGAATGCAAATAAAATTAAATCTACTGCACAAAAAACGGCAGATTTTATTGAAAATGCGTCTAAATCAGGTGACGTTACAAAATATTTAAAACAAACAAAATTCTTAAAAGGCGCATTTATTATCTCTAATATATTAATCAGCGCGCTCTTAATGGGATATTTGCAACCTAAATTAAATCTGTTTTTAAGAAAGAAAAACAATAACGGAGATAACACAAATCCAGCAATTAAAAATTTGGAACAAGAAGTACACAAAAAGCTCATGTTCCAAGGAACAGAAGAAAAATAAATATAGCATTATTGCTCTGTGCTTTTTAAAATGTTATACTGAAATTTGATGTTATCTGGAGAAAAAATGGTTTTTATTAAACAGAAAAAAATATCCGCTTTTAATTTAACGGAGATTTTGCTCGCACTTGCAATCATAGGCGTTGTTGCAGCAATTACAATTCCAACAGTAATTGGAAACTACCAGCAAACACAGTACAAAACAGGTCTTAGAAAAGCAATTAATGTTTTAAACGACTCAATTACTCTAAGCCTTTCACAAGACGGAGATACCCCGCTTGAAAACCATGATTTGTTTAATTTTCTTCAAAAAAATATAAGTGTAATTAAAACTTTTGGTGCAGAAACAAGAGGTGTGTGTGCTGAGGCAAAATTACAAAATGGTGCAGCATATGCGGCTCCGGCTCCAAGCGGCGATTGTGCCCCCAATGGAACTTTTAAATTTGTCACAAAAAATGCAGGATTTTATACAACAGACGGTATGCTTTTTGAGTTTTCAGGATATGAAAATGCAAAAAACCAAAATTTTAAACTCCATGAAAGCAATATAACCCCATGCACAGAAACGGTAACTCAAAAATATTTTGAGAATGACGGGACAGAAGCTCCTGCTTCCTCAAGCAACACTTGCGGCGGGTGCGGAAGTCTTGGTTTAACTAAAAATCCAAATAATACAAAAAAAGCCCCCTGCATAATTACGGTTGATGTGAACGGAAACGGCGAACCAAATGCGCCTTCGATAGAAAGAAAAGTATACCCAAAAATCAATGAAAAAAGAACCACCGATGTATTTTCAGTTATGATAACCGAAACGGGCGCAATACCGTTTGGGATTGTGGCTCAAAGAGCAATGTATAGCACAAAATAATTAGGTGTTTGAATAGGGGTTTAATTGTTCCCACTCTTTATCTGCATCTTTTACAATAGATTCAAAGATGTCAAAAAGATGAGGGTCAAATTGCTCTCCTTTTTGTTTTCTTATTTCACTAACCGCATTTTCCGGGCTAAGACCATCCCTGTACGGTCTAAATGAAACAAGGGAGTCATAGGCGTCTGTTATTGCAATAATTCTTGCGCCGATTGGAATTTCTTCCCCCTTAACACCAAAAGGATAGCCGTTGCCGTTATAAAATTCATGGTGATATTTAATAATATCTGTAACTTTATCAAGTTGCTTTATATCTTCTAAAATTTTAACCGAATAAGAAATGTGCTTTTTAATTTCATTTCTTTCTTCTTCCGTCAGTGCTTCTTTTTTGTGCAAAATTTCTTCCCTTACTCCAATCATCCCAATATCATGAAGAAGTGCAGCAAGTTCAATTTCCGCTTTTTGGGCTTTGGTTAAATCCATTTTTGCAATCATTCTTGAAGTATAAAAAGCAACACGTCTTGAACGACCCAGAGTATACGAATCTTTTGAATCAAGCGCATCCATAATTGCGTTAATTGTGCCTGAAAATAAATCTTTAAGGTCGAATAAAAGCTTTTTATTATCTTCTTTCAACTGATAATATTCAAGCGCCATATGGACGTTGTGCAAAAGGGTGTCTGGTGAATAAGGCTTTTTTATGTATTTATAAATTTTTGCATAGTTTATGGCATTCATTAAAATTTCAACATCAGAATATGCAGTCACCAAAATACAAATTGTATCAGGGTGCATATCACGAGCACGCTTTAAAAACTCTACCCCGTCCATATCAGGCATTTTGTGGTCTGACAATATGCACTGAAAATCTCTTTGAGACAAAATATCAAGCGCCGCCAAAGGCCCGTTTGCCTTTGTTACATCATACTCACGCCTTAGAGTTCTGTATAAAAGTTGAAGATTGTCTTCTTCATCATCAACAATTAAAATTTGATATTTCTTTTTTTCATCCATTTAATATGTCTTTACTTCCGCTCTCAATTAAATCGTTTTCGTTTTCTTCTTTCTTGTGTCTGATTGGTAAAACGATTGTTATTTTAGTACCTTTGCCAATTTCAGATTCTGCCGAAATTTTGCCTTTGTGCGCTTCTATAACTCTATAAGCAATGCTCATTCCAAGCCCTGTGCCTTGTCCTACAGGTTTTGTGGTATAGAAAGGCTCATAAATTTTATTTAAGTTTTCCTTCGCAATGCCACACCCTGTATCTTCAAATTCGACTGAAATTACATTGTCGTTCAGTTTTTTTGTTGTGATGAAAATTTCACCCTTGTCTTTAATTGCACCTTGAGCATTATCCAAAATATTCATAAAGACTTGATTTAACTGGCCGCCAAAGGCTTCAATTTTAGGGAGATTTTCGTCATAATTTTTGTGAACAACAATTCTGTTTTTAAGTTTATTATTTAAAATACTTAAAGTTGTATCAATTTCTTTTGAAACATTACATTCCGTAAATACCATTTCTTCCATTCTGGAGAAATTCTTTAAGTCCAAAATAATATTTTTTGTTCTTTCAACCCCTTCAATACAAGATTTTATAAGGTCCCCGATGTCTTCTCTTAAAAACTCAATGTCGACCTGTTCCTTAAAATCGTTGATTTCCGCTAAATGTTTAGAATCAATTTCTGATTCAACTTCTTCATACTTATCGACAAGAGCAAGCAAATCTTGCTGATAATTGTCAAGAATCATAATATTGCCGTATATGAAGTTAATAGGATTGTTAATTTCATGCGCAATTCCCGCAACCAATTCACCCAAAGAACGCATTTTTTCAGAATGTACCATCATGGTTTGGGTTTCTTTGAGTTTAGTGTTTGCCTTTGCAAGTTCCTTTGTTCTTTCTTCAACTTTTGCTTCCAAAGACTCATACAATTCCGAAAGCTGACTTGCCATGTGGTTATAAGCGTCCACAAGCTGATTAATTTCTGCAAACCCGCTTGCTGTAAGCCTGTATTTTAAATTACCTTTACCAAACTCCTGAACCCCAATTGATAGATTTTTCAGTGGCTTGTTAACAAGGGTGCTCATCCAAGCGGCGATTAAAACGCTCACAAACAGAAACAGAAAAACAAAAATTCTTAAATGAATGAACATTTGTTTGTATCCGTCATTTTGAACTTTATTTTTTGCAAGCCCTATAACAAGATTTACGCCATTTAAGACAAGATGTCTTTCTTCAACATTTCCTTCTTTTGTGATGTTTGAAATTTTTGTTTTTAATTCTCCATCCATGCTTTGCCCAAAAAGATAAGGCTCTGATGCCCAGAAAATCATTTTGTCAAAAGAATTGTATGCAAAAGCATATTTTATGAAATTTTCATGTTTCAGTGTATTTACAAGCTCTATAGATTCTTTGTAAATTCCGCTCTGTCTGTCACGTGTGAAAGATTTCACAATCGAAGAAGAAACAAAGTTATTGTATGCAACAGTCGAGTCTTCATAATCGTTCATCAGAAGATTAATGCACCTTGTTGAATAAAACACGGTGATTATGATTGCAAACGCAACCAACAAACTTGTAATTAAGGCAAAATAAAAACCGAAATTTCTTTTCCCTTTGGAAGAATTTTTAAATGAGTTATTAAAAAATTCTTGTGCTTTGTTATTTTCTGACATACGTTGATTTATAAAACCCCTTTTTGAAAAAGTTACCTTTTGTTTTGCATTTCAGCCAAAATACGCATTGAATATTGCATTATTGCAATTCTATCCACACTTCTTATTTGTTTATATTTTACTGAAATTGAATATTTGTTTTCTTCAGACTCATTGACTTCTTCAATCCTTATGGGGCAAACTGTACATTCCACCACAAGATTATTTAAAAACTCAATTTTTGCCCTATACTCCGTGCCTGCCATAAAGGCGATATTTGATAAAAATTTAAAACCACCGGCAGAAATATCTTCCATTAAAATTTTTACATCATCAACATCGAAAATGGTCATCTTGCCTTCAAAAGGAACTCTTGTGTATTTTCTTCTTTGAATTTCTTTTATTGAATTAGGCGATGCTACAAAAATGGTTTTATCGTTTTTGTCTAAAATTGTGGTTGTAAAATAAGCAAGTCCGTTTTTATGCAAGCCAAAAAATTCAAGGGTTTCGCCCTTACAATATCCGTCCAAGTCATTTCCCAAAGGTTTTGGCAGATATACTTCAACTTTATCTTCCGCCAAATTTGAAATCTCACACACTGTTGCATTTTCATAATTTTGCGGAACAACTTTCAGATTTTTTATTTCTTTTAACTCTATACTCATTGACAAACCCTTATGTTATTGTGCAAAGACACCCAATGCACGAAATTTATCATACCTGTGATTTTTAAGTTCAAGAGGAGTTTTGCCTTCAAACTCTTTTATTGCAGATAGAATTGACCCCTTTAAGGTTCTTGCCATTAATTCAGGGTCATAATGAGCGCCGCCCGTGGGTTCTTTAATAACTTCATCCACAATGTTGAATTTCAAAAGGTCTTCGCCTGTAATTTTAAGAGCATTTGCCGCTTTAGCAGCTTCAGAAGCATCACGCCACAAAATTGAAGCACACCCTTCGGGTGAAATTACAGTATAGTAAGCATGTTCTAAAATCATTACTTTGTTTGAAACAGCAAGTCCCAAGGCGCCACCCGAGCAGCCTTCGCCAGTAATAACGGAAATAACGGGCACATCCAATTTTGCCATTTGCTTTAAGTTAACTGCAATTGCCGTTCCTTGTGCGGTTTCTTCCGCCTTAATTCCGGGATATGCGCCCATTGTATCCACCAAGGTTATAATTGGAAGATTAAATCTTGAAGCATGCTCAAAAAGCCTTAGAGCTTTTCTGTATCCTTGCGGTTGAGGCATTCCAAAATTACATTCAAGGTTTTCTTTTGTGGTTTTTCCTTTAACTGTGCCTATAAGCATAACGGGTATGCCGTCAATTTTGCAGACCCCGCCTGCAATTGCCCTGTCGTCCGTACCTTCTCTGTCCCCATGAAACTCAATGAAGTCTTCCGTCATTAAATTTACATAATCGTAAAAATTGGGGCGTTGAGGATGTCTTGCAATTTGCAACTTTTGATAAGGTTCCAAATTTTCATAAACTTCTTTTTTGTATTCTTCCGCCCTTTTTTCAAGATCCTCAATTTGGGTATCGCTATTCATATTCGTATTCATATTAATTTGTTTTAATTCCTTAATTTTTTTTTGCATTTCATATATCGGCTTTTCAAAATCAAGTATTAATACTTTTTTTTCGAGTGTTTCCATCATTTTAAATTGCCTTCTTTTTTGTGTGCATTGCAATAAGTTTTGAAAGTTTTTCTTTCATTTCTTTTCTTTCGACAATAAAATCAATTTGTCCGTATTTTAAAAGGTATTCAGCAGTTTGGAAATCCGCAGGAAGTTTTTCTTTAATTGTTTGTTCAATAACCCTTCTTCCTGCAAAACCAATCCTTGCGCCTTTTTCAGCTATCATAATATCACCAAGTGTGCCGAAACTTGCTGTCACACCGCCGAATGTCGGTTCACATAAAACGGTTATATAAAGAATTTTAGCTTCATTTAACCTTGCAACCGCACAGCTTGTTTTTGCCATTTGCATTAAACTTAAAGCCGATTCTTGCATTCTGGCACCACCTGAAGCTGTAAATACGATAACCGGAATGTTTTCTTCAAGCGCAACTTCCATAATTCTTGTAACTTTTTCGCCCACAACAGAACCCATGGAACCACCCATGTAATCAAAATCCATAACGGCAAGAGCAGCTCTTTGCCCGTCTATATTGCCGACACCAGTTATAACGGCTTCATCCAAACCTGTTTTATTGTGTGCTTCATCT
Source organism: uncultured Gammaproteobacteria bacterium (assembly GCA_964467625.1). Lineage (GTDB taxonomy): Bacteria > Cyanobacteriota > Vampirovibrionia > Gastranaerophilales > Gastranaerophilaceae > Galligastranaerophilus_A. Next base: position 154,802 of record CAYXRM010000004.1, on the reverse strand, counting down.
TGTCTTTTTGAATAAGGCTTTGTATCTACAAATTCCAAAGGGTCAAGCCCTTTAATGTTGGAAAATTTTTCTTCAAAAGTCCCCTCATCCACAACAAGTTTAATTCTCTCTCTTGCGCTTATTCTAAAGTGATAATCACAAATTGGGCAAACCATGGAGTTGTTTTCCAAATCTTTTTTTGGAAGTTGAGAGTTACAATTATAACAAAGGCTCCAAAGTTTTCCGACAGAATCATCTATATTGACTTCGTTTTCTCTTAAAACCTGCTGTTGTTCCAGCTTTCTTTTATTAAACCAATCTGTAAGGCTCATAAAATAAATTCCTTAAAGTAATCTATTGCTACATTATAGTGCAACAGAAAACATAAGACAAGTTTGGAAATTTTTGCTATTATTAATTTGTTATGAAAGCACAAGTGTATAAAATTCATTCAGATTTTTATTACGTCAAGCCCGAAGGGGCACAAGACAAGCTTTTAACCTGCAAATTGAGAGAAGTCTTAAAAAAACAAAAAATAAAAATCAAAGTCGGCGATTTTGTTGAGATAGAAAACGATAATGCCATAGTTTCACTTTTGACAAGAAAAAACACTCTTGCAAGACCAAGTGTTTCAAACCTTGATATGGTTGTGGTTGTGTCTTCTTTGTTGGAACCTGCGGTTGATTTTATCCAATTAAACAGATATTTAACATTTCTTAAATTTCATAAAATTCCTGCCGTGCTCTGCTTTAATAAAGACGACTTAATTAAAAAAGAAGAATTTGAAAAAATAAAAAATGAAATTTTATCCTTATATGAACCCCTGGGATACAAAATTGCGTTTACTTCCGCCCTGTTTAATGAGGGGATGAGCGAATTTAGAGAAATTGTAAAAAATAAAACAATCGCATTTTGCGGGCTTTCAGGAGTTGGAAAAAGCTCAATTTTAAATGCGCTGAGCCAAAAAAATTTAAAAACAGGAAGTGTCAGCGAAAAAAACAAAAGAGGGTGTCACACAACAAGACATTCTGAAATTGTTGAATTTGACGGAATAAAAATAATTGATACCCCCGGATTTTCAAAGCTTGTTTTTGATTTTATTTTGCCAAAAGACTTGTCTGAGCTTTTTGATGACATAAAATGTTTTAAAAAATATTGCAAATACACAGATTGCCTGCACACAAAAAACGATGAAAATTGTGGAGTGGTTCAAAATTTAGACAAAATTCACCACACAAGGTATGAAAGTTATCTTGAATTTTTAAAAGAAACTTTTGAATTTAAACAAAAGACAACTTATGAAGGCAAAAAGCAAGAAACTTTTGTTAAAACCCATTTTGATAGAGATTTTGTCAAAATAAGCAGCAAAAAAAGAAGTCTTTCAAGAAAAAAAATAAATCAACAAACCAAAAATCTTACATTTAAAGAGGAAACAGACTATGATTAAGGGATACAAAAAAATAATTGACGAAGAGCTTATAAATTATTTTGATGAAATTTTAAACGACAAAACTCACGCATACGCAAAAAAAACAATTGAGGCGATGAAATACACAACCTGTCTTGGCGGAAAAAGATTGAGAGGGATTTTATGTCTTGAATCCTGCAGAATGGCATCAGGAGATTATTTTGCCGCAATTCCATCTGCCTGTGCACTTGAGATGTTACATGCGCAAAGTTTAATACACGATGACCTTCCTTCCATGGATAACGATGATTTAAGAAGGGGGAAACCTTCTAACCATAAGGTTTTTGGAGAAGCATTTGCAATTTTAGCGGGGGATGCCTTAATTAGCCTTGGTAGTCAAATTATTATGGATAAAACCTCAAAAACGGTGTCGGAAGGACAAATTTTAAAAGCTATAAGAGAATATAATCGTGCTGCGGGAATATACGGAATTGTAGCGGGGCAAACCGCAGACATTGAAGCGGAAAACACAACATTGGATTTAAGAAACAATGAGAATTATTTAGAATACATACAAAAATACAAAACAGGGGCGCTTTTTGAAGCGTCATGCCTGATTGGCGGGGTCATAGGCGGCGCCTCACAAGAAAAACTTGACGCTCTTAAAGATTTTGCAATAAATTTTGGAATTGCTTTTCAGATGGCAGATGACATTTTGGATGTAATCTCAAATTCAGATGTTATGGGCAAAACCACAGGCAAAGACGAATATGAAAACAAACTGACATATGTTAAAAAATACGGACTTGACAAAGCCAAACAAAAATTAAATAGCCAAACAGATGTAATCTATGGTATACTTGAACATAGTGGCATGAAATCTGATGTTTTTGAAAAAATAACAGAGTCAATGACAGAAAAAATACGGAACATTTAAGGAGGCTGAATGTACAATACAGGCTTAGAAGCCATTTTAGCCGGAATTTTATCGGCATGTATCGCACAAATTTTAAAAGTTATAATTTTTATAATTGTTCACAAGAAAATAGATTTTAAAATTTTCACAACAACAGGCGGCATGCCAAGCTCTCACTCCGCAGGAGTCATTGCTCTTACAACAAGTGTCGGGCTTATTGAAGGATTTACTTCAATTGCATTTGCAATTTCTTTAGGATTTTCCCTTGTGGTCATACAAGATGCTCAAGGGCTTCGCCGTGCTGCGGGAAAAACAGCAGCAACCTTAAACCGCCTTATCAGCGAATGGAATGTTAATGCTCAAACTAACCAAGCAAAACCTTATGAAGTTTTAAAAGAACTTTTGGGTCACACCCCTTTAGAGGTTCTTATGGGAATTATTTTGGGTGTTTTAATAGCGGTTTCAATACACTTTTTGCTTTTAGGTCATCCCGAATGGGATATAGTTGTTAAAAACTTATTAGCCAACTCTTTTTAAAAGCCCTGTAAGTGCGGTTTTTTCAGGACTTTTTTCTCTTTTAATTACGGGTTTTTTAGCGCACTCTTTTTCGCTTTTAAAACTTGTAAGCCCGATGTATTGATTTTTCTTACCAGAGAAAAAATTCATAATAAAATTCATGGTTTCTATCCTTTTTTACCTTTATAAAACATTGTAACCCATAATCTTTTTATAAAATCGGAAATTTCAGCTATAATGTTTCATATGAATATGTATAATGATTTTTTAGAAACAATCAGCAAAACTTCAGACGAAAGTATAATAAAAGAAGCTTTCAAAATGAGTCTTATTGACTATTCCAAAAAAGACATCATTGAAATTTTATCAAAAAACAATGATGAAATAAAGCTTATGCCAATAATTAATTTAAAAAGTATAGACAACAAAAAAGAGGCAGAGCTTGTTTTATCGCACCTAACGGGAAAAGACGGCAGAATAAGAGAAGCAGTTTCTTATATACTGTCTGAAATTTGTCCGCAAGAGGATTTGTTTGAAGATGACTCTTTAAGACAAATTTTAATAAAAAGCCTTCTTGACATAAACCCCAATGTCGTAAGAAACATTATTTCTTTTATTAGCCAAACACAAAATTTAAAAGAAAAATTATCCCCACTTATTTTAATGCAAACTGAAAAAACTTTAGATGAACTTTCCATATTCACAAAAGAAGGCAAATTTAGAGAAAATAAAGAAAAATCTCAAAAAAACCACGCAAAAAACAAATTAACTTTTAATCTTTATTGGCTTTTGGAAGCAATTTCTGTTTTAGATGTAAATAAAATTGAAAATTTAGAAAAAATTTTAACAAAAACTTCGTCTTTTCTTGACTACACAATAAGGGAAAAAACGGCACTTATACTTTCCAAAATGAAAAATCCTTCACCTGAATTGTTACAGAAATTGAAACAAGATGAAAATATTTATGTAAAAAATCAACTTTTATGATAAACTTTTTGAAGTAGTTAGTTAATAGGTGCTTTATGATTTCAGTAAACGATTTAAAAACAGGTTTAACTTTGGAATTGGACAACGGCCTTTGGTCAGTTGTTGAATTTTTACATGTAAAACCCGGTAAAGGTGCTGCTTTTGTTCGTTCAAAACTTAAAAACGTTGAAACAGGACAAGTTGTTGAAAAAACCTTCAGAGCAGGCGAAAAAGTTGCAAAGGCGGTTTTAGACAGACGTGAAATGCAGTATTTATATAAAGAAGGCAACGACTATGTTATGATGGACTTAGAAAGCTATGAACAGTTGCCGGTATCTGCTGCTGCCATTGGAGATGGCATTAAATATTTAAAAGAAAATATGAATGTACAAATTCTTATGCACGATGGCAGAATAATAGGTATAGACCTTCCCAATTTCGTTGAATTGGAAGTTGTTGATACACCACCTGCAGAAAAAGGAAACACGGCTCAGGGTGGTTCAAAACCCGCTACATTAGAAGGTGGCGCTATTGTTAACGTACCTTTCTTTATTCAAGTAGGGGACAAATTAAGAATAGACACAAGAACAAACGAATACTTAGATAGGGTTTAACTTATGAACTTTGAAATAGATTATATAGAAAAACTTGCCAACTTGGCAGATGAAAAACAATTAACAGAAATAACCGTTGAAGACGGCGACAAGGCCATTATCATCAAAAGAGGGTGCCAAACACAAGCAGCGCCTGTAGTACAAACAGTTCAAGCTGCTCCCGTAGTTCAGGCGGAAGCTGCAACAAGCGCAGAACAAACAGCGCCCGCCTCAGAGCAAACAAAAGGTACCGCAATCACATCACCTATGGTTGGTGCATTTTACGCAGCACCTTCTCCTGGGGCTAAACCTTTTGTAAAAGTTGGTGATACCGTTGCAGCAGGTCAAGTGGTTTGTATTGTCGAAGCAATGAAACTTATGAATGAAATTGAATCTGAAGTTTCAGGCAGAATAACCAAGATATGCGTTGAAGACGGTCAGAGTGTAGAATACGGACAAGTTTTAATGTATGTTGAATAAACATACATTTTTATTGCGCCGTCATCTTTTTTAGGACAAAAATATGATTGAAAAAGTATTAATAGCAAACAGAGGGGAAATTGCCCTTAGGATTATAAGAGCATGTAGGGAATTAGGAATAGCAACCGTTGCTGTATATTCACAGGCGGATGCGGACAGTTTACATGTTTCGCTTGCAGATGAAGCATACTGTATTGGGCCTCACCCCAGTTCAAAAAGTTATTTAAGTATTCCTGCCATTATAAGTGTTGCATTGACTTCAGGTGCAAACGCTATTCACCCAGGATACGGTTTTATGTCTGAAAGAGCAGATTTTGTTGACATTTGCGATGAACACCATATTAAATTTATCGGGCCTTCGGCAAATGCAATGCGTGCTATGGGGGATAAAGCAAGCGCCAGAAAAACAATGATTGAAGCGGGCGTTCCCGTTACCCCAGGAACAGGACTTATAAACAATGTTGGTGAAATTAAAGACTTTGCCCAAAAGGTGGGCTACCCTGTCATTATAAAAGCAACCGCAGGCGGGGGCGGCAAAGGAATGAGAATTGTTCACAAAGAAGAAGAAATTGAAGACGCTTTTAATTTGTGCCGCCAAGAAGCACAAAATTCTTTTGCAAACCCTGAAGTATACTGCGAAAAATATTTAATCAATCCAAGACATATTGAAGTTCAAATTTTGGCAGACAGCTTTGGAAATGTTGTTCACTTAGGGGAAAGAGATTGTTCTATCCAAAGACGTCATCAAAAACTTCTTGAAGAAGCGCCAAGCCCGGCAATAACAGAAGATATAAGACAAAAAATGGGCGAAGCTGCGGTAAATGCGGCAAAAGCAATTGGATATGAAGGGGCAGGAACATTAGAATTTCTATTGGATGAGTCTGATCCTAATAATAAAAAATGGTACTTTATGGAAATGAACACCCGTGTTCAGGTGGAACATTGCGTTTCTGAAATGATTTCAGGAGTTGACATCGTTAAAGAACAAATAAGGGTTGCCTCAGGACAAAAACTTTCCGTAACCCAAGAAGATATTCAATTAAAAGGTCATGCGATAGAATGCAGAATTAATGCAGAAGACCCCGCACGTGATTTTATGCCGTTTGCAGGTAAAATTGAAGGATACATTGCCCCAGGGGGTTTTGGGGTCAGGGTAGATTCTCATGCCTACACAGGTTATACAATTCCGCCATATTATGACTCTATGGTAGGGAAATTAATTTGTTGGGGAAGAACAAGAGAAGATGCCAGAAAGCGTGCCCTAAGAGCGCTTGATGAGTACATTATAACCGGAATAAAAACAACAATACCGTTTCACAAGGCGATTTTAAACAACAATGTATTTATTTCAGGCGAATTTGACACAAGTTTTATAGAAAAGCATTTTTCAAAAGAAGAATTAAAAAATTAACAAAAAAGGCCTTTTAAAAGGCCTTTTTAAATTCTTATCAACCACCGCCGTTAAAATATCCTGCGTTACCGGCTTTTTCCAGTGTAAGTTTTTTCCACTCGTCATAATCAGCTCTAATTGCCTCTAGGGAAGTTTGAACCGTGTTTTGCTGAGCATCAAGCTTTTCTTCGGCTTCTTCCATTTGATCACGTATTGCTTCAATCAAAACCATATATTCATTCTGAACAGATTCTTCTTCCGCCATTTGCTGTTTCATATCTTCAGAAGAAGAAGTTTCACCGTATTTTTGTTTAATTTGATCCAATTTGAAAGACATTTCAGCAGAAAGGTTTGAAATCTTTGCCGCTCCTTCGCCGTGTTTCAGTGTTTTTTCCGCACTGATTTTAAGCAGGCGCAATTCAAGATTATTTATTTGACCGCATTTTGTCATTACTGTTGCAAGCGGCATCAAATATGAACTTGAGCCCATCGGATTACCTTTCTGTTATATTACATATATATAAAGTATATGTTAAAGTCAAAATTTTACATTTTTTCTTTTTTGTTACATTTATTTACATAAAATAAAGTTTTTTCATCTCTTGCCGATAAAACATAATGTGGAAAAGCGTTTTTAAAGATTGTGCTACAAAAATTTCATTTTTGTTATAAATTGTGCTTATTTATGACGGGTGCGAAGCTTTATTCGCACTTTTTTTTATGCAATAATTGTTTTATGTTACTTGTTATTGATATTGGAAATACAAACACAAATATTGGTATTTATGAAGGAGAAAAGCTTCTAAAGGTCTATGCAATTGCTTCAGACAATATCAAAACTTCGGATGAATACGGAATTATTATATCTTCCTTGCTTTTGGCAAACCAAATTAAAGAAAAAGTAAAACATGCAGCAATCTCTTCCGTTGTGCCTACTTTAGGGGAAACAATTAAAAAAGCTGTTTTGGATTATCTAAACATAGACGCCTTTATGATTTCTTATAAATCAAAGTTACCTTTTTCAATAAAAATAGATAACCCGAAAGAGGCAGGAGCAGACAGACTTGCCAACGCTTGTGCCGCTGTTGTTTTGTACAAATTACCCGCAATTGTAATTGATATAGGAACCGCCACAACATTTGACATTGTTGACGAAAACAAGAACTTTATAGGGGGTATAATTGCCCCAGGGCCGCAAATTCAGGCAAAATCCTTAAGTCAATTTACATCAAAATTGCCCAAATTGAATGTTGAAGCACCAAAAAATATAATTGGCAGAAACACAATTGACGCTATGCTCTCTGGCATTGTATACGGGCATGCCAAAATGACAGAAGGGATGATAGAAGCCTGCGAAGAAGAATTACGCTCTAAGGCAACCCTCGTTGCAACGGGCGGATATTCAAAAATTTTATTTCAAAGTTTGAAAAGAGAAATTATAATAGACAAAAATTTAACTCTTTTCGGGCTTAAAAAAATATGGGAATTAAATGTTGGAGAAAAATTATGAAAACACAGGATGTTATTGTTTTAAAAGTTGAAAAATTACCTCACAATGCAGGCATGCCTGAATACAAAACAGAAGGAGCTGCAGGCATGGATTTAGTTGCCTCAAACGATGAAGACATTGTTTTAAATTCTTTGGAAAGATACCTTGTCCCAACGGGTATAAAAATTGAACTCCCGCACGGATATGAAGCACAAATTCGCCCAAGAAGCGGTTTATCAATTAAAAACGGTATAAGCCTTATAAATTGTGTTGGCACAGTTGATGAAGATTACAGAGGAGAAGTCAAGGTCGGGCTTGTAAACCTATCAAACACACCCTACACAATAAAAAGAGGGGAAAGAATTGCACAGATGGTTGTAGCGCCCGTCACAAAGGCTGAAATTCAGCTTGTAGATACACTTACAGAAACACAACGTGGCGAAGGCGGCTTTGGCTCCACAGGAAAAAATTAAAAAAGTATTGACAAATTTTAAAAAACGCTTTTAAAAAGCTTGCATTCAATTTTTCTTTGTGGTTTGATAATAACAGTAATACAGAAATAGGAAAGACAGTTAAAAGTGGTTAAAATAAGACTTAAAAGACTTGGCTATAAAAAGAACCCTTCTTACAGAATTGTTGTCATTGATTCAAAATGCAAAAGAGAAGGCGCTCCCATAGAAGAATTAGGACATTACAATCCTAAAACAAAAGAAATGAAATTAAATAAAGAAAGCGCATTGAATTGGCTTAATAAAGGTGCGCAAGCAACTGAAACAGTTCAATACTTAATTAAAAATTGCGATGATAACGGCGCTTTAATTTACAACAAAAAAGCGGAACCAAAGTTATCAAGAAAAGCGCAAGCTAAATTAGAAGAACAGAAAAAAGCTGAAGCTGAAGCGGAAGCGGCAAAAGCGGCCGAAGCAGCTGAAGGCGAAAAACAAGAATAAAATAAAAAGAACACTTTATGGGCCTCAATTTGAGGCCCGTTTTTTTTGCCAAATTTTACGGTTAATTGTAACTTAGTTGTGGAATAATACATAATATGAAGTAGTTTAATTGTTGTTGTGTTTACTTAATTTCAAAAATATGCTACGATACTGTAAAATGTAAATAAAGGATTAGTTGCGTATGAGATTTGTTTTAACTTCAAAGAAAAAAGCACAGAGTTTAATAGAATATGCCCTTATTTTGGCAATGGTCGCAGTTGTCGCAATTGCTGCGCTTCAACTTTTGGGTAACAACATAGGGGTAGCTTTAAGAGGTTCAGCAGATGTTGTTGGTGCAGGTGCAGAAGGAGCCGGCGAAACCGCTTGTCAAGCAATGGGCGAAGGCTTTTCCTGGGATGGTAAAAAATGTACATGGAATGGCAATACAAATGGGGGCGGAGAAAGTACTCCCTAATTGTGTTGTATAACCAGTTTAAATGTTTTTTAAAAAAAGCCTTCTTTATCAAGAAGGCTTTTTAAATGCTTATTTTTCAGTCATATTTTTAAACTTGTTAAAATCTTCAATTGTGTCAATTCCTGTTGGGTTTAAGTCTGTTAACACAATTTTTATCTTCATTCCGTTGTATAGCGCCCTTAATTGTTCTAAAGATTCCGTTTTTTCAATATCTGCCTGCTCATATTCTGTCATTTTTAACAAAGAATCTTTTTTATACCCATATATCCCAATATGCGCAAAATAATGAGCACACCCTTCATTTCTTTTATAGGGTATCGGGTATCTTGAAAAATAAAGAGCATTGTAGTTTTTATCAAAAACGCATTTAACGCAATTGGGGCTTTCTATTTGCTCTTTATCCGTAATTTCTCTTACCAGAGTTGCAATATCGCAAGCTTCATTTTGTATTGCCCACAAAGTTTTATCAACAACTTCAGGCGTAATTTGAGGTTCATCCCCTTGCATGTTCAAAATATATTCAAATTCACCATGCCTTTTTGCAACTTCTGCAATTCTATCCGAGCCTGATTTATGTTCGCTTGACGTCATTTCAACTTCTGCCCCAAACATTTTCGCTTTTTCAAAAATTTCAGCGCTATCTGTTGCAATAATTACCCTTGATGCCAATTTTGCTTTTTTTGCACTCTCATAAACCCATTGAATAACAGGCTTGTTTTGAACTTCAAGCAAAAGTTTATTTTTCAGCCTTGTAGAAGCAAGTCTTGCAGGGATTATTATTGCTGTTTTGTTAATTTTGTCCATTAGTAATATTTTTCTCCAAGTTCTATAACTCTTTTTTCTGCTTTTTTTGCAAATTCACGATCAATGTTCTCCGCACCCAAAAACTTTTCATACATATAAAGTGCGTCTTTGGGCTTGTTTATTCTCTCTAAATTTTCAGCCAACTTATAATATGCCGAAACATAATTTCTGTCAATTTTAACGGTATCTTTAAAGTCGGCAACGGCGCCTTTATAATCATTTAGAGCTTCTTTTGTAAGCCCTCTGTAAAAATAAACTTTTGAGTCATTTGGGAAATTTTCAACCGCTTTGTTTAAATGTTTAAGTGCAGCCTGATAATCTTTTTTCTCATAAGAGGCATATGCCATATCCAAACTGTTTGCAATTTCTTTTTGCTCAATGAATGTTATCATTTTTTTAGATTTAATGTTTTTTGGGTTTTTTTCAAGGGATTTTACGAATGCGTCTTTTGCAAGTTTTTTATTATTTGCTTCCAAATATGCAACCCCAAGTAAATAATAAACTTCAGAGTTGTCTTGGTTTATTTCAAGCGATTTTTTATAATTCAAAATAGAATTTTTAAAATCCCCAAGCTGTCTATAGCAATTTCCAATCGCCTCATATGTATCTGCCCCTTTAGGCTCAATTTGTGCATAGACTGCAATTGCTTTTTTATATTCGCCCTCATTTAAATAAGAAAGCGCCACGTTATTTTTTTCGTTAATCTTGCCTGAATTTAAAGAGGAATACATATTCAAAATTTCAGAATTTTTAGGGAAAAGTTTATACGCCCGCTCTATTATATTTTTTGCCCTATCATTTTGCCCCAAAACCTGATAAGCCTTGTACAATTCAATATATGGAGTTTCAGACTTTGGATTAAGTGCTAAAGACTTTTCAAAAAATACACAAGCGTCTTCCGTTTTACCAAACTTATTGGCGAAATACCCCAAATTATCGTACCCTTCACTTGTTAATTTATAATCTCTCTCAAGCGGATAAAATAAATTTATAATTTTTTCTAAAGGGTAAACCCCTCTATAAAGAGAATAAATGCCATACTGCGCTTGAAGTGAATCAGGATACATAGCAAGCACAATTTGATAATCCTTAAGCGCTTTTTCTTTTTTATTGTTGGCGATATATGCTTTTGCTCTTGCAATTCTTATTTGGGATTCATATGGATTTTCTTCCAAAATCTCGCTGTAGATTTCATCCGCAAAGGTGTATTCTTTTATATCGAACAATAAATTACCAAGGTAATATCTTAAGAAAATATCATTTGGATTAATTAATAATGATTTTTTTAAAAGCTGATAAGTTTTGTTGTATTCTCCAAGCTTTTGATAAGCAAGCCCTAAAATTCCGTAGTTGTTTTCATCGTTTGGGTTTTCGTTTATCCTTGCTGTAAAAGTTGAAATAATGTCGTTTATAATACGAGAAGAATTTGTTTTTTCAATTACATCCTCAAGGTATAATATTGCATCATTTGTCCTGTTTAATTTTAAAAACAAGAGGGCACACCTGTACTTTGCGCTGATGTTATCCTGATTGCTTTCTATAGCACGTTTATAAAATTCAACCGCAGAGGCGTTTTGCCCTGTCACTTCAGCAATATTTCCTAAAAATTCATAGCAAACATCAACTTCATATCCTTCTTTTAAAAGAGATGAAAATTCATATGCGGAAGCAAAAGGTTTGTTTTCAAGATACAAAGATTTAGCAAGCTCTAACCTTGAAGCCTGACTTGTATCCATTTCCATTTTAGATAAAAGCGCATCATATTTGGCTTTGGCATCTTGATATTCGGAAGAATTTGGTTTTTGGCTCAAAAAATATAACGCTGCACGCAAACAATCCCCCGCAACTTCAAGATTATTCGCCTTATATGCCTTTTTGTACTCTTTTAGAGCGCCTTTTATAAAGGCGGAAATATTGGTTTCCGTGGGGTTGTTAATCACGTTTCTTGTAAGCTCTGCATTATTTGTGTTTTTAACAGCAAAAACAGTACCTGTAGTACAAAAAATTGCAAGAGCAAGTATGACAGATGTGTATATTTTTGTCTTTTTAATATTTATATGCATATATTCACAATTTTAAACAAAATCGCAAATTATGTAAAAATGTATAAGAATTCTTTACATATAAAAAACCCGAACCTAAAAGAAGTTCGGGTTTTTTGCAAATATTGAATTTATGGTTTATTCTAAACCTTCATCCTCATCGCCGTTGTCAAGTTCAAGCCTTGCAGCTGCTGCAACTACTGCTGAAGATGCGTCCGTAATGTCATTTTGAACGGGTGCTGCATTGCTTACGCCTTCTGCGTGACGAGGAATTCTAACCCAAGTAGAAACATCTGAGCCTGTGTATTGAGGTACTTGAGAATCAGGTACAATGTCTTCTTCGTATGCACAGAATACAGATTTTTTAACAACCGTGGTGTCTTTTCTTGTATCTTTTTCAACCACTGAACCGGTTGTAACTACATCTCTGCCTGCGTTGATGACTTTGGTGTCTACAGTAACTTGTGGGTCATTAACTTTTGTGCTAACAACCTTTGTGCCGCTTTCTGTTTTTTGGTCATTTTTACCGTATACAAGGACAAATGCATCTTTTTGGCTATTATTGAGAGTAGCAATGTGCTGATCTTCTCTTGTATCTGTAACTGCTTGATAATCTTGATATGTTGTTGTTTTAGTTTGAACTGTAGTTGTAGTTGTTTGAGTATCTTTGTATGTGTCTGTTGTTGTTGTTTTATATGTAACATTGTCAACCACATCGTATTCTTGAGTTGTTGTAGTGATAACTTCGTATCCTTCTACGCCATCTTGGTATACATGGTCAACTCTTTCTGTTGAAACGGTAGGATCACCTGAAGGGGTTCTTGAAGCTTCGGTTCTGCCGATTTCTTCGCCCTTAACGGTAGATGAACCGATTTTTTCAGAGTTATTAACAACAACTACATCACGGCCTGTTTCAACAGTCTTGTCGTATTGTCCGCCGATCAAGTTTTCTGTTGTGTTGCTTGTTTTATTGTAATTGCCGCCTGTGTACATACCTTTGTTTGCGTTATTGTATGTATCAGAAGCGTCTAAATTAAACCCGCCGTCTGTTCTAACTTCAATATATGCTTTTGTGGAAATATCTTTTCCGGAAGAAGCAAGTCCGCCTGCGCCGTTGATGTTATCTTTAGCAGATGTGATTGTTGTATTTGACGCAAGAATGTTATCTGCATAAATATCTAAAGTATCAGCTTTGATTTTTGAAACTGCAAGATATCCGTCTTTTGCATTAACTCTAACCGTTTTGCCTTTAAGCGGTTCTGAACCTGCTGATGTATTAACATCTGCGTTGATTTCAATACCGTTTGTAGGATTACTGAAACCTTTAACATCGATATCAATTGCGCCGTTTGCATTAATTGCAACTTTATTTCCTGCGGAGTTGATTACGCCACCATTAACAGTTTTAACGGTATCACCGGATAAAGTTGTTTTGACGCCTTCTGCTGCAGTGTAATCATCTAAATTGAGTTTGCCTGCTGCCGCAATATTTGTGTTGCCGCCTTTTGCATAAGTTGTTGTATTTGTTAAGGTCATATCTGTTGTGCTTGCTAAATTGATATCTTTAGCATAAAGGTCAACACCATTAGCAGATTTTAAATCGCTGATGTTAATATTGTTGCCTGCATTGAAAACACCTTTTTTGCTGCCCAAAGTAAATGTTGCGTCTTTGCTATCTGAACGCAATGTTGGAATTCCTGATTTATCGCCAATTTGAGCTGCGCCCGCTTTTAAGGTTCCGCCAATGATATTACCGTCTGTTTGCAGAGTTAATCTATCAGTAGAACCAACAAAGCTGTGTGTGTAATCACCTGTTAAATTAATGTCTTTAGCTTGCTTGATTGTTGTATTGCCGCCTTCTGAAACAATTTTTGAAGTCTTTGTAGAAGAGCTGCCTGCTGCTGTCACTTTTCCTGTTTTTGAAGTTACTTCAACATTACCATTTTTTGTCCATACGGTTGAATTGTTAACTGCAACATCGCCATTTGCAACTAAAGTGGTGTTGCCGCCGTCTACAACAAGTTCGGTATTATTTTGTAATGTGATTTTACCGCCTGTTGATTCAAGGTCGATTGACTTTTGTAATTCGCTGCTTGTACTACCGTATGATTTTTTTGAAAGTTTTGTGTTATCTAGGGTTAAATTGCCGTTTGTTGCAATTGTTAAACCTGTATTATCTTTATCGTTAAATGTGCTGTCATTTTTAATTGTTACGTTGTTAACTTTTGTACCTTCAGGGTTGAAGAAAGTTAAATTATTGTATTGCATTAATGAATTGTCAATGGTTGTATTTAAACCCAAAAGGTCTATATTATCACCAACAACTGAAGAATTAGTTACGTCAATTTTATTGTCAGAGTTAACCGAAATGTTTTTAGCATTTACAAGAGTATTTGAAAAATCAACATTTTTAGCATTTACGGCAATTGTTCTGTCTAAAGATCTATTTTGTGTTGCTTCTGTTTCAACACCTGAATATTTAGTACCTTTTGCCTGAATTCTTTCATACCCGTCAACTTTAACATTATTTCCTGCAGAAATTTTTAAGTCACCGCCTGCAACAATGCCAGTTGCTCTTGTGTCGCCTTCATAGGCTGCGGGAGCTTTTTTAGTTTGAACAATGTTAACATCGTTGCCGGCACTAAGTGTAATTTCACCAGCTTTAATAGGTGTACCACCTGTGCCCAACAATCTGTTGTAAATTGAATCTGCTGTTCTAACTTGAGAGTTGCTAATATTGATGTCTTTATCAGCTTTAATTGTCAAATTACCGTTTGAAATAACAGCGCCAATTGAGGTTCCTGTATCTTTATCCAAATCGTTTGTTGTTTCAACAATTGAATCTGAAATATTGACGTTGCCAACACTTGCAATTGTGATTTCACCGTCTGTACCTGTTTGATACGGTTGATATTCAACACCGCCAATTGTTGCCTTCTCACCAAGCAATTTTTTGGTGTAAATCATTGAATTATTTGCAATTGTTACATCACCGCTGTCCCCTTTTGCACCGTTTCTGATATCAAGGTTACCTGTTGTAATTTCAGAATTTGAAATAGAGATGCTTTTTGTTTCAGAGGGGCTTTTTGAAGCAACATTATCATAGCTTGAACGTGAATTTTCAATGTTGCCAGAAGATGTGTAATAGAAATTAACACCGTCCCCCGTAACTAATTTTACATTTGACCTTGTTTGATTGCCGCCTGCACCGTGGATGTTAGGTGTGCTGTCATATTGAGTTTGAATTTTTGTACCATAATCAATACCAATATTAATTTTATCTGCCACCATAGCGTAAG
Organism: uncultured Gammaproteobacteria bacterium; assembly: GCA_964467625.1. Classification (GTDB taxonomy): domain Bacteria; phylum Cyanobacteriota; class Vampirovibrionia; order Gastranaerophilales; family Gastranaerophilaceae; genus Galligastranaerophilus_A. Next base: position 139,516 of record CAYXRM010000004.1, on the reverse strand, counting down.
TTTTTGCTTCGGTGCCATCTGCATTGATTTTTCTAAATGTAGCGCCGTCTGCGGTAATTACACCATTTCCGGTACCGTCAGATACAAACTTAACAGTTTTATTGTAACCTGCGATATTAAATAAGTCTCCTGTTTTACCGCCTGTTCCAGCATATTTTGTTAAGGCTTCCTCTGATAAACCTTGAAGGTTTTTTGCGCCTGCAATATCATATGTAGATGCTGTGAAAGAATTCAAGTTAATTTGAGAACCATTACCGAACATAATGCCTTGAGGATTAATTAAGATAACTTTACCGGTATTAACGCAAGCGGGGCAACCGGTGCCTGAGCTTTCTGTTAATTTACCATAGATATAAGACATACCCCCTGAAGCCAAAACTCTGTTTAATGCGGTTTGGCTGTTTGCATTAAACACCCAGTTAACTTGAGCGTCTTTACCAACGTTAAATGTATTCCAGTCAAATTGTCCGACTGTCCCTGCACCGCCGTTGATGCTGACATCCATTCTGTTCCCTGTTGTGGAAACATCACCATTAACGGCTTTATTCAAATCAGGAAGCGTTGTAGGTGCAATATCAGCAAAAGCAGGCATTGAGCCGACAGGCATGTATGCCATAAAGCTTAAAAGAGCCAACAGCGCCCCAACTTTTCTTGAGTTCACCATATTTCTTGGTTGTTTTCTCATCATGAGTCCTTTCTATGCGTATTTTTTTTCACTATCTAAATTTTAAAATTAAACCACTACTATATTAACGTAACTAAAAACATGAAAATTTAATTTTTTTCCTATTATCTTCATAGAAATTTACATAAAATTACATTTCTAAACATAATGGCACTAAACTTGATGTATGCGCAAAAAAGTTGCTTGAAAATTGTATCATGAAAAAAATTTTCATGGGCAAGTTTTATTTTTTTCATGTTTTTAAAAACGCATACGGTTGCAAAAAATTGTTTACCGCATATGATTTTGTAGTTACAATAAATAAATATCATTTATTTAACTTATTGAATTAATATATATTGCCATGTATTATTATGTATAAGTGTAATTACTCTATTGACAATTATAGCTTATACAAGAACCGTACATTCAAGTATGAGAAGGAATCTTAAAAGTGAAAAACAATAATATTTTAAAAAGAATGTTACCGCTAACAGCCTTTTGTTTAATTGCCACAATGGCACAAAGCCCCGTTTTTGCAGATGCAGCGGCAACATCCATGGGTTCTTCAATCGGGAACTTTGACTCAGGTGTCATTGATACATCAAACTTGCTTCAATTTAAAGAATATGCATTCAAAGCAAGCGAAGAACGTAAAGAAAAACACAAAGATTCAGGTGAAATTATCATGAACAAAGAGCTTCAAAGCCAAGTTGATAATTTGCCGAATAAAGATGAAAGTTTTATTTTAAATTCAATAACTTTTAAAGGGTATACCGCCTTTACAGAAGAAGAATTGATGAACCTAATATGCGACAAAATTGGCACCAGAGTTAATGTTGGTGACCTTGTCGGCATTACTAATATGGTGACGGAATTTTATCAAAAACACGGCTACATTTCTTCTGTTGCATACCTTGCACCTCAAAAAGTTCAAGACGGCAACATTGTTGTTAACATAATGGAAGGAAGATACGGCACGGTTGATGTTACAGGCAACCGCTGGGCAAGAACATCTTATATCAACAACCAATATTTAAAAGATAAATATATCGAACCCAACGCACTTTTGAATGTAAACGACATCAGAGAATCTTTAAAAGAATTAAACGCAACAGGTTATATGACAGGTTCAATATCATTAGAAGACAACGAAGATTCTGCTGAACTTACAAACCTTGAATTAACCGTAAAAGACAGATTTCCTTTAGACTTTGACTTTAGATGGGACGATATGGGTACCACACAGACAGGTCTTAACAGGGCAATTTTCTTTGCAGGATTTTATAACTTAACCGGCTTTGGCGATCAATTATATTCAACAACCACTTTAGCCAAACACTCAATTGGTCAAGGGGTTATGTACAGTGTGCCTTTGTCAAAAACTAAAGAAACAAAATTAAATGTTGGCTATTCTTATTCAGGCGCAAATGTTGGGGAAGGCCCTTTTAAAGATTTTGACCTTGATTCAAAATCTCACAACTTTTTCTTCAGCTTATCCAGAAGACTTATCAAAACCGACAACTATAAATTATACGGGGATGTTGGCTTTGATTTAAGAAATACATATGCAACTTGGTTTGACGGAATTGACCTTTATAATTACAGAAGCCGCAACGTGAAAGTTAACTTAACAAACATTAAAGACGACTTTTACGGTAAATGGTTTGCCAATGTCGGCACATCAATCGGGCTTGATTGGTTTGGCGCAACAAACCAACTTGACTTTGGTATGACAGGTGGATACAGACACGGAATTCCTTCAAACAAAGGATATAGCATTAAAGGTGACATCGCAAGAATTCAGGTACTTCCTTTAAGATCAACCGCAATTGTTCAAGCAAGAGGACAATGGGCATCAAGAGCTTTGTTACCTTCAGAAAAAATGAGCATAGGCGGTATGTCTTCTGTTAGAGGTTATGAAGAAAGCTTCTTTGTTAAAGACTACGGCGCAACAGCTTCCGCAGAGTTGAGATTCCCTGTTCCATTCTTAAGAATGATGTTGCCTGATAAACTCAAATTTGTTGATGATTCAATCAGACTTGCAGGATTCTATGATGTAGGCTTCTTTGGAAACAGACACGCTTCAAATGACGGTCCTGACTATTTAATGTCTGTTGGTGGCGGTGTTATTCTTAAATTAACAAGATATTTATCCGCAAACGTATACATCGGTGTTCCTATAGGCAACAAACCGGAAAACGCTTCAAACTTAAGATGCCACTTCATTGTAACCTCAAACATCTTATAAAAATTACAAATTGTAAAATTAACCAAAAATTTAAAAACCGCTTTTCAAAAGGCGGTTTTTTAGTGTTAAAAAATTAAAATGGAATTGTATCATCCAACATAAATTTAAACATTTGGTACTCATCGTCTGCCTTTTGGTCTTTATTTGCCTCATATTTTGCTTTTTCTTTTTCCATTCTGGCTTTTTCTTCGGGCATTTCGGTTTTTAATTGAATAAATTTGCCGCCCTCTTTTTGCCTTTCTTTGCCAAAATTTATCTTAAAACCGTCAATCAAACCGTAATCTTCTTCGGGCTTATACATACCAAAGTTAATTGCCATGGCAGAAGTAACACCAAAGAATAAAATTAAAATTAAAACAAAAATTTTTTTCATAATAAGTATAATAGCACATTTTTTAAAAAAAGCACCTCGAAAAAAGAGGTGCAAAGAGAAGTTGCGTATGTATGTGCCATCACTCCAATCAAATATCGATTTTGTTGTTGAAAATTTTATCTTCTTGAATTGCCTTATATTCAGCATCAGCATCTTCCACAATAGATAAATTTTTCAAAATCGTTTTTAAAGACAAAACTCCGGATAAATTTTTTGCAATTTCATAATCTTGAGCCATATTTTCAGGCAAGTTTCTGTAAAAGTTAATTTGGAATTTATCTGAAAGAGAAGGCTCTTGCCCGATTGCCTTTAAAACCATAGCAAGCCTTTTATATAAACAAGTTTTATATTTTCTTATTTTTGAAGTCCATAGTTGGTCAATTCCCCACATTTTAAATTGCATGGCAACCCCTGACAAATTGCCCGCAAAGGCGTCATCTGATAAATCAGGAACCATTGAAATTTGAAAAATAAATTCTAACAAATGCTGAATTTGCCCTAAAACCCCCTCAATGTTGGCATTTTTAATAACCCAGTGCATATCCGCACCAAGCGGAAGATTTGCCACCTTATATTTATTAATTTGCCCAATTTCTTCTTCGCCGAGTTTTCCGCCGGTTACCGCAAGAATTGCGTTCGATATGGATTGAAGGTCATCCGTATTGTTTGAAACCATTAAGTTTAAAGAATCCAAAAGATCAAGCACCATTTGAAAATCCCCATATCCATCATCATTGTTTAAAGATTGAATAACAGGGATTTGACCCAAGTGATGTATTTGTTTGGATGTTAAATTGAAGTAATTGCCAAACCCGTCAAAAACGTAAATAAAAGTTTCATCCCAAACATAAACCTTTGTTTTATACTGCTTGTTTTCAATATAATCGTGAAAATAAACCGCACAAAAAATATTTTCTTCAATTGAATTATCAGAAACCATAAAGGTTCTCTCAGGCATTAACCTTTTAAATTTAAGGGGTAAATGGCGATTTTTATTATCCAAATATACAAGCTGATAAGCAACTCCATATGTAGACATATCCCCGCCTATGTGATAATCCAGTTCTTCCGTATAATTGAATTTGTTAATTGTAGAAATTTTTTCAAGCAGCCCATAATATTCTTCCTCTTGAACGGAATAAGAAACCAGCTTTCCAAACGTGTATCCGGTTGCAACATCTGTTATGTATTTTGCCATATTCACGTTTATTGAATAATTTGGTCTGCCTTGAACCGCATTTTGTTTAATTATCTCGTTTTTGCCGTCATAATAATCGCCAAGCTTTTTTCTTATGGGTAAAATTGAATTTTTATACTCCCCAAGCCATTCGGAAACATTTTGAGAATTAATTGTTTTGTCATCCGCAATAATTTTGTACATTGAAACCTCCTTAATAATTTAATTGTAAAATATTTAAAATCCGGCACTTTAAAACAAAGCAAAACTCAAGCCACAAAAAGATTACAGAGAACTTTATTAAATTATTAACATTTGTGACAAAAGGAAGATTTCAAAGCTTGATTGTAAAAAATAAATTTGCTAAAATAAGTTTCAAATTGCCACAACATAAACAAAGGGGGGAAAATGGGTTTATCGGTTAGCAAAATCGGTTACGGAAATATGCCTGTGGTAAAAAATATTCAGGCTGATAAAACAAGCGCAAGCAAACCAGAAGCGCCTTCTTGCCCGATTAATCTTAATAATAACCCAGCTTCTGTAAATTTTAAGGGCTTCTTTTTTTCCAACCCGCAAAAACCCGTAAAAACTGAAGAAGGCCCGAAATATGGCCCCTTTCAAGTTTCACGTGGCGCAACTTATCTTAACAATGAAGATGCAGAATACATTGTGTCTATTATAGGCGGTTATATAGATAATGCTTACAATGTTGAAACAGATTCTGATGCCTTATTAAAAAACAGGGTGGACGATGAGGTTATTGAAAGCTTAAAAGAACCGTTTTTTAGCCTTATGTGCTATTATCAAAAATCAGAAACTTCTTTTCCAAGATTTTACGATTCCATTGCAAGGGCAGTGCCAAAAGCGTGCGCAGAAGAAGATTTAAAACACAAAAATGACAACTGCACAAGATTATATGAAAATGCCCTTAAAGATATTGTGAAATTTGGCAAAGAATTTGAACCCGGAACAGACGACCCCTTTTGTTCAGGTGTAAAATATTTATATCAAACGGTAGATTTTCGTCCGTTCAAAATGCCAGAAACGGTTGATTATATGGAAGATATTCTTGAAGAATTTAAAAACGGTAAAATGCCCGAATTGGCAGACTTGAAATACGCTGCAGTGTACCCAAGATGGCACCAATCTACTGTCAAAGATGAAAGCGAATATTTTAAAAATACAAAACCGCCGACTGAAAAATTTGAACACGCATCGACTTACATTTTAGAACACCCACACGGGACAGATGTGAATGAAAACATTTATCACAGACCAGAAATTGTAGTGCCCGAAAGAGCTGTATATGACCCATGGTGGGGCAATCCTTAAAAATTAATCAAAAATTGCGTCAATGAATTCTTTTCTGTCAAAATCTTTGATGTCGTCTATTTTTTCGCCAATTCCAACCATTTTTACAGGCAGGTTATACTCTTTTGCAATTGAAAAAATAACTCCGCCCTTTGCAGAACCGTCCAACTTTGTAAGAATACAGCCTGTCAAATTCACAGCTTCCGTAAAAACTTTCGCTTGTACAAGCCCGTTTTGACCAAGATTTGCATCTAAAACCAAAAGGCTTTCTGTATTTGATTCTTGCGCTTTTTTATCAATAATTCCCTTAACTTTTTTTAATTCTTCAATCAAGTTAAATTTATTTTGAAGCCGCCCGGCCGTATCAACTATTAAAACATTATAGTTTTCATTTTTTGCACGCTCTATTGCTTTAAATACAACCGCCGCAGACTCCAGTTTGTCTTCTCTCAAAATATCAACTTGTGCCCTTTTAGACCAAATGTCAAGCTGTTCTTCGGCAGCCGCCCTAAAGGTGTCTCCTGCCGCCAAAAGAACTTTTGCTCCCAGATTTTTAAACCTGTGCGCAAGTTTGCCGATAAAAGTTGTTTTTCCTGCACCATTTATGCCAACTACAAAATAAATATTTAGTTTATCAGGTACGAATTTAAGAGAATTATCCCTACCCAAGGCAAGAATTTCTTCGAATTCATTTTTTAAAAATGGTTTAACATCATTTGGTTTAATTTTTTTATCTTTTAATTTTTGAACAAGCTCAACTGAAAGATTTACACCCAAATCAGCCTTAATTAAAGCGTCTTCAATATCTTCAAGAACAAATTCATCCAGCTCGCTCTTGCCGGATACAATATTTAAAACACTGTCCACAAGAGTTTGAGAGGTTTTTGAGACCGCTTGCTTAAAATTTTGAAAAATATTTAAATCTTCATTTTTTTTCTTAAAAAAATCAAACATGAGATTCTACCACTTTTGCAAGAATGCCGTTTATAAAATAAGGAGAATCATCGGTTGAGTATTTTTTAGCAAGCTCGATGGCTTCATCAATGACCACCTTAACCGGCGCATCCTTAATATAAACAAGCTCTGCAATTGCAATTCTTAAAATATCTTTGTCTATTTTAAACAATCTTTCAATATCCCAACCAATTGCATACTGTTTGATTATTGAGTCTATTTCGTCTTTTTTATCTTTGTAGGTTTTAAAGATTTGTTCAATATGCCTTTTGACATCTGTTCTGTCTGATAAAACGCTAAATTCAGCAATATCAAGAGCTGCAATTGTTTTTTCAGCAGAGTTTAAAAGGGTTGTAATTTTATCTGCCATATCATTTGTCATAGGCACCTTAACCGGAATATCAGGCGCATCCAAAGGTCTTTCAAGGTTATCAGGATGATTGTTTTCATATTCCAAAATATAATTTTTAATCTCGAAAAGCTCACTTGTAACAAGCTGCAATTCGTCTTGTGAGTTGCTTATGAGGGTTCTTATTGAATTTAAAACAATATCTTTAAAATCTGTATTTGAATATTTATCAATATCTTTTCCCAATTGAGAAAAAAGTATAAGTGCTAATTCTCTTGAAGCTCGTCTTGCTTGCATTGTTTATTTCCTTTTTATTGGTATTTGTACACTTTTTGATTATATACTAAACAAGAAATTTTTGAACGTGATTTAAATAATTTTTTGCCATATCCACTCTTTGCATGGATTTTGCTGTTGCCTGCGCTTGCCTCATTATTTCAAGGGGATTTTCAATTTTCAAAATTTTCTCTATTGTGGATTTAATTTCATCTGAAGTATTTCCAACAAGAAACCCATTTTTACAATCTTCGATAAAACCTGACATGCCAAAATCCTTAGAACAGACCACAATGCAAGCTGAAGCCAGCGCCTCTAAATAAACCATACCAAAGGTTTCATTAAAAGAGGGGAGAATAAAAATCGAAGAATTTTTCATAATTTGCAAAATTTCCTCTCTTGATTTTTTGCCCAATAATTTAATTTTTTTATCCGCACCAAGACGTTTTATCAAAGCACGCAAAGAGCCATAAAGAGCCCCTTCGCCCGCAATTTGCAACTCAATATTATCAATTTTTGAAAGCGCATAAATCAGGGTTGTTAAATTTTTTCTTTTTATTAATGAAGAAGCACAAAATATTTTATATGGTATACCATAAAAATTTTCTGCCTTTTGCGCAATTTCATCATCGTTTATAATAAATTTAGGGTCAATTCCAGAAGGAATTAAAAAAGTTTTATCTGAGCAAAACGGAAATAATTTTATAATTTTATCATAAAGCCAACAAGAGCGTGCCATAACACCTTTTGCCTCAAGGTAAGCTTGTTTCATTTGATTTTTTAAAAAACAATATTTTACATTTTCAATAACTGTAATATCGCTTGCATGAACAGAGGCAAAGTAAGGAATGCCAAGGACTTTGGATATTTTATTTGCAGCTAATATTCCGCTTGGCATATGAGATAAAATAAAATCAAATTTTTCATTTTTCAAAAAAGAAAATTGTCTTTCATTAAAAAAGGGGGTCAAAAAATTCTTATTTATAATTTTTATGCCTTGCCATACAAATTCACCTTCAGCAAGAACCTTCCTGCCCCTTAAAAGAACATTAGGAACAACATTTGGTCTTAAAAGAGTTACATTGTGTCCAAGAGAAATAAAATCCTCAATAAAGGCTAAAAGTACGGACGGAAGCCCCCTTTCACTGTCATTAGTGGGGCACAAATCGGTTACAAAAAGGATATTCATTTAATTAACCTTATCTTGAAACAATTTTTGAAAAGTCGCAAATTGAATTAAATTTTTTGCTAAGGATTGAAAGTAAGTTCAAGCGATTGTTTTTAATTTTTTCATCCTTGTCCATAACAAGAACTTTATCAAAAAATTTATTCAAAGGCTCTATAAATATGCCAATATCTTTAATATTTTCAAAGCCTATTTCAGAAACACTCAAAATTGCTTTATAAAGAGCCTTTTCTTCTTCTTGAACAAACAAACTTTCATTGGGTTCGGCTAAATTTGTGTGACTTGATGTAATTCTCAAGACCCTGTTAATAGTTTCTAGAATATTTGTCATATCGCCTGAATTTACAAATTCATTTACTGCGTTAATTCTTTTTACCCATAAATTCAAGTTAGAAAGCGGGTCTAAACCTTTACATGCCTGCATAACATCCGCCCTTATCGTTTGTTCGTAAATAACACTTAGCCTTCCATACATAAAATCAAAAATTTCAGCAAGAGTGTTTTTATCAAGCTCAATATCAAACTCACAGGAAAGAAGCTCGCATGCTTTAGCTACAACCTTAGTTAAATCAAGTTTTAAATTATAATTAATAACAATCTTTAAAACACCCAAAATCGCCCTTCTGATACCCAAGGGGTCATTTGAACCTGTCGGACGTTTTTTCTTTTTATCTCCTTGAGTAGAAATGAAAACGGCACAAATTGTATCAATTTTATCCGCTATAGAAACAATTTGACCTTCAATTTTTGAAGGAAGCGCCGAATAAGCACTCAAGGGGAAATAATGTTCTTTAATTCCAAGTGCCACATTTTCTTTTTCGCCCGACCTCAAAGCATAGTTTTCACCTATAAAGCCTTGGAGTTCAGTAAACTCAAAGACAAGTTTTGTGGACAGGTCTGCTTTTGAGAGCTTTGCTGTCCTCAAAACATCTGTTTTATCCGCAAGGTTGAACTCTTCCGATATAAAATCAGACAATTTTTCAATTCTACCTGTCTTATCAAGAAGAGTCCCCAGTCCTCTTTGGAAGGTCATTCCAGACAGTGACCCCAATTTAGATTCCAAACTTGTTTTAACATCGTCATCATAAAAGAATTTGCCGTCCTCAAGACGAGCTGAAATTACCCTTTGGTTGCCCTTTTTAATGTTATCAAAGCCCTCTTTTGAAGTTCCAACAAAATTTGCCATTGTTATAAATTTATTTGAAAGCTTGCCCGATTTTTCATACAAGGGAAAATACCTTTGATGTTTTGACATAACCGTAACTGTCACGATGTCCGGAATTTGAAGATATTCTTCTTTGAATTCACAAACAACAGGAACAGGATATTCCGTGATATAAGTAACCTCATCCAAAAGATCATCTAATTTTGAAAAATCTATTGTGCAATTTTCTTTTTCTGCCGCTTCTGTAGCAGACTTAACAATAACTTCTCTTCTTTCAAGAGGGTCAACGTAAACATTGGCTTTTTTAAGCGCTTCCACATATTCAAGCGGCTCTTTAATTTCAACCTCTTGAATTTGCGCAAATCTGTGACCTTTTGTTTTGTTTGTTGCTTTTATGCCAAAAAGTTCCACATTATCTAAAATTTCCCCATTGAAAAGAGCTATAACCCCCTCTATTGGTCTTGAAAATTTTTCTTCCAAAGAACCCCAACGCATAAAATGCGAGCCTTGAAGCTTCATCACAAGCGATTTAATGTTTTCAGATAAAATTTCCTTTGAAGTTTTGCCTTTTTGTTCAATTTTTGCCCAAATGTAGTTATCTTTTTTATAAAGAGCGCTAATTTCAACCCCGTTTTTCTTGGCAAAGCCAAGCGCCGCAGGTGTATACTCACCGTTTGCATCGAGTGCAATTGTTAAAATTGGACCTTTAACATCTTTTATAAGGTCTTCTTGTGCGAAGGCCAAGTTTTGAATTAAAACAGCCAATCTTCTTGGAGTTGCATACGTTTTAATTTCACCATATTCTAACTTATTTTCATCTAAAAGCTTTTTGAACAATTCACGAAGCTGCCCCTCAGCGCTTGGAATAAATTGATAAGGCAACTCTTGAACTAAAATTTCCAGTAAAAAATTATTATCCATACCGTTATTTTATTACAAACAAAAATTTTGCAAAATTTTTATTTAAAATTTTTACTTTTTATATTCAAAAATACAGAACGCGAAATATTTTATGCCATACCATAAAATTTATACCCCCGCAAAAAACCCTGTCTTGATGACAGGGCTTTGTTGTTTGAAATAAAAAATTAATTTTCCATTGCTTTTTTAACTTCTTTTTTATAAATTTCAACATTTGGTTGAAGAACTTCACAAAGCGCAACATCGTCTTTTGTTACATCTCCTTCAATTCTTCTTAAAATATTGCCCGTATAAAGAGTTTCAAAATGCTTTAGTTCAATAAATTTAGCCAAAGTTTTCAGGTCTAAATTATCTATTTCAATAACCGAAACAGGGTGCATATTTGAATATGCGCTGATTACACCTTTTAAAACCGCATTTGTGGTTTTATCGTCCGTTTTGACATAAACAAAAGTAAAGAAAGAGTCTTTATTTGCAACGTCCAAGTCAGCTTCCGCATTGTAATGTAAATATCCGGGGCCAACGTTTGTATCTGTTGAAATTCTTGCCTTTAGAGATTCATTTTTAAGTTGTTTTTCCCAAAGAGTTGTGCCACAGAATGCATCGCCAAAATATTCAACAAAGTGTTTGTTCTTATTCGCTCTTTTTGCCTCAACATTAAAAACAGCAAGCTGCATTGCAGGGTTTGAATTAATATCTTCAGACATATAAACCTTTTGAGCTTCAAGAGAAGAATTTAAAAGCTCACGCACATCTTCTTTTGAATATCCGGCCCAGAAAAGTGTAAACAAAGTTGCATCATCAAGAATTGAAAATCTTCCGCCAACATCGTCATGAACAAACCCTGAAGCGGATAGGTCGCCCTTATCAACAAGTCTTCTTAATGCGCTTTTTTCGCTTGATGAGTCCGTCATTGCGATAAATCTTTCGGAAACATCCTGCTTGTTCATAAATTCTTGCATAAGCGCTTTTGCAGAATTATAAGCGGTTGTTGTTTCAAGGGTTCCGCCTGATTTTGATACAACCAAAAACATTGTTTTATCCAAATTTAAAGCGCTCGAAAATCTTTTAAAACTAACGGGGTCAACAGATGAATAAAAATGAATATTTTTATCACACCCAAGCATTTTTACCATAGATTCAGTTGTGTGCCTTGAACCACCAATACCAAGAATGGCTAAATCCGTGCAACCTGTTTTTTTAGCATTTTCACACATTTGATAAAGCGTGTTTAAATTTTCAAGTTGAATATTTTGAAGAACCCCAATCCAGTTTAAAAATTGCCCTTTTTTACCTGCACGGGATTTTATGTCGCAAATTGCTTCACGTGCACACGCTTCGTAGTTTGAAAAATTAACATCACTCATAAATTTCACATTTACGTTTGCTTCTGTCATCATCATAATAATTTTCCTTTTTAGATACTTCTTGAAGTATTTTACCATAAAGCATGTTTTTTTAAAAAAATTCAAGTTATAATATTTTTATGGGTGATGAAGATAAGCAATTTGAGGCCTCTCAACAGAAGTTGAGAAAAGCAAGAAAAGAAGGACAGGTTGTTAAATCTAAAGATTTTTCAACCGCAATATCTTTAATTATCATGTTTATTGTCATATACGCCCTTGGGCCTTTTATATGGGGGCAAATTGCGGGATTATTTTCCAACCTGTATGAGCAAATTCCAAACGCAAATTTTGATAAAATCGGGATAAGATACCTTCTTTTTGTTACTTTAATTCCCACCATTTTAATTATTTTGCCTATTGTTGCACTTGCTTCAATAGTTGCAATTATGGGAGATTTAATTCAAGTCGGGCCGCTGTTTACAATCACTCCGCTTATACCAAAACCTGACAAATTAAACCCGACAAAATATTTCAAAAATCTGATGAATCCCAAAACTTTATTTGAACTTGTGAAAAATATCGCAAAAGTATTAATTTTAGGGTTTATCGGGTGGCTTGTTTATATGGAACATTTCCCAACAATTTTGGGACTTGCGGTTGTTGAAAATGAATTTGCCACCTTAAATGCTTTTGGCGCTTTAATTGTGGACTTTATTTTAAAAGCAGGAATAGCCTTTTTAATTATTGCCGCAATGGATTACGGGGTTACAAAATGGAAATTTATGCAAGATCAAAAAATGTCTTTTAAAGAAGTGAAAGACGAATACAAAAACTCTGAAGGTGACCCGCATGTTAAAGCGGCATTGCGCCAAAAAAGGCAACAGCTTTTAAGACAGGCAATGAAAGATTCCGTTCCGGAAGCAGATTTTGTTGTAACAAACCCAATACATGTAGCCTGTGCACTTAAATACGATGCTGAAAAAATGGAATCTCCGATTTTGCTTGCAAAAGGGGCAGAGCTTTTTGCAAAAGAAATTAAGGAAATTGCAAAAGAACATGACATACCAATTATTGAAAACCCACCCGTTGCACGTGCCATATACAGGCTTGTTGAGGTTAACAGGCAAATTCCGCCCGATTTATACAAGGCGGTAGCTGAAATTCTTATTTTTGTTTACAACATCAAAAAACAAAAACAAGAAAAAATTAAAACGCAAATTGAGCAAGTGCGCAAACAACAAGAACAAAATGACAAAAAATATTATAGTAATCAGGAACAAAAAGACGAAACGGACGAAAAAGACAAAAAAAACTAATATAAATAATCGGTTCTGTTTGCAATAATATTAAAAAAATTGTAAAATTTATATGCAGCATGGCAAAATAGGCAAAAAAACATTTTTATGACAACTCAATCCAAGTTAAAAGATTATATAGACATTATTCAAAAAGTCGCAAAGGCCGAATACAGAAGAATTCCATCCCACATGGTGGAATGTGAGGAGCTTGTTTCAATCGGCATTATTGCCATACAGGCATTAATTAAAAACAAAACCGATGAACAACTTGAAAAATATAATTCATCTTATATTGCAACTGCCGTAAGGTGGGCAATCAGAAATGAGCTTAGGAACAGATATAAATGGTATACCCTAAAACACAAAAAAGACTCAGAGGACGATGAATATACATCATCGGACAACTCTCAACAAGAAGGGGTTTCAAGCCTTGATGTTTCGCCTACAAAAGTTAGAGAAGCAATCTATGAAACAATTTTATCTATTGATTCAATTGCAAGTGCTTCTTCTGACAACGATTCGCCATTTGATTTTATTAAAGACACCCACGCTACACCCGATGAAAATGCGGAAATTACGGAACTTGGACGTGTTATAAGAGAAGCCATTGCCAAATTGCCCCAAAAAGACAGAACTATTGTAGAATACAGATTTTACAGAAATATGCAAGTAAAACAAATTGCACAAATGGTCGGGCTGTCAAGCTCAAGAATTACAAGAATTGTGCAATCCAGCTTAAATACAGTCAGAGAATATTTGGAAAAAAGAGGTCTTACATATTAATTCACATCTTTTAAGGAAGGACAATAAATAAATGGAAACAAAAGAAATCCAAAAAATTAACGCAGATTACAAACAAACAGTAAAAGATGCCCTTTGCGCTCTTGGAAAGAAACACTTGGCGCTTATATGCCACGGGGTGAGTTTTCCTTCAGATGACGCAGCAAACACAGGCTTTGGAACGTACAATTCAAACTCTGCCAAAGAAATGCTTAAATTTTTAGGCGGTATGTTCAATGTTATTCAGCTTGGCCCTAACGGGAAAACAAAACAAGGAGATGCTTCCCCTTATACCGGCACGGTTTTTTCACAAAATCCTTTATTTATTGACCTTGAAAGTATGACAAAAGAAAAATGGTATAATTTATTAAGTCAAGAAACATTTAATAAAATCGTAAATGAAAACCCGAAAAAAGGCACAAACAGGGCAGCATACGAATATGCAACAAACACATATAAAATTGCGGAAAATGAAATTTACACCAATTTCAAAAAATCAAAAATCAAAAGCCTTGAAAAAGAATTTAAAAAATTTAAAAAAGAAAATTCCTTCTGGCTTGACAACGATGCCCTTTATGAAGCCCTATCAATTGAAAACGGTTCTGACTATTGGCCAAAGTGGAAAAATGAATTAGACAAAAATCTTTTCTATAAGGCAGATAAAAAACAGGCAAAGAAAAGAATTGAAGAAATTTCCAAAAAATATGAAGACGAAATTGAAAAATATAAATTAATTCAATTTATTATTTCAAAGCAATCTGAAGAAACAAGAGAATTTGCAAAAGCAAACGGACTCAAAATGATTGCAGACAGACAAGTTGCATTCTCTGACAGAGATTGTTGGGCTTATCAATCCCTGTTTCTTGAAGACTGGGCATTGGGGTGCCCGCCCGATTACTTCTCAAAAGACGGGCAAGCTTGGGACTTTTCCGTTGTTGATCCTGAAAAACTTTTCAACCAAAATGGCTCTTTGGGTGAAGCGGGAAAATTGTTGAAAAATTTATATTTAAAAATGTTTAAAGAAAACCCCGGTGGTGTCAGAATTGACCATACTGTAGGCTTGATTGACCCTTGGGTTTATAAAAAGGGACATAAACCAAAAATTGAAGAAGGCGCAGGCAGACTTTATTCTTCTCCGGAACACCCCGATTTATCAAAATATTCAATTGTTTCTGCAGAAGATACAAACCCTGAGTTTAAGCCTGATGAAGAAAAATGGGTTAAACAGTTAACAGACAAACAAATTGAATTATACGGCAGAATGATTGAAAAAATTGTTATAGCAAGTGCAAAAGAAGCAGGGTTAGACAAAAGCGCAATAGTTGCAGAAGACCTTGGTACGCTTACTTATCCTGTTGTGAAAGTTATGGAAAAATATGAACTTGCAGGCATGAAACTTGTTCAATTTGTTGTTGCTACCGAAGAAAACCACCCATACAGATGTAAAAATATTACACCAAATTCTTGGGCAATGACAGGAACCCACGATAACCGTCCTATCAGGCTTTGGGCAAAAGACATGATTAATACGGAAGAAGACACTCCGCATGTAAATAATTTAATGGAAGATTTATACAAAGATTTCGAAGGAAAAGATATGGTACGCCATAAATTATACACGGACGATAAATTCCTTGCATTTTCTAAATTGGTTGAAATTTTTGCAAGCAAAGCCGAAAACCTTCAAATTTTCTTCACAGACTTCTTTGGTATTCAAGAAACATACAATGTCCCAGGGACATCGGGAGATAAAAATTGGTCACTTAGAATTCCAAATAATTTTGAAGAATTTTATTATAACAACTTAATGTCAGGCGATGCGCTCAATTTGCCTTTGGCGCTTTCTTGGGCTATTAAAGCAAGAGGGAAAGAGTTTGTAGAGCAAAACGCAGAAATCTTAAGCAGATTGGAAAAATTAATATAAAATGAAAAATATATTTTTAAAAGCTTCTTTATTTATTACACTTGCACTGTTTGGTATAAATAGTGCAAGTGCTGATTTTTCTTTCAATGATATGGAGTTAAAGTTTGCACAAGTTTCTGACGTGCACCTTTCTGAGTCAATCGATACAACATATAAAGTTTTATCGCATTCAAAAGAGCTTCTAGACTCTGTAATCAGTGAAATCAACCAAACCAAAGGAATAGATTTTGTTGCATTTACGGGCGATATGGTAAACGAACCTACCAAACAAAATTATAAAAACTTTTTAACTTCGCTTGTTGAGCTAAAATATCCCGCTATTTTGGTTTTTGGGAACCACGACAGTGCAAAAGAAGCTCATGACCCTGAATTTCTTGTAAAATCAAGTGTGGTTGATATTATTCAAAGAAGTAACCCTTATCAAAATTATGGTAAACCATACTTTGCGTTTTCACCAAACAATGATTACAGAACAATCGTTTTAGATACAACCGAAGGTTATGAAGGACAATCTAACGGCTTTTTGCCACAGGAGCAGCTTGATTTTCTTGACCATGAAATTAATGCAAACCAAGATAAAATTATTATAATTTTTCAGCACCACCCTGTAATAGAGCCATTCAAATCGGCAGACCACATGCTTTTAAACGCACAAGAGTACCTTGCAATTTTAAAAAAATATGAGAAAACTCCAATTGCAATTTTTACAGGTCACTACCACGCTTCAAGAATAGTACAAAGAGGGCACATTTTACATGTGACAAGCCCTTCTCTTGTGACATTTCCCAACTCATACAGAACAGTTAAAATCACAAATTACGATGATAGGGTAATTTTTAATTTTGATTTCCACGAAACAAAACTAAAAGAAGTTCAAAACAAAAGCAAAGCAGGCTTAATTGCAACCGCTGCATTTTATGGTATACCATCAGATAGAACGGCAGAAATCACCATAAGGAAGGGTGTTGTTCTTAAAGAAACACTTTCAAAAGAAGAAATCAAAGCGCAAAAACAGCTTGAAAAAAATAAAAAACAAATGGAAAAAGAAGCTAAAAAAGCAGAAAAGAAAGCCAAAAAGGCAGAAAAAAGCAAACAAGAGGAAAAATAAACATTGACCTTCAAAATCAAATTCAGAGGTACAAGGGGTTCATACCCCACACCAAAAGCAACCCACCTGAGATATGGCGGGAACACAAGCTGTGTTGAAGTCAATATCGGCAATCACCTTATTGTGCTTGACGCCGGAACAGGAATTATTGAGCTTGGAGAAAGCCTTACAAGAGAACATATTCTATCCGGTGCAACAACCGAAGAACGCATTCCCGTTCAAACAACCGTGTTGTTGAGCCATGTTCACCTTGACCATATTCAAGGGCTACCGTTTTTCTTGCCCGCCTTTATTAAAACTTCCAATTTAAAATTATATGGCCCCGATTTTGGAAAAGAAAATTTAAAAGATATAATTGCTTCCCTTCTTTTTGACAAAAGTTTCCCCGTCAGTTTGGAAGAATTGCAAGGAGCAATTGAGATAAATACAATCAGCCAAAAAAATGTATTAATTATTAAAAAAGCGGGTGAGCACATTTTAATTAATTCTTCTGAATTTAAAAATCAAAAAATAGAAGAAGATGACATTGTAATTACTTTATACAAAACAACGGCACACCCCAAAAACGGTTGTCTTTGCTTCAAAATTTCTTATAAAGGTAAAGTATTGGTTTATGCAACCGATAAAGAGTGCTATGTTGGTTCGGATAAAAAATTCATTGAATTTGCATACGGGTGCGATGTTTTAATTCACGATTCCCAATACACGCACCAAGACTATATTTCACCAATTATGCCAAAGCAAGGATACGGGCATTCAACCTTCAATATGGCGATAGAAACCGCCAAGCTCGCCAAAGCCAAAAAGCTTTATTTCTTCCACTATGACCCAAATTATGACGATAACATACTTGATATGCTGAATAAAGATTTTAACAACATGACGGTTGATTTTAATTTTTCTAAGGAAAATCTTGAAATTGCGCTATAAGTTTTTGATATTTTTATTTTTCATTGCAAGTTGTATGCCAACATATGCAGACTTGTATCAAACATCCCTTGCAAAGCCTGTGGACGCTTCTTCCAACGCTAAAATGCACAACAACTTGGGCACAATGTATTTTAACAACAAAGACTATTTTGCTGCAATTAAAGAATACAGAATTGCAATAGGAATAAACCCAAATTCGCAAGCAACGGCAATTTATTTTAATAATTTAGGCAAAACTTATCTCGTATTGGGCAAAATTCAAAAAAGAAACGGACTGCCTTTAAGGGGGTGGGATGATTTTTCAAAAATGGCCGTGGTTTGTTTTGAAGAAGCGATTTCAAAAGACTGTATGAAGCTTGAATATTATGAGAATATGGTTGAAGCGTATGAATTAACGGGGCAATTACACGCTAAAAAAAATTATTTTCTAGCAAACAAAGATGAAAAATTCAACATAATTCCTGCCGCAATTATTCTAAAAAAACTTAATGAAGATGATTATGCAAATATGCTTCTTGATGATTTTATAAGCAAAAATCCAAACATAATTATTACAGATGACCTTAAAAAAATTATAGAAAAATAAATTATGCCAAGCCGTAAAATATGGCTTGGCATAAAAAAATTAATTGTTTCAAAGTTTATTTTGCATTATACATTGCCCTTTGAGCTATAACGCCAAAGGGAATAGCGGCTCTATCCGTTATCATAATTGTAAACACATCTTTAAAAAGTTTCTCTGAAGGAGCAGGGACCTTATAAGCATCATGAGTTGTTTCGCCATTCTGTGCAACTACAGTCCTTGTTGGATTTGGTTTTCTGTCCCCATTGACATCAACCACAATCATACAAGGTCCACTCTGTGTTTCAAAAGGATTATCCGCAAGCCCAAAAGAACCGCAAGCAGGGCCGCCGCCTTCTCCTGCCATTCTACCTTGCATGCCCAGACCTATTGACGCGCCTGTTTCATGAAGTTTTAATTTGCCATCTTCAGAAACATTAATAGGAATTTCAAACCTCATCCCATCTGTTGTATAAAAGGCAAAATTTTGTGATGTTGCATCTTTGAAGGAAGTTTTTTTCATAATACTCATATGAGGAGATAAAATAGAATATAAAGTGATGTCATCTCCAGGGGTGTCAATTAAACCAACTGCAAATCGCTGCAACGCAGTAACAGTGTTTATGTCATAGTTAATGTCATAGGGGGTAATCCCCTCAATTGCAGATGTCGTTGTGATTGCTGAATTTAAAACGGAAACAGCTTTTCTCAAACCGGTTTTAAATTCTGATTGTTGAGTGTTTGTAACGACAGAAGGAATTGTAAGCGCTGCCACAACACCAATTATGGCAAGCGTAATCAACACTTCCGCCAAGGTGAAAGCTTTTTTCATTATCGGAAAACTCCTTAATTATTAACTATATATAACCTATCTTAAGATTATTATAGCATAATCTGGAAATTTTTGCACTCCCGCTTCAAAATATAATAATAAGTAAAATTTAAAAAACAAAAATAAAAAGTATGGTATGCTATATTTTATTGAGCATACTTTAATTTTCTTGTTGGCAAAAATGCCTGACGAACACAAGTAAAATCCCCAAACGGGTAATAAAAAGGAAAAGCGATTTTATTGCAAATTTTTTCCTTAAATTGTATCCCTTGACTATTCTTAGCATACCAAGAAAACTATTAAAAATAAAAAACAGCTTCTCGATTTTGTTTTCGTTTAAGCTGTAAATATTTTTTTATATATTTTCCTTTCTAGCGTTTATTCCAAAACCAGATGATATATCCTGAAGTTTTAATATTTGCTATCCATAAAACCACCATTTTTTTAAAAAATAGTGTCAAATTATATATATCATTATGCACTATTGCATACTTTTATCAATAAATAGTCTAATTGGGTTGTTTAATTTCATGCAGACATAATATATCCTAACTAAAAAGGGGAGAATATGGGCAATACAAAGCAATTTCTCGGCACCAGAATTCAAGAAATAAGAAGACAAAAGGGGATAAAACAAGCAGAGCTTGCAGAGATGATAGATGTCGATTCAAGACATATAAGCAAAATTGAATGCGGAAGATGCTATCCCTCATTTAGCGTTTTAGATAAGCTTGCAGATAAATTGAATGTTCCTGTATCATTTTTTTTAGAAATCGACCACCTGAAAACAAGGGATGAGCTTATACGGGAGCTTGTGGACAAATTAAAACGTGCGTGTGATGAAAAACTTCACACAGCATATAAAATTTTAAAAGAAATTCTGTAATTTTTATGGCTTGCCATACAAAAAAGGCACCCTATTTGGTGCCTTTTGGTTTATTCTTTATCGAAAACAATCTCATCATTTTTGACGTCAATTTTAATTTTATCTCCGTCTTTAAATTTGCCGCATAAGAGCATTTTTGATAAGGGGTTTTCTATTTCCCTTCTGATAACACGTTTTAGAGGTCTTGCACCATATAAAGGGTTATATCCTTCAAGGGCAAGCTTATCTTTTGCGTCTTTTGAAATTTCAAATTCAATTTTGCGTTCTTGGAGAAGTTTTTTTAAATATTCAATTTGAATATCAATAATTTCATTCAAGTCCGAAAGGCTCAAGGCGTTGAAATAAACCGTTTCGTCAATTCTGTTTAAAAATTCAGGTTTAAAGTGTTCTTTCAAGCGCTCTTTGACTTGTTCTTTAGTTTTTTCTTTATCCGAAGCAGAAAGCAGCCCTTTCACCGCATTATCAAGAATAATGTCTGAGCCTATGTTTGAAGTTAAAATTATAATTGTATTTTTAAAATCTACCGTCCTGCCTTTTGAATCTGTTAATCTGCCGTCATCAAAAATTTGAAGCATAATGTTAAACACGTCATAGTGCGCTTTTTCAATTTCATCAAACAGAATAACAGAATAAGGTTTTCTTCTGACTTTTTCTGTTAATTGTCCGCCTTCATCATAGCCGACATACCCCGGGGGAGCACCTATTAACCTTGCGACAGAGTGTTTTTCCATATATTCTGACATGTCAATTCTTATGATTGAATCTTCATCTTGAAACATAAAATCTGACAGAGCTTTTGCAAGTTCCGTTTTGCCCACACCTGTCGGGCCTAAAAACAGAAATGTTCCAATTGGACGTTTTGGGTCTTTTAAGCCAGAACGAGCCCTTCTGATAGCATCTGAAACGACATCCACCGCTTCATTTTGCCCTATTACTCTTTTATGAAGAATTTCTTCCATTTTAATTAATTTTTCATTTTCCGATTCAACCAACTTAGAAACGGGCACACCTGTCCATTTAGAAACAACTTCTGCAATGTCCTCATCCGTTATTTCTTCTTTCAGAAGAGTGTTTTGTTTTGTATGGCTTGCCATATCATGAGCTTCTTCAAGTTTTTTTGTTAATTCAGGCAAAGTGCCGTATTTTAATTTTGCTGCAACCTCAAGATTTGCGGCACGTTCGGCGTTTTCAATTTCAATTTTAGTTCGCTCTATTGCTTCTTTAATTGAAACTTCATCTTTAAGAGTTGATTTTTCTTTTTGCCACTGTTTCATTAAAATATCGGCTTTTTTTGAAACTTCATCAATCGCTTTTTTTACCTGTTCAATTTTGTCTGTGTCGTTATCTTCTTTTAGGCTCTCCAGTTCAATTTTTAATTGAAGTTTCTGACGTTCAAGTTTGTCCAGTTCCTCAGGCATGGAGTCAATTTCAATTCTGACAGAGCTTGCAGCTTCATCCACAAGGTCAATTGCTTTATCCGGCAAAAATCTGTCTGTTATGTATCTATCTGAAAGATGAGCTGCCGCTACAAGGGCGGAGTCTTTAATTCTGACCCCATGGTGCACTTCGTATTTTTCTTTTAGACCTCTTAAAATTGAAATTGTTGCTTCCACCGAAGGCTCATTTACAATAACAGGTTGGAACCTTCTTTCAAGTGCAGGGTCTTTTTCAATATATTTTCTATATTCATTAATGGTTGTTGCACCCACAAGTCTTATTTCACCACGTGCTAAAATTGGTTTTAAAAGATTACCAGCATCAGTTGACCCTTCTGCTGCCCCAAGCCCAACAACCGTGTGCAATTCGTCTATGAACAGAATTATCTGCCCGTTTGATTTTTGTATTTCTTCTATAACTTTTTTTAGACGTTCTTCAAATTCGCCTCTATATTTTGCCCCCGCAACAAGAGCGCCCATATCAAGGCTCAAAAGCTTTGTATCTTTAAGCGCCAAGGGCACATCGCCCCTTACAATTCTTTGCGCCAAACCTTCTATAATGGCTGTTTTACCAACACCTGCTTCACCAATTAAAACGGGGTTATTTTTTGTTCTTCTGTTTAAAACCTGAATAATTCGGCGCACTTCTTCATCTCTGCCTATAACGGGGTCAAGCTTGCCTTCATGTGCTTTTTGAGTAAGATCGATTGAATATTTTTCAACCATATTATATTCTTCATCTGCATTTTGACTGTCCACTTTTTTGTCCCCCCTAAGATTTTTCATCACGTTTAAAATATTTATTTCATTAAGTGAATATTTATCAAAAATTTTCTTTAAATCTGCCTTGTCTTCAGAAGCAAATTTTGCCATAGCAAGAAAAATGTGTTCATATGAAACAAATTTATCTTTCATCTTTGTTGCATATTCAAACGCTTCATCCATCAGGGTTAATGAATTATTTGAAAAATAAAGCTGAGCTGTTGTGTCTGTTATTTTAGGATATGAATTAATTATGTTTTGAATGTCCTGTTTAACAAGATTATTGTTCAATTTTAAAGAATTTAAAAAATTTTGAACCGCCTCATTGTCGGAAGAATTTAAAACCGCAAGAAAAATGTGCATTGGTTCCAAAAACGTGTTTTTATTAATTTTAACAAGGTTTTGCGCTTCTATTAAAATATTTTGAGTTACTTTTGTAAGCTTTTCAAAATCAAACATAATAATAAACCTTTCCTTTTTAAAACAATATACAAAATTTTATGCCATGCCATACAAAACATACATCTTATATTTATATATTAATAATGTTTTTTGAAAATATTACAAAAATTAATTATATTTTAATTATTTTAAAAACCGTTAAAGAATTATTCAACCCTTGAAACAACTTGGTTTCTGCCGTTTTCTTTTGCAATGTAAAGGCACCTGTCGGCATATTCAATTAATTCTTGGGGCTCTTTGCCGTCTTCAGGCATGGAAGCAACCCCAAGGCTGATTGTAACGTGCGTCCAATCACCGGTTGCAAGTTCAAATTCCCTGTTTCTGACGGCTTCGCAAATTTTTTGTGCAACAAGTGCCGCTTCTTCTTTCTTCGTGTTTGTCAAAATAACGCTCATCTCCTCACCGCCATATCTACACGGTATGTCGGTTGAGCGAATATTTTTCTTAATTGTTTGAGCCACCTGCCTTAAAACCGCATCGCCTGATTGATGTCCGTATTTATCATTAAACTTTTTAAAGAAATCAATATCAACCATAATCAAAGAAAATGGTGCACCATACCTTTTTGAATTTTCAATATTGTTTTTCATTTGCTCTTGAAAATATCTGTGATTGTACATTTCCGTTAAACCGTCTGTAACAGCAAGCTTGTATGTGTGTTCATAATCTCTTGAAGTTATTATATATTTAATGACGTATGCAACAGTAAATGTAAGAATAACTGAGCCTGTCGGCAAAATTACGCCTATCCATAAATTAAATTTTGCCATTAAGAAAAGAGCAAAAAGCGAATATAAAAGCACTATGCCCAAAATGCATACAATATTTTTCACAACAGATTTAACACGCAGAGCGCAAAGCCAAGTCATGGCAACCAAAATAATTGCCATTAACACATCGAGCACAAGGGGTGTTTTTTTAATAAAGTTATTGTCCAAAATGTTGTTCAACATTGTTGTGTGAGTTTCAACCCCAGGGAGCCTTCTTGAAATAGGGCTTGATTTTATATCAGCAAGACTTGTTGCCGTTGTTCCAACATATATAATTTTGTTTTGAAATTTATCTTTTAAATAAGCCTTATCGCCTTTTTTAACTGCCTTATCCGCTTGCCAAAGAGGGATATATTCATATGTTCCTGCGTCCCCGTACCAATTCAGATAAGTTTTG
This sequence comes from uncultured Gammaproteobacteria bacterium, assembly GCA_964467625.1. GTDB lineage: Bacteria > Cyanobacteriota > Vampirovibrionia > Gastranaerophilales > Gastranaerophilaceae > Galligastranaerophilus_A. The sequence goes on along the minus strand of CAYXRM010000004.1, from coordinate 115,396 downwards.
TTTTCTTCATCTAAAGGAATTTTTCTGCCGTCTGATAAAATAAGGGCGCTATTGTTATATTTAAGATTTTTTGCATCTGCCCCAATTAAATCCAGTCCGACCTTTAGGGTCAAGTGTTTATAAAATTTATCTTTATACGCAAAAATCGGGTAATACCCTCTTATTATTCCGTCTTGATCACGGGGAACATTAATGAAGCCGATATTTCCTGTTGAGTCCATTAAACTTTTTAAAATAGGTCTGACGTTTGTGTATTTAATGCCTGTGTCTTTTTTTAAATTATCAAGATTGCCATATACATTAATTGCAAGCTTCTCCGGAAGGTCGACAGGAAACCTTATTTCAGGATGTTGGTTGTCAAAGTTCATTGAAAGATAAATGTTATCATTTGCCCTTACAACGTCTGTGAGCTTTTTGTCCGCATTGCCATATGCTCTAAAATTTTGCACAAATAAAAGGTCAAAAACGATTGCCTTTGGATTTTGTTTTTCAATTTCTTTTGAAATGTTTGCCCAAAAATCTCTTGGGACAGGCCATGCGCCGTATGTAGACACAATATATTCATAACTTGCATCATCCACGGCAAGAATAACAATATCTTCATTTGGACTTTTGAAATCGGCAAGAATTTTTTGTCTGATATCAAAAGTTTTATTTTCTATTTCATACAAAAAATCTCTGACAACAGGGGCTAAAAAGAGCGCAACCACTGCAATCAAAAAAACAATAACAAGAAATGTTGTTTGAATTTGTTTAAATAATTTATCTTTCATGCATTAATTATACTGTATATATTCAAAAAATTCCATCTCATTAATAATATTTAAAACGGGGTTTAAGTCATTAAATTTAAATTTCATTCCTCTTTTTAAAAGGAAATTAATGAGGGAGTTTGTTACTTCTTTTTGTTCGTATTTGCCGAATGAAAGATAATTAATCAGGCATGTTTCGTTTGTATTCATAGGAAAATTATTATTCATTTTAGAATAATAAAAATCAACCATAAAGTCTGTTTTATTGGGTTTTTTTACTTTATTTGATTGATTTATTTATAAACTTTCCGATTCAAAACCAATTTTTGGCTGTTTCTTTTCTTGGTATTCTTCTGATTTTGCCTTTTGTTCATTTGTGTTGTTAATTGCTTTTTTATAATCTTCCAAAGAAATATCCGCCCTGTTTCTTCTTAGAGCATTCAATGCGGCATCTTGAGAAATTATATTTATGGCACTGTAAGAATACCCTTCAAGCATTTTGGCGATTTTGTCCAATCCTTCTTCATCACCCAAGAGCTTTTGCGCTTTTTCTTTATTTTTAAGGGTGTTTTGAAGAAGTTCCTTTCTTTGCTCTTGATTTGGCGCACCAACAAACTGCTTCAAGGGAAAGCGCCTTATTATAGCAGGGTCAATTAAATTGTATCTGTTTGATGCACCCACCACAATTACATTATTTTTTTGAGCCTGTTCAATAGATTTTAAAAGAGTTGCAACCTGTTTTAAATTTTCATCGTTTATATCGCTTGTTCTGTTCATGGTCATAGAGTCAATTTCGTCCATAAAAAGAATAACGGGTTTTTTTAGAATTTTTGCAGACTGAATTACATAATCAAAAGAAGCTTTTATGTTATTTGCCGTTTGGTTTATATATTTTGACCCTGATTTTCCAATGTCTAAAGTATAAACCGGCGCATCAATTTCTTTTGAAAGAGCTTCAATTATAAAAGTTTTTCCGCACCCAGGAGGGCCGTACAACAGCACACCTTTTGGAATTTCTTTGCCGTATTCCCTATAGTCAAGCTCTGCCTGTTTTGGATTATTTATAGGGTCAATTATTTCATCTTTTAGCTTTGCCTTAAGTTCCCACATGCCTGTAATATCCGCAAATCCCTTAGGGGAGCCTTCTGTGTCCCTTAACATTTCAAGAGTAACATCTTGCGGCTTTGCCCTTTGAAACAGTTGAGCTGCAATCTCTGTAGTTGTTTGCTCCTTTGTTTCCGATTTTTCTTCTTCGGGCTGCTCTTTTGCAGGGTTATTTTTTTCAACTTTATCTGTTTTGGAAGTTTTTATGACGTCATTACACGCTTTATTTTGGGCATTTTTCATATCAATAAGAGTTTTGCCCCTTTCGGTTAAACCGCCATAATCCCAAAGAGCAATGCTATCTAAAAGGTGTTCCCTAAAATTATATCTGCCATTTTCTTTATATCTTTTATTTGACCTGTCATAGTATTCATATTCAGACATTAAATAATCATCGCCGTCCTCAAACTCACTCATAACAGCGCCCAAAAGATCGGCTTTTAGGGCTGTGAACAAATCCACATGCGCTCTAAATTTCCAATCTTCCAACTCGGTTAATGTTCTTCTTTCGTCTTGTTTAATGAGCTTTTCCATTTCGTTACACAAGTTTGAAGTTTTTACTAGAGATTGTGCAAACTTTTTATCATCCAAATTTTTTGCTTTTTCTTCCAAATAACGGTGACTTTGTTCAGAATGCCCAAAATAAACAGATTGGGCGGAATTATATGCGTTTACTTTCATAATTTTCCTCAACTTTATAAAGCTATAACGCATGTAATCAAAAAAAGTTGCTACTGTTCAAAATATCCTATATAAGGAATATTTCTGTAAATTTCTTCATAATCAAGCCCAAAACCTACAATAAACTTGTCATCAACTTCAAAGGCGCTAAAGTCCGGAGAAAGATTATATTTTCTTGCGCATTTTTTATCAAACATAACAACAAGTTTAACATCTTCCACCTTGCATTTTGTTTTAAGATAATCTATTAAGAAATTTAATGTAAGCCCTGTATCCATTATATCTTCAACCACAAGAACTTTTTTACCCGCAAGAGGCGGGAGAGAAATATTAAGGGCAGAAACTTTGCCTGAAGAAGTTTTTGAACATCCATAACTTGATAAACTTACAAATTCCATTTTCACGGGCATTTTTAAATGTTTGACAAGTTCTGAAAAAAACATAACTGCCCCTTTTAAGACGCAAATCACAACAAGGGGTTCTTTTTCATCGTATTGTGCGTTAATTTCATCCGCCAATTCTTGAATTCTTTTCTTTAGCTTGTCTTCGCTTACAAGTATTTTCATGTTCATATCAATTTTCCTTTTTTAAGGTTATTTTATAACAATTTTTGTCATTTTTTGCAACTCTGAGTTTTTCGCTTATTCCAAATCCTGAGACATAAACGACTTCATCATCAAGGGCAATAAGTGGAATTTTGTCTCTGAGTTCATATGGCACTTTCTTTTTTATAAAAAATGTTTTTAATTTTTCCAAAGAAGAAGATGAAAACGGCTGAATTTTATCCCCTTGTCTTCTTGTTCTTATTACATAATTTTTATTTTTGTCTAATTTTGCATACTGCACTTCATCCGTATTTTGCGGGAATTTGTCGGGAACGGAAGATTCTTCTAAAATTATGGTATGGCATAAAAATTTATTTTCGCCCATAACAAGCGGGGCTTCTTTATTGTTTTTTGGGTTTTCAAATTTTGTTAAATATATTTTGTTATTATAAATTTTTAAAAAGTATTCTTTATTAACAGACATTTTTGAAGATGAGTTATTTTCAATAAAAGAAACTATTTCATCTATGGATTTATAATCTCTGTTTTTTAAAACCCCTTTTAATTGCCTGTTTACAATCTCATACCTTAATTCTAAAGGCAATTTTAAAAATTCATCTCTTAAAATATAGTTTTCGATTTTTATTTTTTCCAAAGCCTCGCTATATGCAAAATCTACAATTTTTTGAGTCATTTTATTAACCAAAATTAAATTTGTTATGGAATTTATAACTTTTGGATTAATTTTCTGCATTTCAGGTAGAATTTTCTGTCTGATTAGATTTCTTTTGTATTTAACATTCAAATTTGAGCTATCCAGAATAAACTCAAGTGAATTTTCTTTAGCATACAGCTCTATTTCTTCTCTTGAAAAATCAAGCAGGGGGCGAAAATAAAAGTCTCTTATTTTTGAAATTGAATTAAGCCCAAGTGAGCCTGTCCCTTTAATAAGCCTATATATAAGGGTTTCAGCATTATCATTTTTATTGTGCGCCAAAAAAACAGCGTCAGCTCCAAATTTATTTTTGCACGCTTCAAAAAAATTATACCTTGCTTCTCTTGCGCTTGTTTCGGTCTTTTTTACACTATCGTCCAAGGTGGATGAAAAAAATTTTACCCCCCTTTTTTGCGCAAAAGCACGGGCGAATTCTTCATCTCGCTTTGATTCTTCACCTCTCCAGTTGTGGTTTAGATGAATTGCAATCAAATTAATATTTTTTGTTTTGGACAAAATATCCAAAAGGACAGAACTGTCTACACCGCCCGAAAAACCCGCAAGAATGGTTTTTCCGCTTAAATTATTTTGTTCTATAAAATTTTGAACGTACTTAATCAATTAAATTAATCCGGAAGGGTTCCATGCACAAGTGCAACATCTTCGCCTTCAAGTTCGAAGCTCTTACAAAGTGCAACGGTCGCCTGTTTTGCATACATTTTTTCAACAAGACAGCTTATTTTAATTTCTGAAGTTGCTATCATTTTAATGTTTATGTTTTCTTTTGCCAAAGTTTCAAACATTTGAGCTGCAATTCCGGGGCGGTCAATCATGCCTGCGCCCACAATTGAAATTTTTGCAATATCTTCATCAATATGAATGTTCGAAGGGTTCAAAATTGCCATTATTTCTTCTTTTATGCCGACAAATTTTGTAAGATCATCTTTTGAAATTGTAAATGCAATATCGTTAGAATTATTTGAGCTTCTTGCATAAGACTGAATAATCATATCTACAGACAATTCATATTTTGCAAGAAGGGAGAATAATTTGCTTGCATTACCAGGTTTGTCCGGAACATCACAAATAACAACCCTTACCTGAGATTTGTCACAAGCAAGACCCGTAACCGATTTATAAATTTCCATTTTTTCAACTCCTATAACAAGTGTTCCCAAATCGTCAAGTTTAAATGAGCTTCTAAGTCTCATCGGCACTTGAAACTGTTTTGCCGTTTCTACAGATCTCGGGTGCAGCACATTTGCCCCTAAGCTTGCAAGCTCAAGCATTTCTTCATATGAAATTTCTTTCAATTTTTTTGCAGTTGGCACAACTCTTGGGTCTGTTGTATAAATTCCTTCGACATCTGAATATATATCGCACCTTTCAACTTGAAGTTTTGCTGCGATTGCAACTGCGGAAGTATCCGAACCGCCACGTCCCAAAGTTGTTATTTCGCCTTCTTTTGTAACGCCTTGGAAACCTGCAACAATGACTATTTCACCATTTTCAATATGCTTCAAAAGCTTTTCTTTTTTGATATCTAAAATTCTTGCTCTTGAATGGGTTTCTTCGGTTAAAATTCCAACCTGCGCCCCTGTCATTGAAACCGCATTATATCCAAGCTCATGGATTGCCATTGTTAAAAGCGCAATTGAAACCTGTTCACCAGTTGACATTAACATGTCCATTTCTCTGTCCGAAGGATTTTTTGAAATCTCATAGGCAAGTTTAATAAGATTATCCGTAGTATGTCCCATTGCGGAAACAACAACTATAACGTCATTTCCAAGCTTTTTCTCTCTTACTACGGCATTTGCAACATTTTTGATTTTATCAACATCTGCAAGGGATGTCCCCCCGAACTTTTGAACAATGATAGCCATTTTAGTTTTCCTTCATTTCAGCTAATTTTTTCTTAATTGCTTCAACTTTTGTAATGTCTTCAAAAGCATCTGCGTACAACAAAATTATTTTATCACAAATATCCAACGTGTAATCAATTAAATCCACTCTGTTTTCATTTTTAATTAATTTTTCGTTTATAAGAACCCTCAAATATAAGACTTCGGGGATTTCTTCCTTATTGTCATAATCTATGGTTTTTAAAATTTCGCATGCTTCATCGACCCTGTCCATTTTAACAAGGCACTCAATTTTTGCATATTTTGCAACTTTATAATCTTTATCAAGTGCAAGCGCCTCATCAAATTTGCCCAGAGCATCAAAACAATCTCCATTTGTCATCAACAGGGCTCCATACATCAAAAGCGCTTTTTTATTTTCTTTATTTTCTTTATAGGCTCCACGCATTTTTCTTATCGCACCTTGTATATCCCCCCTTTTTGCATAAAGCCCCGCAAGGCTTATTTTGGCGTCTATATTGTCAGGGTTATATTCAACCGCCTTTTTCCAATATTCAAACGCACCGTCATAATCTTCGGCAAGTTCATAAGCTGCTGCAATATTTGCATATATATTAGCAGATTCAGGGTTTGCGCAAAGTGCCATTTTATAATATTCGATAGCTTTGATGTAATTTTTTCTTTTCAGATAAATTTGACCCAAATTATACAATGCAGGCATGAAATCCGGCTTAATTTCAATTGCCTTTTCAAGTGCAGGTATCGCCTCATCTTCTTTTTTTAAATTAAGATAAGCATTTGAGAGCATGTTGTAGGCAAGAAAACTCTCCGGATCAAATTCAATTGCCTGTTTTGCCTGCGGAATTGAATCTTCCCACTTTTTAAAATATTGGAGCGAAGCTGCATAAGAATAATAAAATTTATAATTTTTAGGGCAGGTGTCAGGCATATTATGGTATACCATAAAACACTCTTTTTCATTCCCCAAATTAAGCCAAGCCTCTGCAAGAAGCAGGTAACATTCCGTCCTTTTTTTATCTGTTGCCATTGATTTTTTGGCATATTTAACAGTTTCTTTAAATTCTTTTTTTATGTAAGAAATACTTGCAAGATAATAATATGCGTCTGAATTAAACGGGCTTAGCGCAATGGTTTTTTTGAATTTTTCCCTTGCTTCTTCAAGCTCTTTTTTTTCAAAGCACAAAACACCCCACAAAAACCAAGCGTTTGGGTTTGAAGGATTATATCTGCAAGATTGTTTAAAATCTTCATAAGCTTCCTGCAATTTATTTATTTTTGCATAATAAATTCCCCTGTTTAAATAAACTTGCGGATTCCTTGGCTCAAGCGTTATTGCGACAGAAAAAGCTTTTTTTGCATCAGAGAAATTATTTTGTTCACTATATACAGTCCCCAGCATTAAATATGCTCTTGCATTGTTGTGGTCAAGTTTTGTTGCTTTTTTAAGAGAATTTAATGCGTCTTCATATTTGCCTTTTTTGGCAAACACAATTCCCAAATTCACATAAGAATCTGCGTTCATATATGGCATTTGCGCACTTTTTTCAAGCATTTCAAAGGCTTTTTCTTCATTGCCTTCATCTAAAAATTTAACACCCAAATTCATATATGCAATTGACGGCATTGAAATTTCAATTGCATTTTCTTTATATTGATTAACGTAACTATCCAGCTTGTTTATTTTAGAGATAATTTTCTTAATTGCTTTAAACATACAAACAATAATACTATCGTTTTTGGAAACTATCAACTTATTTATTATTAAAAGTTTTTAACAATTTTGGTTATATAAGGAATGAATGGCAAGGTACCCAAAAGTGCAAAAACAGAAAGGTATACAAGCACAACAAAAACAACAAAATTTGCAAGAGTAAGAGTGTGAAAAATAGGTGTCATAAAAATAAAAACATGGAGCATATAAAAAAGTTTGCCCAAAAACGGGATTGCAATTAAAAGCCCGATAAAAATTTTATATGCCATTGATAAAACCGCAAAAATAATAGAAATCATAAAAGATTGAAATAAATTACAATTTAAAAAACGGCTTGGCTCGCTTTTTATTACAAAATGATTAATTAAAATCCACACAAAGCCTACAAGCCCCAATGTTAAATAAGAGCCTGCCGCCAAAAGTCTTTCCCATAAGCTGATTTCACTATGCTGCATTGTTCAATTTATTCTCTATATAATCATTTAAAATATCAATATAAATCAAAGTAATTTCCTGATTATCAGGCGCCTCTTTAATTGCCAACCTGTAATAATCCACGGCATTTTTCATATTTGAGCTCAACATGTAGGCATTGGCAATAAAAATATAAACCATTGATTTATTTTCAGTCAAATTTAAGCTTTTTTTGTAAATATCGATAGCTTCATCATACCTTTTTTGATTTAAGAGTAAATGAGCAAGCAACATATATGCATTCGATCTTGTCGGGTCAAGTTCTATTGCATTTTTATAATATTGAATGGCATCATCATATTCTTTTTCATCGGAACAGAAAATTGCCCTGCACACCCAAGCCGAATAATAATGCGGGTTAATATCAAGCGCAGTTTTGAAAAAATTCCCTGCTTTTTCTTTTTGTTGAAGTCTTGCATACAAATTTGCAAGCGCAAGCGCAACTTGTTCATTTTTATTGTTTGCCTCAAAAGATTGCAAGAAATATTTTTCTGCTTCTGCAAAATTACCCATTTTTTCACAAAGGGTAGCATAATTTGCAAGACATTCAAAATTGTTAGGTTCAAAAGCAAGCGCCCTTGTTAAAAAAGCTTTGGCGTCTGCAAATTTTCCATTATCCGAATATAAAATGCCGATAGCGTTACATATTTGAGCATTGTTCATGCCGCATTCAAAAGCTATTTTATACTGTTTGATTGCATTTTCAAAATCGTCTTTTTCAGCATAAACATTTCCCAAATTATAATGCACCGCACTGTTTTCAGGTTCGAATTCTTCTGCCTTTATGTAAAATTTTTCTGCTTCTTCCAGCTGTTTTGCATAAAATTTAATACTTCCGGAATTCAAAAGTGCCTGTATATCTCTTTCATCCAGCTTTAAAATTTCCTGATAAACATTAAAAGCTGCGATTAAATTTTGGTTTTCAATATAAAAATCGGCAAGAACCCTGAATTTATCAATATTTGTAGGGTCTTCATTTACTGCATTTAAAAGCTGTTCGTGTTTTTGTTCGTCCATTTTTTTCTTTTCTTTTTCTTAACAAGAATAAATTATACCAAAACATCCACATTTTGGCACTACCGTAAATTTTTTTTATAATATAATATACATATGAAAAATGTATTATTTATTATAGATGAACTTGAATATAAATATTTTGAATTTAATGTTCTTGTAACTGATTTTTGGATGATTAAATCTTTCCTTGAAGAAGGATACATTGTTGACATTACAACAAAACATGAACTTTTTCTTGAAGGAAACAAGCCTTTTGGCTTAGTATACGGCACACAAATTAAAAATAATGACCTGATAAAAGAGACGAATTACAAAAAAAATTGTTTAAATAATTATAATGTAATTTTCACAAGACCTGACCCGCCCGTTGACATTGACTTTATTAATGCAACATATGTTCTTGATTATTTAGACAAAAAAGTTTTCTGTATCAATTCACCAGCCGCACTGAGAAATATAAATGAAAAATTATACGTAAACAAATTCCCTTCTCTTGCGCCTGAGAACATTGTAACGTCAGAGTCTTGTCTTATAAAAAAATTTTTATTTAAAAATGAAGAAATTATTATAAAACCTTTAAATAAGTGTTTTTCATCAGGCGTCTTTTATTTAAACACAAAAGATAAAAACATAAATGCAATTATCTCTGCTGCAACAGACAATGGCAAAACAAAAGTTATGGTTCAAAAGTTTTTACCCAAAATAAGCGAAGGGGACAAAAGGCTTATCTTTATCGGGGGTGAAATTTTTGATTATGCCGTTTCAAAAGTGGCAACAAATAATGATTTTAAATTTAATGAACACAAAAAAGAAAATTTAATTTTGGGAAATTTAACTTTAGAACAAAAAAATATGGAAAAGATTATTTCCAAAACGCTCTTAGATGACGGCGTTTATATGGCGGGGCTTGATGTAATTGATGATAAAATTATTGAAATAAACATCACAAGTCCATGCTTTTTTATAAATGAAATTAATTCACTTTATAATATTCATTTTGAAAAAATTATTTTCAATAAAATTGAAAGCCTTATAAAAAAGCACTTTGAGAATATTCTAACTTTTTGTTAAGAAGTCTTTTAAAACATGCAAAAAAAATTTTTTACAAGTTTTAAACAAGTACCATGAAAGTCGAAAACACACAATTTAATAACCGAATACGCACGGAAAACATAATGAAAGAGCGCCATAAGAGCGACTTTCAAAAGAATAATGAGAATAAAAGTATACAAATAAACAGACCCGCAGACCAACTAGGTTTTAGCGGGTCTGAACATTCATACCAAAAAAATATTTCATTTAAAGGAAACCCAAAACTTGCCCAAGAAATTGCAACTTCCGTTTTAACAAAAACAACAGCAGAGGCAGCAGATAAGCTTCCAAAATGGGCAGAAAAAATGGGTGGTTCAAATTGGTTTGATAAAGTATTAAAAGTTGTCCACAAAAACGAAGCCGGCTTTGATGCGTTCATCGCCCTTGTTGTTGCGGGTATATTAAAACCTGTTTGCGTTCTTGCAATGCCCGGAGCAGAAAGAGAAGACAAAGAAATGTCCGCTACAAAAAATGCTGTTTCGGCATTTATCGGTTTTGTCCTTTCAAACCTTATTTTAGGCCCATGTTCCAATGCCGTTAACAGAATAACCAAAAGTTTTGACAGCACCAACCCCACACAATATATCAAAAACCAAGAATACATTAACGCTATTACATCTGAAACAATAAAAGAAGGCGCAAAAAGTACACTTGACGATGCCTTCAAAACGGCTTACAAAAGATTTCCAGACCTTGGCGTTTCACCATTAAAAGCGGGTGTTACAATTGCACTCACACCTTTAGTTTTAAATGTACTCTTTAAAAAAGACGAAAAGAAAAAAGCAAAAAAAATGAAGCCTATGGAAAACCCAATAAACCAAATGGCTGTCATGAATGCTATCAGAATGGATGAAGTAAACAAAAACAAAAATAAAGAAGAATTTCTCTCAAATTCAAATACAAATACTTCATCTCAACCTGCATTTAAGGGAAATGCCGCAAAAGGGGTATCTGAAACAATTGAAGTCACACAAGAAATTATTAAAAAGAAAAATATTTTATCCCGTGCAAAAGATTTATACACAGACACCCTAGGCGAGCCGATTGCCAAATTTTATGGCAAACTTGCAAATACAAAACCGGCACAATGGCTTGTTGAAAAAACTTCACATTTTGAAAAACCTTCCGCACGTTGGTCTGATTTAGCTTCCGTTGCAATTACATTTTTCTATGTAAACAACACATGGAAATCTGAAAAAATGGAACCTGAAAGAAAATTACCACTGATGATAAACAATATTATGGTAACGGCAGCTTCCAGTACAGCGGCATTTTTAATTGACAAATACACAGACAAACCGATGGAAGAATTGTTAAAAAGCTACATTACAAAACACGAAACAACCTTGCATGACAATTCAAATAAACATATTAAAAAAGTTCTGCAAAACGTATATGAATGTTCAGATAAAGAATTAAACGCTCTTAATATTAAAAAGCTTATGAAACACGGCGAAGAAATCATCGGTGCAAACGGCGAAAAACTTAAAGATATGTCTGGTCATCTTAAAAAGGCAATTGAAGTGTTAATGAATGATGATGTAATCAAACAAGCCATTAAAGATAAACTTATCAGCGCCGAAGATGTTCAAAAAATGGCTGCTGCCGGCTTTGCTCAACAAGCTTCCAAGATTTATAAAAACATATCAAAAGCAAAATCTTTAACCGTATTTACATTTACAGTAAGATTTTTGGTAACCGTTCTTATGACACCTGTTATAGGCAGAGTGGTTGCACTTGTAAATAAAAAGCTGGGCAAAGAAGAAGCAAAACCTGAAAACAAAAAAGACGATAAAACTATTCCGCCCGCATGCTCTGAAACAATCGGTATGAAAGATTATATGAATTCTTTGAATAAATAATTTTTTATGTTTTAATTAAAACAAAAGAATATTTGTGAGGGAAGAAAAATGATTGTTGTAATGGAACCAAAAGCGACAGACAGTCAAGTTGATAAAGTTGTCGCATATTTAGAAAAACACGGTTTTAGAGTAAATATTAACTATGGCGATACATTAAAAGTTATTGCCGCAATTGGGGATAAAAGAATTTTGAGCCCACAAATTATTGCGGGGTTTGACGGCGTTTCAACCGTAAAATCTATCCAAGAGCCATACAAACTGGCATCAAGAACATCCCACCCCGAAGATACAATTATTAAATTTAATAACGGAGTTAAAATCGGCGGAAAAGAAAAGCCTGTTTTAATGGTGGGGCCATGTTCGGTTGAAAGAGATATTGAAAGTCTTCTTGAAATTGCCCGTGCTGCAAAAGAAATGGGGTGTGAATTTTTAAGAGGGGGCGCATTCAAACCAAGAACTTCGCCTTATGATTTTCAAGGTCTTGAAGAAAGAGGGCTTGAATTTTTAGCGGAAGCAAGAAAACAAACAGGACTTCTTGTTGTGACCGAGGTTATGGATACAATGGACATTCCGCTTGTAAACCAATATGCAGACATTCTTCAAGTTGGCGCAAGAAATATGCAAAACTTCAAACTCTTAAAAGCATTGGGACACATTAAAAAACCGGTTATGCTGAAAAGAGGCCCCGCAGCTTCAATTAAAGAATTTCTTTTAGCTGCAGAACACATAATGTACAACGGTAACCCGAATGTTATCTTGTGCGAAAGAGGGATAAAAGGATACGACAGCGACTTTTCAAGAAATACTCTTGATATTGCGGCCGTTCCTATTTTAAGAAAATATTCTCACCTGCCTGTAATTGTAGACCCTTCTCACGGTACAGGACGCCGTTATTTAATTGAACCTATGGGAAAAGCGGCTCTTATTGCAGGAGCTCATGGGCTTATGTATGAAATTCACAACGACCCTGACAATGCAAGTTCAGACGGTGCACAAAGTTTAGATTTAAACATGTTTAGGGACGTTACCAAAAAATTCAACAAATTAATCGGCAGAATTGATTACGATAATAAAAATTCTTAAAAAAAACAGGTTTTATCCACTTTTTTTAAATGACTAAAAACAGGCTTTTAGAGGGCCTGTTTTTTAATTTGCACTGTATCATACCAAAATACAATTACATAAAAAGCCAACCAAACTCATCGTTTGCTTGGCTTTTACTTCACACACCTTCAGAGTCATCCCGTAATTTTTAACAGCGCACAAGGTATTTATTAATCTATTAAAGTTTTATCTTAAAATTCCTAGCGGTTCAGACCTTATAGCTCCATTTAAAAAAGCTCTTTTTAATAAAAAAAGAGCTTTTGTCATTTCGTAAGGTCTTCACATTGGCGCACTCCGTGAGGGCTTTATGCCCTCACATCCGTGCTACGGAATTTCGCTACATCATTCCCATTCCGCCTGAGCAACTATATTGCACAGGGCGGCTAGGTACGGTTATGCAAAAGCCAACCAAACTCATCGTTTGCTTGGCTTTTACTTCACACACTATGGGGTCATTCGTAATTTTTAACAGCGCACAAGCGCTGTAAAAAAATTACATCATTCCCATTCCGCCCATGGCTGACATATCAGGTGCAGCAGGTTTTGTTTCTTCAGGGATATCAACAACTGCAGCTTCAGTTGTAAGTAACATTGAAGCAACGCTTGCCGCATTTTCAAGAGCAGACCTTGTAACTTTTGCAGGGTCAACAACACCAGCTTTAAACATATCGCAGAATGTATTGTTGAGTGCATCATAACCGAATGCTCCTGCTTCTTTTCTAACTGCATCCACAATTACATCCCCTTTAGCACCTGCGTTAGATGCGATTGTTTTCAAAGGAATGTCAAGAGCTGCGGTTAAAATTTTGAAGCCGATTTTTTCATCATCAGTTGCAAAAGTTTTTGTTTCAAGCAATTTTTCAAGATATTGTTGAACTCTAACAAGAGCAACACCGCCACCAGGAACAATGCCTTCTTCTTGAGCTGCACGGGTTGCATTTAGAGCATCTTCAATTCTTAATTTCTTTTCTTTTAATTCAACTTCGCTTGCTGCGCCAACTTCAATAACTGCAACACCGCCAGAGAGTTTTGCAATTCTTTCTTGAAGTTTTTCTTTGTCATATTCAGAGTCAGATTGTTCAATTTGTTTTTTCAAAAGGCTAACTCTTTCATTAACTGCAGCTTTTGTTTCATCACCAACTACAATTGTTGTTTCATCTTTTGTAACAGTAACTCTTCTTGCACGACCCAACATTTGAACTGTGATGTTTTCAAGTTTAATGCCGAGTTCTTCTGTGAACATTTGACCACCTGTTAAAATTGCAATATCTTCAAGCATTGCTTTTCTTCTATCGCCAAAACCAGGGGCTTTAACTGCAACTGCACGTAAAACTTTTCTCATTGTGTTAACAACTAAAGTTGCAAGAGCTTCACCTTCAACGTCTTCAGCAATCAACAAGAGTGATTTACCATCACGTGCAACTTGTTCCAAAATAGGAACCAAGTCTGCAATTAAATTGATTTTTTTGTTTACGCAAAGAACGTATGCATCTTCCAAAACTGCTTCCATACGTTCAGGGTCTGTGATAAAGTATGGTGAAATGTACCCTTTATCAAATTGCATACCTTCAACAACTTTTTTATCAGTTCCAAAAGTTTTTGATTCTTCAACAGTGATGACACCGTCTGTACCGACTGATTCCATACAATCTGCAATTAAGTTACCAACAAATTCATTATTGCCTGCTGAAACGGTTGCAACTTGTGCACGCATTTCTTTTGAGTCAACTGATTTTGACATGTTTTTAATTTCTTTAACACTTGCTTCAACAGCTTCGTTGATACCTCTTTTAATACCAAGAGGGTTTGCACCTGCGGTTAAATTTCTCAAACCTTCTTTAAAAATAGCCTGAGCCAAAACCGAAGCGGTTGTTGTGCCGTCACCTGCAACATCATTTGTTTTTGATGAAACGTCTTTTAACAACTGTGCGCCTGCATTTTCAAGAGGGCATTGAAGTTCAATTTCTTTTGCAATGGTAACACCGTCATTTACAATTTGGGGTGAACCGTATTTTTTAGATAAAATAACGTTTCTTCCTTTAGGTCCAAGGGTAACTTTAACTGCGTTTGCAACTTCATTTACCCCTCTTAACAGAGCTTCTCTTGCTTCTGCATCAAATATAATTTTTTTAGCCATTTTTTTAACCTTTCTGTTTGTATTTTTGCTTCATTTATAAGGATTTTATTCAATTATTGCCAAAATGTCTTTAATTGAAAGAATTTTATATTCAACTCCGTCCATTTTAACGTCTGTGCCTGAATATTTAGCATATAAAACTTTATCGCCAACCTTAACATCCATTGGTTTTCTTTCGCCTGAATCGGTTGTATCGCCTAAACCAACGGCAACAACTTCGCCCTTTTGGGGTTTTTCTTTAGCAGAATCCGGAATAAAAATTCCGCCTTGAGTTTGTTGCACATCATCAATCACTTTAAGAACGACTCTATCGCCCAACGGTTTAATTGTCATAATATCCTCCTTTTTATTAACTTCCTCTTTTTAAGATTATCTTATAATTAAAATTTCAAATCATCTGGATTATTAACAAAAAATTAATAATTAGAAATTTTATTAAAAAACAAGAAACTATTTAATGAATTTAATTTTATGCTATAATTCCCTTGACTATATGGAGTTTTAAAATAATGAGCACATTAGAAAAAATGTTAAAAGACGGTGTTGAGAAAAACACCCCCGAAAATATAAAAAAGGATACCCTTTTTAACTATTTAAATAAAGATGAAATTGAATTTAGGTTAACTAAAGATTTAGTTCAAAAATTAAATTTAAAAAGTTGGTTTCAAAATTACAAAAAAGAAGCGCTTGTTTCAACCGCAGGCATTAGAGGTCCGCAAAACATTTTATACCCCCATGATACAAGGTTTCCGATTAATACGGTCGGAATAACCCTTGCAACTCTTGCAAAAGCGCTTGTTTTAAAAGAAAAATATCCAAATAAAAAACTTATTAAACTTGCAGGGTGCGAAGTTAGATATAATTCAAAAACATACCTTGATTTAATCGCAAGAATTCAAGCACATCAAGGAATTACAACCCTTGTGCCAAAAAACAGAGAAACAATTCCAATTTGGCTTGCTTCTTTCTTGGCATTTAAGCTTGACCTTGTGGGCGGAGAATACATTACAAGTTCTCACGGTATTTCAGTTAAAAACGCAACAAAAGATTTAAATAACCAAGGTTCCCAGTTTCTTCCAGAAGAATCTATGGAATTTGTATCTAAAATGGAAGAAATTTTAAACACGGTTGATGAAAAAGGCGAATACACAATTAAATTTTCTGCATCTTCTAATTCTTTGATAGATGAAAAAACAATGGAAAAATTAAACAACGGCATTGACCTTTATGTGGAATATTTAAAAACTACCGTTGCGACAGACAACATTTTAAATAAAATCAAAAACTTCGACAAAAAAATAATTATTGATGCGGTGGGTGGTTCAAGTTACAGAACATTATCCAAAATTTTAGAAAAACTTGATATTTCAAAAACCTATGACTGGCAAAATATTGAAGAAGACCCGTTTTTCCACGACATTGGCAAAGACATCAAAGACGGCGCTTTTTACGATTGGTCACTTGATGTTACGGTGAGTGCAAAAAACAAAAACGGAGAAACTTATTTTCCTGTTATAGAAACCCTTCATTATGATACAAAATTGAAAAATTACCCGATTGGAACGGTATCTTTAATTACAGACCCTGACCATGACAGGCTGTCTGTTGTGCAAATAGAAGACATCAAAAACAAAGATAAAGTGGCAAAGGCAGGGGTGGATTATACACAACTGGATGAAAACCGCATTTTATGCATATTTTCTGCAAACCAAGCATTTTTGATGATTATGGATTACGTTAAAGATGAATTAAAAAAATCGGGCAAATTTGATGAACACACCCGTTTTATGGTAAAAACAACCGCAAGTTCAAAATCTTGGGATGAGTGGGCAAAATTTAACAACATTAAAGTTATAAACACACCTGTTGGATTTAAAGAAATTGCGAATGTGGTGAAAAAAGTTGAATATCAAATTGAACAAAACGTCCAAGATATTGTTGTAGAAGATATTTTCAACAATGAAATTCACCTTGCATCTTCACCCAGAATGATTTTTGGCGGGGAAGAATCCGGCGGAATGATAATCGGTTCCAACGATTTAATTAAATCAAACGCAGGCAGAATTGCTCTTTCAATGCGTGAAAAAAGCGCAACCGAAGCGATTATTGCAGCTTCGGGGTTAATTGCAAGTATTGATGTGCCTTTGTATGAACATCTTGAGGGTGTTTATAAAAATAACAACATCATCGCAAAATTTGACGTTAGAGATGATATTGCATATTACAACGAATCTGAGCCCGATATTGACAAATTAAAAATTGCAAAACAAGAAGGCGAAAAGCAAAGAACCAAAAATGATATTTTTTATTTAGCACTTGCCATTGGCTTGTATGAAAACAAATTAACTCTTGATAATGTTAAGGAAATTTTGGCTGAAACATTCCCAGCGCTTGATTTTTCAAACCTTTTAGCTGTTAATTTTGTGGGAGATGGAACTTACCTTAATTTTGAAGACAAATTTATTGAAATTCGCCCCTCTGGAACGGATGCCAAAACAAAAGCCTACGCAGGCGGATTTGATAAAGAAAAATTATCTTTATATTCAAAAACCCTCGGCAACTATTCGGGCGATTTGAATGAAACTTACCTAAAATATCTGCAAAAAGATTATGTGGACAAGGTTAAAGATATTTCTTATAATATTTACCTTGAATATGCAAATAAAAAAGCCGACAAAAGGCAATTTAAAATACCGAATTATGAATTTTAAAGGAAGATTATATGGCAAACTTGAAATCAAAATTTAATAATTATGTTCAATCTCTTGAAACGTACATTATGTTTCAAATTAAACAAAAGCAACTTGAATTGACCGATGAACTTACAAAAAAAGGAAGAAAACCCATTCCTCTTTCTATGGGGGCGCCTGTAAATATGGTTCCAAAGTTTGCCATAGAAACCTTAAAATCTGTTTTGGATGACCCTAAAATTCATACATACTCTACACCGAAGGGAGAAACTTATTTTTTAGAGGCGGTTTCAAAAAGAATGAAAGACCGTTTTGGCGTAGAGGTTGACCCAAAAAGTGAAATTTTCTCTTTAATTGGCTCAAAAGAAGGCATTGCAAACATTATAAGAGAATTAATCAACCCTTCAACAGACGAATTTGAACAAGACATTATTATGTGCCCAAACCCAGGGTATGCAAGCTATAAAGAAATGATAAAGGTTTCAGGCGGACTTTATTGGGGAATAAAAATGACCCCTGAAAATGACTACATGCCTGATTTAGAACTTGAACTAAAAGAAATTTTAGATAAAGGGTATAAAAAAGAAAAAATTAAAGCGCTTATCATAAATTACCCAAACAACCCGCTTGGCGTAACTTGCACTTTAGAATACATGCAAAAATGCGTTGATTTTTGCAAAAAGCACAATATTATTTTAATTTCAGATAATGCTTATTGTGAAATTTATTTTGATAAAAACGACAAGCCTCACAGCATTTTAGAATGCAAAGGTGCAAAAGACATTGCGGTTGAATTTTTCAGCTTTTCTAAACCCTACGCTATGACAGGCTGGAGAATAGGCTGGATAGCAGGTTCTCCGGAAATTATTTCAATATTTGGCAAATTAAAATCCACAATTGATACAGGCATATTCAAAGCACTTCAATTAACAGGCGCAAAGCTTTTAAATTCGCCTGAAGGAGATGAATATATTGATAAAGCTAACAAAAAATTTGAAAAAAATATTCAAAATTTTGTAAACGGTTTAATTTCACTTGGATATGACGTTAAAATGCCAAAAGCAGCATTTTATCTTTGGGTAAAAATCCCCCCAAGATACAATGGGAATTCTAAACAGTTTGCAGATGACCTTCTTGAAAAATCAGGCATAGTGCTTGTCCCAGGTGAAGCATTTGGAAGCCTTGGCAAGGGATATGTCAGAATTTCGGTTGTCGCAAGCGAAGAAAACCTAAATGAAGTTATCGAAAGAATGAAAGCCGATGGGTTCCAATATTAAAGTTGCAATTATAGATTACGATTCCGGAAATGTGCAAAGCATTGCCAATATGCTTGATTATCTTGATGTAAAATTTAAAATTACACCCGACAAAAAAGAAATAAAAGGGGCAGATAAAATAATTTTTCCGGGGCAAGGACACTTTGAACAGGCTATGAATAAATTGCGTCAAAAAGATATGGTGCATTTTATTCAAGATTTGACCACAGAGGGAAAAGATTTTCTTGGAATTTGTCTTGGGCTTCAAGTTCTGTTTGAAAAATCAGAAGAAGCGCCAAATGTTGAGGGGTTAAAAATTTTTGAAGGCGAAACCGTGAAATTTCAAAAAGGAAAAACCCCGCACATCGGCTGGTCTGAAATTAAATTAACGGAAAACAATTCTTACCTTGAACAGGAATATTTTTATTTTGTTAATTCCTATTATGTAAAGCCAAAAGATGAAAAAATTATAAGTTCCTACGGAAATTATTATATAGACTTTGCTTCAAGTGTGGAATACAAAAATGTGACCGCTGTGCAATTTCACCCTGAAAAAAGTTCCAATGCGGGAATAAATTTCTTCAAAAAATGGCTTAAAAAATAATATTTATCCAAAAAGGAGCGTATGTATGTTTGATTACGGTTTAAGTTTAGATGAATTAGAAAAAAGAACTCATAAAGATTATCTTACAGAGAAAAAAATGTTAACCCCAACATCAAAAGAATATTTAGACCTTGAGGAAGGGGACAAAAAAGCGCTTTCGCACCTTGTGCGTGCCGCATATTATATTGAGACGATAAATAAAATTTTAGATAACAGACAAAATCTTGCCTTTGAAAATTGGTTGAATGAAAAAATTAAAAAAGGCGAAAAACAAGCAGAATTAACAAAAATTTTATACGATGCCCAAAAAGGAATTTGCGCAATTGATACGGAATCTTGCAAATTTTCTTTAGCAAAAAACATAAAAGAATTGCCCCAAAAAGGCCTGTACCCCGAAGATTTAACGGTTGAAAAATTCCATTCAATTTTAATTAAAATGTTAAATGAAGGCAAAATCGAAGAAGTTAAAACAATTTTAAACCAAAGAAGCGTTGTGGAATGGAAGGGGGAAGAATTAGTCGGGATTGATTATGTAGACTATTTTAAAGAATATTTCACTCCCGCAGCAGAAGAATTGTTTCAAGCGGCAAAAGTGTCCACAAACAAAGATTTTGACCAATATCTTTTAATGCAAGCGCAAGCCCTTATCATCCCAAACCCAATGCTGGACGCTTATGCAGATAAAAAATGGGCACAATTGCAAGACACACCTTTGGAATTTACAATCACAAGAGAAAATTATTCAGATGAGATGACAGAAACAGTTGTAGAAAACCCTGAATTAAAAGAGCTGCTTGATAAATTTGAAATAACCCCAATATCAAAAGATTTTTTGGGGGGCAGAGTGGGCATTGTAAACAAGAAAGGAACAGAGGCGCTTTTAAAAATAAAAGAATTTTTGCCGACTTTAGCGTCCAAAATGCCTTACGCAGATAAATATGAGCAAAATATAAGTCCCGATGTTGAATCAAAACAAACAATGGTGGATGTTGATTTAGTTGCCGTAACGGGAGATGTCGGAGCATTTAGAGGGGGGATAACCTTGGCTGAAAATCTTCCCAATAACGACAAATTGTCTTTGACTATAGACGGTGGAAGAAGAAACGTATACCACAGACAAATCAGAGTTGCAGACCCTGTTAAACTTCAAAAAAGATTGGATGCAATTTTAGATAAAAGTCAACATCAATTTTATTTAGATGAGGCTGACCACTGGTTCACAATAGGTCATGAAAACGCACACTCTTTGGGCCCAAACAAAGGTACAGAAGCTCTTGGAAAATATACAAGCATAATTGAAGAAAATAAGGCAGATATGGGGTCTTTAGCTTTTGTAGATTTACTTGTTGAGCTTGGATATTACACAGAAGAACAAAGAAAACAGGTAATTGTAACCTATGTGTGTGATAATTTCTTAAAATCAAAACCTGAACTATCACAAGCGCACAGGGTAAGAAGCGTTATGCAAAATTATTTTCTTTATAATGAAGGCGCATATGAATTAACTAAAGACAACAAAATTCATGTCAATATTGATAAAGTTGTACCTGCAGCAGCGAAAATGTTAGATAAAATTATACAAGTTCAAATGTCCGGAAATTTTTCAGAAGGCGAAAAATACGTTTTTGAAAATTTTGTTTGGACAGATGAAATGCAAATAATTGCAGAAAAATTAAAAGAAATAAATAAAACTCTAAATGGCAAGGTGGTTTCACCTTTGGCAGACGAATTAATAAAATAAAAGTTAACCCCTTTTTTAAAAAAAAGGGGTTTTTAATATTTAGAGTCTTAGCCCTTTTATTACATTTACAATATTTTTATCCTGAATGTCTTCTGTAGCATACCTTAAGGCGTCTATAAGGTGATTGTTATTATCTTCAGGAATTGGGATAATTTCCCCGTCTATTCCTTTTTTAAAACAGTAGTCTGAAAATTCTCGAATTGCATTTTTGCAGGTTGGATGAATATAAATTTTTGAAAAACCTTGCAAAAATTTTATACCCGACTCAATGCTGCCCCTTCCTTTTTTGGCAGGAAGCGCTCTGATACCTTCAGACCTGTATTCTGCTATACTTTTTGGTTCTGCCGAATCACAAATAACGTATTCATTTTGAACAATTGCCCCAACAAGCGGAATTGAAACTTTATTTAACATATTGGTTGCATAAATTTCATCTGTTATATAAAGATATTCATTTTCAATAGCGCACCTTATAAAAGCAAAAGGATCGGTTGAAAAACCCCAATCAAGCCCGTTATAATATCTTTCAAATGAATTTTTATCAAACTCTTTAACTTCAATATTATCAAAAACTCTTCCTTCTAAAATTCCAACTTCGCCAAGCCCATACACACGCCAAAAATTTTCATCTTTCATTCTGGATTCAAGCGCCCTTATAATTTCTTTTTCCAAAAAAGGGTTATCTTTATAAGTTGATTTTATTAAAATTGCCTTTTTTGGTTCATTTTCCAAGATTTTTGTGTGCACCCAAAAACGATTTGTGGGGTTAAAATCTATAAAAACTTTTTCCCTTGTTCTTATGATAAGTTGTTCTGCAATTTTATAATTCAGATGATTTGCTTCATTTAAATACAAAATGTCCCTTCTTCCGCCATGGGCTTTACCTATTGTATCTACGGAAATAAAATTAATTGTGCTTGTTGGAAATTCAAGCGATTTATTTGTTTTTGAAAACAAATTATAAAAATCTAATCCAAACTGTGCCATAACTTTTGGCATATCAAGCAAAACCCCTGATTTAAGGTGTCCTTGGGTTAGACCCACTATGTCAATTTCAAAATTATATTTTATGGCAAGAAGAACAAGAAATTGAAGGGTGGAAAAGGTTTTTGTGCTTGAGGTTCCACCTTGATTAATAATGTATCTGTATTTTTTATAGTTTTTTGCTATTTTTTCAAAAACTTTGGACAATTTTAATAAACTCATAATGGGGAAATGTTCTTTCTAAATATCTTCTACAATTTTTTTTAACCGCTTATTTTGAACAACAACCGTGAGGTTATACTTTTTTTCATTTTCAGATTCAAATTTAATTTGCGCAAATTTTGCTTTCAATTCTTCGATTTTGACTGCAAGCGCAAGGTTAACATCCCCCTTTTCATTGGGAGTAAGCGCAAGCACTTCAAGTTCATTCAATTTTTTTATTGTGTCGCCAACGTCAAAAGACATAATTTCACCGCCTTTAAAATACAATATCCTTTCTTTAAAAGTTCAAGAAGCCTTATATGTATTGTAAGCCTTTTTAAAAGCGGCATTTTTGAAGTGCCCTGTATTTCAGCCTGCATGCCTAATTCAGGGTCAATAAAAAGAACAATTCCTTCCGTCTTGATTACCCACTCCCCAAAATGATAATTTTTAATTTTACCAAAAATCTCTTTTGCAATTTGACCGTAAACCCACTCTAAAAGCCTGACATGCTCTGCCTTACAGTAGTCTTGTTGGGTGTAGGTATAAAATTTTACAAACTTTGGTTTATGTCTACGTTTCCATTTTTTTCTTCGTCTTGGCATAATAAAATTATACACTATTTCTTACTAATAGTTATATCTAATAGTAATAATTTTACATTTTTTTACATTTCTGTTTTTCTTCCTTTTTACTTGCAATTAGGGTGTGTTTTGTTTATATTTATCATGGTTTTAGACATTAATTGAATAGAATTGGAGAAGTTTTATGTCAACAAGAAAACTAGTCGGAACAGAAGAAATGTTCAAAAAAGCGCTTGCAGGCGGATATGCCATTGGTGCTTACAATGTTAACAACATGGAAATTTTACAAGGTATAGCAGAAGCTGCCGAAGAAACACAATCACCTATTATTCTTCAAGTTTCTGCAGGTGCAAGAAAATATGCAAACCAAACATACTTAATCAAATTGGTTGAAGCTGCACTTGCTACAACTACCGTGCCTATCGCATTGCACTTAGACCACGGTGCTGATTTTGAAATTTGTAAATCTTGTATTGACGGTGGATTTTCTTCAGTTATGATAGACGGAAGCAGATTTCCGTTTGAAGAAAACGTTGCTTTAACTAAAAAAGTTGTTGAATACGCTCATGAAAGAGGCGTTTCAGTTGAAGCAGAACTTGGCAAATTAGCAGGCGTTGAAGACGATGTTAATGTTGATGCTAAAGATGCTAAATATACAAACGTAAAAGAAGCAGTTGAATTTGTTAAACAAACAGGTTGCGATTCACTTGCAATTGCTATCGGTACATCACACGGCGCTTACAAATTCAAAGGCGAAGCAAAACTTGACTTTGACAGATTAAAAGAAATTAAAGATGCTCTTAAAGAAGCAGGTTTTGGCGATTACCCAATCGTTCTTCACGGTTCTTCATCAGTTCCGAAAAACTTAGTTGATAAATGCAACAAATTTGGCGGAAACTTGCCTGACGCTCAAGGTGTTCCTGAAGATATGCTTAACTACGCTTCAAAACACGGCGTTGCAAAAATCAATATTGATACAGACTTAAGACTTGCAATGACATCAACAATCCGTGAATTTTTCATCGAACATCCTGAAAAATTCGACCCAAGAGAATATATGGGCCCCGGAAGAACAGCGGTTAAAGAACTTGTTAAACACAAAATGATTAACGTTTTGGGTACCGCAGGTCACGCAAAAGACTAATTAAATTTTAAATTTATCCCCTCTTTTTTATGTTTGTTTTAAAAAAAGAGGGGATTTATTTTGCCTTTTTTTAAGAAATATTCATTTGCAAAACTGTGAAATATCGTATATGATATAAAAACAAACTGTTAGGAGTCTTTTTTTATGGAAAAACAAAAAATAGCAATTGGATGTGACCACGGTGGTTTTGAACTAAAAGAAACCATTAAAGAATATTTAAAAGCACACGGCTTTGAATTTGTAGATTGTGGCATTTACGTTAAAGAAGCCTGCGATTACCCCATTATTGCAAAAGCAGTCGCAAAAGAAGTTGCGTCAGGTCAATGCGACAAGGGCATTCTTGTGTGCGGTACAGGACTTGGCATGAGCCTTGCTGCAAACAAAGTTCGTGGCATAAGGGCAGTTGCGCTTGAAAACACATATTCTGCACGTGTTTCAAGGGCGCATAACAATGCAAATATCTTATGCTTGGGAGAAAGGGTTGTGGGCGAACACCTTGCACTTGATATTGTAGATATGTGGCTAAAAACAGGTTTTGAAGGCGGACGTCACAAAAGAAGAGTTGATATGATTGAATAATAAAAAAGCCCAATTTTGGGCTTTTTTATTAAGAACTTGCCATTTATTCCTATTTTTTCTATACTTTATTTGTAAATTTGGAGAAAAAATATGGACGAAAAAGAAATTATATTAGGGCAATATAAAGTTTATTCAGAAGCAAAAGAAAATTTCATAAACAGACATTTTGTAACAAATCGTTTTTATTTTGTTTTCTCTTTTACGCTTTTGGCGGGTATATATCTTTTTTGGGCGCTCTCACCAGCTCTTATACCCCTCATTTTTACATCCATATTTGGAATTGCCGTTTCTGTTTTATGGTGGATGAACATAGATTCATATCAGCTTTTAATTAAAATTAAGTATGCAAGAGTTCTTGAATATCTTGAAACAAAACTACCTGAACAGCCGTTCCACAAAGAATTTATAGAAACTCAAAAAGTAAAAAAAGACAAAAAGGCCATTTTTGCAGACATTCAAAAAGGGTTTGCCGGACTTTCCTTGTTTTCTTTCCTTATAATATTCTTTGGAATAATTCTTTGGGGAATAAGACAACAAGGGGCTGTTGTTTGGTTTTAATTTATAATTTCGTTCTATATCCTTACTTATATAAGTAAGGAATTTTATCCCCCTTGTTGCTTCAACAAGGGTTTTATTTTTTATCAAAAACGGCATAAAAAAAAGGGTATTTCTACCCGTTCGCATACTATCCGAAGCATTAACAACAATACTAAAATACCTTATTTTCGTATATTTTGCAAGTCATTGTTACAAAAATTATACTTTTGTTTTGCAAGTATTTTCCCCTTTTTGAGAAGATTTTGGTGGGCAGGACAATTTAGCCATGTGGTTAATACCCATTCGGGTGATTGTTTCATAAGATAATGTTTTGAGAGCCGAGAGTTAAGGAATTAAAAAAATATGGACTATATAAATTTTTATGTTGCGCTGCCTCATAGTGCATATTTGAAGCTGGAAGACTGCGCACGAAAAATGAAAACCACAAAAAACGAAATTATATTAAATGCAATTTTAAACCGCAATTCCTCTGACAACAAGGATTTTAGACGTATAAAAAATGCCGGAATTGAAAGACTCTATAATAAAACTTAGGTAGAGAAATTCATTAATTATTTTAAAAAAGGAGGATGAATGCAAGACTTGGAAAAAAACAAAGAACAAGTGCAAGAAAAACTTGAAGCCAAGGCTGACGCTGACGCTTACAAAAAAGAGCTTGCCAAAAAGTTTGAAAAAGAAGAAAACACAATGAAAAAACAGCTTGAGGACGAAGCCAAAAAAGCTGCCATGCCTGAAATCGACAGAATTCGTCTTGAACTTGACGAACTAAAACAAAAATATCAGGAAAAAGAAAATGAATGCGCAATTGCAAAACAAAAAGAAGAAACTGTTTGCCTTCTTGAAAATGCAAACCTTGGCAAAGAGGTTATGGATGTTGTTTTTGTACCTCTTAATACAGAAGCCACAAAAGAAAAAATTGCACTTCTAAAAAGTTACATTGAAAAAATCAAAGAAAACAACTTGGGGAGCACAACCATCCCGCTCACATCCAATAAGGCTTCATATGACGCTTTTATTGAAGGTTTTGACACAAACACATTATAGGACAACGGAAAGGAAACAAAAATGGCTGTTAACTTAGCACAAAAGTATGCATCAAAAGTAGATGAGAGATTTCATCAAATCTCACTTACAGATTCAATCTTAAACAAAGATTACGACTGGCAAGGGGTAGACACAATTAAAATTTATTCAATCGGAACTGCCACACTTGGCGATTACACAAGAAGCGGAAATCAAAGATACGGCACACCTGCTGAACTTTCCGACACAGTTCAGTCATATCAATTAACTCAAGATAAGGCATTTACATTTACAATTGACAAAGCATATGAACTTGAACAACAAGGGGTAAAATCCGCAGGTGGTGCGCTTCGCCGCCAATTAGACGAAATTGTTATTCCAGAGGTAGACATTTACCGTTTTTCTAAATTAATTACAGAAGCAAAAACCACTATAACTTCTTCAACCACAAAATCGAATGCTTATGAACAATTTTTAAACGGTATGGAAGTACTTTCCGATGAAAAAGTGCCATTGGAAGGAAGATATGCTTTTGTAACTCCTTCTTTTTATAAATATTTAAAGTTGGATGACACATTTATTAAAAATTCAGATTTAGGACAACAAATTACAATTAACGGACAGGTGGGCAAAGTGGATGGAATTCCCGTAATTGTTGCGCCTTCCAGCTATTTTACAGAAAACGTAAACTTAATTATAGCGCATAATTCCGCACTTGTTGCGCCTGTTGCACTAAGCGAATATAAAGTTCACGTTAATCCGCCCGGATTATCAGGCTCACTCATTGAAGGCAGAATTATTCATGACGCTTTTGTTTTGAACAATAAAAAAGGCGCCGTGTACATTCACCAAACTTCAGAATCTGCAAACGGCGGCGCATAGAGCTGAAAAATTAAATTTGAGTTAACCAAAGAAAAGGATTGAAAAAATGTTGGAAAAATTAATAGAACAGGTTTTGCAAATTACAGGCATGGAAGAAAGCGATGTTATAAAATTGAAAATCAATGGTTTATATATTGCTATTCTTTCTTATCTAAACAGAGATGATATAACAGACGAAATGATACCTCTTATTTCCCTTATAATTGCCGAATGCTTAGAGCAAAACATAGAGTCCGACCTCATTCAATCTTATCATGAGGGTGATTTATCTGTGACCTATTCCAAACAATCACCCTTCTTTGGTAAACTCGACTCATTCAAATTAATACGGGGGCTGAATTAATGTACAGAATGGATAAATTAACCATAAAAAGAGAAATTTACACTCTTGATATGGGGGAAGCGGTTTACCAAGAAGCCATAACAATTGCACAAGATATACCTTGTCATCTTTCAGTGAATTTAAATAACACAGAAAAAGTAAATCACATTCCTGTAAAAAGAAATTCTTTTGTTCTGTTTTTAAATTCAAACCCAAGAATTGATATTCAAGAAAATGACATACTGCTTGTTGAAACACCAAAAAAGCAGAAATACAAGCTTTATGCCGGAGAAATAAAAATATACAATTTCTCAATTCAAATTAAATGCAAACAGGAAAAAATTATAGAAAGCAAATAATGATTATAGAGGACATAAAAAATTCCATAAAAAATATTATATATTCAATAGACAATAAAATCATTTTTCATTTTGAAGAAATTTCTCACACAGGGTTTCCTTATGCGGTTTTTTCTTTGAAAGATTTCAAAACGCAGAGTTTTTCCGCATTCAACAAACAAAAGTTATATTTTTCTTTTGAATTAATTTTTCAAAAATCCGAAGACAATAAACTTGCTGAGCTTTTTGATATGCAAGAAAAAATTTCAAAGGCACTTTTGCCTGCGATTAAAATTCTTGGCAAATTCATTGCGCTTGATGATGTGAGATTTAGCGTTTTAAATAAACAGCTTGTTTTAAATTTTGATTTGAATTTTTACGCATTTGAAAACAATGAAACAAACGAATTAATGCAAACACTAGACTTAACAATAAAGGAGGATAAAAATGCCTGATACACAGCCAACTTTTACGGTGACATTCAGAGAGCTTGCCGTATCTGCAATTAAAAGGCAAACAAGGGGCAACATTATATTAATATTGAATTCTGGAGTTGACCAAGTTTCATATAAAATGTTGTCCGAAGTTAATAAAGATGATTTTTCACCAAAAGATTATCTTGCACTTGAACTTTGTTTTATGGGAAGCCCTAAAAAAGTTACAGTATTATCAAAGCCGGAAGAAATTTCAGACTTAACCGAAAAATTAAATAAATTCGATAACTATATTTTATGTTATCCGCAAGCACAAACAACGGAAATTGTTGCGCTTAAAAATTATCTTAAAATTCAAAGAGAGAAAAACAATTATTCAATTGCAGTGTTTGATAATGCAGATAAGCCCGATAGCGAATTTATTGTTAATTTTGTTTCTGGCGAAGTCAAAATTTTGAATAACGGTTCAACACAAACACTTCAGGCTCATGAATATTTGCCAAGAATTGCAGGGATAATTGCAGGAATTTCACAAAACAGGTCTTTAACTTATTATGAATTAACAGAAATTGTTGATGCCGATATTTCCATTGATGCTGATAAAACAGTTTCCGAAGGCGGCCTTACAATTATTTACCAAGACGGAAGCTTTAAGTTAGGCAGAGCTGTAAACTCCCTTACAACACTATCTGAAGGAATCACGGAAGCCTTCTCTAAAATCAGGATAATCAACATTATGGATATGATTGCAGGAGATATTATAACAACTTTCAGAAAATATTATGTCGGAAAATATGTAAATAATTATGCCAACAAAAAAAGATTTATAGGGGCTGTAAATACTTACCTGAAAACTCTCGCTTCAGAAGGTCTTTTAGAAGAAGAAAACGATAACAGTGTTTATTTAAGCTATGCAA
This sequence comes from uncultured Gammaproteobacteria bacterium, assembly GCA_964467625.1. Lineage (GTDB taxonomy): Bacteria > Cyanobacteriota > Vampirovibrionia > Gastranaerophilales > Gastranaerophilaceae > Galligastranaerophilus_A. Next base: position 86,059 of record CAYXRM010000004.1, on the reverse strand, counting down.
AAACCAAAGCTTTTATTGAAGGGAAGGGCGTTTCAACAGAAGGAATGTCTTATCAGGAAATTATTTCTTATAACACAGGTTCAAAAGTTTTATTAGACGGGGTTTGCTCTCCAACTGATTGTATGGAAGATTTAAACCTTGGATTTTACCTTTTTCAAGCATTAGAAAGTGAGGAATAAAATGACAACAGTTGAAAGCGCACTCAGAGGAACATACGGCAGAGTTTGGCTTGAAGGTGAAGAAGTTGGAATATTAAAAAATATTACCCTAAAGGCAATACCAAATTATGAAGATGTCATTGTAGGCTTCACGGTTGATAGACAAGCTGTTTCTGTTCAATATGCGGGAAGTTTGACCTTTGAAGCAGTGAATTCAATTTCCAGCGAACTTTGCAATAAATATCTAAAAAATACAAACACAAGATTTACAATTGAATGCAATTTATCAGACCCCGTTGCAGACGGCAAAGAAGAAAGCTACACAATAAACGGAGTAACTTTCAATGAGTTCCCGCTTGCAGATTGGAACAAAGGTGCTCTTGTTGAAAAAACTTTCCAATTCAGAGCTTCAGACGTTGTAATGTTAGATTTTATTGACTAAAAGGATATAAAATGGCAAATTTAGACAAACTGTTAAAAAAGATAGAAAAAAACTATAACGAAAAAGACAAGAAAGAAATATTTGAATATATATACGGAGACGAAACTTTTGAGGTTTTATCTTTAAATAGAGCAGAAAAGGCAGAGTTTATTTTTTCTTACAAAGGAAAAAATCAAACCTTCAAAGAGGCATACGAATGGTTTAAACCGTGGATTTATAAATCTTTTCAATTAAAAGAAACGGCAATTCTTGCAAAGGAAAACGGGTATATTAAAACTTTTTATGAAGTTGTTGATATGCTTTTTGAGCCGGAAGATATTCTTTCAATTATGAAATTTATTTATAAAATTAACGATTTAGGCAATTTTACAGATGAGGTTAATAAGCTTCAAAAAAAGCCATAACAGAGGATTGGGAAGTTTTTCTTTGCGCTTATTATCTAGACAAGGGAATACTTCCCGATGAAATCCTCAAAATGAGCTTAAGAGAAAAATATTTTCTTTTAAATGCAATCAAGTTCACAAACGAGCACAGGAGGAATAATGTTTGATTTTTTTAAAAAAATAGACGAATTTTTGCAAATATTAAACTTTCATACAAATTTGCTAAATGAAATAAATTTTTGGGATGACGGCGGGGAGATTTTCCCCCTGCCGTTTGAGGGGTTTGATTTTAGCTCAATTGAATTAACAAGGCAATTTATTGAACCAATAGAAACCATTGGGTATAAAAATAACTTATTTAATGAAATTTTATGCCGAAAGGCAAATTTTAACACCTTAAAGGCACCGGACACAGAGAAAGAATTTTTTAACTTTTTTATAAACAGAAATAATACAGAATTATTCAGCCCTTTTAGTGTCAAGGATAAAGAAACGGAAGTTCCAAACAATTTAAAAACGGCAAAAACAAATTTTCAAAGCTTAATTTTTCAAAATAACTTTAATGCAGAAAATATTTTAAACGAGGAAAATAAAAGTTTTCTTTTTAGAAAAAATCAAAATAATGAAAATCAAACTATAAGTAAAAATTCAATTCAAAACATACCAGAGTTTGATTTTAACCAAAATTTAAATGAGAACGATATAGATTTTATCGGGGAAACACTTGCAAAATACATCAAACAGGCATGTACAAACAGAAGCGTTGCTGATGCTTATTAGGAGAAAAAATGTTACAAAAAAGATTAAATATACTGTTATATTCGAATTCAACAGGGGAGCAAATTATACTTCCCGTTAACCCTGAAAATATAGAACTCAAATACGGAAAAAATATAGAAACTTACGATATTTTGGGTTTTGGAAAAGTTAACATTTCAGGCGAAAGAGAACCTATTAAAATCAAACTGTCACACTTTTTGCCCGAAGATGACAGCGCCTTTAATACTAATAGCGGAATAATGTACCGCACAAGCGATGAGGGGAATTTTACCGAACAAAATTATTCCTTAAAAAAAGCAATAGAAATTTTAAGAAAATGGGCTTACGAACAAAACACCATAAGGCTTGTTATTGATGAAGTTTTAAATATTAAATGCATTGTTGTTTCATTTGCAGAAACCGTACGGGAAAGCACAAAATCAACCCCTTATATTCTTGAAATTGTTGAATATACAAATCCAATTTTTAAAGCGGCAAATTCCACAGGACTTTATTCCTCAAGAACCATACAAACTTTACCAAAAACGGTTGTTATGAAAAAAGATGACACAGTCTATTCCATTGCAGATAAATATGGGATAGATTACAAAAAATTAGCTCAAATAAACGGAATTGATGATGTAAACAAAACAATGGCGGGAACTGTATTATCTTTAATCGGAGTGTAAAATGAAATTTTTTATTGATAATGTTGAAATTCAAACTGTTATAAAAGGCGCCACAATCTCGGGGAGCCTAAATTTGGTTTCAAGAACAGCAGCGTTTTCATATTTTTATTCCACCTATGATTTGTTATTTAAAAAATACAAAGCAAAAATAGGCTCATCTGTCCTAATTAAAAATAATTCAGATAAAAAGATTTTTATAGGGAAAATTACTGAAATAAATTACATAAAAGAAAAAAATATTGTACAAATTCAAGCGCAGGATATGCTCTATCCGCTTATGCACATAAAAACCAAGGGCAGATTTCAGGGAGAATTTTTAAGCAGCATAAAAAGTATTATTAAAGAATTTAGTTTCGCAAAAAATATAACTGCATTTTTTTCAAAGCAAATAAATATTTTAAACCTTGGGGGATTGTCTTTATACGACATTTTACAAATTGCAATTAAAAAAATATACGGGGATTATGTAAAAATTTACATAGACGGGAGTTTGTCTGTTCACATACTTATGCCAAAAAGTGACGCTCCCAAAGCTGAGCTTGTTGCAGGAAAAAATATAATTTCTTGTTTTTTCAGCACAAATGATGAAGAAAATAGAGCAAAAATAATAATTTGCGGAAATGAAAATATTGTGTCTGGCATGGTGGTTAAAATAATTGATACAGAAAAAAACATTTCCGGTACCTTTGTGGTTGAGAGCGATAAACACGTTTTTAAAAATACTTATACAACCGAACTTAATCTTATAGAAAGGAAGTTTTTCTAAATGGCGGACTGGGCAGCTCAAATTGTTAATTCAATTGAAAGTGCAATTAAAAACAAAAATTTTAAAGGTCATAAAATTTGCACCATAACAAACACAAACCCTCTTATATTTGAATATGAAGGAACTGAAATAGGAACAACAAAAGGAGATACTGTATATGTTCATCCGCTTATGACTTTTGAGTTAATAAAACAGGATGAAAACAAGCTTTATGAGGTTCAAAACTTTAAAAATTCTACAGCCTACAATTCCCCTCAATTTCAAGCGGCAATCGAAGGGAGCCTGCCTGAATTTATAAAAGAATTTTATCTTTTTTACAAAAATTGGCAAAATACTTACCTGCTTAACATAGGCGATTTAATTGCCGTTTTGGAATTAAAAGATAACACCTATCTGATTTTACAAAAAATTGTAGTTGACACCATAAAAGACGAAAAGGAAGAAGGCGCAGAATGAGTTTTAATTTTATACCTACAACTTTAGACAACACACAAGAGGGTGAAAATTTACCGGTTTTTATTGAACTTGCAAGAAATTTGGACACTCTTGAGTTGCTTGTTAAAAATAAAAAATTTTATTACGTTTACAAAAACGATGCACTAAAAATATGGATTTTAAAAGCGCTTCACAAACAAAGCACAAGATACACACACAGGGCATACTCATCGATATATGGAAACGAGATTTTTGAACTTTTTGGCAGATGCTTAAAAAATTCCCTGTTGAAAGCGGAATTAAAAAGGTATATTGAAGAAGCCCTTTTTGTAAATCCTTACATTAAAAAAATTTCAAATTTTTCTTTCGCAAAAACAGGCTCAAAAGTAAATTTAAATTTCACGGTGACAACAGTTTACGGCAGCTTTGAACAAGAAGCAAATTACATACAAGAATAAAAGGGGTAGATTATGACAACAAAAGAAACAATTCAAACAAGTATAAATTCAAGGCTAAAAAGCACGCCCACACTAATAGAGGGCGGAACCATACAAGATATTGTAGGGTCTGTTTCATATGAACTTGCAAACATTATAGACACAAAAATTGATGTTATTTTGGATAACGCATTTGTAACAACCGCCGATGAAGCTCACCTTTTAATTAAGGGGGAAGAACTTGGAATATACAAAAAAGAAGCCACTTTAGCTTATGTTGATGCAACAATCACAAACGGAGAAGCAAACGTTGTTATAAACAAGGGCACAAGAGCCAAAACAAGCTTGGGGGTTGTTTTTGAAACAATAGCAGACAATACAACCGATGAAAGTGGAATGGCATATGTAAAAATGGTATGCCTGAATGTTGGGGAAATTGGCAACATTGAAAAAAATACCCTGATTGAATTTGACGGTTCATATATCGGGCTTGAGAATGCAAAAATAACCAATCAAAACGAAGGCTATGGCGGCTATGAGGCAGAAGCAACCGAAGAATACAGAGAAAGAATTCTTGAATACTTAAAAGACGATGCCTGCAATTCAAACATTTCAGACTATACGATGTGGGCAAAATCAATTAGCGGAGTTAAAAATGTTGTGATAGAAGATGCCATAAGCGCTGGAGCGGGAAATGTAAATGTTTATATTTCCGCCGTTAATAATGAACGTGTTTCTTCAGAACTTATAAATGCCGTTTTAGAAAAAATTAAAAAAGAACAAATTATCAACGCAGATGTTAAGGTTTGTGCACTTGAATATTTGCCTATTAATATTCAGGCAACGCTTTCTATTAAAAACGAATTTAACTTAATGGGAGTTAAAGAAGAATTTTTAAATCTTCTGAATAAATATTTAAATACAAAACCTGCAATTATTTCATATCTTTATATTTCAAATTTATTTTTTGAAATTGAAGGAATTTTGGATGTTTCAAATTACCTATTAAATGGCGCAACGGAAAGCATAAAAGTTGGCACGTTTGAAGTTCCAACAACAGGACTTATTGAATTAAATGTTGAGGAAGGATAAATTATGGGCTTAAAAGAAAACTTACCGCAATTTATTGCACATGAAAAATACACAGAAGAAGTATTGGATGCAATTGAGGGCGAAATTGATAAAATAAAAATAAAATTGAATGAAATTCTTCTTGAATGCTGTATCAGCACCTGTTCTGAAGTCGGACTTGAAAAATTTGAACGTGATTATTCAATCATAAAAAATGTTGAATTTTCAATAGAAGAAAGAAAAAAAGAAGTCATAAATAAAATGTTAAACAAAAAAAGACTCACAAAAGATGAGCTTGTAAATTTCATTAAAAGAAGCGTTGATAAAACACAGTTTTATATTTCAAATATCGCAGAAGAATATAAGTTTGAAATTATGCTGATTGATGAAAACTACAAAAATAAACTATATGAAGCTCTTTTTAAGGCAAGACCCGCTCACTTAATTTTTAGTATAAAAATGGTTTCATATGAAAGAAGATGTGGAACTTTTTCCTGTCAAGGGAACGTGATTTAAGGGGGGCAAAATGGAAAACATATCAATTACAGGCAAAGGGGTAATAGAATATGCGCCCTTGATTTTAATTATATTGACCTATATTTGTAAAAACAAAATTTTTGTGACTCCTGCGGGGCTTTCCGAGGAAAGAAAAGAAATCTTAAAAGAAGTTGAGAACCGCTTTTTGTCACTTGTGGCATTTCATGAGTTTGAAAAAAGGGTGGACAATAACTTTAAAGGCTTAAATCGGCAACTTGAAAAAGTCGACACAAGCCTTGAACATATTAAAGATATTTTAATTAAGAAAGGATAAAAATGCTTAATTTTAAAATGAGTGAATTAATTCACTCCGACAGCGCAATTAAAAATAATATCAACAACATGCCAGATATTAACAGTTTAGATAATTTACTTGAATTAACCTTTTATTGCCTTCAACCAATAAGAGAAAAACTCAAAAAGCCCATGATTATCACAAGTGGATACAGATGTCCAGAAGTAAACAGGCTTGTCGGGGGCAGCAATAATTCTCAACACACAAAAGGGGAAGCGGTTGATTTTTATGTTTGTGGAATGACAATTCAACAAATAGTTGATTTTGTTAAAAAAAGTAACATTGAGTTTGATCAATTAATAAACGAATACAATAAGTGGGTTCATATCTCTTATTCAAAAGGAAAAAACAGAAAACAAATTTTAAAATATTAAGCCCATGTCTTTTAGATAGAATGTTATGCTATAATATTTAAACAAGTTATAATTTTGGAATTATTGAAATGCATGGATTGATTAACAATATAAAAAAGCGCTTAGATTTTAATTTTTATTGGGTTTCTTTTTTTCCATTGTTATTTCTTGTTTTAACATATCCTGCAATGAAGTGGCTGCCAATACAATATACTTATGAAAATTCGCTTATCGAAAATTTTCAAGTTTTTATTTTATTTATAATTTTCTTTTTATGCAAAAATACAAAAATAGACAAAAAATTCTATAATTCTCTTGCTCTTGTTGCTGTTATTCTTCTTTTAAGAGAGGTAAACTGCGGCAGAACAATATTCTTCCCGATTGAAGGAGTTGAAAACGCCTTTTATTCCTGGAAAGACATAAAATACGGTTTTTTAGCAGAGCCATTATATGGGCTTTTTATAGCATTTAGCGGAATATATTTTTTAATAACAAAATCTTACATGGTGCTTTTCAAATACATCCAAAATGCAAAACTTGCTGTATATAATTGGCTGTTTTTATTTTTGGGGATAATTTTAGGTACGCTTGGGGAAAAAATCGGCAACTTTGCACTTGAAGAAATGACAGAAACCATTTTTTATCTTTCATTAATGGGGCTTATTTACCTTCAAGCGTTTAATAAAAAATATGTTGAAGCAACCTTGGAAAATTAACCGAGTTTATTTATTTCCCCAATAGGAACTTTTATAATTTCGCCTGCTTCAATTCTGCTTGTGGTGTAATTTTTATAGCTGCTTCCATCATCATACTGTTCACAGGTGTATGAAATATTGTTATTATTTACAACAACACCGTCTTCAATGCCAAAGCGCTCTTTAAGTTCTTCCACATTGATGTCTTCATTTGGAACAATGTAGGCATATTTATCATCTTCATAAACCTTGGCTGTTTCTGTTTGCAAATCTTGTTTTTTATAAAGTGTGTCCAATTCACTTTTAATTGCTTCATATTCAGCAACGCTTATGCTTTTATCTTGCACTTTTGTTTCTAATGCGTCAATTTTTGCTTGCCATGGAGAAATTTCTGTCGGCACAATAATTTCTTCAGGAAGATTATCTCCCTTTTGCAAGCCGTTTGCATACAAAAGAACATCGGGGTTAACTCCTGTAAAATCAGAAATTTCAACTATACTGTGATCTTGTGTGATAAAGTTTGGCTCAGGCCCTTTTGTTGCATTCATAATCGCAACTCCGCCCCCTGCCATACTTGCGGCAAGCATAAATCCAATGAGCCTGTTCACATGACCCCTTCTTCTTCTTTGAATGCGTGCTGTTTCTCTTGGAGATATTTTCTTTTTCTCAAAAGAATCGCCGTCTTCATTATATTTTTTATTATCTGCTCTATCCGCACCCTCGGGAGAAGAATATCTTGGGCGCCTTGTTGTGTGCTGAACAGAAGAAGCGTGCCTTGTTGAACCTTGGAATGTTACGTTGTCACATGTTAAATTCATAATATTTCACCTTTTCACATTGTTACAATATATAAAAAAAAATATGTATAAAAATTGCCTATTTTTGATAAAATTAAGCTTTACAAAATTTAAAACTTGAAAAAAAATCATTTAGAAAATAAAATATTAAAGCTATGAATTTCACAAACATTAAAAAAGATTTGTTTAAAAAATATAATATCGACCCAAACGAAATTACATCCTCATCTTCCTGCCCTGATGAGGATAAAATAGCCCTTATTTATTATCTTTTAGAGGGGTACGAACTTGCAAGAAAAAATCTTTTAAAAGGAAACTTGACCGCTTCTTCTTACGCTTGCGGGCTTGTTTTGGGCGACAACAGTGTATATTTTGGATTGAATTTCAATCACACAAGAAATGAAATTTCATCCATTTGTGCTGAAAGAGAGGCAATTTTAGAGGCATTTAATTCAAAAGTGCAAGAGTTCAATCCCGATATTAATTCAAAATTCAGCTACGAAATAAAATATATTTTAATGAGCACCTATACAAAAGAAAATAAAATTTGGGCGGGTAAAATAACTCCCTGCACAGATTGTTTGAGCTGGTTTAATACAGGTGTTAATTTAAGTGCACAGACAAAAATTTGTTCTTTAAAAAAAGGGGAAAACGGAAAAATTTTCCTTGATATAGAGCCTTTGGACAAATTTCTTCCACTAAGAAACCTTTCTTATCATATTCCAAACAAAGAATACACAGGCGCAATCAAAAGAAGCAAAAGTGCCCAAACAAACAAAATCAAAGACAAAGAACTTATCAAGCTTTATAATTCGACATTTAAAGAATACAAAAAAAATCCCTTTATAAAGACATCCGGTCAAAATATTGCAGCAGGCGCCATTATCAATGGAGAAATTTTTACCGGTATAAAAATAGATTTTTCAAAACGCTGGTTTATAGAACCTTTAATGGCAGCATGTTACAAAGGAATTGAAAAATACGGCGAAGATGCCACTGTTGAAGCCGTCTGCTTTTTGGGGGAAGAATACACTGTCACGGAATCCAAAGTGAAATCAAAAGACGGCTTGGTCAGCATAAAAACTTTAGGCAGAATAAACACAAAATTTGCCCAAAACAACACAATTGTTTTAACTTTGGATAATGAGGGACTTTTTGCACATACAATAGAAGATTATCTTCCTTGCGAACACAAATTTATTCACACCTATGAAATAAAATAATGTAAAATTTTAGGCAAGAGCAAAATTAATGCAATCAAAGCTGAGGATATAGCGCACAATAAAACAGCTCCCGCAGACATATCTTTTGCAAATTTGCAAAGGGTGGAATATTTATTTTTATAATAAGCGTCCATTACAAATTCAATAACGGAATTAATTAGCTCTGCCACAAGCACGCAGGTATTTGAAGCAATTAAAATTGCAATCTCAAGCCCCCTTGCATGAAACAAAAATGCAAGAACTAAAACAAAAACAGCAATTACAATGTGTTTCCTAAAATTTTTCTGCGTTCTAAATGCAAGATAAACCCCATTTAGAGCATGTTTTGCACTTTGAAAAAAGCTTGCCGATTGAAATTTTTTCATAAATTTGAAATTACTCTATCTTGTACCTTGACAACAAAATTGTAATCTTCTTTTGTCAAATGGTCAAATCCCAATAAATGCAAAATTCCATGACAAATTAAAGTTAAAATTTCAAGCTCTAAAGTTTGTTTCATCTGTTTTTTGGCGGTATCAACAGAAACGATTATTTCCCCCAAATTAACCGTTTTGTCAAAAACAAATTTTTCTTCATCGTCCGCAAAAAGCGCAAAAGTTATAACATCTGTTGGGGTGTCTTTTTTTCTGTATTGTTTGTTTATAGAATGAATTGTTTCATCGTCTGTTAAAACAACTCCAAATTCAAGATTTTCAACATCAAACCCTTTAATTGCCGAATATTTTTCAACTTCTTCAATTTTAAAAAGTAAATTTACAATTTTGGCAATTTTCCTTTTTATGTGCAAATTAGTTTTGTACTCATCTTCAATTTGAATTGTCGTTTTCATTTTCTTCCTTATTATCAGAATTTTTATGTTCTTCGATTTTCTTTTGAATTCTTCTTTCCAATTTTTCTTCTTCTGACTGCCCAAGCATTATTCTACTGTCTTTTAGTTCATTTATAACCCCTTGTTGATATTTAATTCTGTCATGCTGCATTCCTCTTAAAATTCTGTTAAAAGTAACAGCAATAAGTTTAATATCTTTCAATGTTAAGGGGCTATCTGACAATTGCCCGTCATTCAGTCTTTCTGTAATAATTTTATTTATCATATTTTCAATTTCATCAGGGCTTGGAGATTTTAGACTTCTCACTGCAGATTCAACCGCATCTGCCAACATTAAAATTGCGGTTTCCTTGGTGTTTGGTTTTGGGCCTGAATATCTGAATTGTTCCTGCTGAACATTTTCTTTTCCTTCAAGCTGCACCGCCTGATTGTAAAAATGTCCCGCAAGAGCTTCCCCGTGGTGTTGTTGAATAAAATTAATAATTTCTTGAGGCAAGCCTTCTTTTTTTGCAAGCTCAACCCCGTCTTTTGTGTGAGATATAATAACCATTTTGGACAATCTTGGGTTATTGATGTTATCATGTGGATTTTCTACCCCGAAATAAGATTGGTTTTCAATGAAAAACAGGGGCTTTTGAAGTTTTCCTATGTCATGATAAAAAGCGCCCACCCTTGCCAAAATCTGATCAGCCCCAATTGCTTCCGCTGCAGCTTCACACAAATTTGCCACCATCATTGAGTGATGATAAGTCCCAGGTGCCTTATACTGTAATCTTGATAAAAGCGGAGAGTTATGGTCTGCAAGCTCAATCAAGCCATAAGGCGTAATTGCTTTAAATGCAGATTCAAAAATTGGAATTACCCCCAAAGAAATAATTCCTGAAGCAAACCCGTTTAAAATTGCAAACCATGCCGTTTTCATAGAATTTACAAAAGCCATGGGGGTAAACTGGTTTTCAAACAAACTTACGCTCAAAATAAAAATTGCCATAACAGCGCCAATCCAAAGACCACAGGTTACAAGATCTTGCCTTCTTGAATAAGAGATTTTAGAAACAAAAAATACACCCGCAAGAGCGCCAAAAACAAAAATTGATATGAATTGAGGTTCTAAAAACAAAGTGGACGATATGAGCGCAATGAAAATTATGGTTGCAATAAAACTTATAGCAGGAGTTGTAAAAACTGCCATGATTATTGTAAACGCCGGGATTGGCATAAAATAATTCGGAATATCGTTATTGGAAGAAATGCCAACACACATTAAAGTCAACAGGGTTGTTAAAAGCCCCACAATCATATAATATCTTGGGTCATCATATTTCTTTGCTTTATATTTAATAGACAAAACAAGCGTAAGAGCACATAAAAACGTAAAAAGAAAAATCCCGCTAACCCCGCTTTTGTTCATTTCAAAAACACTGTAGCCCGTTTTCTTAAGAGCGTCACGCTTAACCTGAGTTACAATTTCATCAGGCTTTAAAATGGAATCTCCTTTTTTAAACACAACAACATAAGGTTTTACAAGGTTTTTGGCATTCTTTCTTGCAATTTCCGTTGCAAGATCATCCACAATTAAATTAGGCAAAATAACACACTCTATAATTGCAGATATAACCTTCATCTGACCTGATGAGAGATTTGTGCCCAATGCTTTTCTAATTGCGGCTTCGTTTGTATAAGTTTCAATTTCTCCGTCTTGAATACCTTGTTTTAAATATTTGTTCAAAACAATCTCGCTTGATTGCAAAATGGCAGCAAGCCCGTTTTTAGAGGAATTCAAAATATAGTTTACAACTGCTTCTTTTTTATCAGAATCTGTTATGTCTACAACATTTGAAAGTTCAACGTATTTTGCCTGTCTGTCAGAAGAATCAGATTTTATTTCAAGAATGTTGTCTTTTAAAGTTTTGAAACTTGCCAAAATTTGGTTTGTATCCACAGGAATAATGACAGGTTTAATTTTTCTTGCAACGTCACGTTTTAACAGTTCTGTTTTTTGAACATCCACAACTTCAATTGTCTTTTTTGCAACAATTTTTTTCTTTCCAATCCCACTTTCAAAAATATCTTGAGATAAAAATTTTGATGAAAGCAAAAAGGCAATTACAATAATAAAAGCAAAAAACATCAAAACTCCGCTCGGTTTTAAGCTTAAATTGAGCCTGTTTTCCTGCAAGGAATTTATAAAATTAGCCATATAATCTCCAAAATACTTTTTTATGTCAAATTATACTACAAATTTAAGTTTAGTTTACTTTTAAGAAAAGACAATATCTCCTCTGTCATATTTATAACAGAATTTTTATCTATCAAGATTTCTTTTTGCCCTAAAAGCCCCTTTTTAATTGCATAATTTTCATTAAAGAGTTTTTTATAAGAATAGAGCATATCTATAATTTTTTTATCTATAAAAGAATTTTGCACAACCTCAGAAGACAAAACATCTGCTATTAAATATTTTGCCTCTTTTAAATTTTGATTTTTTATAAAAAATTCAATTCTTTTTATAGAAGAATTAATGTAATTGTATACATCATCAATTTTTTCTTTTTTCTTTGGATATTTATTTTTAAAATAATCAATTACAGCTGAATAGCCTGTTTTTTCCATTTCTGTTTTTTTGTTTTTATCAGCCATAAAATCAACCACAGAAACCCCTTCTGTGTTAATTTTTACATAATCATATTTTTCATAAACGCCGTAACTTTTAATAATAAAGTCGCTTGCAAAACCTGAAATTGAATCATACACGGCATTTAGATATTCAACAGTATTTGTAATTTTCTTTCTTGTTTCATTATTTTCAAGCCTTAATTCAAGAATTTTTTCATTTTTTTGGATTGTAGAAGACGCCATCCAAAGAGGCATTGCTTTTAGAAGATCGCCATCCACCAAACATTCATCCTCATTTAAAACAGGAGTATAAAGCCCCGGCATGCCAACAGAAACCCTTATTGCATGGGCAATTTCAACATCCGGTGTTTTGTTTTTTGAAAATTCATGAAATTTTGAAGTAACCAGATTAACAGAAAAAATCACAAGCTCTTTATCAACATCTCTGAACAAAACGGGCTTTTTTTCGCCATTTTTCCAAAATTTTTCTTCCAATTTATTTTTTATCCAAAGATAAAAATTTTCTCCTCTTGAAAGAGCAAAATCTTTCCCAAAATTAAAATTTAAATCATTGAAAAGCTGCATGTTTATATTATTAAAAACTTCTCTTATTTCATCTGCCGAATAACCAATTGTGTAAAGCCCTGCAACCACAGCGCCAATTGAAGACCCGGCGCAGCCTGTAAGTTCTATATTTAATTCCGACAGAGCCTCAAGAACTCCCGTATATGCGGCTCCTCTTATTCCGCCGCCGCCAAAAATACAAAAATACTTTTCCATTCTGCAATCTTAATTCAAATTTTAAATTTTTTAATCAACTAATAAGACTAAAATATTTTTTTCATTGTAAAATTGATATATAGCACAAACGGAGTAAAATTATGACATTACATCAAACCTTAGCGCAAAAAATTATTTCAAGCCACGCAGGCAAAAACGTTGTTCCAAATGAACTTGTGATTGCGCAAGTTGATGTTGCCGCAGTTCAAGACGGCACAGGACCTTTAACTGTTCAAGAGTTTAAAAAATTAGGAATTAAAAAATTAAAAAATCCAAAACGAACAATTCTTTTTATTGATCATGCTGCTCCTTCACCAAGGAAAGAACTGTCAAACACCCATGTGCTTTTAAGGGAATTTGCAAAAGAATACGGTGCTGTTTTATCTGACATCGGAGAAGGTGTTTGCCACCAAAGACTTGTGGAAAGTTTTGTTAACCCCTCAGAAATTCTTGTGGGGGCAGATTCACATACCTGTACTTCAGGGGCGCTCGGTGCTTTTGCAACAGGCATGGGCTCAACCGACATTGCTGTTGCTTTTGCACTCGGTAAAACTTGGCTTAAAGTTCCTTCTTCTTTTAAAATTGTTGTAAACGGCAAATTCAGAGAAAATGTTACCTCTAAAGATTTAATGCTTCATTTAATCGGAATGATTGGGGCAGACGGAGCAACATACAAAGCGCTTGAATTTACGGGAGAAACAATTAAAAACATGGAAATGGCAGAAAGGTTTACTCTTGCCAACATGGCGGTTGAAGCAGGCGCAAAATGCGGGCTTTTTGAAACAGATGAAAAAACTAAAGCCTATTTAAAAGAAAAAGGTAGAGAAGATAAGTTTGTTGAATTAAAAATTGATAACGAAGCAGAATACGAAAGAGTTATTGAAATTAACGCACAAGATGTAGTTCCAACCGTTTCATGCCCGCATACAGTTGATAACACAAAACCCGCTTCAACATTAAACGATATAAAAGTCAACCAAGTATTTATCGGAACCTGCACAAACGGCAGAATTGAAGATTTAAGAATTGCAGCAAGCGTCCTAAAAGGAAGAAAAAAAGCTGAGGGGGTTCGCCTTATTATTGTTCCTGCTTCACCCACGGTATACAAACAAGCGCTTCAAGAAGGTTTAATTGAAACATTTATAGACGCAGGCGCAAGTTTTCTTCCGGCAGGCTGCGGCCCTTGCGTTGGGGTTCATGGCGGAATTTTAGGGGACGGAGAAGTTTGTCTTGCAACTCAAAACAGAAACTTCATCGGCAGAATGGGTAACACAAAAGGATTTATATATTTGGCAAGCCCGTATGTTGCCGCAATAAGCGCCATAAACGGTTATATAAGCGACAAAATTAACTAATTTTCAAACAAAAATTATCGGCACCAAAACAGGTGCCGATTTTTATATATCAAATACAAAAACACTTTTCATTGTATCTTTTTTAAAAGACATAATGTTTGATTATTTAATTATGTCTTTGTTTGGATTTAAAACAAAATCAAGTGCAAGCTTGCTCAATTTAGAAGCAATACATCTTGTATGAGTTCCTTTTGGCTCATCTGCATAAGTTTTTACTTCAGCCAAAACTTCATCATTTTCATCTGTTATCTGAAGTTTGACAAATTTGGATAAATCATAATTTTCATTCATTCCTAATTCGGGATTTTCTTCTAAAGGATTATATTTGGAAGCCTTTAAAAATACATCTTTCTTGCCCGATTGCTCGTCAATAATTCTAAACGCATTTTCTGCAGCAATTTTTGTAACATCGTCTTTAATAATTCTTTTTAAAACAGGTCTATTTTCATTAAGTCTTACATCTAAGCCCGCAAAAGATATGAGTGAAATCATCTCAAAATTCCTCGTTCTCTGTACACAAAGTATATAAAAGCCCTGAATAATTTTTTTTGCTGTTTTTATTTACCGTAATAAGCTTTTTGACCAACAACCCCATATGGAATTGCTTTTTCATCGGTAATTAAAATTGCAAAAACATCACCCAAGCTTCCCCCTTCTTCTCTGTTGAATTGATAATTGGAAGTAGTAGTGCTACCAATATTAAAGTCAGGCCTACTTGGTAATTTATCCCCATTTACATCCACAAGAACAATGCAAGGGGTTGCAAGCGCTTTGCGCCCTCTAATATTGCTATCTAGCCCATAACTTCCGCACACCATATTACTTGTTCTACCGTTAGGCGTTTTGCTTTTTAAATTAGCACCGCTCCACAGAGGCAAATCAGGTTTATCTTCAGGGAATTCAAAACGCAAACCATCTCTTGTATAAAGAGCCTTGTTGTTTAAACTTGGGTTGCTTGTATGTTTTACTACGTCAATACTTGTAAAAGACATATGCCTTCTAAAATAATGAAACAAATTGTCACCATAAAAATCAAGAGGGGATTGTCCTTCATTTGCAATGTTTGCGGCAATTGCCGTGTTTAGAGTATTTATGGCTTTTTGCAAACCGCTTGTATTTTCCTGATTATAATAATTCGCAATAACCCCCGGTATGGTTAACGATGCTACAATCCCAATAATTGTCAAAGTAATTAAAGTTTCTACCAAAGTAAACGCTTTTTTCATAGAACAATCCTCATACTAACTTTATTTTATAATATCGAATAATAATTATCAAGATGATAACTATTTTTCAAGCCTTTTTTCAAGAACATTTTTTGCCGCATCCATTTTCACAATAAGGTTTCCGCCCTTACCGTCTGCGTTATAATAAACAGAATCAGAGGTGCCGTCTTTGTGTTTTACAACGTAAGATTTTCTTGACCCATCCACGTTATAGGCAATGGATTTATAAGAAGAATCTTTCGCATAATTTGTGGAAAGTCTTACAATTCCATTTTCATAATATTCAATATTTTTTAATATCTTTTTATCTTTGCCCCTTATAATAACAGAGGTCTTTGCGCCGCCTGCACTGTACTTTATTTCTGTAATTGCACCTGATTTTTTTTCTATAATTTTTGTGCCAATGATTTTATTGTTCTCATCATAAAATTCAGAAATTTTTTCTGCGCTTGTTTCTTTCAATTTGGTTGTTTTGGGTTCAAATTCAATAAATTCTGAATTTCTTAATTCATCTGCATCTTCATCATCAAAATCCAGTACAGCATATGAATCTTCGGGAATTTTATCTTCATCCATAATTTACTCCCTTCATTTTTAAACTTTTATTTTACCGCTTTTTATTTCTATCATTCTATTTATTGAATTTAGGGCACGCTTTGCGATTTCTTTGTCCACAAAAACTTCATTTTCTTCATTTTGAAGGACATTCAATATATCAAACAGTGAATTTTGCTTCATGTTGTGACATACAATTCTATCATTTACAAGAACAAATTCTCTGTCCTTATAATCCCTTTGAAGCCTGTCCACAACGCCTTTTTCCGTGCAAATTATATATTTTTTATAATTTGTTTTTTGTACATAATCAAAAATTTGAGTGGTGGAGCCTGTAAAATCGGCGAGTTCTGTTACTTCACTTCTGCATTCAGGGTGCGCAAGCACAATTGCACTTTTATGTTTTTCTTTGGCTGTCAAAATGTCATTTGCGGAAATTCTAAGGTGTGTTGGGCAATACCCCGTATATGAGATAATTTCAATATCTGGAAGATTTTTTTGAACAAACCCGCCAAGGTAACAATCCGGCGCAAATAAAACTTTTTTTGCACCCAGTGATTTTACAACCTCAATTGCATTTGCACTTGTACAGCACACATCACATTCTGCCTTAACTTCAGCCGTTGAATTTACATAGCAGACAAGCGGAATATTAGGGTGTTTTGCCTTAAATTCTCTTACCAATTGAAGGTCAATCATATCTGCCATATTGCAACCTGACTTTATATTGGGAAGCAAAACTTTCTTTTCGGGAGATAAAATTTTTGCAGTTTCTGCCATAAAATAAACCCCCGCAAAAACAATAATATCAGCGTCTGTTCTGCTTGCAAGCTTTGATAAACCAAGTGAATCGCCCGTAAAATCCGCCACTTCGTCTATTTCAACATTTTGATAACAGTGCGCCAAAATAATTGCGTTTTTCTTCTTTTTTAATCTATTTATTTCATTTATAAGTTCAGTTTGTGTCAATTTATAATTTTTCCTAAATTTTTCCGAATAGTATTATAAAACAAAAATAATTAAATATCTCTATGATGAAATTGTTTTGTGCCGCTTGCGTAATCTCCAACAATTTGCCCTTTGCCAAAAAGCTTGTATTTATAGACACAAAGCCCATCCAACCCTACAGGGCCCCTTGCTAAAGTTTTGTTTGTTGAAATGCCAACTTCTGCCCCAAAACCATACCTAAAACCGTCTGAAAATCTTGTGGAAGCGTTATGAAAAACACCGGCTGAATCCACGATTGTCATGAATTTTTCCGCATTTTCACTTGATTCGGTTATAATTGACTCTGTGTGGTGTGAGCCAAATTTATTAATATGCAAAATGGCTTCATCAAGCGAGTTTACAACTTTTAGGGTCAAAATTTTATCCCCGTATTCAGTTGAATAACTTTCAGGATTTTCAACAATTTGAACCCCGTTTTCTTCTATATATTTTTTTAATTCGGTTAAATAGGGATAATTTTTGTGCACAAGCACGGTTTCAACCGCATTGCATGCGCTTGGATATTGAATTTTAGCATCCAAAACAATATGCTCTGCCATATCTTTCTTTGCGCTTTCATCCACAAAAATATGGCAAATTCCCGAAGCATGCCCCAAAACAGGAATTTTTGTATTATTTTGAATATATTCAACCAACTTGTTTGAACCCCTTGGAATAATTAAATCAATATATTCATCCATTGAAAGAAGATTTTTTATATCTTCATGAGAAAAAACAAGATTTATTGTATTTTTGGGGAAGCCTTCCGTTTTTTCAAGCGCCCTTGTAATAATTTCAAAAAAGGCTTTATTGGTATTTTCAGCTTCAGAGCCGCCTTTTAAAATTACTGCATTTCCGGATTTAATTGCAAGAGAAGAAATTTGTATCATCACATCCGGTCTTGCTTCAAAAATAATTCCAAGAAGCCCAATCGGACAAGTTATTTTTTTCAAAACCAAATTTTCATCCAACTCTCTTGCCCATAAAACTTTGTTTACAGGGTCTTCAAGCTTTATAACATCATACACCCCGCTTATAACGTCACGCATTTTATTTTCATCAAGTTTTAATCTGTTATAAGTAGATTTTGTAATTTTTCCCGAATTTAAAAAACTTTTTGCATTTTCTAAATCCAGTTTGTTCATATCAAAAATTTTTTGCTTATTTTGTTCAATTTCATGTGCAATATTTTTTAATGCTTTATTTTTAATTTCCTCATCTAAGGTGTAAAGCGCCGTCTTTGCTTCATTTGCCTGACGCACAATATCTAAAATTTCAATCATAAAATCACCAAATTATCTTTGTTTATAAAATCGTCACTTTGAGCATAACCCAAAACTTGTTTAATTTCAAAGCTGTGCTTTCCTTTTATTTTTTCGCACTCCTCGGAATTATAATTTGCAACACCTCTGGCAAATTCCCTTCCTTCACTGTCAAAAACGCATACAACTTCACCCGCTTCAAATTTACCTTTAATTTCAACAATGCCAACGGGAAGAAGACTTTTTTGCTTTTCGACAAGTGCTGTTTTTGCCCCTTCATTTACAAAAACTTCACCCCTAACATTTGTGGCATAAGCAATCCAGCGCTGTTTAGAGGAAAGCTTATTATTTGCCATAAAGACTGTACCCACGGGTTCATTTGCAAAAATTTTGCTTATGATGTTTGGAACAAGCCCATTTACAATCATCGCCATAGCGCCTGAATTTGTAACCACTTTTGCAGCATTTAATTTTGTAATCATGCCGCCCCTGCCGCCTAAAGAAGCTCCCGTTGCCAATTTTTCAATTTTTGGAGTAACTTTTTGCACGGTGGAAATCAATTTTGCGTCAGAATACATTTTAGGATTTTTATCAAAAAGCCCGTCTATATCAGACACCATAACAAGTAAATCCGCATCAAGCTTACTTGCGACAAGCGCAGAGAGCTTATCGTTATCGGAAAAACTTACATGTTCTAATTCAGAAGGCAAAATTACATCATTTTGATTAATAACAGGAATTATCCCCGCCGCCAAAAGCCTTGATAACGTGCTTCTTAGGCTCAAATAGCGTTTTCTGTTTGAAAAATCATCTTCGGTTAATAAAATTTGAGATATGTTAATTCCAAATTTATCAAACCCGTCTTGCCAAATACCAATTAACATCGGCTGCCCTATGGAAGCCGCTGCCTGTTTATCTACAACGGTTTCAGGAACTTGCATTCCAAGTTTTTTTACCCCTAAACCAACAGCGCCCGAGGTTACAATTAAAACTTCCATTCCCTGCTTATAAAGCTTTGAAATATCTTCAATAAAAGAATACAGTCTTGATAAACTTATATCACCAAATTCATTTCTTAATATGTTAGTTCCAAATTTAAAAACTATTCTTTTTATGTTGGTCTTGTCCATTATTTCACCTTAAACCCAACAAGAAGCGACAATTCCGTGTGCTCGCACCCGCAAACCTCAGCAAGTCCTTCATTTGTAATTTCACCTCTAAAGGTATTCACTCCGCTTGCAATTTCTTCATCTTCTTTAATTGCAAGAAAACCGCCAAGTTCCGCAATTTTGGTAACATACGGCAATATTGCATATGAATAAGCATATGAAGATGTTCTTGGAGTTAAAGACGGAATGTTTGGAATTGCACAGTGAATAACCCCGAATTTTTCAAAAACTGGATTGGTCAAAGAAGTAATTCTGTCAACCGTTTCAACATTTCCACCCTGATCAATTGCAACATCTATTAGGAATGAATTTTTCTTCATCTGTTTTACAACATCTTCCCCCACAAGAACAGGCGCCTTTTGGTCGGGCTTTAGAACAGATGTTACAAGAATGTCTGCCTTTTTAGCTTCTTCCAAAATTGTTGTAGGGTTTGAATAGTGAGTTTTTATGCTTCCATTAAAAATTAAATCAAGCATAGCGAGCGATTTTGAATTAACATCTAAAACTGAAACATCAGCGCCCATGCCAAGTGCTACTTTTGCGGCATTTGTGCCGACAACACCACCGCCTATTATAACAACTTTACTTGGCCTAACCCCAGGAACGCCGCCCAACAAAATGCCTTCGCCCCCGTTTGTATATTCAAGATAATGCGCCCCCAACTGAATTGCAAGCCTGCCTGCAACTTCACTCATCGGTCTTAAAACAGGATATTCCCCGCCTTTTGTCTTAATTGATTCTGCCGCAATGGCACAAACTTTTTTCTTTAATAAATTTTTGACAAGTTCTTCTTCCACGGCAAGGTGCATATATGAAAATATAATTTGGTCTTCTTTAAATAAAGAGTATTCTTCTTTTTGAGGCTCTTTTACTTTTATAATCACATTTGCAAGAGTCCACAATTCCTCTTTTGTTTCAACTATTGTTGCTCCCGCTTCTTCATACATTTCATCGGTAAAGCCAGAGAGCGCCCCTGCGCTTTTTTCAACATAAACCTTGTGTTTATTATCTGTTAAAATTCTAATCGCATCCGGAGTAAGAGCAACTCTGTTTTCATCTATTTTAAGTTCTTTTGGAACACCAAAAACTGCCTGAATTTTCATAAAATATCACCTAAACCCTTATTATATCTTCTTTTGTGCAAAGCGCTTCTTCCATTTCCTGTATTATTAAATTAATTGCGTCAATTTTATTATCTGCATTTGTCACAGGGCGCCCAACAACAACATAATCTACACCCGCTCTTATAGCATCTGAGGGGGTTGTCACTCTTACTTGGTCATTTACGACACTCCAAGTCGGGCGAACGGCAGGACAGACAATTAAAAAGTCTTCTCCAAATTTTTCCCTTATCACGGGTGCCTCAAAGGCAGATGCCACAACGCCGTTTAAGCCCGAATCAACAGCCGTTTCAACCAATCTTGAAACGTATTCATCAATGCTCATGTTCACATTTAATTCTTGGGTTAGGGTTCTTTGTCCAAAGCTTGATAATAAGGTTACTCCCAAAATTGTGGGGGGCTCAACTTTATATTTCTTTGCCGTTTCCATTGCAAGTTTCACAGTCGTTGTCATCATTTTAGAGCCGCCTTTTATATGCACATCAAAAAAGCTTATCCCGTTTTTAACAAGATTTGCACTTGTTCTTGCAACCGTATTTGGAATATCATAAAATTTCATATCATAAAAAACTTTACAGCCGTAGCTTTTAATCATCTCACTAACACTGTAACCAAAACTTTGTAATTGAAGCCCAACTTTAAAAAAACCAACATAATCTTTCAATTCAACAACCAGTTTTTCAGCTTCTTCAACAGTATCCACATCCAGAGCCAGAATTATTCTTTCCTTAACAGATTGGGGTTTTAAAACCGTCATAATACAGTCCTTATTTATTTGCTAAGTTATTCTATCACATAAATTTAATTTTTAAAAGCAAAAAAGCTTCCCCTCTAAGAAGCTTTTTTGAAACAACTATAAACTTTAGAAGTGAACCGATAAAATCATTTTTCCTGTTCAAAAAATTAATATCGCAACCCCGAAATTAGATAACAGTGGTTTTACCGATTCACATTATCATCATAACGTACCTTCCATGCCATTTAATCGCCCGTAAGTAGTAATTCTCAAGAATTAGTTATAAACTCCCTTGAATAAAGAGTTTCACAATTGTAAACAATTATTAATTTTTCCCGAAACCCGCATAATTAGTGTATTTCTTACCCTTTTACCGCTCCTTCTGTAGTTCCTTTAATGAAATATTTCTGCAAAACAATAAAAAATAAAAGTATCGGAATGATTGACACAATTGAACCTGCGGCAATAAGCCTATAGTTTGCACTAAATGCCCCTTGAAGCTCGTTAATTCCGACAGGAAGCGTAAAAAGACTCTGTTTTGTTAAAATAATGCTTGGCCACAAAAATTCGCCCCAGCTTCCGACAAATGTGAAAATTGCAAGCACCGAAAGAGAAGGCTTTATCAAAGGAAGCAGAATTTTATAAAAAATTTGAAAAGAATTGCACCCGTCTATAAAAGCAGATTCTTCAAGTTCTTTTGGTATGGTTAAAAATGCCTGCCTTAAAAGGAAAATCCCAAAGGCGTTTGTGCAAAAAGGCAAAATCATTCCCAAATAACCGTTAATATCCGAAACCGAATCAATTAAATTCATTTTTAAAATGATTATATAGCAAGGAAGCATTATGGCTTGAAAAGGCACAGTTAAAGTAATTAAAATCATGAAAAATCCAAAATTTTTGCCCTTGAAATTCATTCTTGCCAAAGGATAGGCGGCAAGTGATGAAAAAATTAAATTTAAAATAACCGTGAAAAATGCGACAATAAAACTATTTATGGCATATTTTATAATAGGCACAAGGTGCAAGACTTCTTTAAAATTTTCCAATGTCGGCATTTTGGGAAGCAAAACGGGGGGATATTGAAAAATGTTTTCACCTGCCCCCTTCATTGAGGTTGAAACAAGCCACAAAAAAGGCAAAAGGCACAAAATGCAGATAAATATTAAAGTTATATGAATTAAAAAACCCTTTATGTGCTTCATAGCCCGTATTTATCCCTTTCAAAACAAAAAACATTAATGCAGGATATACCCATAACAATAACAAGCAAAACAACACATGCAGCCGATGCAAGCCCAAGTTCCAAATTTTCAAACGCTTTTTCATAAATATAATAAACTATTGTTTTAGTGGAATCTAAAGGGCCGCCTTTTGTCATAACGTATATTTCAACAAAAACTTTAAGGGCAGAAATTGAGCTTATTGTTGTGACAAGGGCAATAACAGGCATGATATGCGGAATTGTAACTGCCATATGCTTTTTTAGCCCACAAGCACCGTCAATTTCAGCCGCCTCATAGAGTTCTTTCGGCACACTCATCAGGGCAGATAAATAAATCATCATATAATACCCCACCCCTTTAAAAATGGTAACAAGCGCCACAGAAACCATTGCAACTTTTGGACTTGTAAGCCAATTAACAGAAGGGCAATTGAGAAGGCTTAAAAAATAATTCAGCAGCCCATCCGGCTGGTATAGCCACTTGAAAGCAATTGCAACCACTACAATTGAAACCACAACGGGGATATAAATGATTAATTTATACAAATTTTGAAATTTAATTTTTTGGTCAATTAAAATTGCCACAAACAAAGGAAAAATAACCAAAAAAGGCACACATAAAATTAAAAACCAAAAAGTGTTCAATATTGTTTTTATAAAAACTTTTGAAGACAAAATGGCGGAATAATTCTGAAAGCCGCAAAAAACAGGGTTATCAAAATTTGAAGAATAATCAAAAAAGCTCATAATAACCGTTTGAAAAAACGGAAGAAAGAAAAAAACAAAAAGACACACAAAAGCGGGAATTAAAAACAAATAAGGTGTTAAGTTCAAATTTTTCTTCATACCAATAATAATACCTTAAATAGTTTTTTGTTGTAAAATAAATTTTATGAAAAAATTTTTTTGGAGCTTACTTTTTTTAATATTAACCTTAACTAACCCAATTTTTGCGGCAGAGGAAAAAACCACTCTCAGGGTCGGGGTTTCAAACAGTAGTTTTTCAAGTTATGAACATTCTTCTCTTGATTTTATTTTGGAAAAAAATTCAAACATAACAGATATGCAAGGGGAAATAAACAAAACTTTTGAAGATGACATTGAAGTATCTGTCCAAATTGAAAACGGGATTTTTAAAATTAACATCAATCAAGAAGACCCGATTGAAATGAAGGGCCCAATTGCAATCACATCAAGCGGCAAAATTGGTATCAAGAACATAAAAAGAAGGTCCATGCCTGCCTATTACACAGGAATGTTGGAGCTTGTTGCCACAAGAAAAGATAAATTCAACCTTATAAATGTTTTAGATATGCAAAATTATCTAAAAGGGGTGGTTCCAAATGAAATGCCTGTATCTTTCGGGCTTGAGGCGCTTAAAGCGCAAGCAGTTGCAGCAAGAAATTATGCTTCTCGCCCGATTAAAGTTGCAAAAAATTATGATATTTGCGACTCTACCGCATGCCAAGTGTATTACGGTCTAAACGGAAAAAGCGCAATATCAGACAGGGCAGTGGATGAAACACTTGGAATTTATGCGCTTTACAATAACGACATCATTCTCACCCTTTATTCTTCAACCGCAGGCGGAATTACGGAAGATTACATAAATACTTTCGGAAATTTTATAGAAGACAAGCCCTATTTAAAATCTGTTTTGGATGTTGAAAATTTAGACAAAATGAAAGATGAAGATTTTTTTAAAAACGCTCCGCCTTCTTTCGATATGAATTCCCCAAAATATAGATGGACTGTCACATTTGACAGGTTTGAACTTGAAGATACCTTATCTCAAACTCTCCCAAGCCAAACAAAAACAGGGTGTGTTCATCCCGAATTTACATCTGAAGATAAAATTTCAGGGCTTGAAGATATTAAAATTTTAAAAAGGGGAACTTCAAAAAAAGCTTTGGAAATTGAAATTAAAGCACAATCCGGAAATTATATCGTTAAAAAAGAGCTTGCCATAAGAAGAATTTTTAAATTTGGAAATTCAATTTTGCCTTCGGCAAATTTTATAGTTGAGAAAAAATACCACAAAACAACAGAAGAAGAACCAAAAGAAGAAGTTATTTTTAAAGACGAAACCAAAACGCTTGAAGGGGACGATGATAAAAAAATATACAGAACAAAACTCGGCAAAAAACTTCCTTCCGAATTTGTGTTCTACGGCGCAGGCTTCGGGCATGGAGTTGGAATGAGCCAATATGGCGCAGGGTTCTTATCTTCTTATGGGGTTAGTTATGAAAACATTTTAAAACATTATTATAAAGGCATTTCCTTGGGTACAATTCCAAAAACCGTATCATATAACCCCTATGGCATAAATTATTCTCAAGAATTTTATTTTTCAAAAAAATCCCCTCACACAAAAAGCGGGAATATTTCTAAAAGTCCTTTAAAAAAAGAATTAACAGCACTTTTAAACAAACAAATTTCACAGAAATGTTTTCTTATAATTGAAAATACGGATAACGTATCAAATGTGGAATTTTTTATAAACGGATACTATTTCAACCCAAGCATTAAAGGAAGAAAAAGAATCTTAAAAACAGATATAACGGAATATTTATCGGAAGGAAAAAACAAAATAACTTTCAATCCTTTGTGCGAAGCCGATAAAAAGAAAACCGTAAAATTTTATATTACACTGGGAGAAGACAATGACTGAAACTTCAAGCGCTGCAAAAAGTGAAGGACAAGGGCTTTTAAAGGCGGCAAGCTGGATTGCATTTATTATATTACTGTCAAAAGTTGCAGGGCTTTTAAGGGACGTTGTCGTTGCAAATTATTATGGCGCTTCAATTGTGTCGGACGCTTATCTGTACGCTTACCAAATTCCGGCGCTTGTGCTTGTTATTTTAGGCGGAGTGGGCGGCCCTTTTCACAGTGCAACGGTTGCCGTGTTTTCAAAACTTGTAAAAGATTTTTCTTCAAAACCAAAGGCACCCGTTAAAAGGCTTTTTAACACGTTTGAAACTTTTTGTATAATTTTATTTTCAATTTTGGCACTGTGTTGTGCTTTTTTCCCAAAAGCAATTATGGGAATTATTATAAATGAAGCAAACCCCGAACTTTTAATGTATTCTGCCAATCTTTTAAGGTGGATGTCGCCCGTTGTTTTAATTGGCGCCGTTATCGGGCTTTATTATGGAATTTTAGTAACGTATAAAAAGTTTTTATTACCAAATATATCCCCCTCAATGCTCTCTGTCGGTATAATTGTTGTACTTCTTTTTACAAAAGGCGACACAACAGGCAAATACCTTGCAATAGGAACATTGTTGGGAGCCTTATTACAATTTTTACTTCAAGTGCCTATGGTAAGGAAAATAGGGTACTGTTTTAAACCAGACTTTAGCTTTTTTAACAACAAAAGTTTTAATGAAATTTTGGAGCTTTTGTTCCCCGCATTTTTAAGTTCCACAATTGGACAACTTGGAATTTATGTGGATATGTTCTTTTCTTCTGCCTTAAAAGAAGGTGCATGGACTGCATTTAGCTTTGCAAACAGAATTTTTCAATTTCCCACAGGCATGCTTTTGACGGCAATTTTAGTACCTTTGTTTCCTTTATTTTCAAGACTTGTTGGCAAAAAAGATTATGATAACGTCCGCCATTATTACAAAAAAGGAATAGGCACCTTAATTTATGCAGGCGCATTTTTAATGGTCACAATTTTTGTCTTAAGAACAGACGGAATAAGGCTTGCGCTTCAAAGGGGGGCATTCAATGGGGACGCCACAATTCTTGTATCTGAAATTTTATTTTTTATAACTTTATCCATTATTCCATACGTTGTAAGAGATTCCGCCACAAGGCTTTTTTACTCTTTTGGCGATTCTAAAACCCCGTTTTTAATTGCAATCGGATGTATTATATTAAAAATATTTTTAAATATTCTTCTTGTAGGCCCTATGGGAATTAACGGAATTGCCCTTTCTACAACGCTTGTAACCTTATTTAACGCAAGTATGCTCACAATTTTATTAAAAAAGAAAATCAGTATCGGCTATAAAAGCCTAATTAAAAGTTGCATAAAAATTACTGTAATTTCCCTGATAACTTTTGGGGTTGGGTATTTTATATCTGTTATGTATTCTAAATTTATTGAATGGAGTTTTATAACAGGCTTAATTAAAATTCTTTTTGTAAGCTTAACTATGCTTGTTTTATACCTTGGGCTTTCACATCTTTTTAAAATTGAATATATGGAAGAATTAATTCAAAAAGTAAAGGATAAATTAAATAAGAAAAATGAAATACACTAAAGATGACATTTTAGGCTTTGAAACAGACACTGTTTGGGGAATAGGCTGCCACCCCTTAAATTTAACTTCGGTAAATAAAATTTATGAAATTAAAAACAGAGAAAAAACAAAACCGCTAATTTTAATGTCATCAAACTTTGAAAATATAAAACCTTATATAAAAAATATTCCTGAATATGCAAAAGGACTCATAGAAAAATTTTTTCCAGGGGGGCTAACTTTAATTTTTGAAAAAACAGAACTTTGCCCAAATTTTATAACTTCAAATTTCAACACCGTTGGAGTCAGAATTCCAAACCACAAGGGGTTCTTTGAAATTGCCGAAAATTTTGAAGGACATGTACTTGCAACAACTTCCCTGAATTTTTCAAACCTTCCCCCTGTCAAAGATTACAAGGAAGCTTATATGAAATTTGGTAAAATCATAAAAGTTATAAAGCCCGAACACAAGCCCTTAAATTCCGGAACTTCTTCAACCGTTGTTTTATGTACGGGGGATGTTCCAAAAGTGTTAAGACAAGGGGAAATTTTTATATAATAAAAAGGCTGAAGACATCTTCAGCCTTAAAATGAGAGAGAGAAACTACCTTATTGAGGATTAAACGAGTCACCTGACATATCAGTTTCCATATCAGGCATCATTTGTCCTTCTCCTTCCTTATCGGGTATATTTTCCTGTTTATCTTCCTTTGTTGTACTAAACCCGTGAAGATTCATCTTTTTTAATTCGGAATTATCCAAATAGGAATTTGAATTTTTATCAAAAGCATTGAAAATTTGCTTAAGCTGTGTATCCGAATTTAAATTCGAAGAATCCGAAAATATGTTGCCGTACTTTTCGCTAAAGGCTTCAAAATCAAGCCCTTTGTCCTCTGAATTTGCTTTATCTGCCTTATTTTCAGAAGAAACTTCTTCACCCGATGAAGGATTTAAATTATTTTGAAAATCATAATAATCGTCATAGTCCATAACGTCATAATCATCATCGTTAAAGATTTCCGGCAATGAATTTAGGTCTGTACTTAAAACTTTGTTTGTATTAAATGCATCTAAAAAAGAAGCTGAATACGATTTTAAAATGTCGGAATTATCAGATGTCGACAAATCTTGGTTTTGAGAAGCATATTTTTCAAAAATACTTTCGCCAACCGTAATTTTTTGAGAACCGTCAATTTTTGTAATGTCGTCAATACCGTTAGCGGCCGCAATTTTCTTAAGTGCCTCTGACAAATTTTGCCCGACAATACCTTTATTTTTAATTGTCTGTTTTAATGAAGAATATGTAAAATTTCCTGTTAATTTATCTGTAGACATCTCTTTTATTCTCTCGATTTAAAACTCTCTTCTGACATGTATATAAAGTATTTACTTTTGAAATAATTGTCTTTTTGTAACATTTGTTTACAAAATAAGTTACACAAAAAAAGGTTTTTGCTTGTGATATAATGCCCATATGGATTTTAAAGGAAATATTAAATACATAATTTCTATCGTCATTACGATTATTGTTCTGCTTTTTTGTATCTGTTTTGTGTGGGCGATAAAACAAATCAAAAATTCTTCTATCTATTACAAGCAGGGGCTTGAATATTACAACAAAGAAGATTTTCAAAATGCTTATTTTAATTTTTCAAAAATTCTTCCCCCTTCGGATTTATTTTTAAACGCAATTTTTAAACAAGCAAAATGCGCAGATTTATTAGGTGACAATAAAACCGCCCTTAAAAAGTATTCTCTTTTAGAAAAATTTGCCAAAGACCAAAACATAATTGCCTTTGCTCTGTGGCGCAAGGGAAACATTTATTATAAAAATAATGAAACAAAACAAGCACGGCACAATTTTTTAAAGTTAAATAAACAACCCACAAACACAGAATACAAAATAGCTTCAAATTATATGCTCGCTGCCCTTTCAGACAACGTAGAAGATAAAAAGGCATATTTAATTGAATATATAAAAAATTCTCCAACAGGCAAATTTGCACTTGATAGCGCAAAAGAGCTTTTAAACTATGACCTTGAAGATAAAGAAAGAAACATTATTGCAGAGTGTTTTTATAAAAATGAAAAATACAGAGAAACAATTTCGGTTTTAGAAAATATGAAACCTGAAAATTCTTTTGTTTACTTAATTTTAGCTTATGATAAATTACATCTTGCAAACCCAATTAAAGACATACCGCCAAGCGCTCTTACCTTTGAAAATGCTGATTTTAACAAAGACGATTTAGAAAAAGCACTTGATATTTATTTTAAAAACAATCTCAATTCTAATCAAACAACTTTATTGGTCTATCGAACGGCACAAAACCCTGATGTTAGAGCTTTTGCACTTTATAAAAATATTGAACTTACCCCCGCAAAAGAACAGGTTGCAAAGAAAACCAAGCTAATAAAAGAGTTTCCAAACACAAAATACACACAAAACACAATATATGACCTTTTTGTTAATGCTCTCAAAAACAAAAAGGATAAATACATTCTGCAATACGGGGATTATTACATAAAACACTACGAAGACAGGAAAACAACCCCTTCCGTTCTTTATTTTGTGGCAAAAACAAAAAAAGAAAATTCAAATTTAGAATACAAAGAAAACCTTAAAATTCTTTTTGAAAAATACCCAAACAGCTATTATTCTTATTTGGGATATAAAAATTTTGTAAATCCAAATTTAAAAAAATTCACCAAAATAAAACCGCCACAGAAAATTTCATTTCCAAAAGAAGAAATTAAAAATAACCAAAAATTTTATGAAAATTTTGTAAAAACAAACGATATAAAAGCGTTTGATGACTTTAGAATTAACAATCCGATTATTTTATCTTACCTTGAATACAAAAAACACAATCCTGCACTCTCAAGCGTGATTGCAAGAGATTACATACAAAATTCTGACCCCTTGCCTAAAAGAAGCAATCTTATTTGGCAATTGGCATATCCAATTTATTACAAAGATGAAATTAACCAAAATGCGCACCTAAATAACTTGGATTCTTATTTAATACTTTCTTTAATTAAAGAAGAAAGCCATTTTAATGAAAACATTATAAGCGAGGCGGGTGCCGTTGGGCTTGGACAAATCTTGCCTTCAAGCGCATCTATGATGGCGGGCAGAAATGTTTCTTTAGAAGAATTAAAAAATAAAAATATAAACATTGAACTTAGTACAAAATATTTTGCCTATATTAAAAAAGAACTTGCAAAAGATGAAATGGCGGCAGTCCTTGCTTATAATGCAGGGCCAAATGCCGTAAAAAATTGGCTTTTGGCAAATGAAAATTCAGATTTTGACGTTATGGTTGAAAAAATTCCTTACCTTGAAACCAAAAACTATATTAAAAAAATCTACGGCTCGTATTGGAATTATCTTTTAACTTATACAAATATCAAAATTTAATTATTTAATCAGCGCTTGCACTTCCTTAAAATGCTCGTTTGAAGAAGCCCCAAGCCACATAAATAAAACGCTTTCAACACTTAAAGTCAAAATTCCCAAGTGTCGCAGGTTTTTCATTGCAAGCTCTTTTTCTTTTTCATCTCTTGAGCTTGAGGCATCATACACAACAAAAACCTCAAACCCCTTTTCTTTAAGTTCAATCGCCGTTTGCATAACACAAATATGTGCTTCTATTCCAAAAAGCACCACCTGTTTTTTGCCCTCGCTTGCAAGCTGTTCTAAAACATCTTTTTCTTTTAGGGCAGAAAAATTTGTTTTTTCAAACACGCAAAAATTTTCACTTAAAACATTTTGAACTTCTGAAATTGTTGAGCCAAGTCCCTTTGGGTATTGTTCCGTGATTATTGTTTTTATTTTCAAAATTTGCGCAGCTTGAATTAACTTTTGTGCCTTATTTTTTATTATTTGTGCTCTCTCTTGAAGCATGCCGACTAATTTTTCCTGAACATCAATCATCAAAAGAAGCGAATTATCTTGATTTAGCATAAATTTCCACCTTTTTTACATTATAGATATTATATGCTAAAATTTTGCTGTGAGAAAGATTTTAATATTATTAATTTTATTTTTTACAGTGGCAACGGCAAATGCTAAAACCGTTCAGGTGGAGAGCTTATCTGTCGTAAACCAAAATTCAACATCCCCATATATTAAAGCAAAAGTTTGCAAAGAAACCTCTTTGAATGATGAATATATTTTAAAAGAAGGCACAATTATAGAAGGCGAAATTATTGATGTTGTTGAACCAAAAAGGGCAAAAAGAGACGCTTATATTGTTGTGCGCCCAATTTCTTTTGAAGAAAACGGGAACATTCAAAATGTTGAAGATAAAAACTTTATAATAAAAGTTTTTGATTACAAAAAAATAGATTACAAAAACGCTGCCGTAAATGCAGGGCTTTCTGTCGGAAGCTATTTTGTAAAAGGGATACAATACGCCTACAGATTTT
Source organism: uncultured Gammaproteobacteria bacterium (assembly GCA_964467625.1). GTDB lineage: Bacteria > Cyanobacteriota > Vampirovibrionia > Gastranaerophilales > Gastranaerophilaceae > Galligastranaerophilus_A. The sequence continues at coordinate 54,480 of CAYXRM010000004.1, read as the reverse complement.
CAGAAGGCATAATCAAGCCCGATGAAGGGGAATCAAGAATAAAATCCGGCTTTACCAACGTGTATGAAAATTCACCCTTGTCTTTAATTGAAAAGGGGAAAGATGTTGACATACAAGAGGGAGATTTGTTAAAATTTAAGTTCATTCGCTCTAAAAATTATAAGGACAAAGATGAAGAATAACAAAAAAATTTTTTGAAGCGTTTTATTTAATTGAAATTGTGTTGGGGAATATATGAAGACAGAAAAAATTGCAAGTTTGGGGCTTTTGCGCCAAAAAATCAACTTCGGGAAGAAAAAAGAAGAACATAAAAGCTGGGGTGGAAGAATTGATGAAAAAACAAACAGCCCGACTTTTAAATTATTTACATATCCAGACGCTCAGTCTGTAAATGTTTTAATAGAAAATATGCAAAAAACACAAGCCTTTCCGCTTGAAGACAAAGGAAAGGGGATTTTTGAAGCGAAAAATTTACCCGAAGGGGCAATTTCAGACGGAGATAAATACCAATATGAAATTTTAAAATCAGACGGAAAAACAGAAATAATTAAAGACCCTTATTCTTTCAGGCAAGACGAGGTTAACGGCCCCACAATTTTTTATGACCATTCAAAATTTAATTGGCAAAACGATGAAAAATGGCAAAAAAGTTCAAACAGAATAACAAGAGAAGGCAAAAACGGGCACAAAGCGTGCAGAGAAGCCAAAATATATGCCCTAAACCCCGATACAATTAATGACAAAAGAAGCTACGAAGGGGTAAAAGACAAACTTAAAGAAATTAAAAAAATGGGATTCAATACGGTTGAAATTATGCATGTTGAAAACACATACAGCTTCAACTGGGGATATGACGGGGTGGACAAACACGCACCCAGCGCTTATTTGGGTGGACCTGACGGCCTAAAAAGCCTTGTGGATGCAATCCACGGGGAAGATATGAATGTTGTCTTTGATGTTATTCCAAACCACTTAGGCCCAGACGGCAACCAATTGGGAAGAAGCGGCCCATACGTTAAAGGCCCTAACAGCTTTGGGGACGCCCTTAATTACGAAGGAGAAAATTCCGAATATGTTCGAGATTATATGATAAATGCCATGCTAAATTGGGTGGAAAATTACCACGTAGACGGGCTTCGCCTTGATATGACAAAATATATGGAGTCTGATTACACCTTAAAACAATTAGCGTCAGAGATGAATTACCATTATCCCGACTGTTTTTTAATTGCAGAGGACGGCAGAGGCGGCATAAGCGTTGATGGTAAAGGAAATTTTTGGCAAAACAACGATGAGGTGCATGACAAAAGAGTAACATCCCCCATAAAACCCGAAGAAGCAGGAATAGGCGAAAATGAGGAAGTTCACACACAGGCAATAGAAAAAATCATAAACGGGCAAACAAATCTTGCGAATTTAGGAATGAATTCAGAGTGGGATTTTAATTTCTATCATGAATTAGACGAATCTTTATATCATCCTGAAACAGACGGGCTTGTAAAAGCGGCTCTGTGCGCACAGGATAACGTAAAATACATAGCAAGCCACGATGAAATTGGCAATTTTGAAGGAACAAGAAAACTTGCAAAACTTATGGTTCCGCACTTAAGGTTAAATGACAACATTATTCTTTCAACCAAAGATATTGAAAGGGCAAAAGAATATGCCGAGATGAAACACAAAAGTTTTGAAGACGCACTTCAAATAATTACTTTCCAAAAGGCACAATTTGCATCTGAAGGGCTTGCCTTAAAACAGCAAAAGGGTGAGCTTAATCAATATAAAATACGTGCAGGCATGACACCTGCTGAAACAAGACTTGCCATGCAAAAATTTCGCAAAGAAGTCCTTCTTCCGCTTGGAATTGACCCCACTTCCAACATAACCCAAAAGAAGGTGGAAAAAGCATTTGAAAAGTCTTTTGAGCAAAACAGAATGGCACTTGCCTTCACATACGGGGTTCCGGGGCCAAAAATGGTATTTCAAGGGGATGAAAACCTTGATATAACGCCTTTTAGATTTTTTAGAAAATTTGAATCCGTCCCGCACGAAGATTATCTTTTTGTCGAAAAGGGGTACCCGCCAGCAGAAGCGGCTCTTGAAGAATCTACGCTTGGAAAAATTCAATATTCCGAAAACGGGAAAAAAATAATGAACAATTATGCCAAATTGACAAAAGATTTAAACAAATTAAACGATGAAAATAAAGCGCTTTCGCTTGGCTATATTGACCCTGACACAATTGTGGAACACCCCATGTCAAGTGTTGTTGGGATGAATTCTAAATATGAGGATAATGAAATTTTTATGATTACAAATTTCAGCGATGTTAACTACAGAGAAAGCAAAGATAACGAATATTATATAAAATTCCCAAAAGGCACATGGGTTGAAGTTTTAAACACAAACGACTCAAAATACGGCGGAGATGACAGGCACAAAAACACAGAACCCATAAACGGGGACGGCTGCACAAATAGACCCATAAACCTTTCAAGGTACTCCACGATATATTTTAAAAGAATTTCATAAAATAAAATTTATGGCATAAACCGCCAAACACCTCTAATATATACCCTTTGGCACCCTTAAAATATGTTTTTAAGGGTCTTTTGCCAATCTAACAACCTAAAGGCTATTTTCAAAATCTCATTAATTTAAAAAATGCCAAAATATTTTTCAACAGGACAAATGCAAAGTCTTATTCAACCAAAAAGGCTCAAAATAAACTCAGCATGACAAAAAATTATTAAATTCAGCATGCCTGAACCATTAAATTCTGATTATTTTTTTGAACTGCTTGTCAATAAAAGAAGCTCAGTGTTAGAGCCAAGCCCTTCAAGCAAAGCGTCCGCCATTGTTAATTGCCCTGAATCTTCTTTTTCTTGTTCTTCTTCTTTGGGCATTGCGTCTTTAAATGCGTTCATAATAATTTTAGCGCTCATCGCAACAAGCCCCCCTATCAGGACAAAGTAAGCAAGCGGTCTTGCAGCTTTTGCTGCACTTTTAATGTTGTTTGTTTCAATGTGCTGTTTTGCCTTACCAACATTTACCACCCTTGAAACAAGCCCACCGACTTCATCTTTAACATTTTGCGAAGCATTTTTCAAATATTCATCTGCAATTTTTGGATTAGCGCCAATTGTGCTTGATGTTCTTGTGAAAATATCGCCCGCTTCTTTTGAAATATTAATTTTGTTAGAGGCAATTTCACTTACAATTTTGTCAGCTTCGCTCAATCTTGTTGCTTTAACTTTTTCTTCAATTGCTTTTAAATTTGCGGAATTAAAGAAAGTATCGTGCTCGCTTTTTGTAAGCGGAGCAAAATTTCCAAGTAATCCACCCGCAACAGCGCCAATAACGCCTGCTTTCGCAACGCCGTGGTGTTTATTATTTTGATTTTCTGAAATTGCTGATACTCTCATTTTTACACAACTTTTCCACATCAAAGCCCCCAAAGGGAAACTAAGATATGGTTCTTTCTGTTCTTTAATCTTACCTATACATTTATATGCGAAAAATGTATACTTAACTTTTTCTTAAATTTTTAATAGTCTATCATGGAAAAAAACTTTTGTCAACATTTATTTGAAATTATATAAAAAAAATCTAAAACCGCCACAACGGGGCATTTTTAAAGCGTTTTAGAAAATTTTATAAAATAAAAAGCGGCATTTTTTGTCTGCCGCTTTTTTATATCAGTTAAACTTCAATATATTCTTTTAAGCGTTTGCTTCTGTTTGGATGTCTTAATTTACGAAGCGCTTTTGCTTCAATCTGACGAATACGCTCACGAGTTACGCCAAACAATTGTCCAACTTCTTCCAGTGTTCTTTGTCTGCCGTCATCCATACCAAATCTTAAACGCAAAACGTCACGTTCACGAGGGGAAAGAGAAGATAACACTTCCGCCAAATCTTCTCTCAAAAGTTCATGCGCAACGGTTTTAACAGGAGCATCTGCGTCTTTATCTTCAATAAAATCACCCAACCTTGAGTCTTCTTCTTTTCCGATTGGTGTTTCTAAAGAGAGAGGCTCTTGTGCGACTTTAATAATTTCTCTTAATTTATTAATTGAAATGCCCATTTCAACTGAAAGTTCTTCTTCTGAAGGTTTTCTTGCAAGTTCTTGAGCAAGTTTTCTTGTAACTTTTTTCAATTTGTTAATTGTTTCAACCATATGAACAGGAATTCTTATTGTTCTTGCCTGATCGGCAATTGCCCTTGTAATTGCTTGTCTTATCCACCAAGTTGCATATGTTGAAAATTTATACCCTCTTTCATGGTCAAATTTTTCAGCCGCGCGAATTAAACCCAAATTGCCTTCTTGAATTAAATCAAGAAACAACATGCCACGACCCACATATTTCTTTGCAATTGAAACAACAAGTCTTAAGTTTGCCTGAACAAGTTTCCTTTTTGCGATAGCACCTTGGTTACCGCCTGCTACAATTTTTCTTGCAAGGTCAATTTCTTCATCTGCGGTTAAAAGTTTAATTCTGCCGATTTCTCTTAAATACATTCTGACAGGGTCGTCAATTGAAATGCCTTTTGGCGCTTGAAGTTCGTCTTCTGCATCTTCTTCTTTTTCATAAATTGAAGAACCCATTGCCCCTTCAATTCCAACAACACCGTGGCTGCGCATAATATTTGAAATATTATCCGTTTCCAGTGCATTAGATTCAAAAAAAGTATCATCCAACGTGTCTGTAGCTTTATCTATTACGCTAAGTGCGGAATCTTGATTTTTCTTTCTTGTCATTTAAAGATTATCTCCATTCTTAATATTGTTTTACCTGTTCAATTATTTGTCTTGAAACCTCAATTTTTTCTTCTTCGGAAACATCGGGGTTTTTATATTGATTTTTTAATTTTTGAATTTCCAACCTTCTTTTTAAGGTTTTTATTCTGTTGAAGATTTCAACTAACGAACAGGCGAAATCTTTTATAGATATATTTTCATATTCTCCGGATGCAAAAACAAAATCTGAAATTTGCTTTTGGATTTCGATGTCATTATAAAACTTCAACAAAAGTTTTTTTGCTAGATTTTCATAATCTGTATCATTTGTAAATATTTCCCTGATTTCACCAATTATTGCGGCACACAAAGGGTTTTTCGGCTCATAATCGGCTGTAAATTCAAGAAAAGAATTTATTTTTTCTGTCGTATTTGCGCACATGGCAAGTTCAATTAGTTTTGTTTCCATTGCATATATTTGTTCTTGAACATTTTGCCTTGTTTTACTTCTTCTGACAAGCGGGATGACGTTGCTTGAAGATGTTTGAAGGATTTCATTTTGAACATTTAGAACTTCTTTTTTTAAAATCAACTCATCCACGTCAATTTTAAATGCTATGGTTCTAACATAATCGGACAAAATAACCGGATTTTGAATTTCTTTCAAAATATCGGCTATTTGCTGTACTAAGACACTTTTTTCTTGCGGGGATAAAGAGGGTGAATATTTTTTTGTCACCTGTTCAAGTTCATAATCTAAAAGCAAGGGGGCATGCTTTATTTGCTCTTTGTAGCTATCGGCGCCAAATTCTCTTATATATTCATCGGGGTCTTTTCCGCCGATTTGCTCCACCACTCTTATTTCGCAAACATTTCTATCCAAAGTTTTTGCATACGAAACATCTGTTTGTTTAATATCACCAAGCCCTTTAAAAATTTCCTTTATTACAAGAGCACCTGATTTTGTTGCCTTTCTGCCCGCACCGTCTGCATCAAAGGCAAGATATATTTTTCTGGATGATGTATATCTTGATAAAAGCTTAATATGTTGAGGGGTTAATGCCGTTCCGCAAGATGCCACAACATTTTTCACACCGGAAATTTGAGCAGAAATAACATCAAAATACCCTTCCATAATAATGACGGAGTCTTCCGCCCTTATTGCCTCTTTTGCATAATTCAGTCCAAACAAAGTTGAACTTTTGTTATAACAAACACTCTCGGGCGAGTTTAAATATTTAGGGTTTTGTCCTTCCATAATCGCCCTTGCGCCAAAAGCAACCGGTTTTGAATTAACATCAAAAATAGGAATTATAATTCTGTTTTTAAATCTGTCTAAATATTCACCATTTTTTTCATACAAAAGCCCTGCTTTGTACATTTCATCATTTGTGTAGCCTTTTGTTCTTAAATATTTTTTTAATTCAAAATTAGAATTTGGCGCAAGTCCTAAGAAAAACTTTCCGATTGCAAGCTCCCCTACTCCTCTTTTTTCAAGATATTTAAGGGCGCCTTCATTGTTTTGAAGATTGTTATAATAAAACTCCATTGCGTCATACAAAGCGTCTTTCAAGCGTTCTTGTTCTTCTTTTTTGTTGGTTGAATTTTCACCTGAATATTCAGGAAGCTCTATCCCAAGGGCAGCGGCCTGTTCTTTTATAACTTCAATAAAGCTTTGATTATTAATTTTCATCAAAAAGGCAATCACATCCCCGCCTTCATTACAGCCAAAGCATTTAAAAATTTGCCTTGAAGGAGTCACCGTAAAAGAGGGGGTTTTTTCATTATGGAAAGGGCAAAGTCCCATAAAATTGTGACCCGATTTTTTTAAAACTACATATTTTGATATAACATCGACTATATCAAGGCGGTTCTTAATTTCTTCAACAACCCTTGCATAACTGTTTTCAGATGTATTCAAATTGCCCCTACCTCGAAATACGCGACTTAACTACCCTTTAATATCAACAATATAAGTTTTAACACCAACGAATATGTTTTTGTACATGTTTTCCAAAATACTGTCCAAAATATTTACAAAATTTAACTCAAATAATAAAAAAGTGGCGAAAGTGCCCGTTTTGTAGTAATCTTAATTTAACAAAAAGGAGTTTTAAGTGGAGCAAAACCACACAAATAAAGCAATAGATTTTGAAAAAATTATCGAGGAAGCGCAAGAAAATCCTTCCAAATTTTTTATGGAAATTAAAGCACGCTACAGTAAACAAGAATTAAATCGCCTTTTTGGATATTTTTTAGCCAATTCCAAAAATTATAAACTTTTATATGAAACAATAAAATTCATTTTTTATATGAACGATGAAATCAATTCAGACATTCTTATCGATTTTATAATGAGGGAAAATTTTGAAGAACTGCCTCAAAACCTTGCAACAGAATTAAAAACGCTCTGCATAAAGTCTTTGTCTAATTCAAAAAGCAAAAAGGCAATCCCCGCACTTTTATACTGTCTGAATGATAAAAAAGCAAATTATAAAATGCGTTTTTTGGCAGCGGAAGCCTTGGGAAAAATCGGGGACAACAATGCTGTTGAATCTTTAATAAATGTTGTGTCCGATGAAAATGAAAAATCTATTTATGTTAGAGAATCCGCCGCACTTGCCCTTGGCATGATTGGCGATATGAGAGCAGTTGACCCATTTTTGAATATTCTTGAAACAAAAAGCGGCATTTTGAGCAAATTCACCTTTTTAAAAGAAAGAATTCTGGAAGCACTGGTTAAAATCAATTTTCTAAAATCAGACAGATTGATAAGTGCGCTGAAATCTTCTCTTGAAGACGATTCTGCACAAGTCAGAATTAACGCAATCGAAGGGTTAATGAATTCCGGTGACCCAAACACTTATGAAATTATAAAAACAAAAATCTATGACACCGACCCTGAAGTCATTAAAAATGCGGTAATTGCAATGTATAACCTTAAAGGAAAAGAGGCACTTTTTGAAATTTTAAAAGACGAAAAAACGCCAAATGAAGCTAAAAAGGAAGCAGACAAACTATATGTCGAATACGAAGAAGAATAAAAAAGGAATAATTCTATTGTCCGCAGGACTTGATTCTGTTGTGAGCCTTTATCTTGCGCAAAAACAGTGCGATGTTGTTATGGCGCTCACTTTTAATTACGGGCAAAGAGCGGCAGATGATGAAATTGAGGCGGCTAAAAAAATTACAAAAAAATTCAATATTGAACACAAAATAATCGACCTGCCTTATCTTAAAAATGCAACAAATAACGCTCTTGTGGATGAAAATAAAAATCTTGAATTTGATGAATTGGGCGCTATCTCAGCACACGCTGTTTGGATTCCAAATAGAAACGGGCTTTTTTTAAATATCGCAGCCGTTTTTGCAGACGCAACTCCCTTAGATTACATAATTTACGGCGCAAACAAAGAAGAAGCTTCCACTTTTTCAGATAATTCAGAAGAATTTAACAAAAGAGCAGACGAATTTTTTAAATTTTCGACCGCTTCGCACCCCAAAATTCTTGCCCCATGCGCCAAAATGGAAAAATGGGAAATAGTTCAAGCGGGAATAAAAGAAAATGTTGATTTTTCACTCATTAAAAGTTGTTACAAATCTTCAACCCAAACAGGCAAAAGCCATTGTGGGGAATGCGAATCCTGCAAAAGGCTAAAAGACGCCATTATAAAAAGTCAAAATAAAGACTTGCTAAATTTATTATTTTAAATAAACTTAAAAGTATGGAAAAGTTATTTATTAAAAAAGAAATTACATACACAGGCGCAGAACTTGCCCCACATTGGATTTACAAAAATTTTCACATCCCAAAAGATGCAATTGTTTGTTTTAAAGGAAAAGTGGATGTTAATTTAACAGAAATGGTCGACATTGAAGATGTTATTAACAGAGAACCCATTAAAAGCGACAAAATGGCAAACTTTATAATTGAAGTTTTTAATTCAAATTTAAGAGAGGCAATTTTTCGCCAAAGACTTTTTATTTCAATAATTAAAGAAACCCTTGAAGATATGGGCGTTTATACCAAAAGATATGGGGATGACCTTTTTTATAACAATAAAAAATTAAGTGTTTCAATTGCAACAAAATCAACCACATCCACCCTTATTCACACGGGAATTAACCTTGTTTCAACAGGTGCGCCAATTGAAGTTTCCTCTATCAATGAGATGAAAAATGTGGATGAGGATTGCTTTATTGAAGAAGTCATGACAAGATTTTGTCATGAGGTAGAAGACATAGAATTTGCAAAAGCAAAAGTGCGTGGAGTTTAAAATTGGTATGGACCATTTTGATTATTTGACCTACAAACAAAAAAAACAGCAAGAAAAAACACCTAAAAAAAGAGTTTACACCAACCGTGAAAAAGCCCTTGCAACCGCATGTCTTGTTTCTTTTGCACTGTTTTTTGTTTTTGCGACAATTTTTATTGCCACAAAAGCCTCTAAAATTGACATTGAATACGGCAGATTGGGCAAAAATCCAAATTTAGAAGTTGAAATTCAAGATGAAGAAAACGGAGAAGAAGTTACAAGAAAAGAAAAATTCACCGTAGATAAAAGATTATTTCTTATTTTTCAAGAAGAAAAAGGCCCGTCTGAAAGCAAAGTTTTAAAAAGAAATACAGAGGGCGATGTAATCTCAAATAGCGCTTTTGAAAATATAAAATCCAACGGTCAAGAATATTTGCCAAAAGAAGAACCCGCACCGTCCGTTAAAACAGAAAGGATCTCTGCTTCAAATAAAGTGGCAATAAAGCCAAAATTGCCCGTAAACACAGAAGCTTCAAGCACACAAGTGCTTGTAAAACCCGTTGGAGCTTTTAATACAAGCTATGCACCCGCAAAAGTTTATATAGGTAAATTTGCAACCATTGAAGAAGCAAAAAGCCTTCAGGCAAAAATTATTGACATCCCTTGTTTTATTAAAAGAACGGGAGCTTATTACACCCTTCAAGCAGGCTCATACGACAATTATGAGGCAGCTAAAAAAGAGGCGGGAAAATTAAAAGCAAGAGGCTTAGACGCTTGGATTTTACAATAATTTAAAAAGCGGGCTATAAGCCGGATTCTGTTTAAGGTAATCATCTGTCTTATGCGTTTTGTCTTGCAATTTCGCACATAATATGCGATACGAAAAGTGAAATTCTTCTTGCAAATTCAAACTTGCACCCGATTGGGGTTTACCATGCCTTGTATGTCACCATACAAGCGGTGAGCTCTTACCTCGCCGTTGCACCTATTGCGTTTTGTAAAAACAAAATTCGCCGTCTACTTTTCTGTGGCACTTTCCTCACGTTCACACGCACTTGGCTTTCCCAAGCAACCTTTCACTTTGGGTGTCCGGACTTTCCTCACATAAAAATGCGTAATTACCCGCCCGCTTCAAAAAAATTATACAACAAAAAAATTTTTAGTTCTTTTGTAGAATAAAGGGCTAATTTACAAAAACATTATTGTGTTAATATAAACTTATGCAAAAGATTTTAGAAAAACAACTCACATTTGAAGATATTCTTGATTATTACAAGAAAAATGAAAGTGGCAAAACAAAAATTGGGCTTGAATATGAAAGGGTATCTCTTGATAAAAATTCTTTTCATCAGGCAAAATTTACAAACCTTTTTGAGATTATCAAAAATTTTGCCGTTTTAAACAATTTTGAACTTATTTTTGATGATAGAACCATAATCGGGGCATATGACAAATTTGGCACATCTTTATCACTGGAGCCTGGGGGACAATTTGAAATCAGCCTTCAGCCAAAAGAAGATTTAGATGAAATTTATCTTTTGTTAAATACATACATCAAACAAATTGACATTTTAGCCGAAAGGTTTGATACAAAATTCTTTGCAATCGGCTCAAACCCAAAAACCTGCTATCAAAATATGGAAATTTTAAACAAGCGAAGATATAAAATTATGGCAGACTATCTTGTAAAAAAAGGCAAAATGGCGCCGGTTATGATGAGAGAAACGGCAGGAGTTCAAGTTAATATTGATTATAAAAATGAACTTGACGCTTTAAGAAAAATGAGAGCCTCACTTCTTATGAGCCCATTTTTAACGGGGTTTTTTGCAAACAGTCCGTTTAGAAACAACAAACTCACAAAATATAAAAGCATAAGGGCGCTTGCTTGGAAATATACAGGAAAAGACAGATGTGGCGTTTTTTATAAAGACATCATCGACAATCCAAAATTTTTATATAAGGATTATTCAAATTATATTTTGGATGTCCCTATGATTTTTATTATAAGGGATGACAAATACATTGAAATAAACGGCAAAGTTACCTTTAGAGAATTTATGAAAACAGGATATATGGGGCATTTTGCTACAATGGATGATTATATTCTTCATCAAAGCTTAACTTTCCCCGATGTCAGATTAAAAAATTGCATTGAAATTAGAAACCATGATAGCCAAAACCCTGAAATTGCCCTTGCTGTAGGCGCCATTTACAAAGGAATTTTATATAACGATTGTGCAACAGATGAAATTTTAAAATTTTTATCCCCGCTAAATTCAAATTCAATTGAAAAATATGGATTTATGGCGGCAAAATTTGGGGTTGATTTTTACGTGGATGAACTTAAAATGAGTGCTTTTTCAGTTGTAAAGAAAATTTTATACCTTGCACAGTATTACCTAAATATTAATGAACAAAAATATCTTGACTTTTTAATTGATTTATCTGTTTCCAAAAAATGCATAGCAGATTTAATTTTAACCAACATGACAACTAAAATAAGTTAACGGCATTTAACATTTAATTGACAAGAATTTTTGTTTGGTTTACCTTTAAATTTAGACTAAACTTAATTTGAAAGGACGATACACTATGTCAGTAGTTTGCGATATATGCGGTAAAACCTCTAAGAAAGCTTCCAGCCTTTCTTTTTCACATAAACACAATGTTTATAAACAATTGCCTAACCTTCAATCCGTTAAAATTGTTCTTCCTAACGGTTCTGTTAAAAGAGCAAAAGTTTGCACATCTTGCATCAGAAGGGGCAAATTTACAAAAGCAGTTTAATTTTTAAATTATAATTTTAAACTTAAAAACCCTTAAATTATTTTAAGGGTTTTTTAAATATCAACATCTTTTATGGCGTTTTTAAATTCACGAACAAGTTCTTCTGAATATTTTTTGCCCGCAAGGTTTTGTATTTCATTAATTGCTTCTTCTTTAGTGTATGCCCTTCTGTAGGGTCTATCAGAAATCATCGCAAAATAAGAATCCACAATTAAAATAATTTGTGAAATCAAAGGAATGTCGTCCCCTTTTTTGTTATCGGGGTATCCCGTGCCGTCCCAGTTTTCATGGTGGTGTTCAATAATTGGCACAATACTTGCCACATGGCTTATCGGTTTTAAAATTTCCTGTGCACCAATAATGGGGTGCTTTGTGATAACTTCTTTTTCCTCTTTTGTAAGCGGGGTGGTTTTAGACAAAACATCGCTTGGAATCATAACATTTCCAATATCATACAAAAGCATAGCAAGCTTTAATTTGTCCATATCCACTTTTGTAAGTTCAAACCGTTTTGCAATTGCATGCGCCAAGTCAATTTTCTGTTTTGTGGTGCCTGAAGCATAGTGCGGGGTGTATGTTTTTGCAATCGAATCAACCACATCACACAGTAATTCTCTTGTTAAAACACCTGAATTATTTTCTTGTCTTGCTTGAAGCCTTTTTGTAAGTTCATCTGCTGTTTCCTGCCCAAAAGGAATTTTATGTTTATCCAAAATTTGAATAAACGCTTCAATTGCAATATCCTGCCAAGAAATAGTGTCTTGAACTTCCGCCAATTTCACCTGATTGCGTCCGTTTTGTTTAGCAAAATACATTGCCTTATCCGCAATTTCAACAAGTTCATCCACATCGGTTGTCATTTCAATAAAAGTGGCAACCCCAATACTTGCCGTTACATGCCCGACTCCCTCTACATGTTCTTCTTCAAGGGAAGCCCTTATTCTCTCTGCTGCAATAAGTGCGCCGTCACTGTCTATCCCCGGTAAAATAATGGTAAATTCTTCGCCCCCGACTCTGCTTGGCACATCCACCGATCGGGAATTTTTATTAATTACTCTTGCAACCGCTCTAATTGCCGCATCTCCCGCAGAATGCCCCAAGGAATCATTAATGTGCTTTAATTTGTCTAAATCCAACGATATTAAGCTAAATGGCTGATTTAGACGAAGTGCACGCACCGCTTCTCTTGAGAGGGCATCTTCATAAAATCGCCTGTTAAAAAGCTCTGTAAGCGGGTCTGTAACCGCCTGTTTTTTAACCGTTTCAAACAAATTCGCAATTGTAATTGCAAGCTCAATCTGCCTTGCAAAAAGATTTAAGAAGTTTAATTCTGAGTCTTTTGCTTCCTCTCTTGGGGAAAATACCATTAAAATGCCCGTAAATTCTTTTGACCTGATAGGAAGAACAATAATAGACCTGACTGAACTTTTTGCTTTAAATTCTTTTATTTGTTCATTTGGAATTTGTTCGGGCAAAATTTCATTCAAAACAGTTTCCAAATTATCAAAACATTTTACTTCTTTATTGGCTAAAATTTCATATATACTTGATTTTTCTTTAATTACAAACCTTGTTTCAAACAAGTTATTTGCAATATATTTTTCAAATTCGCTAGAAAAAGAGTTTTGTAAATAGGTTTTAAAACCATAAAATGTACCGTTTGTGTCCAATTGTTTTTGCAAAATACAACTGTATAAATATCCAAATTCCCCATGCAAGCTTGATACAATTGTTTCTAAAACGCTTGATAGAGGTCTTGAAGAATTCATCATATCCCAAACATGTTCTAGGGTTAAAAGAGTTTGATTTGCTTTTCTTAATTCTTCCGTTCGAAGTGCAATCTCTTTTTCAAGCGCAATATTCCTTTGGTATACTTCAACAAAATCCTGTCGTTGACGGCTCATTTTGTCTTCAACCTGTCTTAGCGCATCATTTGAATTTTTTATCCAATCAAAAAGTCCCATAGCTTTTATTATACATCTTTTTTATATAAAAAAGAAGAGTTTATTTCAATTTTTCTATGCAAGATTTTCCCTAATTGCAACAATTGCCGCAAGAACCCTGTTTGTAACTCCAAGTTTTTTCAAAATTGCAGACACATGCGCTTTGGACGTATGCGTTGTAATATAAAGCTTTTTTGCGATTTGGGCATTATTTAAACCCTGCACAATTAAAGGGAGTATCTCACATTCCCTGACAGTCAGGTTAAATTTATTTTTTTTCATTTTTTAATCCTTGTTTTCTTAATTCAGACAAAAATTATTACCTGAATTCATTTTATAATCATAATGATAAGCCGTATATCAGCCAAACGGCTATTTTTTAAAACCTTTTCGCAAAATTAAAACTTGAAAAACCTGTCATTGTGGCAACTTTATGCGCCAAATTCACGCTTTTTATCTTTATTGTTTTTAATAATTTCCGGATGACTGGAATTTGATAAAACGATTTCTCTATATTCGTTTTTATCTATGTTCAAGCCCATATTTTTTATATCTATGACAAATTTTTTCTTTTTTTTGCGCATTTTTAATCCAAAATCAATTCATAAACATCAAAAAGTTTCGACAATTTTTTTTCACAAAGAACTTCATCAATTTTATTTTTAATCGTTGTCGCATTTTCTTTGTCCAAAGCCTTCAAATTCTTTGGCAAAAGAAGCTCATCCGTTGTTTTTAAGTTGACAAACCCTTTATTTAGTTTAATAAATTCAATATATGTGTCCAAAATTAGAATATATCTTGGATTTATGTCCAAAGATTTATTAATATAGTATTTTGCATCTTTAATTAAAATGTTTTGGGAAAAATCTTTTAAATAATTAACATCCGATAGAGCAACTTCTTTGTCATAATCATCCCCAAGACAAGGATTTTCTTCAATTTGGGCATTTTTAAAAGTTTTTATATAGCTTGCCCACAAAAGGCACCCCAAATAAAAAGCCACGTTTTGCTTTAAGGTTTCCTGCAATTTTGGAAGCAAAATAGAAAATTGAAATTTTTTCTGTTTTGGGGGCATAAAAGATGCCTGAAATGTGCTGTACATAAATTCTACATTGTCGGAAATTCCAAGCACACAAGAAGAATATCCAGGGTCAAATAAAACCGTATTCATAAAGCTCCTTTAATTCACAAAAAATAATTTACTAAAAAAGCTAAAAGATAGCAACCCTTGAATTAAGGGCAATTAACCGTTTTGCTTGTTGCTTTGTCAATACAGACAATATTGCTTTTGGAAAACGGAAGATTATCGCAATCAACGGGTTTGTCCGTTTTTTTGTTTATGCAAATTATATTGTTTGTGTTTTTATAATAATCGTTTGTATAATTTGCGGAATAATAAGTTGTGTATCTTGGAAAATAATATCCCGCAGGGTATGTGCAAAATTTTTTATCCGAGGAGTTTATACAAAATGAAGAATATTGACCGGCAGAGGGCTGTATGCCCTTATCATAAACCCTTGTAATTGAAGGGTAAGAAGCGTTTATTACATTTTGATTGGAGTTGTTTTTTGTATTAAACCCAGACATAACGGGCGCATCTGCCAAACAAAAAGGTTCAAAAATAAAAACTGCCACCAAGCAAAACAAAATAAAAAACTTTTTCATACCAAAATTATAACATTTTTAGTGTAAAATAAAAAGATGAAAAAAAGAAAGCTTGAACTTTTAGCCCCTGCGCAAAATATAGAAATTGCAAAAACTGCCGTAAATTACGGAGCAGATGCCGTATACATTGGTGCAAGCGCCTTTGGTGCAAGAAAAATGGCGTCTAATTCAATTGAAGATATTGAAAAATTGATTTCTTATGCGCACCTGTTCAATGTCAAAATTTATATCACTTTAAATACAATTTTAGATGACAGAGAGCTTCTTGAAGCGGAAAAATTAATCAAAAAGCTTTATGAAATTGGCGCAGACGCCCTTATAATACAGGATATGGGAATTTTGGAACTTGACATTCCGCCAATTGAACTTCATATGAGCACCCAGTGCAACATAAGAACAAAAGAAAAAGTGCAATTCTTTGAAAAAATAGGAATGAAAAGGGTTGTGCTTGCAAGAGAGTTGTCTGTAGAACAAATTAAAGAAATTCATCAAAATTCAAACATTGAGCTTGAATGTTTTGTTCACGGTGCACTTTGCACCAGTTATTCGGGGCAATGCTATATGAGCGATTATATAGGCTCAAGAAGCGCAAATAGAGGGGTGTGTGCCCAAGCTTGCAGAAGGTGTTATTCCCTTTTGGATGAAAAAAATAAATACATTATAAAAAACAAACATCTTTTATCTTTGAAAGACTTTTGCGCCGAAAAATATTTAGACGATATGATAAAAGCAGGCGTGACTTCTTTTAAAATTGAAGGAAGATTAAAAGATGAAAACTATGTAAAAAATGTTGTTTTATATTATAGAAAACTTCTTGATAAATATGAAAAAACTTCAGACGGGGTTATTTTAAGCGATTTTGAGCCTGACATAAACAAAACCTTCAACCGTGGTTATACAACTTATTTTTTAGGCGAAGAAAATGAAATTTTTAATTTTGAAACCCCAAAATCCACAGGCGAATTTTTAGGACTCGTTTCAAAGGTCGGCAAAAATTATTTCGAAATTGACAAAAACATAAAGTTAACCAACCAAGACGGGCTTTTTTCCGTCACAAAACAAGATAGTTTTGGGTTTTTAGTCAACAAGACGGAAGGCAAAAAAATTTTTCCCAATAAAAAAATTGAATTAAATATTAAAGATAAAATTTACAGAAACAAAAGTGTGGAATTTGAAAACATTTTAAAAAATTCAAAAACAAAAAGAATAATCAAAGGAAAATTAACCGTTTTTAAAGACAAAATTGAACTTTCTGACAACAAAAATACTGCTTGCGTCTCTTTTGATGAAAAAGAAATTGCACAAAATCAAGAAAAAATGAGGGAAAATTTTAAAACGAGTTTTAAAAAATCCGGAAACTCAATTTTTAAGGTTTATGAAATTGAATTTAAAACAGATAATTTGCCATTTTTGACCGTGTCAAAAATAAATCTTTTGAGAAGGGAAGTTTTTGAAAAACTTGAAAAAATAAGGCTTCAAAACTACAAAAGAGAAGAATTTAAAAGAACAACTTATGCAAAATATCCAAAAGAAAACAACGACTACAGGCTTAATATACACAACAAAAAGGCAGAAGAATTTTATAAAAAATGTGGAATTGTTCCATATGAAAAATCGGTTGAGTGCACAAAAAACTATTCAAATAAAGAGCTCATGAGAACAAAACACTGTATAAGAAGGGCATTGAACATTTGTTTAAAACAAAATCCAAAACACAAACAGCTTTTTTTAATCGGGGAAGATAACAAAAAATATATACTGAATTTTGATTGTAAAAATTGCGAAATGGTGATAAAACCCTACCAATAAAGGGTTTTATTTTTTTATGTATACTTTTGTAACAAAAAATACCCATGTTGAAATCATATAAAGTATATCGTTTTTATATAAATGTAGAGATAAGAAAAACATTAATATAAAGGAGTATAAGTTATGTCAACAGATGCAATCGGTTCAATCGGAAAAATTCATTCAAACCGTAACAACATTTTTAATGCGGACTTTGGTTCGCTAAGCAAGGTCAAAGAAGGCTCACGCCCCGAAGAAACAGCAGGTTCTCTTGCAAACAAAGGCTCTGACAATCTTTTTGAAGAAACAGCAGGTTCTCTTGCAAGTAACAACATTCACGACAAAAAAATTGAAGAAACGGCAGGTTCTCTTGCAACCAATGGCGGCGGACATTTAAACCTTGTGGCTTAAAAAAGGGCAAAGACGAAAAGAACTATAAAGAGGTAAAAATGAACGAGATTAAGGTGGTAAACATTCTTCTTTCTTCGCTTGTGTTAATGACAGTTTTAATGTTTTCGTGGACTTTTGTTTATATTAACAAAATCAGCACGTCAACAGATGTAACAACGCCGATAGTTTCGGCATTTAACGCTTAAAATCAAGGAAGAACTAACTATTTTAAAAAAGCTTTTCTCAAAACAAGAAAAGCTTTTTTTACATTGAAAATACTATATCAACCAATTCGGGATTTAGTTTAGAATCATTTTTCATAATTTCATATGCCTCTTTGTCCGAAAGCGCCCTTTTATAAGATCTTTCTTCTTTCAAGGCACTGTATACATCCAAAACAGATAAAATTTGAGCAAGCCTGTTGTTTTGCTTTTGCGGGTTAGTTGCTTCTGTGTGGTGCATTCCAACCAAATTTGCAACCTTTGGTTCAAGTTTTGTTGTTTTTAAAATTTCCCTTCCAAGGTCAGCATGAATGTCTACAATATTTCTTTCTTCTTCTGTTAGTTTTGCAGGTTTCTCCAAAATTTCAGAAGGAATTAAAGATTTACCCACATCATGCAAAAGTGCAGATTTTAAAAGTAAAATATATTCTTCTTTTGTTAGGGTATTCGAAAATTTATTTGCCGCTTTATATGCAGCCAAAAAGTGCTCTTTATTTTTGCCACCAATATTATCCATATAAATTTTTGGCTCAATCCCTTTTGCATGCAAGGTTTGCGCTATTGCTGGATTTTTTACAAGTGCATTTGCAACCACTTTTTCATCCAAATATTTATTCATGAAAAATTGAGGTGCATTTTGAACAAGGAAATTATCAAATCCACTTTCAATAGGGCTTTGAGCACAAGGAGCGGCACCAGAGGATACAAAATAGTCCGCAGAAATCGGCTGCAAATTTGCCCTGCGCAAAGCAGGTGAAATACCCTCTGCTTGAGGCAAAGATACGTTATATAAATTTAGTTCCGCTTTATTTATACCGTCCAAAATATTCTACACCAAAATTAGCCTTCCACTTATTAATAAAGTTTTTTTTCAAAAAAATCATGATGTAATTTTTCACATTTTTTACATTTCTTTATAAAATTTTTTTTAGGGCAATTTGCTTTGTTAAAAAATATGATATAATCTATTTAATAAAATAAGGAGAAAAACAAAAATGTCTAACCCTGCTTTTAATAATGATGTTGTACATCAATTTTCCGACACAGAGGGCACAGACGGAAAAGTAATGACTGTTTCAGGTGCAATAGGCAAAACGGTTGTTTTATTTACTGTTCTTGTGCTTGTTTCGTTTTACACATTTTCACTTGTCCAATTAGGTTTTAGCGACAAAGCTTTTATCTTTATGAATGTAGGGCTTATTGGCGCTTTTATCACCGCACTTTTTGTGTGTTTTGGGGTAAGGTCAAAATATATGGTGGCAGGGACAATTATCTATGCCATTTTAGAAGGGCTTGCAATTGGCTCCTTGACGGGAGTTTTTGCCAAAGCATACGGCGGGGCGCTTATAATTAACGCAGTTTGTGCAACTTTTGCTTCTTTGCTTGCAACTTTATTTTTATACAAAACAGGAGCAATAAAATGTACAAACAAATTTAAATCAACCCTGATTGCTTCCACACTTGGGGTTTGCATTCTTTATCTGGGCGTTTTTATTATGGGTCTTTTTAACCCTGCTGTTATTCAATTTGTCTACGGTTCAGGCGCATTTGCCATTGGGTTAAATGTTCTTGTGTGTATTGTTGCTGTTTTAAACTTTATTTTAGATTTTGACACAATCGAAAACGGCGCCAATATGAACCTTCCTGAACGCTTTGAATGGTATTGTGCATTCGGGCTTTTGGTTACACTTGTTTGGGTTTATATTGAATTTTTAAAATTGCTTTCAAGATTTCAAAAAAGATAATTAGAAAAATAGCCCCGCTTTTGTTGGGGCTATTTTTTTGTGTAAAAATTACCTAAATCTATATTTATTTTTCATAGCATGCGCCTGTTTCAATAAATTCATTTGATTGTTTTTAACTTTTTGAGCTTGAGCGCCGCCAAAACCGCCCATAAAGCCGCCAAGCCCCTTCATCATTTTGCGCATCATATCAAACTGTTGAACAAATTTATTAAATTCTTCAATGGAAACACCCGCCCCTTTTGCAATTCTTTTCTTTCTTGAAGCATTCAACAAGTCGGGGTTTTTTCTCTCATCGGGGGTCATAGAAGATATCATAACTTCAATTCTTTTAAACTGTTTTTCCCCTTCGTTTGAAATTTTTTGCCTATCGTCTTTTTTCAAACCTGCAATTGGAAGCATTCCAAGAATTGAGTCCAAAGAGCCCAACATTTTCATTTGTTTTTGAAGCTTTAAAAAATCATCAAAAGAAAATGTATTTTTTAACATTGATTCTTCAAGTTTTTTGGCATTTTCACTATCAAACGCTTTTTGCGCTTTCTCTACAAGCCCTACAATATCCCCCATGCCAAGAATTCGATTTGCCATTCTATCCGGCCAAAAAGCTTCCAAGGGCTCAATTTTTTCACCCATACCAATAAGTTTAATTGGTTTTTTTGTGGAATAAACAACGGATAGTGCCGCCCCGCCTCTTGTGTCGCCGTCCAATTTTGTAAGGATTGTTCCTGTTATATTCAACTGTTCGTCAAAATTTCTTGCAACATCAACTGCGCCTTGACCTGTCATAGAGTCAATTACAAGAAGCTTTTCATTTAAATTAAAGCTTCTATCTATAAGCAAAAGCTCCGCCATCATGTCTGTGTCAATCTGCAAACGCCCGGCCGTATCCAAAATCAAAACATTGTGGTTATTGGTTTTTGCATATTCTATGGCAGATTTTATAATTTCAAGAACATTTTTAGAGCCTTCAAGAGTAAAAAAGGCGGAGTTTATTTCCCCAGCCAAAATTTCAAGCTGCTTAATTGCGGCGGGCCTGTATATGTCACACCCAACAAGCAGGGGGCTTGAGCCTTCCTGTTTCAGCTTAAGAGCAAGCTTTGCAGAGGATGTGGTTTTACCTGAACCTTGAAGCCCGAGCATCATGATAATTGAAGGGTTTGTATTAAGGTTAAGTGCTTTATTTTCACTTCCTAAAAGATTAATAAGTTCATCGTTTACAATTTTTACAAGTTGCTTGTCGGGTTCAACATTTTTTAAAACCGCTTCCCCCTCTGCTTTTTGCTTAACATTTGCAATAAAAGCCTTAACGACATTAAGAGAAACGTCAGCGTCCAAAAGAGCCCGCCTTATTTCCCTTATGGCATCTTGCATGTTTTCTTCCGTTAATACGGAATTTTTGGAAACATTTCTAATAACATTTTGTAATTTTTCAGATAAACTATCAAACATATAAAAATAATATCATAAAAAAAATTTTAATCTATTTCCCAAAAACCTGCTCTAAGAGTTCCTTTTGCCTTTCTTCAAAATTTGAGGAATAATTTTTTAAATATTCTATCGCCTCTTTTGGAGAAGCTGCAACAAAATAAATGCCTTTAGAGCTTTTGTTTGCAAACTTTTTCATAAAAATATTTTCAAAAAATTTCAACAATTCATCATAAAACCCTGCCGTGTTCAAAATAACAATAGGTTTGTTGTTATAGCACAATTGCTTTTGCACAATCATTTCAGACAATTCTTCCAAAGTGCCAAATCCACCTGCAAGCGCAATAACAGCTCCTGAGCACTCGTCAAGCTTTGCTTTTCTCTCACGCATACCCTCAGTTAAGAAAAATTCATCGCAGAATTCTTCGCTTGCGCCCAAATCGTAGAGTTTTTCAGGCATGACCCCTATTATTTTAGAGCCAAAATCTCTTGCATTTTTCACCACAGTATACATAAGCCCAAGCTTAGACCCGCCATACACAACGTCATAGCCATTTTGACCCAACAAGCGCCCAAGCTCCTCTGCGTCTTTATAAAAAACCTCATCAAGCGAATTACTCGATGAACAAAATACACATACATTCTTTATTTCCATATACAAAAGTATACAAGAAAATAAATTAACTAGTCAAATAAACTTCCGGACGGCACCATAATCGGCGCAGTAATACTTGAAGCCGGACTTGATTTTGTAAAAGGAGCCTCTTGAATGGAAGGAGTAACCAAAATAGGTTTTGTCTCAGGTGCCTCAATCACCTTTTTTTCAGGCGCCGACTTTATCTCATCGCTCCCGACACCCACGGGCGAAATTGCAGAATTTTGTTTAACTTCCATTTTCTTTTTTTCCATGGACGCTTTTAAAATATCTGAAATATCATAAGATACAACACTATTATTTTGCTGTTCGGTTACGTAAATTTTCTTTTTTTGTTCATCCAAGCTTATACAGTAAGGTTTTTTTACATACATCAAAACCTTGACATTTGCATTTGGGTCAAAAAGCACAACGCTTCCCTTATTATAATTTGCAACATAGATATTATCGTAAGAATCAATTGCCAAGCCGATTGGACCGTCCAGCATTTTAGTTTTATCTGCAAAAACAATTTTTTCATTTGCGTTTTTGGAAATTTTAATAATTTTATTTTCCGTAAAACTTGCAACGTACATATTGCTGTTTGAGTCAATAACAAGCCCTGAGGGAGCCGGAATGTTGCCAACCGTTGAAGTTTTTAGCTGCTGTTCGGCTTTAATTTTTGATTCTTCTTGAAGCTCAAGTTGGCGCTTTTTAATTTTTTCGCTCAACGTGTCTGCTTTTGATTTATATTCAGAGCCTGAGGGAATTTTACTTAAATAACTTAAAGACCTTGAAAGATACCCTCTTTTATAAAGAAGTTCCCCAAACTGATAAACGCTTTCATAATCATCAGGAGCAATAGTTAACAACTTTTCATAAGATGTCATGGCATCTTGAGTGTGCCCCGCAGCTTCCTGAATTCTTGCAAGATTGTAATAAGCCTCATAAAAATCAGGGTTAATTGATATTGCCTTTTTAAAGGTTGCAATTGATTGTTCCACCTTATTTTGTTCGTATAAATCAATACCTTTGTTATACAAAACAGTAGCGTCATCTTCACCCGCAGCATACACGGAAGAAGAAAGCAAAAACAGACCTAAAAAAACACTAATCAAAATTTTCTTTTTCATGATACAATTGTAGCACGAAAAGGAGACAAAAACAATGAAAACTTCAAAAAGATTAGATAAAATTCCACCATATTTATTTGCAAGAATAGATGAAAAAGTAGCTCAAGCAAAAGCAAAAGGAATAGATGTTATTTCTTTGGGGATAGGAGACCCCGATATGCCAACTTTACAAACCGTAGTAAACGCAATGCACACTGCGATAGATAACCCCAAAAACCACGATTACCCGCCATATGACGGCACTAAAGAATTTAAAAAAGCAAGTGCCGACTGGATGAAAAAAAGATTTAACGTTGATATAAACCCTGACAATGAAATTTTGGCAAACATCGGCTCTAAAGAAGCAATTGCCCACCTTTTCTTTGCTTATGTTGACAGTGGTGACATAACTTTATGTCCGGACCCCGGGTATCCCGTTTATCAAAACGCAACAATTTTGGCAGGCGGGGAACCTTATTCCATGCCATTAAAACGTGAAAACGGATTTTTACCCGAACTGGATAAAATTCCCGAAGACGTTGCAAAAAAAGCTAAAATTATGTTTTTGAATTACCCAAATAACCCCACAGGTGCCGTTTGCGACCTTGAATTTTATAAAAAAGCGGTTGAATTTTGTAAAAAATATGACATTTTGCTTTGTTCCGACATGGCATATTGTGAAATGACATATGACGGGTATGTTGCTCCTTCTGTTTTTGAGGTTGAAGGCGCAAAGGATGTTGCAATTGAATTTTATTCACATTCAAAATCATACAATATGACAGGCTGGAGAGTCGGCTTTGTTGCAGGAAATAAAGATGCCATAAAAGCTTTAGGCACAATTAAAAACAATATTGATTCAGGGTGTTTTAAAGCAATTCAAGAAGCCGCTATTCAAGGATATAGTGCCCCAAAAGAAGAAATTGAAACATTAAACAAAATGTATAAAGAAAGAAAAGAAGTTATGGAAAAAGGACTTCAAGAATTAGGATGGGATATAACCCCTTCTAAGGCAACTTTTTACATTTGGATACCATGCCCCAAAGGCTTTACAAGTGAAGAATTTGCAACCGTTATGCTTGAGCGTGCTCACCTTGTTGTACCACCCGGAAACGGCTATGGCAAATACGGCGAAGGGTACATCAGAATAGCAATCACAAAGCCTGTTGATATTCTCAAAAAAGCTCTTTCAAGAATGAAAGAAGCGGGTATTTCATACACAATGAAAAAAGAAGACATATAATCAAAAGGGGCTTTTACCCCTTATTTTAAGGAAAATGCAATGCTTATTTTAGGAATTGAAACAAGCTGCGATGAAACTGCGGCAGCCATAATCAAAGACGGCAGAGAAGTTATTTCAAATGTTGTCGCCTCACAAATTAAAACTCACCAAGCATACGGTGGAGTTGTGCCCGAAATTGCCGCAAGAGAACACTTGGACGCAATTAATGTTGTGATAAATGAAGCCCTTGATATTGCAAAAGCCAACCACAATATAAACCCAGATGATATTGACGCTTTTGCCTCTACCGTGGGGCCGGGGCTTGTAGGGTGTTTGCTTGTCGGGCTAAATGCCGCAAAAACACTTTCCCTTGTTTACAATAAACCCTATATCGGCATAAACCACCTTCAAGGGCACGTTTGCGCAAACTTTTTAGAAACAGACCTAAAGCCGCCCTTTATCTGCCTTCTTGTTTCGGGCGGTCACACCCAAGTTATTAAGGTAGAAGATTACAACAAGCAAGAAATTATAGCATCCACCATTGACGATGCCACAGGTGAAGTTTACGACAAAGTGGCAAGACTTATGGGGCTTCCTTACCCCGGGGGGATTAAACTCGATAAACTTGCACAACTTGGAAACAACAAAGCATTTGTTTTGCCAGAAGCAAAAGTAGGGGAAAATGAATTCAGTTTTTCAGGGTTAAAAACTGCGGTTTTAAGGCTTGTTCAACAATTTAGAGGAAGGGAACTTCCGATAAATGACATTTGCGCAAGTTTTCAAGAAAGAATAACATCCACTTTAATTAACAAAACCAAAAAACTTGCAGATAAAAATGGTATTAAAACAATCGTCTTATCAGGCGGGGTTGCGGCAAATTCGGAATTAAGAAAAAAACTATTTTCACTTCAAGAGTTGGGGTATAAAACGTATGCTCCAAGTATGAAATTTTGCACGGATAATGCCGCAATGGTTGCATCTTGTGCTTATTTTAACCCTATTAAAACAGATGAACCATTGCTTTTAGAAGCATTTTCCAGAGCATAATTTTTTATGCAAACATATCGCTTGAAAGATATTTTTCTCCACCGTCAGGTAAAAGCACAACAATTGTTTTGCCTTCATTTTCTTTACGTGAAGCAATTTCTTTTGCCGCCCAAAGCGCCGCAGCAGAAGAAATGCCAACAAAAAGACCTTCTTTTTTTGCAAGCTCACGTCCAAGATTAAGCGCATCTTCATTTTTGACCTGAACAACTTCATCATATATTTTTGTATTCAAAGTTTCAGGCACAAACCCTGCGCCAATTCCTTGAATTTTATGCGCTCCTGATGTGCCGCAAGATAAAACGGGGGATGAAAAAGGTTCCACCGCCACAACTTTTATATTTGGATTTTTAGATTTTAAAAATTCGCCAACCCCTGTAATTGTGCCGCCTGTGCCAACTCCCGCAACAAAAATATCAACCTTGCCGTCTAAGTCTTCCCAAATTTCAGGGCCGGTTGTTTCTTTATGCTTCTGTGGGTTTGCAGGGTTTGTAAATTGACTTGGAATAAAGCTGTTTGGAATTGAGTTTGCAAGCTCTTGAGCCTGATTAATGGCACCCTTCATTCCCTTTGCGCCATCTGTCAAAACAAGCTCGGCACCGTATGCCATAAGAATTTTTCTTCTTTCAACACTCATTGTTTCAGGCATTGTTAAAATTACCTTATACCCTTTTGAGGCAGCAACAAAAGCAAGTCCAATGCCTGTGTTTCCGCTTGTAGGCTCAATTATAACCGTGTCTTTATCTATAAGCCCTTCTTTTTCGGCTTTTTCAATCATGGCATATGCAATTCTGTCTTTAACAGAGCCTGCGGGATTAAAGCATTCAAGTTTTGCGATAATTTTAGCGCCTGTGCCAAATTCAAAATTTTCCAACTCCAACAAAGGGGTCTTTCCAATTAAGTCTGTAATTTTTTTATACACCTTCATATTTTTACTCCTTTTCAAATATAACAGTAATCTGATATAATAAAATGACGCTTAAAACAAACTTAAAATACTTTTTTCGATTTTGTTCTAACATTTTATTTAAAAATTGTCAAATTATCTTAGGAAAAAATATGTCGAGAACTATGCAAAAAGATTTAATTCAATGGAGAGAATCAAGCCTAAAAGCGCTTATTCCCTTTATTGTTTTTGTTATTTTTTACTTCGGTTTTTCAATAGCAACCCGTGATTTTTCAAAAATACCGATGACGGTTGCCTTTATAATATCTTCCGCAACGGCACTTATTTTAAATCATAAAGAAAAATTATCTAAAAAAATTGAAATCTTTGCCTATGGCATGGGTAACAAAGACATTATGATTATGTGCCTTATTTTTATTATGGCAGGAGGATTTACCGCAAGCGCACAAGCTGTTGGCGGGGTAGACGCAATGGTGTTAACGGCACAAAACTTCATTCCCGCTAAGTTTATAATTTCAGGGCTCTTTGTAGTGTCTGCTTTAATTTCACTTGCTATAGGCACATCCTGCGGAACAATTGCAGCCATTGTGCCCATTGCGGTCACCCTTGCAAATTCACTTCATTTAAACCCCTCATTTGCAATCGGCGCAAGTGTTGGCGGGGCAATGTTTGGGGACAATTTATCTTTAATTTCAGATACCACAATAGCATCCACCAGAACTCAAAATGTTGAAATGAAAGATAAAATGATTTGCAATTTAAAAATTGTCATTGTTCCTGCAATTTTATGCATTTTGCTTTATTCTCTCCCCTGCTTTTGGACAGGCGCAGTTGGTCAAACAGGCTCTATTACTCCCGATTGCTATATTAAAATTATTCCTTACTTTTTGCTTTTGGTTTTTGGCATTATGGGAATTAATGTAATGTTTTTATTGCTTTTGGGAACAATTTTAAACATTATAATTGGAATAAGTTTAAATTTATTTAATTTATTTGACGCTTTTGTATATGTCGGAAACGGAACAAGCGCAATGGCAAACACCTTAATTGTGGCACTTTTGGCAGGTGGACTGTTGCAGATGGTTAAATATAACGGCGGGATAAATTATATTATTAATTCAAGCGCCCATTTTATAAAAACAAAAAAATTATGCGAATTTGGAATTTGTTTTCTTGTCGGAGTAATTAACCTTTTTACTGCAAACAACACCGTTGCAATTATAACCGCAGGGCCCATTGCAAAAGAGATGGCGCAAAAATATAATGTTGACCCGAAACGCACGGCAAGCCTTTTGGATACAACATCCTGCTGTATACAAGGAATTATCCCTTACGGGGCACAAATTTTAATTGCCACAAGTCTGGCTTCTTTTGCTTCGATAAGTTCTTTTTCAATTATAAAAGGTCTTTTTTATCCGTTTTTAATGGGAATTGGGCTTTTGATTTCACTGTCTTTTACAAAAAATGATTAAAAAATGTTTGCAAAAGAAGTTAAATAATCGCTTATAACATTTACAAGGCTTGGCAACACCCAAGTCAAAATTAAAGCTCCCATAACAGGTTTAAAAAGAAAGCTCATCTGAAAGACGTTAACTTGCGGTGCTGTTTTTGAAATTGTACCCAAAATAATGTCCTGCCCTAAAGTTGCAAGCAAAATGGGCGCTGAAATTTGCATGCCAACAATAAATGTGTTTGAAGTTATTTTAATCAAATAATCCATATTAATCACCTGTGCCAAAGGTAAAGATGTGGCATAGACGGGGTAAACCTCAAAAGAGCGTATCAAGGCATTAATTGTCCAGTGAATTCCGCCAATAAAAATAAAAATAATTACCGCAAGAAGGGTAAAATAATTACCCATAAGAGAATTTTGCGTACCTGTTGTGGGGTCTAAAACCGTAGCTGAAGAAACACCCAACTGGCTGTTTATAATATCTCCTGCAGATGTAATTGCTGCAATTATACAGTTGACAATATATCCGATTATAAAGCCAAAAGTAAAATTCAAAACAAGACACAACAATAAAGAAGTTCCTTTTGGAATGGGCGCAGGCTTTAGAACTATAGTCAAAATAACGGTCAACATAAGCGCAAGCGCAACCCTTATCATAACGGGAATTTCTTTTCTATTTAGAGGCGGAGCAAAATGTATAACCCCAGCAAGCCTTGCAAAAATCATAATACCTGTGCCCAAAGCCAAATTCAGCTCCGGAAACATTTTTGCAAGTTCAATTAAAAAAATATTTGCTTCCATTTTTATTCCTCATAAGGGTCTATTCTGCAAAGACCAAGATTATAAGTTTTGTTATCATCAAACATGGAATTTGCGATTGTTATAATGTTTACAATTTCTCCTGATTGTTTATATAAACTTATATAAGTATTTGTTTTTTGTTTCAATTTCAAAAAAACTTTTTTCATATCAGTGTTATCCATATTGTCTTTTTTGTCATACAAAACAACATTATCTAAATCGCCCCACCTGACCCCTATTATTTCATCATCGCAGGTGATTAAATATTTCATTTTTGAATGCAAATAAACTTTGTAATCGGTAGATTTTTTAAAACAATCTTTGTAATCATCAAAATTAAACTGAATTGCAGGCGCCAAAACATCTTTTGGAAACTCTTTTTGGGTAGGTTTTTGCTTAGAATAGCAAATGTTTATAGATGAGATAATTAACAAAATTACAATTAGTGCTTTTTTCAAACAAGCCTACCTTCCCAAAATTTTGTTTGTTTCAATAAGGTTTGGTCTTGGGTTTGCGCCCTGAAGTGCAGGTGTGTATTTAGATTTTTCCTGTCTTTCCGCCCAAGGAATTTTGCCTGGGTTTTTCATTATTTCTTTGGTTTTTCCCGAAGGAGAAATCGTATCCTTCATTTCCCCTGCAAAAGGTCTTGTATGATGATAATAGTCCGCAGGCAAAACGTAAGTTTCAGACTTTGGAACTATGTTAAATGCAATATATGCGCCTTCATTTATATATTCCGTTAAAGCTTTTATATAAACCACGCCCAAAATAACGATTGTTAAAAATACAGATACAATCTTAGGCGCTGCTGCAATGGTTTGTTCCTGCACTTGGGTTACCGCCTGCAAAATACCGACAACAAGACCGATACCCGCCGCCACAAGCACACAGGGCATTGAAATGGAAAGCATTACAAAAAAACCTTTTGCCATATATTCAATTAAAAGTTCCATTAATTAAAACTCTCCACTAAACCTTTAACAATTAAACTCCAGCCGTCCACCGCAACGAAAATCAGTAATTTAAAAGGCAAAGACACAATTGTGGGCGACAGCATAAACATACCCAGAGCAAGCAAAATATTTGCCACAACCAAATCCAAAACCGTAAAGGGCACATAGATTATAAAACCAATTTCAAAAGCGGTTCTAAGCTCAGACAAAATATATGCAGGTGCAACTTCCCAAAGAGTTAAATCTTCAGGTGTGTCAGGCATTTTGGTTCTTGTTTTTTCAATAAAAAATGCAATGTCTTCTTGCCGAGTTTGTTTTAACATAAATTCTTTCAAAGGTTCAGACCCCTTTTGAACAGCAAGCACAATATTGCCATTTTGTTGATATGGAACAGAACCTGCTTCATACATTTTTTGGAAAACAGGAGACATTGTGTAAAATGTCATAATCACACAAAGCCCGATTAAAACCATAGCAGGTGGAACAGAGTTTGTACCCATTGCGGTTTTGAGCATTGCAAAAACTATAACAAACCTCAAAAAACTTGTCATGCACATAAAAACAAACGGCAAAAGCGTAAACAATGCCATTGTTAACAACAGCTGCAATACGGGATTTAAGTCTTTTAACAATACATCCATTAATAATTACCTCTTTTTGTTTGGTTTTTGTTGGAAAGCTCTTTTAAAAGGCTTTTCATCACTTGTTTTTTAGGGTGCTCCTCATAAAAACTTTCTTCAAAACCCGTGTTTTCAAAAGTTTTTTCCTGCAAATATTTTTCAATATCTTCTTTTTGTTTTAAATTTGCCCCTTTTTCCAATTTAGAAATCAAAGTTACATTTTCATTTGAAGATGCAATTAAAAACTGTTCATCTTTGCACTTTATAATGTATAAAATTTTTCTATCGGGAAGCCTCAATATTTCAAGGATTTTTAACATTGAATTTCTACCGACAGGGTTGGTTAAAACCACTTTTTTATACACAATAAAACCGATGATTAAAACTCCAATCATCGCAAATGTGTAAACGATAAAATTTAAAACGTAGTGAATCAATTTTTATTCCTCGAAATTTGAATAATCGAAATCGCCCTTGTCTTCTTGCGCAGGAGCATTAGGCGCTGCTTGAGCCTTTTGCGGCACCGGTCTTGGCAGAGGCATTTTTGGTACTTGCTGTGCTGCAGAAGCTTGAGGGTTTGGAGCCTTTGGAATTTGCTGTTCTTTATTTAAAGGTTGTTTTGGTTTTAATTTGTTTTGTCTCTCATCCTCTTTTTTGGATGCAAAAACTTCCGTTATTTTAACACCATACTTATCATTTAAAATAACAAGCTCCCCTTTTGCCACCACTTTGTTTTCAACAAAAAGAGAAATTTCATTATTCATAACAGGCCCCAAGTCAATCACAAGCCCTTTTGAAATTTGTTTAAGATCGCCAAGGCTCATTTTAACTCTTTCAAATTCAGCACTGATTTCAATTTGAATATCATCCCACATAGTTTTAGGTTCAGGCATATTTTGTTCCTTATATTCCTTTTTTTCTTCCGTAAATTCAATTTCTTCGTCTTCCTCTAAATCAAGCATTAAGGAAGGTTCGGGGTTTACTCCAAACTTGTGAACAATTGTTCCTGTTTTTAGAGTCATTGTTTTAACATTACTATTTTCAAGAACAATAATGTCATCTTTATCAAGATTTTTTAAATCGTTCAAAGAAATTTTTGCCCCGCCTGCAATCAAATTAACGTATGCAAAATTGTTTAAAAAATCGTCATATGTAAAATTTTGTATGCAGGGAACATTTTTTATAACAAGCCTGTTTTGAGGAATTACAGCAGACAATTTGCCCGCATTTACATCTTTTGACCTGATTAGAAAAACAAAATTTAATTCAGTCTTATCAAGGGGGTCTATTTTGGCTGCATTGTCTTCTTTAATAATCAAAGGTTCCATATTTTTAACAATAAATTCAAAGAAAGAATTTAAAATTCTCTGCTCTAATTCTGTCAGCTTTGCAAGTTCAAACACGGGCGCACTTGAACCAAATACATCATGGAAAACTATTCTTATAAAATCCGAAGTAAGCCTTAAGGTTATATATTGCTTATTTTTAATCGGAATTTTACATGTATAAAAAAGTTCATTTTTCAAAAGGGGGCTTTCTTTCAAGCTTGTTTCTTGTGTAATTTGGGCAAGAAAAACTTTAAATTTATTTTCAAAAAACAAAGAAACAGACTCTAGGACATTTTTTTCAAAAGTGTCCGCAAAATAAGAATATGTCTTGTGTAAATCCTGTTTTTCCATGTTGAGTAAATATCCCCATCAAAAATTATAGCTGAGTTTTTTGCTTTGGGCAAAATATTAAGGGTTATAACATTTTAATATTAAGGTTATTCATAAAAAAATCATCCATTTTGAAGAATAAAAAAAATAAGGTATAATAATTGAGATAATAAGGAGAAATTTTAATGCAAGAAGAAATGAAAAAATTTAGCACAGCACAGCTATTGTGCTTTTGTTTAGGGTTTTTCGGGCTGCAATTTGCATGGCAAATGCGACTTGCCTTGTCAGGCCCCGTTACCGAAGGATTAGGGGCAGACCCTTTAATATACGGGCTTATTTCTCTTGCAGGGCCGTTTTCAGGCATGGTGGTTCAACCAATAATTGGCGCTTTAAGTGATAGAACAACTTCCAAATTCGGAAGAAGAAGACCCTACCTTTTAGGGGGTGCCATTCTTGCTTCTTTGGCACTTTGGATATTCCCAAATTCAGGCGGAATTATAAGCGCATTTTCAAACGCAACGGGGGTTGTACTGGCGCCTGTTGCAGGACTTATTTTAGCAGGAATTATGATTTGGATAATTGACGCTTGCGTTAATATCGCACAAGGCCCATACAGAGCCTTAATTCCGGATGTCATCCCCCAAGAACAACACGCCATTGCAAATTCATTTTTGAGTTTTGCGATTGGTTTAGGGTCTGTTGTAGCTGCTGCAACACCACCTGTTTTAAGTAAATTCTTCGGAATTAATATGCCAATACCTGCACAGTTTTTAATGGCGGCAATTGCATTTACGGGTGCTATGCTTGTTACTTGCATTACAGTCAAAGAAAAACAACACGTTATTGAAAAAAAGGAAACCGAAGAAAATAAAAAATCTTTTATGGACTCTATGAAAGAATTTTTAACTACATCCCCTGAAATTGTTAAAATTTGCACGGTTCAATTGTTTACATGGATTGGAACAATGTGCCTTTTGTTATATTTCACACTCTTTGTGGTTCACAATTTATACGGTGTTCCCGACATTATAAAAGAGGGGGTTGACCCTTCAATTTATGAGACGGCAAAACTTCAAGGAACAAATTTTGCTCTTATTTGTATGGCATTATTCAACCTTGTTTGCTTTATAATCTCAATTCCAATCGGGTACCTTTCCACAAAATTTGGCAACAAAAAAGTTCATGCCATAGCGCTTGTTTCAATGGCAATTGCATATTTATTGCTTACATTTGCACATACAAAAGCCATGGTAATGTTTGCAATGGGGCTTGCAGGTATCGGCTGGGCTTCAATTCTTTCCTTGCCTTTTGCAATGTTATCGAAATTTATAAAAGCGGGGTCTGAAGGCTCTGTTATGGGAATATTCAACATTTTTATCGCAGGCCCGCAGGTTATTGTCTGCACTCTTGTTGCTTGGATTATAAACCACAGTATCAGCACAAGCAATCTGGGTGGATATTATCACTGGGAATATGCCTTTTTGATTGGCGCTGTTGTGCTTTTGTTATCGGCAATTTCAACAATGTTTGTAAAAGAAAATTAATTTTCAAAAAAATACCCGCCTTGTTTAAAAAGCGGGTATTTTATTATTCATCAATACAAGATTCAATAATATGGTCAATTTTTGCCTGTATTAAATCCATTTTGTCTTCAATTGAATTCATTCTTGAAACAAGATTTTCTTGTTTTTTGGTGTTGTCATACATTAAATCAATAAACTGTTTAACATCAAAGGTTTCTGTTTGTTTTTGATTTAAAATTTCCAATTTATTCACCACATCATCAAATTTTGTTTCTTGAAGTCTATATTTTTTGTAAATACTCATAAGGGCTTCTTCAAATTTTTGCGGCATAGCCTGATTTTTTTCAGACTGAATTAATCTTGTTTTTAAATCTTCCATTTTAATTTTTTCAGATTTTTCAATTTTTGCCGCCAAAAGCTCAATTTTTGCAGTTGTATTTTTCAACCAGCCGTCAAAGCGCACAATATCTGCACCAATCACCCTTGTAACTTTGGCGTTTTCAAGATTAACATTTTTAAGCTCGACAAGCCTTTCTGCAAACTCTTTAAAATTAGAAAGTTTATTACTTTTTTCAATTCCAAGACGGATTTTCGCAAGGTCTGCTTCAACGTCCTTTATTGTATATTCGCCTTCTTGCGGCTGTTCTTCTTCGGTTTTATCATTCTGAACAAACTTTTCCTTAATCGTTTGGGGCAAATCCCTCAAGATATGGTCTGTTTGATATTTAAGTTCGTCTTTGATGATTTCATTATTTTTACTTACAACTTCAAAAAGTTTGTCATCAATAATGTTTTGAATGTCAGTTAATTTTGCCTCATAGTCTGCTTTTAATTCAGCCAAAGCGCCTTCGATTTTCTTTTCTAAAATATCTTTATAGTTTCTGTGTGCAAATTCCGCAACTTCAACAGATTTTTTATTAATTTTGCTAATTGCATCATCAATCAAACTTTCAATCACAGCGCTTTTTTCTTGAAGTTTTTTATCAACCTCTGCTCCAAAAGCAAGAACCGTATTTTCATCGTTGTCATTTTGCGCAAGCTCGGATACAAGAGAAGATTTAATTTCTTCAAGATTTTCCTTCAATTGTTCCATAATTTTGTCCGTATTTTGAACAACTTGCGCTTCAAGCGCTTCAATGCCCTCTTTTGTGTCGCTTAAAGAAAGTCTTAATTCACCCGCCAAGTTATCAACTTTTGCACTGGATGGGAAAAATTCTTTCGCCATAGCGTCAGTTGAATGGATGTTTTCATTAATTTTATCTGTTAATTTTTTAACTTCTAAAATATTGTTATTAAGCTGCTCTCTAAAAGATGAGTTAATTTCATCCGATGAAGATTTTATTGAACCTTGGATATTTTCTTCAAATGTGTCTAATTTATCCACAAGAGTGTTTGCAAAATCAATATTTGTTTCAAACGCAGTTTTAACAAGCGCCAAGTTTTCCATAATCGCAGATAAATTTTCAGATGCCTGCTTCATAAAATTAATTTTTTCTTGGGCTTTTTCATTGTCTGAAATTATTTGCGCTATTTGTTCAACCGCATGCCTGCCTGAAGCTTCTATATTCCCCTCAATTAACGAAACTAAAGATGTAATTTGCGCCTGCATAAAGTTTGAAACTTCACTTTGAGTTTCTTTTGTTTTGTTTGCAATAATTTCCGCCAAAGAATTCATTTTTGTTGAAATAATTTCTTCAACTAATTTAATGGCAACGGTTTCATAAAATTCTCTAAAAGATGAAACGGTTCCCTTCATTGAATTTAAAATTTCTTCACGGTTAGATGTGCCCGCATTCAAAAGATTTTCTTCAAAAGTTTTGATTTTTTCAGAAAATTTATTTTTAACTTCTTCAAAATGCTGATTTATAAAGGCACTCAGTTCTGTTTTGTCAAGCGCTTCGCTTAAAAGTTCTTTTACAGAGGACATGTTTTGTATCGAAAGATTTTGCAAATTTTCTATGCCGGCCTTGATTTCTTGAGTATTTTCACCACTTTTGTCCATAAGGGCATTTTGAAGTTCATCAAACATCTCAGATAAAGGTTTTGTATGGATATTTTTAATAAGTTCCAAAACCCCCTCAATGCTGCTTTTTATCTCGTCTGTTATTTGTTCTTTTTTATCAGAATTTTCCAAATTCGTTCTTGAAATTTTATCGCTCAAAATTGAAAGAGAAGCCTCAAGTACCTGTTTAAAGCCTTCAAATTTTTCTTCAAGTTCAGGAGATAAATTTTCAATTCTTCCATTCATTAAGTTCAGGGCGTTTTCACAGTTTGAATTTGTTTCTGAAATAAGCTCCATAATTTTAGAAGAAAAAACTCTGTTATCATCTTTAATTTGATTTATTGTTTCCGTATTTTCATTATCTTTGGATATCTCAATCACAGCGTCATGTATTGTTTTTAGACCCTCTTGTATGCTTGAGAATATTTCCTTGTCTTCATTGATTTTTTGTAAATTGAAATTTATATGTTCTTCAATTTGGTTTTTAATTTCATAAATCGCATTTTCAATTTCTTTAAACGAAGCAATTTTTTCATCCAGCACACTGATTTTATCCAAGCTCTCTTTAATTGAAGCTAAATCTCCCCCAAAGTCCACATTTGACAAAATTTGTTTTAAAGAAGAAATGCCATTTTCAACGGATGTGAAATCCATTTTATTTTCAAGAGTATCCATTTTTTCAAACACGCCGTTAAAATCAAGTGAATTTTTAATTTCTTCAAGTGCATTTAGGGTTTTTTCATTTTTTAAATATCCCAAAACAGCGTTTATTTTTTCATTTATTGAACCTACAAGCTCATCTTTGTTTAAAAGCTCTATCTGTTGTTTAATTGGCTCAAAGTCAAGTGCTTCTTTAATTTTATCCATTTGGACAACAAGGGAATTTATATCTATTCCTTTTTTTAAGCTGTCTATATTGTTATAAAGTTCAGCCAATTTATCGTTACAATTTAGAGCCTCTATATTTTTAGACAACTCTTGAAGTTCATTTTTTATGTTAGCTGTCAATAAAGAGGTGGTTTGTTGTGCCTGTTTTTCAACACTTTGATTAATTTCATATGCCTTTGTATTTAACCCTTCCGCCACAATATCGTGAAGCTTTTGAACTTCGCCAGCTAAATTGCGCACTGTTTCGCTTGTATCTAAGGTGGAATTAACAATAGAATTTGTTATTTTATCAAGCTGTGTATCAACAGATGCCACAACGTCTTTTAATTGAGAGTTTATGGAAGAATAAACCCCGTCTTTAAATTCTGCAATTGAGGTATAAAGCCTTATAATATCTTCACCAACATTTGAAGTTGAATTAATTTTTAAACTTTCAAGTTGAGAGGTTATGTGATTTAATTGAGAATTTAAAACCGTTCTCATTTCATCATTTTCTTTTAATTCCGTGAAGCTGCGCTTAAATTCATTAATTTGGTCATAAACAGAAGCAATTCTGTCCACGATAATATCAATGTCCGCCTTTGAGGTTGTATCCAAAATAAGTCTGTTTAATTGATTTAAAGTATTTTGGAACTGCTCAAACTTTTCTCCGCCCTGAATGGAAGTCAATTGGCGCACTATGGCTTTAACTTCTTCTTGTTTGTCATTAATTGAATTCATCGCAGAAACAAGCACATTTTGATTGTTTTCTATATTTTCAAGATTGTTTCTTAACCTTTGAAACTCATCTCTTGAGGTATTGGTTTCAATTTTTCTTAAAAATTCCTTAAAATTATTGTTCAAAACTTCCGCAATATCGTCATAAGTTTTTATAACAGACGCAACCTCATCATAAAGAGCCGCAACGCCTGCCTCATCCCTATTATTTTTGATACCTTCACATGCTTTAATTATGTTTTCAATTTGAACTTCCTGAATATTCATTTTTGAATAAAGCGCTTCAATATCGTTCAAAATTCTTTCAACATCGGAAGAAAGTTTTGAATTTTTATTTTCTTCAAGAACAGATGAGGCAAATTTTTCAATTGTAGAAATTTTGTCTTTTATAGCAGAATATTTATTGTCTAAAACATTGAGCAGGGCTTCAGACACATCGTTAACCAATCTTGTTGAAGTTTCTTCGTTTGCATCTTCAACCCTTGACACAAAAGCGTCCACAAGATTATTCATATCGGAAGATGTGAGCGTTTGCCTGTCTGAGAG
The DNA here is from genome assembly GCA_964467625.1 of uncultured Gammaproteobacteria bacterium. Classification (GTDB taxonomy): domain Bacteria; phylum Cyanobacteriota; class Vampirovibrionia; order Gastranaerophilales; family Gastranaerophilaceae; genus Galligastranaerophilus_A. The sequence goes on along the minus strand of CAYXRM010000004.1, from coordinate 17,443 downwards.
ATTTTTCACAAAATCTGACAATTCTTCTATTTTAACCTCTAAATTTTCGTTCGTGTTCATTTTTTAACCTGTTCTTTTCTTAAATTACCGCTTTTTATCTGTTTGAAAGTTCTTTTATCATTTTTAAATCTTTTAACATAAGCCACCTTGGGGAATTTTCCTCAAGAGAATGTTGTCTTAAAAGATAAGAAGGATGAAAAACAGGAACCAATTTAATTCCGTTTTCATAATCAAAAACTTGCCCTCTTGCCTTTGTTATAGTCATTTTTTTATCTTTAATAAAGCTTTCCATCGCAGTTGCACCGCACAAAACTATAACTTTTGGTTTTACCGCATTTATTTGCGCTTTTAAATTACCCTCACAGGCAATTTTTTCAAGCAAAGCCGGTTTTCTGTTTTCAGGCGGTCTGCATTTTACCGTGTTTGCTATGTATATGTCTTCTTCCCTTTTAATGCCTGCTTGTTCCAAAAACTCATTTAAAAGTTTCCCTGCCCTTCCAACAAACGGAATTCCCGTTTTATCTTCATCTGCCCCCGGGGCTTCACCTATAAGCATGATTTTTGCTTTTTCGCTGCCGTCAGAAAACACAATATTGTTCCTTCCCGAATGTAAGGAACAATTTGTGCAATCTTTTAAACTTTCTTTGAGTTTTTCCAGCATTTTTTATTTGTATTCCTTTTCAAAACCAAATAAAGAACTTACGGACTGGTCATCGTGAATTCTTGAAATTGCTTCCCCTAAAAGCGGAGCTACTGAAAGTTGAGTAATTTTTTCAGGAATATACTCGTTTTGCGACAAGGGGATTGTATTTGTCACAATAACCTCTTTTATCGGCGCTTCATCAAGCCTTTGAAGTGCAGGGCCTGAAAATACGGGGTGAACCGCACAAACATAAACTTCTTTTGCGCCTTCTTTAATCAAAAGTTTACTTGCTTCACAAATTGTACCTGCCGTATCAATCATATCATCAAACATAACGCAAACTTTGCCCTTAACATCCCCTATAACATGGTCTGCAACGGCAACATTGTGTTGAGTTCTTCTTTTATCAATAATAGCCAAAGGACATGCCAGTTTCTTTGCAAAAACTCTTGTTCTCTGCACACCGCCTGTGTCGGGAGAAACGGCAACAAGCTCGTCTTTATTTAAATTAAGCCTTTTTATATAATCAACAATAATATTTGTTGCATAAATATGGTCAACCAATATGTTGAAAAATCCTTGAATTTGCCCTGTGTGCAAATCCATTGCAAGCACTCTGTTCGCACCTGCTGTTGTTAAAAGGTCTGCCACAAGTTTTGCCGTGATTGCTTCTCTGCCAGTAGTTTTTCTGTCTTGTCTTGCGTAACCATAATAAGGGATAACCGCCGTTATTGTTTTTGCGGAAGCCCTTTTGAATGCATCAATTATAATCAAAAGTTCAACCAAATTTTCATTCACAGGGTTGCACAAAGGCTGAACAACAAACACGTCATCACCCCTTATGGAATCTTGAATTTGAACGTATGTTTCACCGTCTGAAAAGTTTTTAATAATCATCGGCCCAACGCTTGTACCCAAATATTTTGCAATTTCTTCCGCTAAAACCGGATTTGAGCGTCCTGAAAAAAGTTTTATATCATGGGTTGGAAGTACATTTTGTTGTCTTTCCAAAACTGCGTCCACACATTCTGTCATTATTTTCTCCTTTATTTTATATAATTTTTAATTTCTTTTTGAGGGCTTCTTGTAAGTGCCAGTGAATTTTCTTCAACATCTTTTGTGATAACCGAACCTGCACCAATAAGCGCCTTTTTGCCAATTTCAACAGGTGCAACAATTACAACATTTGAACCTATTGAGGCATTATCCTTAATTATTGTTTTTGATTTTACTTTTGTTCTTGAGTCATAATTTGCTGTGATTGTTCCTGCGCCAATATTGACTCCTTCGCCCACATCAGCGTCCCCAACATATGAAAGATGACATATGTTTGTATGTGCGCTTACAGAGGCGTTCTTAAGCTCAACAAAGTTACCTATTTTGACAAAATCTTCTATTGTGCAATTTCCTCTAAGGTGAGAAAAAGGCCCGATTTTACAGTTTTTACCAATTTTGTTTTTTCCTTCCAAAACAACATTTGGCAAAATAACGGTGTCTGCTTCAATTTCAGTTTCGGGGGAAATATAAGTTGTATCAAAATCAACTATGGTAACACCGTTTTCCATAAGTTCATTAAGCTTTCTTTCTTTCATTATTTTTGTTGCTATTGAAAGATGTTTTTTAGAGTTTATTCCAAAAATTTCATCACTTGATTGTAGAACGTACGGCAAAACTTTTTTTGAACGGTTTGTTGCCCATTTTATTAAATCTGTTAAGTAATATTCATTTTGTGCGTTGTTGTTTTTAATTTCATCTATACCGCAGCCGACTGTTTCCCAATTAAAACAATAAATTCCGGCATTCACTTCTTTAATCTGTTTTGTTTTTTCATCGGCGTCTTTTTCTTCAACAATCCCTATAACTTCATTTTTTTCATTGCGAATAATTCTGCCATACCCTTTTGGTTCGTTAAAAAATGCAGACATAACCGTAATATCTGCATTATTTGAATTATGAAATTCTATACACTCTTGAAGTGTTTCGCCCGTAATTAAAGGCGTATCCCCGCACAATACAAGAATATTGCCCTTAAAATCTTTCAATTTAGAACTTGCCACCTTAAGGGCATGCCCTGTTCCCAGTTGTTCTTTTTGAAGCACGCAAGCTGCGTTGGAATATGCAGAGTGCACGTATTCTTCAACCAACTGCGCCCCATGACCCACGACTACAATATTTTCAATTGAGCCTGTCTTATTTGCGGCATCCAAAACCCTACCCACGAGAGGTTTATTAAAAATTTCATGGAGAACTTTAGGAGTTTGGGATTTCATTCTTGTCCCCTTGCCCGCAGCAAGGATAACTGTTTTCAAATTTTTATTCATATCAGCACATTTTGCCCTTTTAACAGGGATTTTCCCATGAAAATTAAGCAATTTAAAGATATAGTTACGATTTATTAAGCTTATTAAAAAGTTCCTTTAAAAAAGGGTCTTTCGGGTATTTTTTTATAGCTTGATTTAAAAGAACCTTTGCGCCCTCAATATCTTTTTTTGTGTATAAAATTTTAACAAGCTGAACATATTCATCCTTTGTAATTGGGTTTGTGACTTGCATTTTTGCCATAATTTCTTCATATTTTTTTGTATCGTTCAAACTTTTATAGCAAATTGCCAAATTATTCATATAAATATAATTGTTTTCATCCGCAAGAAAAGCGTTTTCAAAATTTTCAAGCGCCTTGTTGATATTTCCCCTTTTGTAATACGCCATGCCAAGATAATTGTAGACATCACCCTCTGCACAACCAAGGAAAATAGCGTATTCAAAAGAATTTATCGCCCTTAAATAATCCTGCTTGTATAAATATGCCCTTCCCAAATCGACATAATTTTGCACATTTTTATTGTCTTCTTTTATGCTATTTAAAATTTTCTCTACATCAAAAACGCCCTCTTGCGCAAAGGCAGCCGTAAAAAAGAAAGAAAATAAAATTGTTAAAAAAAATTTTTTCATAAATTAAGCAATATATTTTTTAACCAATTCAACCACTTGTTTATGAATATTTTCGATTGTATCATCGGAATTTATAACTTTTACTCTATCCGAATTTTTCTTCGCAATTTCCAAATACCCATATCGAAGTTTTTTATGAAATTCAAGTCCCTCTTTTTCAAGACGGTCTTTTTCACTTCCCAAGCGTTTTTGTGCAATTTCAGACTCTATATCAAAAACAATTGTTAAATCAGGCTTTATGCCCCCTGTTGCAATTTCATTCAATTGGTTAATCATCTCTATATTTTGACCCCTTGCATACCCTTGGTAAGAAAGGGTGGAATCTATGTATCTATCACACAAAACAACTGTGCCCGCCTTAATTGCAGGTATAATTTCAAATTCCGTATGTTGGGCTCTGTCTGCAAGATATAAAAAAGTTTCTGCCGCATTTGAAACAGGTTTATCATAATGAAGAAGAATTTCCCTTAATTTTTGCCCAAGCTCCCCTGCCCCAGGCTCCCTTGTTTGCAAAACCTTGACCCCATTTTTTTCTAAATATTTTTTTAAAAGCTCAAGTTGGGTTGTTTTCCCGCACCCGTCAGCTCCCTCAAATGTTATAAAAACTCCCTTTTCCATTGGCAACATCCTTTTTTAAATAAATTTTACCACATCATATTAATTAAACCAGTTTTAAAATTGAGCGCTTAATTTAATTTTTTATAAAAAATATGCCGCAAGAGAAATATCCTACGGCATATTTTATTTATTTTACAAGCTTATTTGATATTTGAATATGTCCAAGCTTCAAGATTTGGATTTTCTGCAATTTTAACTTCAGATTTTTCTGCTTCCCCTGCTTGAACTCCACCGTGAGCAATTGGTTTATAAATTCTGTTATAATATTCAATTACCATTCTGTCTGAGTTAAAGTAAGCTTCAGAAGTTCTCTTAGCTTGGCGGACAAGTCTTGCCCATTCTTTTTTATTATCATAGTAAGTTGGAATAATTTCATTTTCCAAAGTGTTCATAACACATTGATGATCTTTCCAGTGTCTTTCTTCCCAAGGAATATCGTCATCCAAACCGGGGTATTCAACGGTATAGCCGTTAATTCCAGGGAATGTACCTTCTACTGTCCAACCGTCATATGTTGAGAAGTGAAGTGCACCGTTCATATTTGCACTCATGCCTGAAGTTCCTGAAGCTTCAAAAGGTCTTAGAGGCGTATTCAACCAAATATCTGAACCTTTTTTAAGTTTTGCAGAAAGCGCAAGTTCATATCCCGGAAGAACAACAACATTTTTCAATTCATATGATTGTTTCAAAATTTTGTTGAACATTTCTTTGCCCATAGTATCATCCGGATGGAATTTACCCGCAAAAATCAATTGAACTTTGTTTTCATTCAATAATTTTTCAATACGTGGTTTATCCATTAAAATTAACCATGCACGTTTATAATCCGCAAATCTTCTTGCCCAAGTAATTGTAAGAACATTGGGGTCAAAGCGTTTGCCTTGAGTATCTGAAATGTATTGGAACAAGTCTTTTTTCATTTCAATTTTTGCGTTGAGCAATTCTTCATCTGTTTCAGCTTTTGCAATTCTTGCGTCTTGCCAGTAGTGTTGGTTTACAGCGTTTGTAATTGCTCTAATCGGGCATCTGCCTTGTACCCATTCCCACATTTTGTTTGCAACCAAACCGTGAAGTTGAGAAACAGCGTTTGCAATTCTGCTCATTCTAAGTGCTGCAACCGTAAGTGAGAAGTTTTCACCACCCAATTCTACAGCTCTTTCACGTGAACAGCCTGCAAAGAAACCTGATTCAAGAAGGGTATCAACCCAGTGAACTTCGTTTCCTGCTGCAACAGGTGTGTGAGTTGTGAAAACAGTTTTTCTTTTAACTGCATTAAGGTCGCCATTATATTGTCTTAACAATTCAAAAGCTGCAGGCAATGCGTGACCTTCGTTCATGTGAATAACATCGAAAGGATAGCCAACAGCTTGAAGAACTCTAACACCACCGATACCAAGAACTGTTTCTTGAGCAACACGAATTCTTTCATCCCCGTCATAAAGTTTGTGAGAGATTTTTCTTGCCCATTCGGAGTTTTCTTCAATATCAGTTGTTAAAAGGTAAACAGGGCAAGTTCCAAACAGTTCTGGTTCAACCCTATAAGCCTTAACAACAACATCTTCACCAAAGATTTTTACTGTTGTTTTTACGTTAATATCGGTTAAGAAATCATAATGTTTTCTTACATATGCAACTTCAACTTCAGCATTGTCGTTAATTCTTTGGTCGTAATAACCGTATGACCAAAGCATTGTAACCCCAACCATCGGCATTTGAAGGTATCCTGCTGATTGCATGTGTGAACCTGCAAGAAAACCAAGACCGCCTGAATAAGTTGCCAAAGACTGATCCATTGCAATTTCCATTGAAAAGTATGCTACGTTTGGTAATGCCATATCGTTTTCCTTATACTATCTAATCCTATAATCGAAATCATAACACAAAAGCAAATAAATATTTATAGTTAATACTTTTGTATTATATATTCCACCCCCCATTATAACAAAAACAAAAAAATTGCTTCTTTTTATCTTAACATTTTGTAATATTCTTAACAAATTCACCGCCCCTCACTAACGCCCAGTAAAATTTTTTATGAGAAAAGCACTTGTTAAGTTTTGTAAATAAAAAAGTCTTTTGTGAAATTTATTTTTTTTCCTTGTTTTTATAAAAATATAGTGAAATAAAGGTATTCTATGAGTAATCCATTTGCATTAAACGCCCTAAATGCTTATAATCCGGCAAGCGCCGCAAGTGCCGTCTCAAGCCCTTATATCGGGGCAGGACAGAGCGGGCAAGTTGGCACAGGAAGCGTTTTTGGAGCACAAAAAACAGGGCATGGGGTATCAGGCCCAAGCCAACAAGCACAATTAAGTGAAGTTTCTCAAATCGGCTTTGGCAAAAAAGCAGGCTTTGAAAACGGTCTTGGCGGAACAAACAACCCTGACAATCACAAGTTGTTTTTATACGCATAAATCAAATTTAAAAAATTGAACCCTAAAATTCAGGCTTTTTTAAAAAAGCAAATTTTAGGGTTTTGATTTTATATATTATATATTAAAGAAATTTGGTTTTGGAGTTTGCTCATGCAAAACGCCGCCCGCACAGACAATTTCAATAACCTTTAAAAGGAAGTCTCTTGGTGCGTCCACATGACTCAATAAAGATTCCTGATTGTCTTTATGGCGAATTGTCATAATCACGTTTTGATTTTTTTCAGCAGGAATGTACAAAGAGGCGATTTCTTTATCAAGAAGAACTTTAATTTGTTCTTCATAATCATTCACATCACGAATAAGGTTTGAATAATTTCCCTTAACCGCAAAAATCCTACCGCACAAAAGTGGGTTTAAACCTTCTCTTTGAAGGGCTTTTGGAGAAATATTAAAACGGGATGTAAAGCTTATTGTATGCCATAAAATATTAATTGTGGCAACAGTTTTAGTAGAATCAACCTCACAATAAATGTTGCCCGAAGGAATACTTCTTACGCTAAAAGACTGTTGGAGAGATTCCACAACCTGATTCATAATCTCTGTCATTTTAAGAAAAATTTCATTTGTATTTTGATTAGATTTTTGAAAATCCAAAAACTGCTTATACATATGAACGGCAACAAGCCCTGTGCGCTCTTGCACAACAGAGGATTTTCTTATGTTATCTTCAAGATTATTCAAGCTTTCAAAGTTATTAGCCAATTTTCAACCGTTCCATTCAAAAATTTTCAAGTTCCATGGTATCTTAAACATGAAAATTTACCACTCTATAATATAATTTTTTTTACAAATAACAAATACATAATTTATATTAATTTTTTGAAAAAATGTTATAATTAAGTGAAAGAGCTTAAGGTTAAAGCAAATCAGCGTTTTTAAAAATGAACACACCTGTTAATTCAAAAGATTATTTTAAGAATTTTGAAACCTATCTTAAAATAGAAAAAAATTTTTCCGCACACACGGTAAGGGCCTACTGCGCAGATGTTTTATGCTTTTTAATTTGGGCGTCCGAAATTGACATTACAAAAATCAGTACAGATAAATTTTCAGAATACATTTATTTTATCGGCAATATGAACTACACAAAAAAAACCGTTGCAAGGAAAATAGCTTCTATAAGGGCATTTTACAGGTTTTTATATAACATGGAAATTGTTGATTATAACCCGACAGACACAACAAAAGGTCCAAAACTCCCAAAAACGCTTCCTGACTTTTTAACAACGGAAGAAATAGAACAAATTTTAACAAACATCAAAATTTCAACTCCTGCGGGTTTTAGAAACAGGGTTATTTTAGAATTGCTCTGGGTTTCAGGCATGAGAATTTCTGAGTTGTCTTCTTTGAATTATGAAAATTTAAATTTGGAACAAAACGAAATCAGGGTTTTTGGAAAAGGCGCAAAAGAAAGAATAGTCCTTGTTCCTGACAAAACAAAAGAACTTATTATAAATTATATCAACAATGTTTCCGATATGATATGCAAAACCCCAAAAACAGGTTCATGCCCGCTTTTTATAAACAATAACGGATACAGACTTCAAAACCAAAGTATTAGAAAAGCACTGAAAACAGTTGTGGAGTCAATTCAATTATCAAAACATGTCACCCCGCACATATTCAGGCACTCTTTTGCCACAAGATTAATCGAAAACGGGGCAGATTTAAGAGTTGTGCAGGAATTATTAGGTCATGCCAGCATTTCAAACACCCAAATTTACACGCACATATCCACCCAAAGATTAAAAACCGTGTATGAAAACTCCCACCCAAGAGCCTGATTTTTGTTTAACAAAAATTAATAATAAACAAAATTTTTATATTTAATAAAGTGTCAAAAGTACCATTAATAAAGGGGTTGCGGGATTTTATTGTTTATGTTATAATGGTAGTAGAGCCTTATAACATTTTTTAGTTCGTATTTAATTCACCAAAATATATAAAACCCATTAAAAACAAAAAGAAATCGGAAGAAGTATGACTCAGGCTCAATTATGTTTAACATCGACAAGCCAAGATGACAAAGCGCTATCTTGCAGAAGATGGTTTATATCAATTTTGCTTTTTAATTTTAACGCTTTAATTCTTCTTCTTTTTGGGCTCAACTGTTTGGGGTGCTTTGATTACAGCCAAAAAACACTTGCACTTGAAGGCAATTCAAAAATTGAAATTTCAAAAGAGGTTGCATCTCAAAATGAAGTTATGGATTGGTTTGAAACAATGTCTGTTAAATATGCAAGGTACCAAAAAAAATTTCCTCTGCAAGGAATGGTCTTTGCAAAGGGGGTGGTGCCTGTCGGCAAGTCTTTTGTGAGGGTAAATATTCTTGAGATAAACGGAAAAATTAACCCCAATATTGAAATTCGCCCTGAAACCGCAGCTGAATATCTTAATTCAAGAGTTAAAATAAATAAAATTGCAAATAAAGCAAATGCAATTGCGGCAGTAAACGGCGGCTATTTTAAGCCCCAAACGGGAGTTCCCTTAGGGGCGCTTGTTATAGACAGCAAAATTATAACAGGCCCGATTTATAACAGGGCGGCAATTGGGATAAACTTTGACGGCACATATTCAATAGGGAACACAGATATTAAATTTGCACTGAAAAATAAAAAATTTAATTTAAAAATCGATAACATAAATCAGCCAAGAATGCTTTCAACATACACCCTTTTATACACTGAAAAATGGGGAAAAATGTCCCCGCCGCCGCCAAAATACGGGCTTTGCGCAACTGTAAAAAATGGGGTTGTGGATGGTATATATACATCTGCCGTTGAAATTCCAAAAGAAGGATATGTAATATCGGGCCCAAAAGAAGCCATATTAAGCCTTAAGGGGCAAAAGAAACTGGTGCTTGATGTTGAATATCCTGAAGCTTTTAAAAATTCAAAACATATAATATCAGGCGGCCCATTTCTTTTAAAAGACGGAAAAATTTATATTGACGCAAAAGAAGAAAAATTAACGGCAATAACAGGGCGCAACCCAAGAACCCTTATGGGATACACAGAAAATAACGACCTTATTTTGGTAACAGTAGACGGCAGAGAAACACGCTCTATTGGCATGAATTTGTATGAAGCCGCAAAATATATGCAAAAATTGGGTTGCAAAAACGCAATTAATTTAGACGGCGGCTCCTCAAGCGTAATGTATTTAAACGGAAAGGTCACAAACACTCCCCCGCAAACAGGCGGAATACCAATTTCAGGAGCAATCACAATAAGCGAAAATATCAAAAGCGCAAACAAATAATTAAAATTTCTTAATATATATTAAATATATATGTTATATATATTATAATGTGGGTATAATATTAGTGGTTAGTTCTTCTCTTTTCCACTCCTTCCTCCATTATAATACGAGATTTCAGGCGGTTTAGGGTATCACCCTTTTCCGCCTTTTGTTTTATTATTTTATATGCTGTCTTTTCCTTTTTTTATCATTCCTTTAAGCAGCTCTTTTGTGCATTTGTTGAAGGCTTCAATTCTTTCAGCTTCTGTTTTGTATTCCCCTCTCAGGGCGCAAAGCTCATTATTATCAAGGAATTTGCCCCCACAATTATAACATTCATCAATTTGCACTTTTTTTAGGTGGCTTGTATAATTTTTCACCATATTATGCCCGCATGCAGGACAAATTCTAACTTTTTGGGTATCCGTTTTTTCAAAAGTTTTATCTTTTATTGCATTTAAAATCGGGGTTATATCTTCATGGGCTTCATCCAACTTTTTTAACTCTCTGTTATCAAGAAAAATTCCGCCACACCCTTCCAAACATATATCAACATTAAAACCTTGTATATCTAAAAAAATTTTTTCCATTTTCTTTCCGCAGGCGGGACAAGAAATTTCATCAAGCGTATCTGCCATTTCAAACTCTTTTCTTTTTGTGGTTCATTATAATTTAGAATATAGTTTTTTCACACTTTTGTCAAAATTTTTATGGTATTATTTAGATAATAAAAGTATGTTAAAGGTATAAAAAATGAAAACTTCAGCTGAAATAAGAGAACTGTTTTTAAGCTTTTTTGAAAAAAAACATAATTCCGCAAGGGTAAAAAGTTCTTCCCTTGTGCCAGATAACCCTACAATTTTGCTTACAACGGCAGGCATGGTGCAATTTATGCCTTACTATTTAGGGCTTGAAAAACCGCCATATGACCCGCCAAGAGCAACAAGCTGCCAAAAATGCGCACGTGCGGGTGGCAAAGACTCTGACATTGAAAATGTTGGAAGAACCCCAAGACACCACACGTTTTTTGAAATGCTCGGGAATTTCAGCTTTGGAGATTACTACAAAAAAGAAGTTATACCTTGGGCATGGGAATTTGTGACAAGTCCTGAATACTTGGGGCTGGATAAATCCCGCCTTTGGATTACAATTTACGAAACAGATGATGAAGCTTTTGAAATTTGGAAATCTGTCGGGGTTCAACCTGAAAGAATTATAAGAAAAGGCAAAAAGGACAATTTCTGGGGTCCCCCCGGGGCTTCAGGTTCTTGCGGGCCGTGTTCTGAAATTCATTATGACCTTGGCGAACACTTAAAATGTTCGGATGATTGCTCCATTTCAACTTGCGAATGTAACCGTTGGGTGGAAATTTGGAACCTTGTGTTTACGGAATTATTCCAAGATGAAAACGGAAATCAATCTCCTTTGGACAAAAAAAATGTGGACACAGGCATGGGCTTAGAGAGAATTGCCATGGTGTGTCAGGGGGTTGAATCTACCTTTGATACAGACCTTTTAAAATCTATTATTGAAAGAGTTTCTGAAATTTCAGGCAAAAAATATAAAGAAAATGAAAAAACCGATATATCTTTAAGAATAGTGACAGACCACGCCCGTTGCGTATCTTTTATGATAGCGGATGGAATTTTGCCCACAAATGAAGGCAGAGGGTATGTTTTAAGAATGATTTTAAGACGTGCCTTGCGCCATGGGTACTTGCTTGGGCTTGAATTGCCGTTTATGGCAAAAGTTGTTGATAAGGTTATTGAAAATTATTCAGATGCCTACCCTGAACTTTTAGAAAATAAAGAAAAAATTCAAAAAGTTATTTTAGCGGAAGAAGAACGCTTCAAACAAACCGTACAAAGGGGTTACAACCAAATTGAAGAAATTTTTACCCGCATTAAAAAATCAGATAATAAAATTATGTCGGGGAAAGATGCCTTCAAGCTTTATGACACATTTGGCTTTCCTTATGAATTAACCCGTGAAATTGCCCAAGAGCAAGGAATTGAAATAGATGAACAAGGGTTTAAGGCTGAAATGGAAGCGCAAAAGGAAAGAGCACGCTCTTCCCAACAAAAAGTTATTTTAACAGATGACCTAAATTACACAAACAACCCCGATACAAAGTTTATAGGATACGAAGAAAACAAAACGCATGCAAAAGTGCTCGCAATTGTAAAAGACGGCGTGGAAGTTGATTTTGTCGAATGCCAAGAAGCCGATGTAATTTTGGATAAAACCCCGTTTTATGCTGAATCCGGCGGTCAAATCGGGGATTGCGGCACAATTGATAATTTTAATGTTCAAAAAACATTTAAAGCGGGCAAAGTGTTTGTTCACAGAGGCTTTGGCTCTATCAGAAAAGGGGATGAAGTTTGCGCAAAAATCAATATAGAAAAAAGAGAAGAAATTAAAAAGCACCACTCTCTTGCGCACCTGCTTCAAGCCGCTTTAATTGAAGTTTTAGGAGATGAAGTGCACCAATCAGGCTCACAAGTTGAAGTTAACAGAACAAGATTTGACTTTTCATATTCAAAAGCACCAACAAAAGAAGAGCTTAAAAAAGTTGAAAACCTTATTAACAGTTGGATTAAAAAGGGCTTGTGCGGCAAAACAGAGGTTATGGACATAGATTCAGCCAAACAATCTGGCGCAACAGCTTTGTTTAATGAAAAATACAGTGATACCGTCAGAGTGGTAAGCTTTTATGACAACGACAAAGCCGTTTCAAAAGAGTTGTGCGGCGGGTGTCATGTTACCAATACAAAAGATTTAAGACTTGCCAAAATTGTTTCAGAATCTGCAATTTCACAAGGGGTAAGAAGAATTGAGATAATCTGCTCCGATGCCGCTCTTGATTATTTAAACAATAAGGCAGACTTGATTGATGATATTGCCCATGTTTATAAAATCAAATCTGAAGAAATTAAAGATAAGCTTGAAAAATTGACAAACGAAATCAAAACCAAAACTCTTGAAATAACCGAGCTTGAAAATAAAATCACAACAGCTAAATTTGACACCTTAATTTCAAGAGCCCAAGACATTGAAATCAAAGGGCAAAAGGGGAAACTCTTTATTTCAATGGCAGAAGGCATTCACCCGAATGCACTCAGGTTTGGGGTAGAAATGCTTGCAAAACGCCTAAAAGAAGAATCCATTATTGTTCTTTGCTGTAAAAAGCCCGAGGGGGATGCTATTGTTATAGCAAAGGCAACGGAAGGGTTTATAAAAGTTGGAGTGCAGGCGGGCGCTATTGTTTCCAAAATAACAAAACTTATGGGCGGCAATGGCGGCGGTAAGCCAAATATGGCGCAAGGCTGTGCGAAAGACACAACAAACGCAATCAAAATTTTGGCAGAATTGGAAGAAGAAATAAAAAATAAATAAAGTAAAGCCCTGAAATTTCAGGGCTTTTTATTTTAAATAAGGACTAATGTGAGGTGCCTTATCCATTTTGTTTGACACTGCCACGGATAAAAAATATTTGTTTTTAAATTTTAAAGAAAAAATGTGGCTATATGGCATGCCCAACTTATATTCCGCCTCTTTTTTTGTCCAAAATTTATAAAAATCATCCAAATTTAAAAACTTGTATTTAAAATATTTGCTTAATTTTTCAAGATTTCTTTCTTTTATATATTCTATATCAAGCCCTATATCAGAATGGTCAAACCCTACAGCAACAATATTTTTTGTGTGCGAAAGATTAAAACAAAGAGAAGAATTTTTAAAAACAGGCTTATTGTTTTGATTTTTTATAATTTCCGTATCCTTAACTCCATAGAGAGTTTTTGCCGCATTTTTTATTAAATATCTTCCGATTGTGTATTCATAAAATCTTTTTTCAAGTTTAAAATCAACATCCAAAAACTGCGCCAAAAATTCTTTTGGATGAGTTTTTTTAAATTCTTCTATATCGATATAAAAAATTTCCATTTTATTTTTTAAAAGCTTACTTGCACGATTATTGATTTTGAAACAATATTACCATATAAATTTATTATTTTTATGTTTTTTAAAAAACTCAAACCCGCCAAATTATTATCTAATTCTATCATTTTTTTAAATAATCGGCAGAAAAATCCCCTTTTTCAATTTCAAGCAATTTTTCTTTCACATTAGCCCCATATGCAAACCCTGATAATTTGCCGCTTTTTGAAATAACCCTATGACAAGGGATAATTATCATAATTGGGTTTTTGCCGCACGCTGTGCCAACTGCCCTTTGGGCATTTTTGCTACCTACATCTTTTGCGATTTCAGAATAGCTTTTTGTTTTGCCGTATGGAATTTTTAACAGCTGCGCCCACACTTTTTTTTGAAAGTCCGTACCTTTTGGATTTATTTGAACATCAAAAATTTTTCTTTTACAGGAAAAATATTCATCCAGTTGAGTTTTAACCCTTTTTATAAAGAAGGTTTCTTTATTTTCCCCACCCTTTTTATCAACAAGTTTCAAAGAAAGCAGCGCATCATAGCTGCATACAATTTCCAAAACCCCAACTTGAGATTGATAATATGATTTTTCCATAAAAAAATTTTACTATATAAAAAGATTTTGAAAATGATTACGCAATATAGTATGCTATTTTTATGAAATTAATTCAAGTAAAAGACACGGAAATTGAAGAACTTGCAAAACTTGCGTATGTAATCTGGCATGAATATTGGCCCCTTTATTTATCAAATGAACAAATAGATTATATGGTTTATAAATTTCAATCAAAAGAGGCGATTTTAGAGCAAATAAAAAATGAAAATTACACATATTTTTTTATGGTTCACAAAGACCAAAAGATTGGATATGTTGGAATTTCAGACAAAAAAGATTATTTATTTTTATCAAAATTATATTTAAGAAAAAATTATCGCCGTATGGGCTTTGGGCGTAAAGCTTTTGAGCAAATAAAAAAATTTGGATATAAAAAAATCAGGCTCACGGTCAACAAACAAAATAAAAGTGCAATTGAAGCTTATTTGAAATATGGGTTTAAAATAATTGATAAAAATGTGGCAGATATTGGCTGCGGCTTTGTTATGGACGATTATATAATGGAATATAGCAAAATGGAATAAAGGGTGCATGGCAGGCATGGCGCCATTTTTGCTCTGTAAAAATATCCAAATACAAAATTTAACTTTTTTTTAAAAAAAATAGTTGATTATTTTTTTTGTGTTTGGTAGTATATCTTTTGTTGAGGCAAACAAAAATAATTTCGCTTGCTGAAACGCAAAAATCCATGGGGGATTAGCTCAATTGCTTGAATAACCTTGGTTATTCAAAAGTAATAAAACCTGCTGGAAGCAGGTGCGGCGAAAACCCAAAAATCCATGGGGGATTAGCTCAATTGGTAGAGCACCTGCTTTGCACGCAGGGGGTTAGGAGTTCGAGTCTCCTATTCTCCAAAAATAAAAGGACGGGATACCCCGTCCTTTTATTTTTGCCATTCCCCGCCTTATATCAATGTGTTGCGTCAGAAATTTTGAAAAAAGTATCGCAAGTTTGACATATTTAGTCTGAAGAATTTTAAAATTTTAGCAAAAATTTAAATGGTGTTTAAAAGCCGTTTAAAAGATGTTTTATAAGTGTTCAAAAATAAACCTGCTTTTTATAAAATCATAAAAAAGGGCAAATTAAGCTTGTAGATTGTAAACAGGCTTGTTCAATTATTGTAAAAAGGATGTTTAAATGGTTTCATCACTTAGATATACGGTTTTTAAAAATTTCGGTAAAATCGATTATTTGCATTATTTTAGAAGAATGATTAAAGATTATGAATCTCGGAAATGGGATTTTGATGTTCGGACGGTTGTGAAAAATATTAAAGTAGAAATACCTTGTCCTAAATATATTTGCAAGCGTGGTTTTTCAAAACGCTTATGTTTAACTATACTGGATGATAACCTTTTTATAAAAGAATTTGACAGATACTTAAATGGTTATATTCGACCAATTCAAGAATTAAGAAAAAATCGGATTTTAGCAAGAAGAATTTTTGTAGCAAAATATGGATATTTTACAAAATATAATCAAGATTGTTCATTAGTAAATTATGATTGTTCAAAATGTTCGAGTCACTATGAATGTGACTTGTCAAAAAAGTTAAGTAAAAAAGATGACCTCATTTATAAATTGACAAGATTAGCAGAAATTTTATACGGAAACTTAAATAAAGGTTATTGGGCTAATTTGGTAGAAAATTAATTTACATCCGTTCAATGTACCAATTTAGCATGTGTTTTCTCTTGTACATTGTATAAAATCATATTTATGATTAAAAGAAAAATTTTCGATAAGATATTCTTTTTATATATTTGTTACCCATTTTCTGAATTTTGTAGCAATTTTAAAATTAACTCTATAACCAACGGCAATAATCGTAAACAAAAGCGCAAAAAGAGTTATCGGGCTTATTTTTAGAACATAGACATTATAAAACCAGACCTCTCCTTTCAATTTAATTAAAAGTTTTTGAGAAATAAACCCTGCCAAAACGGCACGCCAAGATAAATAAAGACGCTTCCAAAAATAGTTTTTATAGAAACATTAACAACCACCCCTTCAAAACCCAACAGTGGCGGTAAAATTGTTATAAAAACCAAAATTTTTTAAAGTCCGATTTTTTGACCCAATTTAAAATGGTCTATCAATTTAATAATTGAAACAATTTCTTCATACATTTGGAAATATTGTTTTGGTTCATCAACCGATTTTACAAGCGAACAAAGCGAAAACAAGTCTTTTTTAGTGTGAAGTGCAATTAAAAGCGTAGCTCCATAAAAAGCACAAGTCACATTGTCGGCGCAAAATGCAATTTTCATTTTGTTTAAACGCTCCATAAAAGTTGGGGTGATTAAATATCTTGCGTCAACTTCGTCATTTGTAAATACATCATATTTTTTTTCAAATACAACATCTTCAAGTTCTGTTCGTCTCAGTTCTTTTGAAGGGGAGATGTGAAATAAAGTGTCTGATTTAATAACAGTGTGGGATGTAAATTTTTTGTTCATGGCAAGTTTTACAATAACCCCCTGAAAGACTGTTGTGGTGTGCTTTCCACTTCCTTTTTGAAATTTGGCTTCAACAATTTCAAAGGCAACATCTTTATATGCGCCAATAAAAATATCATCATATTTTTCAGATGTATAATCAGGAATAAGATAAGAGTCTTCAAAAATGCATTGATTTCCACTATAGCCGTCATGGTACCCGTCTATCCATTTCATTTTTCCATAACAGCTACAAACTTTGGGCATAATTTCTTCTTTAATTGAACTTTCAAAAGATTTTTTAATAAGATACCAAGAAAACCAAGCAAGAACAAACATACAAAGCCCAATCTTACCAACAGGTTCTGCCGCACAACCGTCAGGGTCCAGAAAAAATAGAGAAGTGCAAACAAGGACACCCCCCAAAAAAGAACAAATTGCTGAAATAACAACAGCAATGCACAATTTAGTCTTACGTTCACCTTCAAAACTTCTCACAAAAGGCAAAATTTCATTTTTATATTTTTCGTGGAATTCTTTTCTCATTTGAGAATAT
>CAYXRM010000003.1:0-324512 GCA_964467625.1 uncultured Gammaproteobacteria bacterium | reverse complement strand
TTGATTTCACAGGCTTTGAAACTGCTATGGAGAAAATAGCAGAAGCAGAACAAGATGCCATAAATAGCGAAATTGAAGAAATTTCCCAAAAAATTGAAAGTTTAACAACAAGTCAAAATGCCGCAAGCCTTTTGAGAGAAGTAAAAGAAAAATCCACAGAATATCAGTCCTTGGGCTTAAATGTGGATGGTTTTGCAGATCTGATATCAGATATAGAAGAAAAACACAAGACACTTCTTGCCTCTGAACAACAAAGCGAAATAAACAATTATCTTTCATCTGTACAAGATTTGAGCGGGAAAGGTATTGAAGAATTAAGGGCACTGCAAATTGAAATTGCAAACAAAAAGGCAAGTTACCAAAACTCAGAAGCTCTAGAACTTCTAAACTTAATTGGGTTTGATATTTTAAACACCCAAATTGAAGAAAAAATTTCAGAACTTAATGAAGCAAACAATGAAGCAAAAGAAGTATCAAACAGTCAATCCGGAAACATAATTCTTCCTGCACCAAGTACGGCAGAAGAAAATAATGAAAGCGAAAAATCAGAAGAAAAATCAGAAGAAAAATCAGAAGAAAAAAGCGATGATGAAGATGACAGTTCAATTGAAGTTAGCTTAAGCGGGGTAAGATACCACGATACAGATGAAAACCAAACAGCAAAACCATCAATATCTCTAGTATCAGACGAAAGCAGCGAAGAAGAAACCACAACATCCAACAATGATACAGAAGAAGAAACAAAAGCAGCCGAAGAAGAAATTGAAGGTGAGCCAGAAGATATTGAAGATATAATTGAAATTGAAATTGAAGAATAAAAAATAACACCTTTATGAGCCACGTTCCAGAATTTTTGCAGAATTCGACAAGAACAAAATCACAGTTAAGAAATGTAACAATAATTTAAAAAATAACGAAAAATGTCGAATAAAACTAATAGGTATCTCTGCAAAATAAAGGAAGGTGGACTCATAATGAGTGAAGGTTATGTCGATATTAATGACTACAAGATATGCAATGCATATGAAGAAAAAGTAAGAAGCCTTAAACAAAATCAAATTAAACAAATTGGTATTATTGACAGTGACGGAAACCACACAATAACCGAAGATGAATTTGAAAAATTTATTAAAGAACATAAAGATGACCCAGAAGATAAATACATAGAAATTGTACAAATTTTCGAAGACGAAGATGACGATAAGAAAACATACAGTGCAAAGCTAACAGATGGTATAGATACAGATGATGTATTAAAGAGTGCAAAAAACAAGCAAAAAAATGCAAGTACTAGTACACTTAAGATAGGAGAAAATAGAGACAAACAATGGGAAGCATTTAAAGACGATCATAATTCTAGTTGGAATGAACATTGGGTTGATGACAACGAAAATGGCGACACACATGGCAAAATCTATTGGTATAACAGATATTTAAATACAAACAAAAATAATTTTGCTTCATTAAATGATTTTCTTACCTTAAAAAAAGAGAATAAAATAAATAAAGATGACATTCTATTGTCTGCAACAGAAAATATCAAAGGAACAACTCAGTATGACAAGATTGAACAAATAATCGGCAGCAAAGATGACAAAAAAATTGGCGGTGCAATTCAAGTAAGATTAGATAGGTTGAAGGGGTTTGACCTTGACAACGCTACTCCAGAAGAGCTTAGAGAATATCTAGAAGAATTAGCAATAATTGCATACGCTGCAGACACAGTTTGCACATGGGCTGATCACATAAGAACCATGGAAGATAGTGACGACAGACTAAAATCTTATGGTTATATAGATGGTCAACAAGGCGTAAATTTCCGTGCAAAAGTTGACACTGTTCTTGAGAAGACTACAAAATTAAGACAATCTGCATCCGACAAAATAACGGATAACATAAATAACATAGCAAATAACGCCAAAAAAGAACTTAACAATATAGGAGTTAAGGACGATGGTACGATATCTTTTTCTGCAATAGACAAACTTGATCCGGATGAAATCAATAACAATATAGAAAAAATAGCTTCTTTTAAGGATGATATTAAAGAATATATAAGCATTTGTAACGATTACGGAATAGTGCCTGATAAAAAAAGTGTAGAAAACCTTGATACTTTCCTTGTTCTTGGTCAAGAAACAAAAGATAAAAAATCAGCTTATGCGCAAAATTACATTAATGCTCTTGCAGAAAGCATAGAAGTCGACCTTGATAATGAAGTTATAGGTGACACTATAACAAGCAAAGAAGCATATGATAAAGTTGAAACGATTATAAATAATCTTAAAGAAAATAACTATGACACAAGCAAACTTGAAAGCGTTAAAGAAAAATTACAAGGTGACAACCAAAAAGAAGTTGAAGATACAGCAAAAAAAATATCAAAAGGAAGCACAGGCTCATCTTCAGGCAGCACAGGAACGGTGGGTTCTTCTTCCGGCACCAGAAGCGGGGGCAGCAACTCAAGCCTTGTTGATTCAGTTAGAAATTCTCTTGCGGCAGCAAATGCAGCAAGTGAAACCGCAGACGGCGTGCAGAGCGGAACAGGGGGCTCTTATGCACTTGACACAAGCTCGTTAGAAGAAATAGATGAAGAATTTCAAACAAAAGCGCAAGAAATTGTAGACAACTATGCAAGTGAATTAGAAAACATTTCATCTGCAAAAGTCGAAGGTTTAACCAATGCGTATAACAGTGCACTTGGCACCATAGAAGAACTTCAACAAAGTGCAAGCCAAATTGACTTGTCGGCACTTCAAAGTGCATCAGAAAGCATAAAAACAAAAGCGCAAGAGTTAGCAGACAAAGAAGCTCAGCAAATAGCGCAAGAGGCTAATAATTCAACCTCAGGAACAATTGTAGGTAATGTTATAGATAAACTCGCAAAAGCGCAAAGCGATTACAGCGGATATAACATTGATTTGTCACAGTTTACAAATGCAATCAACACTTTAAAAGAAAATCAAGAAAAATATTTAACTATTTTTTCTCAAAGTGCAAAACTCAAACTTGACAGCGCTACAAGCACAGAAGAAGTACAAAGTGTCTTGGAAAATGTAAATGCAATTATTCAAGAGAACCAAAAATTTAACACATCAGAACTTCAAAGCGTTTCAGGTTATGCAGCACAAAAATTAGACGAATTAAGCAACAAAAAAGAACTCGACCCAATTGCAGCAGACTCAACAGATAACAGTGAAGAAAAAGATGAAACTACAGATATAAAAGAAACGGAAAATAACCCAAATCAAGACCCCGAAGATGAGGGTTCAAATATTGAAGTTTCACTTTCAGGCGTTACATATAAAGACGATACAGCTCCTTCCATTAGTTTCGTTACAGAAGACGACAATAATGAAGAAGAAAATCCATTTTCGCTTGTTGATACGGGTGTAAATAAAACAGGTGAAAGTTCATCAAACTTAAATACGGGTTCAACAACAGAAGAAAACAAAACGGAAACAAAAGAAAATGACAAAGAAGATGAAATTGTAACCCCTGACAATAGCACAGAGGAAGAAATTTCAGCGCCTGACAATATCACAGATAATGAAATTTCAACTCCTGCTAATAGTGCAGAAGAAGAAACAAAAGCAGCCGAAGAAGATATTTTGCCTGATGCAAAAGTCCAAGACATAACACAGACGCAGAAAGAAGAAATTGAAGGTGACCCAGAAGATATTGAAGATATAATTGAAATTGAAATTGAAGAATAAAAAACAAAAAAGCTGACAGGTACAAGTCAGCTTTTTTTAAAATTTAATTCATGAAATAAAAATTATGGTAAAATGCAAAGTATGTAAAAGCAAAAGGAGAGAATACCATGATTTCAGAAAAAATGGAAAAAGCATTTTTAGACCAAATTAACAAAGAACTTTATTCTGAATATCTTTATTTATCCATGAAGGCGTACTTTGCAAGCCTTAATTTAAATGGATTTGTTAATTGGATGAATGTACAAGTGCAAGAAGAACACGCTCACGCTATGGGCATGTATGATTACGTTTTGGAAAGAGGCGGAAAAATTGAACTTGAAGCAATTGACAAACCCGAAACAACATGGACAAGCCCACTTGAAGTATTTAAAAAGGTTTTAGCACATGAAGAATACGTAACATCAAGAATTAACGCACTTATGGACGTTGCAGAAGAAGAAAAAGACAGAGCCGCAATGATTTTCTTAAACTGGTATCTAAAAGAACAAGTTGAAGAAGAATCATCCGTTGGCAGCGTTTTGGCGCAACTTGAACTTATTGGTGAAGACAAACATGCGCTTTTCGCACTTGACAAAGAACTTGCAACAAGAACCTTTGTTCAACCTGTTATTGGATAAATTTTTTAAAATAAAACGTGCCTTAAAATCAAGGTGCGTTTTATTTTTTACCTATACAAAAATATTCAAACCCCAAATTTTTAAGACGCAAAGCGTCATACTGGTTTCTTCCATCAAAAATAACCGGATGTTTTAAAAGTTTTTTAATTTTATCAAAATCGGGTCTTCTAAATTCGTTCCATTCAGTCAAAAGAAGCATAGCGTCAGCCTCTTTAAGCGCAGAATAAGAGGTTTTTGAATATTCAATTTTATCTTTAAAAATGGTTTTAGCCAAATCAAAAGCCTTTGGATCATAAGCCTTGATTTTAGCGCCACAGTCTAAAAGTTTATTTATAATTGTAATTGAAGGCGCTTCCCTCATGTCATTTGTTTTTGGTTTAAAAGCAAGCCCCCAAATTGCAAAGGTTTTCCCATTAATATCGCCATTATAATAATTCAAAATTTTATCCACAAAAAGTATTCTTTGATTTTGGTTAACAAAATCTGCCGCTTCAAGAAGTTTGGATGTGCAATTATATTTTTTTGCAGTTTTTATAAGCGCCTTCACGTCCTTAGGAAAACAACTTCCCCCAAAGCCAAGACCGGCAAATAAAAATTTAGAACCTATTCTTTTATCAGAACACATCCCAATTCTTACCATATCTGCATTTGCACCCACCTGTTCACAAAGGTTGGCAATTTCATTTGCGTATGAAATTTTAAGCGCAAGGAAAGAATTGGCGGCATATTTTGTCATCTCTGCAGACTTAACATCCATGACAATAACCGGATTGCCCGTTCTTAAAAAAGGAGCGTAAAGCTCTTGCATAATTTCCGTTGCCCTTTTTGAATTTGAACCAATTATAACCCTATCTGGCTTTAAAAAATCATCCACAGCAGCCCCCTGCTTTAAAAATTCAGGATTAGAAACAACATCAAATTCAACATCAGAGTGTTCTTTTATAATTTTTGTCACAACTTCAGCCGTGCCAACAGGAACAGTTGATTTATCCACAATTACTTTGTATCCGTTTAAATTTTTTGAAATATCAGAAGCCACACTATACACAGCAGATAAATCACAAGAGCCATCCTCTTTTTGCGGTGTGCCGACTGCAATAAAACAAATTTGAGAATTTTGAACAGCATATTTGATATCTGATGTAAATTCAAGCCTTTTTATGGAAATATTTGATAAAATTAATTCTTCAAGCCCTGGTTCATATATCGGAATAATTCCTTGTTTAAGCTTTTCGAGTTTTTCGGTGTCAGAATCTACACAAATAACATCATTGCCCATTTCAGCAAGACAAGTTCCCACCACCAAACCAACATATCCTGTTCCAATTACACAAATTTTCAAATTTTTATCCTTTATATTACAGTTTTAAAATATTCGATAGTTTTCAAAAGCCCAACTTCAATATCAACAAGCGGCTCCCAGTCAATTTTCTCTTTTGCAAGAGAAATGTCGGGTTTTCTTTGAATTGGGTCATCTTGTGGAAGCGGGCAAAATACAATTTTAGATTTTGAATTTGTAAGCTTAATTACTGTTTTTGCAAAGTCTAAAACCGTCATCTCTCCTACATTACCAAGATTGCATGGGCCTATAAAATTTTCATTATTCATCATTTTAATAAGCCCTGACACCAAATCATCCACATAGCAAAAAGAACGAGTTTGACTACCGTCCCCATAAATTGTTATATCAGAATTGCGCAAGGCCTGAATAATAAAATTTGAAACAACTCTGCCGTCATTTATATCCATTTTTGGACCAAATGTATTAAAAATGCGAACAACCCGTGTTTTAAGATTATATTTGCGTTCATAATCAAACATAAAAGTTTCTGCCATTCTTTTTCCTTCATCATAGCAGCTTCTCATTCCAATCGGGTTTACATTGCCAAAATATTCTTCCTTCTGTGGATGAACAAGGGGGTTTCCATATATTTCAGAGGTTGAAGCTTGAAGAATTTTAGCATCATTTTCCTTTGCTATATCAAGCATATTTAAAATGCCCAAAACAGAAGTTTTCGCCGTAAAAATAGGGTCTTTTTGATAATGTATAGGAGAAGCAGGACATGCCAAATTGTAAATTTCATCCACTTTTATGGAAATTTTATCAATAATGTTGTGGTTAATAAATTCAAAATTTGGATTTGAAGTCAGCTCTTGTATATTGCTAAATGAGCCTGTATAAAGGTTATCAAGACAAATCACATAACAACCTTGCGAAAGAAGCCTTTCGGATAAGTGACTTCCAATAAAACCTGCTCCGCCTGTAACAAGAATTTTTTTCATCTCAAACTAACTCCTTATGTAAAAATTGTAGCATAAAAGTTTGCATGGAATAATAAGAAGGGTTGACTTAAAAGTTTGGTTATTTAATAATCAGAATATAAACCACTTCGGGCGAGTGGCGAAATTGGTAGACGCACTAGATTTAGGATCTAGCGCAGCAATGTGTAAGGGTTCGAGTCCCTTCTCGCCCATTTTTGAAAAGAGAGCCAAAAAGGCTCTTTTTTTTGTTATCCTGAACTTGTTTTTAGGAACTTTTAAATTAATGAGACTCTGAATTTTGTCATGCTGAACTTGTTTCAGGATCTTAAAAGTTAGCAAGACCAATAAACGGTTTTGGCATTTTTAAAATTAATAATTCCCATAAATAATTGCAGCGCACCTAAAGTTAATAAGACCCTGAAATAAATTCAGGGTGACAGTTTGTAACACTCGAATTCTGTCATGCTGAACTCGTTTTTAAAATTGGTAAACAAAACATTTTTCATAAAAATAGTTTTACCCCCTAGTATTTATAAAGAAGACAAGGTCTTGACAAATTGAATAGTATATTGTATAGTGTTTGTATAATAAATTAAAGGATGTAATTATGCAGAAAGTTACTGTTGACTTAGACAAACTCAAAGAAGAACGTGCAAAGCATGAGCTTGCAATCAAGCAAATTGACACAATCATTGCATATTATTTTCCGGACAGTACAAACCCTGATAGTGCAAAAGACTCTACACCAGACTCTTTTGAGCTCAATAGCTCTGAAAAAACAAGAACTGAGCGTGCAATGGAAATATGCGAAGAATACCTAAAGGAAGGTCACATAGTCACCTCAACTAAACAATTTATTGAGCTTGCACGGTCGAAAGGGGTTCATTTAAGTCGTGCAGGATTTTCTTTTGCCTTTAAAAAGCCAGATTCAAAAATTTATTTTGACAAAAAAGAAAAATTTTGGAAATTAAAAAAATAATAGCCTGCACAATGCAGACTATTTGTATACTTAAAAACCGTTTAATTTAAGCGTTCTACGGTTTTTCCCGCCTATATGGCTTCATTCAGCCTATAGGTAAAGGGCAGGGATCATTTTCCCTGTCCTTTTTTCATTTTCACATTTTTTACAAAAAAAATCAAGAGTCAAATTTATAAATGCAATTTTTTGCACTATAATTCCAAAACAAGAAGATAAAATGCTAGCATGAACGCACAAGAAAGAGGGTGTTATAAAGGCTACACTATGCGTTTAACCTATAATTAAAATTCTTCTGTTTGCTCTGCAATAAATTCATGAATATCCCTCATAACAAGTCCATTTCCTTTTGTTGCAGGGTCATATTTATTCCACTTTTCAAGGGTTGTCACAGTCGCATCATATGCTTCAACTTCATTTTTAGCTTCATTATTAATCCAGCTTGTAATTCCCTTTTTAATGTTTTCTTCAGATATATTCAAATTTTCACTAAGAGATTTACTTGCAAGGTCTATATCAGTTTCAATATCAGTAGGTTTTAACAGTTTTTTAACTGTGGTGTCGTTTTTTATTCTGTCATCAAAAAGTTGAGAGTATTTGTCCTGATATTCAGAATTGCGCACGTTTTCCATAGACATAGCTACATGCATTTGCAATATCCTCTGTGCTGTTCTTGCAAGAGTTATCACCTCGTCAAAATCACTGGTCACATTCTGTATAGTATCCAAATAGTTTTTTGAAGCCCTTTGGAACATATGGGTATATTCATGGACAGCATCTGCAATAAGTGCACCTGTTTCTTTTGTTGTGGTTGCTTTGCCAAGAGCAATTTGGCCACCTTTAAGTTCAAGTGTGTCTGGATTATAAAAGGGAAGAAAATGTGCCTGAATTCCGCCCCCAAATTCATTTGCCACAACTGACGGTAAAGTGTCAATATCTATAACTTCCAACTTGACAGGTGAATTTTCATTCATAAGATTTTCAATTTCTTTATAGTTTAATGAGCCGTTTCTCCCCATTTTAATCAATTTTTTAGATATACAAGATGCCTTTTTTGCATTTTCTGACAAATTGGATTCATCCACAGGCGGTTTTTTTCGCCCTTTAAATTCAACTGTGTCATATTGAGGTGCAAAAGAAATCCTGCCGTTATTTGCATTGTTATTCACGCCATACAGGCCCTTGAATGAAAAATTGTTAGAAATGGGGGTAATCATAATAATATCTTCTCCTTTTTTATACACATCAAAACAGATAAAAAATAAAAATTGCGCAGCCATGGTTTAAATTCTTTTCAAAATAGTGTAAAATGTAAATATAATGGTTCTATAAGTAAGGTAAAAGATGAAATCTGCAAAAGAACAACTGGTTGAAAATAAAATTCTTCAAAGAGTCCAAAAATACCCTCTATGCGGGCCATTGCTGCAATTTTTATTCAACGATATCGAACTACATGAAATGCAAGATTACTCAAATGTGGTTTCAATCAAAAGGCTAGGGTTTAATGACCACGGCCCTGTCCATATGCGACAAGTTACAAGTAATGCAATAAAATTGCTTGAGCTGCTTCATGGGGCAGGAGTTAAGACTTCATTAGAAACAGAAGAAACAGGCACTTTTGAAGACAGTCTTTGCGCAGTTGTTTTGGCTGCAATGACCCATGATCTTGGAATGATGATAGGCAGACAAGACCACGAAGATTTATCTCTTGCTTTTGCGCTCAAAGTAATTGAAAGAGCACTACTCCATATGTTTAAAGACGACATCAAAAAACGAGTTATTCTGCGTGCGGTGGCGGCAGAAGCAATTGTCGGGCATATGGCACACAGAACAGTCCATTCACTTGAAGCAGGAATAATACTTCTTGCAGACGGCTGCGATATGACAAAAGGCAGAGCAAGAATTCCTCTCTCAATGCTTACTGCACCAAGAGCAGGCGATATACACATATATTCAGCAAACGCAATTACCCGTGTTGCAATACGCCATGGGGAAAATAAACCTGTCAGAATTGATGTAGAGATGTCCTCTGAAGTTGGCTTTTTCCAAATTGAAGAAGTTTTACTTCCAAAGGTCAATTCTTCACCAGCCAAACAGCATATTGAAATCTATGCCGGTGTAACAGGGCAAGAGGCTAAACGCTATCTATAAAAGTAGGTATAGTCTTTATACAAATAAAATTATCTGTACAGTTTCTGTCTTTTTTGCTCCCAAAGATAAGCATTTTTAATGCTTTCTTCAAGCGTATTTTTAGCAGACCAGTTTAATATTTCTTTAGCCTTTTTACTGTTGCCAATTAAAGTTTCAGGGTCACCCTCACGTCTTTCTTTAACCACATATGGGATATTTTTGCCTGTAATTTTTTTTGCACACTCAAACACTTCTTTAACAGAATTCCCCTTTTGGGTTCCCAAATTAAAATAATCTGTTTTGCCACCCGCTTCAAGATACAAAAGCGCCTTAACATGGGCATCGGTTAAATCGTCCATATCTATGTAATCTCGAACACATGTACCGTCTTTTGTACTATACGTATCCCCATATATTTCAAAAGTTTTTGATTGCTCCAAAGTGGATTTTATAATGTTTGGAATAAGGTGCGTTTCAATATCATGCCATTCGCCAGTGCGAAGCTTTTTATCAGCACCCGCCACATTAAAATATCTGAGCCTAACACTTCTTAAACCATAGGCTCTATCGTAATCATCCATAATTTTTTCAACAGCAAGCTTTGTTTGCCCGTAAGGATTTATAGGCTTTTGAGGATGAAGCTCATCAATTGGCACATAATTTGGTTCGCCATACGTAGCACAGGTAGAAGAAAACACGATTTTATCCACACCAAAATCAAGCATTGAATTAAGCAAATTCATGCTCCCTACAACATTATTTTCCCAATACTTTTTAGGCGCACTAACAGACTCACCCACAAGAGAGTATGCTGCAAAATGGACAACTGCTTCAATTAGATAATTTCTAAACACATTATCAATATCAGCTTTATTTTTAAGATCACCCTGCACAAAACAGACCTTCTTAAACAAAGATTTTATATTTTCAACAATTTGAATATGCCCAACCTCAAGATTGTCAAATATAACAACATCATGACCTAAATCAAGAAGCTTAAGCGCCATGTGACTACCAATATATCCTGCTCCGCCTGTAATTAAATACAAAGTAATTCCTTTCATTAAATTTTCTTTTACTAAGTCTAAAATAAAATTTTATCCAATACAAGATATTTTTTTAAAATTAAGAGCCCCTATTTTCCTCACACCAAGAAACGCTTGTGCCACAATTAGATGAAATTGTTCTTCCTATTGATTTAATCTTGTTTTCAATGCAATAGCGGCACTTATCCGGAGTTTCATTTATGCAAATTTTGTTAGGATAAATTTCATATTTTTTGCGAAATTCTTTTGTTGTAACATTTGGCATAACGACATTTGCGCCTGATTGCAAAGCAATAATTCTACCGTTTGGGTTAAGAGTTTCCATAGCCGTAGTGGCAGGGATATTTATTTTTGGCATCATAAGCCGAACCAAAGCCATAACCTTTAAAGCCAAAAGAAAAGTGCCGTTTTTACAATTTTTCAAAGGGGTATTAGGATGAGCAATAAAAGGCCCAACCCCAATCATATGCGCATTTATACTTTTAAAAAATAAAATATCGCAAGCAAGAGATGCCAAACTTTGATTGGGCAATCCAACAAGAGAGCCTGTGCCTGTTTCATAGCCAAGGTTTTTTAAATCATGCAAACACCTTATACGGTTTTTAAAATCCATTTTTGGGTGTAACTTTGAATATAAGTTTTCATCTGTTGTTTCAATTCTAAGCAAATACCTGTCTGCACCCGCCTGTTTATATGCCTTATAATCTTCATAACTTTTTTCACCAATGCTCAAAGTCACTGCAATATTGAGTTTTTTAATTTCAGATATAATTTCACACATCACATCTCTTGAATAAAAATCGTCCTCTCCGGATTGCAAAACAACCGTTTTATATCCGGCTTCGGCTGCTTTTTTTGCATAAAATACAATATCTTCTTTGTTTATTCTGTATCGTTCAACTTTTTTATTCATGGCCCTAAGCCCACAATACTGACAAGTTCTTTTGCAGATATTTGAAAATTCAATCAAACCTCTTAAGTGAACATCATCCCCAACATTATCATGCCTGATTTTATCCGCAAGATTAAAAAGCCAATCGTTTTTGGTGTCATCGCTTAAAATTTCAACAATATCTTGTTTTGTAAAATTAAAAATTTCTTTCTCCATATAAAACCGTTATGACAAGCAACCTTTACACCCGCCGCACCCTGTTGTGCAATTTATACATTTTTCAGAAATCTTACCGTCAGACAAAGTGTGCTTACAGCTTTTTAGCCATTTAGGCTCTTTACAGGAACACTGTTTCATAAAATCAAGAAAATGAACAAATTTTTCAAGAACATCACTGGTCATTGAGTATTCTATAGCGTTTGCATTCTTATCTGCTGAAGCTTTATCAATCTCTAAAACCAAATTTAAAAAATCAGAAATTGTATTGTGGCGATAAATTTTTAATTCAACCGCACCCATGCCTGCTTCCGTTAGAGAAATTGTACCGTATGGAACATAATTGATGAACCCCTTTTTTGCCAAGCTCCTTATTGCAGCCGCAGTTGAAGCACCCCCAATTTTAAGATAATTTGCCACATCTTTTACAATCATATTAGGGTTATTTTTTGAGATTTCGTAAATTGCAAATAAGTATTTTTCTAAACTTTCCGTAAGTATTTTTTCATTTTCTTTCATAGTTATGTTATACCATAAAATTAAGCAGATGTTGTTTTTTCGATTGCAAATTTCTTAAAAACTTCAGATGTGTTTGCACCAAAAAACGGGTTTGAAAGTGTTGTTTGAGCATTTTGATTGTTGGAATCATCATTTGTATTTTTCTTATGTCTTGTCATCCAAATATTTAATTTAGGAAGCAGCACTCCGAGCATTAAAGCGGAATAAGCAATGCCTGAAAGCTGTGCTATATTTAATTTTTTAAGGTTTTGTTTTACATCCCCGCCTTGTGCGATAATTTCTTTTTGAGATTTTAGAGAAACATCAAAAAGCCAATGTTTTAGCCCTTTGCCTTCTTTTGTGATATTAAACAAGTTTTCTTTTTTCTTATCAAGAATTTGCCCTGTTCCTTTTGCCACAAAACCGCCCAAAACAAGCCACGATAAAAAGCCAAGATAATCTCTTACGTTTGTTTCTCTAAGTTCTGTAGAGTCTTTCGCTGCAAAAATTCTGCCTAAAATCAATGTCCCATATATTGTCTTAATTGCATTACCGCCAGTTGCAGGCCCGTTAAATTCAAGTTTTTTTATTAAGTCTTGCGGTTTTTTTATACCCATAACACCAAAGAGCATTAAAAGAAAAATTCCTGTAGAAAGCCCCTTCTTTGCCAAAAGCCCTTTTTCTTTCTTTGTCTGTTTTTTGCCCTGAACATTTTGTTCATAATTGTTTTCACCGACAAAGTTATCAATACCCGTTCTTTTTTTAGTTAAATATCTGTTTAAATACTGATTTGAAATAGCAAAAAGCATAGCCAAAGGAATTGCCACCCCAATTCTTATTTTATTTAAAGTTTTTATCTTGCTGACAACTTCATCGGGGTTTGCCCCATTTTTAAAGAAAACATTTAAAGAAACGTCAATTATATCCCTTACCGTGTGAGATAAATTATCACTGTAGCTTGCCAAACCGCTTTTAACCGTAACATTGTTATCAGCCTTCAAAAGGGTGATTATATTATCTTCAAGACTCTTAATTGCTTGTGATTTTGCTTTTTTATCCAAAGAAGGATTATTAATTACATCTATAAATTTACCCTTTATATCATTCAAAATTTCAGGCTTTATATCGGCTAAATTTGTTACTTTTTTGCCTGCAATTCCTGAAATTGATTTCAAAACATTTTCTAGAAATCCGCCAAGAGTTTTATCTGATTTATTATAAATTTCTTTATATGTATCCACCGCTTTATTTGTAAGCCAAGAATTATTGTTTATTTTTACATTTGGTTTATAAAATTTAGAGAAAATTTTTGAAGCACCCAAAGCAAAAATTATAGAACTAAATTCAGTAATAAAGGTTCCCGTAAATTCCCTAAACCCCATTTCAATTCCGGCTTGTTTTCCTCTGTGGTTAAATTCGACAACGGTTCTTGGGGTGTCCATTGCAAAAATATCTATAAAAGAAGCATTTAACATATCGTTATTGCCAAGTGTATAAAGGGCGCTAGAGAGAGGGGATAAATTAATTCCCTTAAAGTTTGTATCAGAAGCTGTCGTTGCGTTTATTTTCATTGTTTTAATCCTTCTTTGGTGATGCGAAATAATCAGAATGCACAAAAAATAGCCTTAAACATTTCTTGTTTAAGGACTAAAAATTTTAAAATTATTACACAAAAACTAAGTCCTTAAACATAAGAACATACAGCAACAATTCTGAAATTTTATCAAATTCGACTTAATCATATTATGATTATCAGACAAACAAAATTAATGTCAATAGTAAAAAGGGTGAAAAGTTAATATTTGTAACATGTTAGGGTATGACATAACAATAATTTTGTTTTTTATAATGTCGGATGATTTTTCTTAACTCCCTTGGCAAATTCAACCATTGAGGCATAAGAAGGAATAGAATTATTTTGTTTTTCACCGTCTTTCTTTTGTTGATTATATCTAAATTGAGTCCACAGTCTTGTAATTAAAGATAAAGTTAACCCCATAAAAAGTAAACTAAAGGCATAGGGAACAACCTGAACAAAAGCCTTTTCTCTTGTCAATCTTGCAAGTTCGGAAGCTTTTTGCGTTCCTCTTTCTTTTGAAATTTTTTCAGCCAATAAAGGTAATTCTGCCCTCATGGGAGTTGTAATTTTTCCATCTGCCACTTTAGAGATAATATCTTTAAATTTGTGCTTTTTATCAAGAATTTTATGGAAACCTTTTTCAAAAAGTTCGCCCCCAAAAATTGTATAAAATACAACTAAAGGAACTCTTGTCCAAACTTCTTTTTTATCAAGCGGGCCCCTGTCTTCTGCCGCTTTTGAATACCCTAAAAGCCCCAAAATTGCCGTTAGCGCAAGTTGCCCTTTGCTTAGTGCCAATTTTCCATTATTGTTATTAAAATCAAGAGAAAACTTTTTGACTGTATTTAAAACCTTTTCATTTTTAACACCCACTTTTTTCAAACCGTCTGAAACAGCACACCCGGGGTTTAAAATTGTTTTAGAAACTTTTTGTAAAGCATTTGATTTTCCACCAAAAACAGCAAGGCAAGAGCCCGCCAAAATCCCAAGACCAGATATAAGGGCAAATTGTTTAAGGTGTTTTTTTGCACTGTTTTCAACTTTTTTTTGTTGCTCAGTATTTTCTTTTTCGCCCCCATTTTTGTCCAAATTTGCAATATTGTTAAAATTGCTCTTTTTAAATTTTTTCAACGTAAAAAGATTTTTTGCAAAACTTATTGTGTATTCAGCAGCAGGAATCATGGCACAGGCAAGAACAATTCCCGCTTTTGTTGCAATAGACTGTCTTTTTATATTATCAGTCAAAGTTTTATTTGTTAAAATTTCGTCCACTTTTTTTGGTATTTGGCTGTTTACGGCATTTTTTAGGTTTTTTCCCGAAAGCTTTCCAAAAGCATTTCTGAAAAGTTTTTCACCCAAAATAGGTGATGCAAAATAAAAAATTGCCGACTCTGAAAATTCCAAAAAACTCATTTCTGCAAAGTCTGCTTTGCTTCTTGAAAATACTGCTTTTGGAGCCCAGTTTGTTGCCGTATCTTGGATAAATCTTGTAGAAGAAAGATTTTCTTGAGATTTTATAAATATATCCGCAGCTTTTGTGATTAAACTGCAAGGAGCACCTTTAAATTCTTTATTATTATTTGTTTTTTCTATAGCACTAACTTTCATTTAATGAACCTTTCAAAAATTACCAATAAAAAAGGCTGCTTATAATGTAAGCAGCCTTGTTCAAGATTTTTTGCTTGGTTCACATTCGCACAAAACAATGACTGCTCAATTCTAAGCATTGCATCATCATATACATCATTTGTGCGTTCAATGTTTTCATATTTATCCTTAAATAAACCAATATAATATTACAGCGATAAAATTTTGGTGTCAATAGATTAAGGTTGAAAAAGTTTAATGTTTATAATATGTTAGGGTATAACATAAAATTTTAAGAGGATTTAATGAAGACAATATTATGTTATGGGGACTCAAACACTTTTGGATATAATCCGGAAAACGGCGGTCGTTATGATGAAAACACACGCTGGAGCGGAATATTAAAAAGTGCCCTTAAAGAAAAATATGTTGTTATTGA
Source organism: uncultured Gammaproteobacteria bacterium (assembly GCA_964467625.1). Classification (GTDB taxonomy): domain Bacteria; phylum Cyanobacteriota; class Vampirovibrionia; order Gastranaerophilales; family Gastranaerophilaceae; genus Galligastranaerophilus_A. The sequence goes on along the minus strand of CAYXRM010000003.1, from coordinate 308,554 downwards.
AAAAGGTTTAAACAACCGCACAGGCTTTATAGACAACCCAAACGGGCTTAATTACAATTCAATGCTGCATTTTCCAAGAATTGTTCAAAATATGTTTGTTGATATTTTAATTTTTGCAATCGGAACAAACGACCTGCAATACATTTTTAATATAGATACAAAAACACTTGAAAAAAAGCTTATAGAATTTATAAACATGGCAAAAGCAAAATCAGCTCAAATTGTTTTAATACCACCTGTAATTATGACAAAAGAAGTTTGCAGGGGATATTTTTCATGCCAGTTTGACAATTCCAGTATCGAAAAAGCAAAAGAGGCAAACAGAATATATAAAAAAGTAGCCTCAACAACAGCGTGCAAATGTTTCGATTTTAATGAATTTGCAACACCTTCAAAATTGGACGGTTTGCATTATGACAAAAATTCACACCTATTAATTGCGCAAAAATTAACAGAATTTATAAATACAAATTTTTAAAAAGATAAAGGTAAAATAAATGAATATTTTAGTTGGAATGTCAGGCGGAGTAGATTCTTCAACAACTGCGCTGCTTTTAAAAGAACAAGGCCACAACGTCATCGGTGCAACAATGGCAATATGGGGCAAGGGGGGAGTTTATAAAGAAATACAGGAAAAATTAAACAAACTTCAAACAAAAAAACGTCAAGGAGCATGTTTTGGCCCTGATGAAAAAGAAGACATTGAAGCTGCAAGAAAAGCTTGCAGAGAAATTGGAATTGAATTTCACGTTTTTGATTGCGCAAAACAATATGAAGACATCGTCCTAAACAACTTTAAAAAAGAATATCTGGAAGGACGCACCCCAAACCCTTGTGTTTGGTGCAACGCCTTAATTAAATTTGATGTTTTACCTAAACTTGCACAATTAAACGGAATAGATTTTGATTATTTTGCAACGGGACATTATGCAAGAATTGAAAACAAGGACGGAAAATTTTACTTAAAAAAAGGCATAAGCCCAAATAAAGATCAATCATATTTTTTATACCGTCTAACTCAAGAACAGCTTTCAAAAATAATGCTTCCGTTGGGAAATTATTCTAAAGAACAAATAAGAGAAATTGCAAAAAAATATAATCTGACTGTAGCTGATAAGCCGGACAGTCAAGATTTTTACGAAGGCGACTACAACGAGCTATTGGGCGTAAAAGACCTTGAAGGAAACATTGTTGACACAACAGGCAAAATTTTGGGCAAACACAAAGGAATTTGGAACTATACAATCGGGCAAAGAAAAGGTTTAAGAATAAGTTCAACAGAGCCTTTGTATGTAATTGAATTAAAAAAAGAAACAAATGAAGTTGTGGTCGGAATTAAAAAAGACACCTTTAAAGACACCCTGATTGCAGATAAACTCAACTGGATACAAGGAATATATCCCGACACAGAATTTTCATGCAGCGCCAAAATTCGCTCAACCCAACAACCAACAGAAGTAATTGTAAAACGAATTGATAATAACAAAACAAAAGTACACTTTAAAAACATGCAAAATTCAATTTCACAAGGTCAATCAATTGTTTTCTATCAAGATGACATTGTATTGGGCGGCGGAATTATTGATGAAGTTTTGGATTAAAAGGGAAAGAAAAAATGAACAAAGAAGAATTATTAAAACTATACGACAGTGATTTAAACGAATTAATTGAAAAAGCCTCACAAATTACAAAAGAAAACTTCACAAACGAAGTTGAAGTGTGTTCCATAATAAGCGCAAGAACAGGAAAATGCAGCGAAAATTGCAAATACTGCTCTCAAAGTTCACACAATCATGCAGATGTAATCTGCCACCCGCTATTAACTGTTGAAGAAGTATACAATTCTGCAATAAAAGCTAAAGAAAACGGAGCAACAAGGTTTTGTATAGTAACATCAGGCAGAGGCGAACAAGGTGAAGATTTTAATAAAATTCTTGAAATGATAAAAGCGGTTGCCTCTATTCCAAATATACACTGCTGCGCTTCTTTGGGGCTATTAAACGAAGAGCAGATTAAACAAATTAAAGAAGCTGGAGTTGAAAGGTTTAACCACAATATAAATACATCAAAAAATTACCATTCCAAATTTGCACAACCCATACTTTTCAAGACAGAATTAACACCGTAAAAGCTATAACAAAAAACGGAATAGAAGCTTGCACAGGTGTGATATTAGGCATGGGCGAAACCAAAGAAGACAGAGTGGATATGGCACTATCTTTAGCGGAATTGAACCCTAAAACCGTTCCTATTAATGTTTTAAACCCTATAAAAGGCACCCCTTTAGAAAACTATGAAAATAAAATTACCGAAGAAGAAGTTTTAAGAACTATTTGTATTTTTAGAATAGCAATGCCGAAGACAATTTTAAGATACGCAGGCGGAAGAAAAACAAGACTATCCAAAGAAACTCAAAAACTTGGCTTAAAAGCAGGGATAAATGGGCTTCTTGCCGGTGATTATCTGACAACGGAAGGGGAAGAAATAAAAGAAGACAAACAAATGCTAAAAAATTTGAATTTAACAATAAAACTGGACAAATAACTTAAAGTTATTCATTTGAAGAAGTCGTCAAATTATATACAAGATTGGATACTTTGTTTTGTTTTGATGATAAATCCGCATAATACAGTTCTGTAAATATGTTTGAAAATTCATCCCAAGAAACAGGGTATGAAAAACGTGTATCATGTGGATTTGCAACCATAATAAGCTTGGAAGCAGAATCTATAGCTTTTATTGCATACCCATGCCTAGCTCGAAAATTAGCGCCCCTGCCTTCAAGAACACCATCTGTATCATAGGTTGCACATGTCAATATATAATTATCCATATTTTGACTAAACTTTTCAAATAAAGGCGCTAAATTTGTCTTGCGAGTATATACGATATTACTTTTAATGCCCGTCATTTTTTTTAGTGCAATTGTTGGATTGCCACCATTGATCTTAAAAAACAATGTTGGTTCAGACTGCTTACCCCTTGACAGTATTGACCCGTCATCATCTTTCACCATTTTTGCATAAGCACGCTCAATTGCTTTTAGCCCTAATTCACCGGACACACTTCTCATTATTTCAATACCCGTTGTTTGACCATCAAGCTCATCTAAAGAAACTTTAATTGGTTTTTTAAGAAAAAATTTCACATTATAATTTCCATTATCATCAACAGAAGCCATTCTCTCAAGGATTTTTTGCCCTTTAGGTGAACGAGACATTGCATAAATTGTTGCAAGTAAATAGCAATCACCAATATTGGATTGAGACAAGTGAAGCTTAGATATATCACAATAAAATGGTTTTACTTCATTGCGGGGAATTACTTCTGTTCCATGTTGCGAGCCTAGATCCATTGCAAATAGCTCATCGCCTTGTTTTATTAGCTTTAAATGTTTATCATCAACACTATGAAAACTATTCACTTTTATGTCGCACTCAGGATCAGTCCCAACATAAATACTTCTGCCGCAATTTAGCTCATCTAAAAGATTTTGATTTTGCACATCAAGCGCAAAAGAGTGTCCTAAATATAATTGACAATCCTGTGGAATTTTTGTTAAATACCTAGGATATAGTGGCCTTTTATATTGAGTATTTACAAAATTACCACCTGCAAAAGAATGCGAAGGCATATACGTCGCATCATTTGTTGAACTTATGTCTTCTACAACAATATTTTTATCATATTTAGTTACATTTAAATGTTTTGGCAGCACATTTTTATAGCGAACAACCACATCACAATCATCAGCACCCCCAATTATTAAAGTCTCTTTTTCTTTCATTGATTTAAGTCTTTTTTCTAAATCAGGCAAATAGTATATACTATGCTGACACATCTTTATTCCGCCTTGCAAAGGCATTAAATATTTTGTGTTAGGCTTCAGTTTAAATTCTTTATCCAAATTTGGTATTCTGACTAAGTTTTTACAAATTGTTGTATCTCCTGATGAACCTAAATCACTTGCAACAAGCTTACCATTTAGTTTTCTGCGCACACGCAAAAGTTCTTCTAAAGAATTTTCACCCCCATTTGAAAAATTTGTTTGATATTTTTCAAAATCGATATGTTGACACGGTTTTAAAGCCTTAATCGCAGAGTTTATTTCCGGTGAAGATAAATCTAAAATTTCTAAATTTGCAAATTCAAATACAGAGCTATCATCAACAATATACTCTTTTTTTGGCTCCATTTTTAAATCACAGTCCAAAAAACGTGCGTCAGCTTGTGGTTTTTTCAATCCACAAAAACTTTGATTTTGCAAAGCAGCTACCTCAAGTGAATTTGCTTGAAATTGTTTTTGATTTTGCACTTTTAAATGAGGGCTATAACTAACTTTAGCATTTTGTTGATTTATATTTGTAATTTTATTCTGATAACAAATTTTCACAATACACCTAACACCCATATAAAAACCAAACAAATAAAAAATTTGCATTTTTTAAAAAAAATTGCAAAAAGAAGTTTTTTATCAGATTTATCGAGTCAACCTGCATACTTTATGATGAAGGTGAATTAAACAAGAATTCAACTGTTTCCATTTTGGAAATAGTTCAAAAAGAAGGTAATAAAGATATGACGACTGAAAAAGTGACTAAATGTCACTTTTGAAGGAGAGGGCAAGCAAAGCTTGCACACGTGAGTGGCGCTCAATGCGCCAATATAATTAGAAGTATAGTTTTATAAATTTGTAATCTTAAGCAATCGGGAAAGTGTTTAGTTTTATTGGGGTGTGTTGCCTCTTCCCATGTCTAAAGAAATGTAGTGTCAGAATTATCCTTTTTATCCTTTTCTTATCCTTAAAATTATCCTTTTTTCCGTTGGCTCTCTGCGTTTTGCCCTCAATCTCGCACACTGTTTAGGTTTCAAAAAGGATAAATAAAGGATAATTTTAATTACATTTGAAGAGTTTTTATTTAAAAATTTCCCACTTGTCGGGAACCCATTTAAAACGTATATTTCCACGTTTAAAAATATTTAAGGGAAGCAAAATTTTTGTCTCAAAAAATGTAATTTTAACTCCAAATGTAATTGTTGAGAAAATTTTTAAAAACCGTTTAAAACTCTTTTAAAATAAGGTTAAAGAGTGTTTTTTTGTTTAAAATGTTTTCTGGATGAAATGTTAGAAATAACGATTACATTTTTGAATAAAAATTAATTCAATGTAATTTAAAAATGTAATCATAAATGTAATTATAAAATGAAAAAATGTAATATTTTCTGATTGAATAATTACATTTTTATTCGACAACTTCTGACACATTTCCCCCAAACTGACTTCCAATTTAATAACTTTAGAGCGATAGATGGAAGTATGAAAGATATGCTCAAAAAATTTAATACCACAGAAACGTGGATAGATGTTGAAACTTTAGCAAACCTGAAAGGAATTTCAAAGCGAGCAATCAGGTTAAGTTTTAACAGTAAAAATTCAAATTATGAAACTAAAATTGAAAACGGCAAAGGTGGAAAGCTGTATAAAATAAGATTATCAAGTATTGAAGAAGATTTACAAATAAAATATATGCAATTTAATAAATCATAGACATTCAAAATAATAAAAATTTCCCTTAAAAAGAGTTAAATTTAAAATTTATTATTTTGTGTGTCAGACATTATTATTTTGCATGTCTAGTTATAATAAATTATCCATAAAATTAAGAGGAAACAACGGAAAAGAAGCCAAAATCGGCGAAATAACCGTGAACATTGCAAGCACAAATGCGGTATTTAATGCTATTGCGAATGATTTAAAAGTTATGATGGATTACAGCGTTTCCGATGTAACAATTGTTGTATGCGACGGAGATAAAGAAATCATCGCAAGAAGATATCCTGTCGTTTCTATGCTTGTGCCAAAACCAAAAGAAACAAATAAAGCGGCAAAATAGTTTACTAAAACATTTAAAAAAGCTCTGAATAATTTCAGAGCTTTTTATTTAACAAAATTTTGTAAAAATATATTAACACATGTATTTTTTTACTTCACCGTACTACCCGAATATGCTAGGCTTGTAGGATATATAATTTATTTAACATATTAATATACGGAATTACAGATAACAACTGGATAAGGATTAAGAGATGACTAAGAAAAAACCTAAGGTAACAAAAAATGTGAAAAAAGTGTTGGCAAGTGCAATAGCGGCATCAACATTGTTAATACCTGCTGTTGCAAGCGCAACAGATTACACAATTGACGGAACAACAGGGGTCTCAGGTGTTGCAAACGGCGGCACAACTCCGCAAATGACCGTTACAAACTCTGATTTATCGACAACAACGGGAACTTGGAACAAAGAACAGGGCGATACTGTTACAATGACAGGCGGAACACTTGATGTTTCAGGATATGACGGTTCAACAGATGCCTTAACAAATGGCATAATTACTGCAACCGGCGGTTCATTGAATATCTCAGGCGGTCAATTTAACACAACAGGAAGCTCAATTACAGACGTCATCTTAACAAACGCAGGCACAATCACAGGTACAGATACTATCGGCGTTGCAGGCGCTTCTTCAAACGTTGGTTTAATTTCAAGTGCAATTAACGTTGCATCAGGTGCAACATTTACAACTGCAGGCTTTAACGGTTCAGACTCAGGCTTAAACGCTGCAGTTACAAACGCAGGTACATTAGAACTTACAGGCGGAACAATCTCAAATGCTATAAAAGATAATGCAAATGACGGTTCAAAAGGCACATTAAATCTTATCGGAACAACCACAAGCACAGCGCTTGGTACAATTATGCAAAAGGATGTTAAGGTTGATGACGGTACATTTACAATGGGCGCTAACCTTACAGCTGCAAACAGCTTAACAATTACTGACGATGGCGCAATTGCTAATGCTGCAGGAACTACAATAACAGCAGGAGCTTTAAGCAACGATGGTTCAGTAACTGGCGGCGGTAATTTAGTTGTTAATAACGGCGGTTATTCAACAGGTGCAATCTCCCAAAAAGATATTACCTTAAATAACGGCGCTGCAATTGACAATGGCAGCACAATGACTACAACAGGCACATTTATAAACCATACAACAGTTACAGACGCCGCAGGCACAGGCACATTAACTGCGCAAAACGGCGGCTCATCTGATGGCGTTATTACACAAGCAACCGTTGAATTGACAGGTGGCGCATTTGATAACAATTCAAATATTACAACCACAGGTACATTCAAAAACGGCGCTGCATTGGATAACACAGCAACAATTACCTCAGGCGGTGCATTTACAAACACTGGTGTTATCACAACAGACACAGCAGGCAAAGGTACAATAATTGCTCAAGCAGGCGGTTCTTCAAATGCAGCAATTACACAAGCAGTTCTTGATTTTGCAGGCGGTTCATTTGATAACGATGCTAATATGACAGCAACAACATCATTCACCGTTGAATCAGGCGCTTCACTTGATAACTCAGCAAAAATACTTGCTCAAACATTTACAAACGCTGGAACGGTTTCAGATGCAAGCGGAAACGGTGTATTAGAAGTTACTGCTGGTGGTTCTGCTTCAGGCAATACAACCCAAAAAGACATTACATTGCAAGGCGGAACGTTTGACAATACAGGCACAATGACCTCAACTGGAACATTCACAAACCAAGCAACCGTTACAGGTGATAATGGTACATTAAATGTTGTTAACGGAACGTCAGACAGAACAATCACTCAAGGAATAATTGCTATCACAGGCGCATTTAATAATAATGCTGATATAACAGCAAAAACCTTACTTGATATCGCATCAAGCGCGACCGTTACAAACGATACAACAATTACAGCTGCTAAGTTTGAAAATGACGGCACAATTAACCAAGAAACAACCGCAGGCGGTACAGTTAAGATTGCAGGTACAGGAAGTTACAACGCAGGCACAATCACACAAACCTTAACCGAAATTACGGGCGGAACTTTCACCAATGACACAACAGGTAAAATTTACGGCACGACGTTTAAAAATGACGCAGGTGCAACCACTACAAACGAAGGTGACATAGGTTCAAGCTCAAGCCCTGTTACAACTGTTCAAAACGACGGTACATTTACAAATGATACAGCAGGTGAAGTATTTGCGGGAACATTGGATAACAATAATTCAACGACAAACAAAAACATCATAACTGCAACCATAGTTGAAAATGACGGAACTTATAAAAATGACGGAGCTACAAGTTCGTTGATTGCAACAACAATTAACAACAACACAGGTTCATTCACAAATGACGGTTCAGTCGGTTCAACAACAACTCCTGTTACAACATTAAATAACTTCGCAGATTTTACAAATAATTTAACAGGTACCGTTCTTGCAACAACAATCGACAACAAATCAGGCGGCACATATACAAACAGCGGTAAAACAGGTACTGCCGCTAACCCTGTTACAACAATTACCAACAACGGTACAGCATTTGTAAATAACGGAGGAGCTTCGATTGTTGCAACAAGCGTTACAAATAACACATCAATGACAAATAAAGCTGGCGGAACAATTGATTCTGTTAACTACACAAACAACAAAACATTGGCAAATAACGGAACAATTAATTCAACAGGAACCTTCACAAACGCCGATACAGGAACCATTGGTAACGGCGGCACGGAAGGCGAAGGAACAATAAACGTTAATAACGGTTCAAACGCAGGAACAATTACTCAAGGTAACTTCACTATTGCAGCAAGCAATACAGGATTTACCAACGACAAAACAATGACCATTGAAACTGCATTAAATAACAATGGAAACTTCAACAATACAGACACAGTCAATGTTCAAAATTCAACAAACAATGCGGCATTTACCAACGCAGGCACATACAACAGCACGGGCGCTGCATCACAAGCAAAAACAAATGCCGATAATGTTATAAATACAGGCGCAACAATGAACCTCACAAAATCCGATATTGTTGTCGGATATCAAGCGGGCGACATTATGGGTACAATTAACATTAAAGGTACAAGCGTTGCTGATGTTGTTAACCTCGATATTCAAGGTACTAACCCTAATATCGGCGGTACAGTTAACGTTGGCAGCTCTACAGAAACCGCAACAGCTAACTTAAAAGCCGGTAACATTATAGAAACCGCAATTCTTTCAGTTGCTTCAGGAAGCGTATTAAATGTTGACAACTCTGCTGCTCCAACAGCGCCAACTTCGGTTGTTGTTAATACAAATGATACATACAGTGGCGACATTACACTTGCTGCAGGCGATGTAACAATAAAAGATATATCAGTTGCAACTGGTGACACTTCAACAACAGCTGGCGGAACTAAACCATATTACGCTCAAACAGGCGGCAACTTGCTATTAGACAATTCTACAATGTCAATGGCAAATGCAGCTAAGATTTCAGGCGGTAATATGAACGTTAATGATACATCAGCATATATCGCTGAAAGCGGAGCATTCAATGTTAACACATTGCAAAACTCAGGTTTGGTTCAAGTAATAAACGGCGGATATGATCACTACGGAATGAACAACCTTGTTGTAGGTTCTGCTACAGATACTCAAGGCGACTTCACCGCTGACTTGTACGCAAGATCAAATACAAATAAAAAATATGATTCATACGGCAATTCTTCGACCGTAATAAGTGCAGGAAACGCTTCATTGAATGGTACAGTTAACATTTCCGATTGGAAGTTAAACGGAAACTTAATGGGTAAAGATGCTCCGATAGACAGAGAAATATACTTTACAAATATGTTTACAGGAACAATTAACCCCGGGGACACAATTAACTTCACCGCAACAAACAAAAAAGTATTTACTCCGATAGGTAATTATAGAGTATCTCATGCAGGCGGCGGCACATTCAAATTAGAACTTGCAGACTATAACCCGCAGGTATTCAGAGGCCAAGTAACAAAACTTGCACAATATCAAAACCAACTTGCAATTGATGATATGTTATTTACTCATTCAATGACATTACCAAGCTTCAAAGATGAAGACGGCGGTATGAGCAAAGCAATGATGGCAAACAGATATGCAGGCGCAGGTGATTTATATGCTCCATATCAATATTCAAGAAAAGACGGCGGCTTATGGTTCAAATCATATGGTAATTTTGAACACTTGAATATGAGCCATGGTTTGGATGTTGGCAACAACGGATATGGTTCATTAATCGGTGCTGACTTTGGCTTAAAAGAACTTAAAAACGGTTGGAAGTTCATGCCAACTGCATACATCGGATACAACGGAGCTCATCAATACTTCAACAGAGTAAGCGCTTATCAAAACGGCGGACAATTAGGTTTGATGGGAACATGGTATAAAGGCAACTTCTTAATCGGTGCTTTAGGCTATGCAGGCATCTATAACAACCACATGACAGTTAAGAACTACTCAAGCGAAAATTCATTAGGATATTTTGCAGGCGGTTCAGTTAAAACTGCATATAACTGGAGAATACACAAAGATGTTGTTATTCAACCAAACTTAATGGCTGCATATAACTTCTTCGGAAAAGAAAACTGGCACACAGACTTCGGTCAAATGGGTATGATGTCAGGTATGCTCCATGGTATCAACATTGCTCCCGGAGTTAATTTGATTTGGGAAAAAGAAACATTCAGCACATATTTGACAGTTCAATATATGTATAATGTTAACCAATCACTTGGCGGCAGAGCAGGAAATGTTTACTTGCCGAGAGTTGCAATGGATAGAGGCTATATCCAATATGGTATAGGTGTAACAAAAAAAATGACAGACAGAGTTTCCGGTTATGCTCAAGCCGTATTTAGAAACGCAGGAAGAACAGGTGTTGGCTTCCAAGCCGGACTTGAAATTCTTCTTGGAAAAGACAAAAAGTAAACATAACAAAATAAACAAAAATGCTCTCTTTAAACAAAAGGGAGCATTTTTTATTGCATTGAATCTGTTACCGTAAGTTCAATAATTCCCAAGTCGTTATCTATATTGTCAGCTCTCGCTTTAGACGGCGGAAGCACAACTTCACTACGCATTTTGACAAAATCTTTACCACTCTTTATGTTACAATCAAGCAATTTAGCGCCTTTTTTGACATTTATTTTCAAAACCGGCGGCACTGCAAATTTATATTTGTCGCCAGCTTTTTCAACCATCTCAGGATGATTCCGCCAGCCCATAAAACCGTCATATTTTGAGTTTGTTGAAATAAAACGTGCAAGTACCTTCTGTGATTTCGAGCTTTGGCAAAGAAGTTGAAGAGGTTTTTCTTTCAAACGCATCTTCGCTAAGAACAGGTTTCATTTTAAAGCCGTATACGCATGCCTGCGGAATACTTGTCTTATCAACCCTTGTTCTGATTTTGTTTATAAATGAGGAAATTATAATACCTATATAAAAATAAAGCTGCCTGAAAAATGCCAAAATTAAAATATGACAACATGTTATTTTGCAAACAATCTACAGAAATGCAGGGGCATGATTGCGATTGGGATTGTTATGGTTATAGGTATGTTTTTTCTTTTTCTTCTTTTTAATTTCATTTAAATAAATTTTGTATTCATCAAATGAATAATTATCATCATAATAATCAAAGGCGAAGAAATCTAAATAATTGAAATCTCCTGAATCTGTACCTTTAAAAACTTGTAGCTGATCGTGCCAAATTGTTAAAACAAATTCATTTGGATATTTCTCACATAAATACTTTTTAAATTGTTTTTCTTTATACTCGTAAATTGAATTGTCAAATATTTCCACATTCAAATTTTTTATACAAAAATCTATTAATTTATTATAATCTGCCCTTATTAAACCAAAATCAATATCATCATCCCATGGAACAAATCCATTATGTCGGACATGCCCTATAAGGTTTCCTGCAATTAAAAATGGTTTGATATCAAGTTCTTTTATCTCCTCAAAAAAATCTTTAGCAAATTCTACCAATTTTAATTGTTGTTCTCTCAATTCACCTGTTGCAGGTTTTAATTTTGTAATGTCGGAGTGTTCTTTTAAATATTCCAATTGTTTTTTAGTATTATTTAACTTGTTTTTTGTTTCAATAAGTTCTATATCTAGTTGCTTATATAATTTTTTATAATTTTTAAACTTTATTTTAATTCCAAAGATATTCCAAACTTTGTGACTTTCTCTGTTGTATACAGAAAAAATATTTTTTAATGAAAATTTACTTATGCTTGATTTATTATTTGTTTTTTCAGGTAACCAAGACCCGCTAAAATGATGCACTGCATAAGACACATTTTCTTCATAATTACAAAAAATATTTGATGGATAGATTATGCATTTATCTTCAAGTATTTTTGGCTTTGTCCCATCATGTGGCGGATAAAAATGGTATGTTCTTTCAAAATAATTTGATACCCTGCGAGTATTCGTGTACATATTATAACTACCATCGGGATTTATAAAATGTAAGTCATTATATTCATCAAGCAAATCTTTTATAATTTTAATCCCTTTTTTGGCTCCAACAACAGCAGTAAAAGGGAAATATTCTCCTTCCCAATTCTCATATCCTGTAAAAAAATCTAAATTTAAAAACTCATCAAATGATTTAAATACTTCATTGTCTGTATCTAAATATACTCCACCATATTTATATAGTGCATAAAGTCTAAAATAATCTGAAACGAATGCATATTTACCAGCTTTGTATGCTTCTTGAACGTATGCATTATTACAATTTTTAAGATTTTTATCATTCCATTCTATTATTTTATAATTTGGAAGATATTTCTTCCAACTTTTCATACAAGATTTAATTAAATTATTTTTTACTATTGCCAAACCAACAATAATGAATTATTTTGGAATCTTAATTCTTTTTTTTATTTTTAAACCAAAAATAGTAATGACTTTATGTGATTTGTTTTTAGTATTTTTAATTGAAAATATTTTTTGTAGTAGTGTATATCGTTCTTTTAACCAACTTCCAGCAAAATGATGAATAGCATAATTTACTTTATTTTCTTCAGGTTGGCAAAAATAACAATATGGATAAATTATGCCATCATTGCTTAAATTTATACAATTTTTGCCATCTGTTAATGTTATACCGTATCGTTCTTCAAAATAATTTAAAAATCTTTGCGGATTAGGTGATGTCTCTAAACTTCCATCTGCTTTAATAAATGAAGAATCTTTATATGTATCTAATAAATCGCATATTATATTATTATTTGGGACTGCACCTATAAATGCGGTATTTATATTAATTTTATTGTTATATATTTCTTGACATAAAAAGAATTTATTGTTTAAAAAATTATCAATGGGGCTCGTAATCTCAACATCTGTATCTAGGTATATACCTCCATATTTTTTTAATACATATAGTCTGATATAATCTGATACAAATGCATACATTTTATTTTGATATGCTTCTTTTACGTATTGATTATCAATTTCTTTTAAAATATTATTTCCCCATTCCATAAATTCATAGTCATGACAATATTTTTTCCAAGATTTTATACATTCAATTGTTTTTTTATCTTTTTTATTATTTCCTACCCACACATAATGTATAATTTTGGGAATTTCATTATTAATTTCCACTATATTCTCCTTCTATTCATAAAAATTTTTTAATTGATTTTTTAAAATTAAGTATTTTTCTTTATATTTCTTACGATTTTTATTAAAAGTTAATTTGTATTTAAAAAATTGAATATTATATTTTAAAATTTTCCCCAAATATTTCAAATTAAATATTGACTTTTCATAATACTTGGAATAAATACTCAACTTTAAATAATCTAATGTTTTTGACTTATCAAATAAATTATGCCAAATGCAGTTATCAATTACTGTTTCGACTGATGTTTTGTCAAATTTATACTCATTCATAAATTTTATAATTTCTTTTGTAGTTATATCTTTGTCCTTGAACATTTTGTCATTTACAATATGAGTTAAAGAAGTCGGATTATATCTATAAAAGTACGTGCTATTATCTACAGTTCCAATTTTATTTGCAAAAAATGCAGCTTTAATCACCCATAAACAATCTTCACCTACATTTAGGTTTGGAGGATTTTTATGATTTTCCATAGTATTTATTAAATTTTTACTAAATATTTTATTTACAACACTTGTCCAACATTTATCTTTATCATTACGAAGAATAGATAACTTTTGATTCAATTCGGTGTATATTTGTTCTCCTAAAAAAACACCAGCATCAGAAATATTATTTTCATCATAAAATTTGATTTGAGCAATTACAATATCAGCATCATTGTCTTTTCCAAAATTATATAAATTTTTCAAATAATCTTCATTCACAAAATCATCTGAATCAATATATGCAATATATTCACCATTACAAACACTTAGTCCAGTTTGTCTTGCAGCACTTAATCCTTGGTTTTTTTGATGAATAACCTTTATTCGTTTATCATTAAGTGCATAATCATCACATTTTTTGCCTGAATTGTCTGTACTTCCATCATCTACCAGTATTATTTCAATATCACTTAATGTTTGATTAATTAATGAATTTAAACATTTATCCATATATTGCTCTACATTATAAACAGGAACAATTACTAAAACTTTTACTATTATTTTTTCTCCTTTATACTTAATAATGGAATACAGTTGAAAAGTTTTATGTATATCTTTTTATTCTTTTTTATTAACTTCAATAACGGTATAAAACCAAATAACAATATTTTATAAACGGAATCTTTTTGCTCCAATTTGTTTGTTGATAATAAAGTATTTTGTTGAAATATCATATTTTCGATTAATTCAAAATTTAAATCACTATAAAATGGTGTATTAATGGCATATGACCAAAATAAATGATCAAATGGTACATTTTTATTCATCCAAGGTCGCATTTTACGCCCCCCAGTGTAATGCAATACAAAACAACCTTTTATTTGAGAGATATATTGAAAAATATCAATATAATCACATGTCAAATCAACAACAATATTATACTTATCATCCAATTTTTTATAATTATTAATAAATAAAATGTTTAGGATATCTTGGTCTGGGGCTTGTAGTTTTTCTTTTAGTTCATCAGTTTTTTTAAACAATAAGTCAACAATTTTATTTTTTCGCCAATAATCACAGTTAATCAACAATAATCCTGAATTAAAATATAAATGTTCTTGTGGAATGTCAAAATCTTTCTTATAATCAAGATACATTCCTTTATTATAAAATTCATCTAAATATGGTACAGCTGATATGCCATAATTTTGCATTTCGATATCATAAATTTCTTTAATATTACCATTTACAATCATATCTGTATCAACATACAAAACTTTTTTAAATTCAGGTTTTAAAACCGGGATTAAATACCTAAAATAGGCATTTATAGAAAAGTGTCTTTTCACTGGGAAATTTTTAAAATATTTCATATCAATATTTAAAAATTCTATTTTATGTAATGAATTTTCTAGCATTTGAGTAATTCTTTTTTTGCTAGATTTTGTTATCCCTCCATCAAGAACATAAAATTCTATTGCTTCTTCTGTTCCAGAAACTATAGATTCAATTGTAACTGCCATATATTTTGCAAATTTTTCATCACTTGCCAAAAAAACAGGTATCATTTTACTCTCCATTATTTCATCATTTGCAATTCAGTTATATTGGTTATTTTTGAAAGTCCATTTTTGATATTTGTATAAATAAATTTATCTTTTAAAATATAATTTATTTTTGAATTGTACACGTAAGTGGCGCTCAATGCGCCAAAACAATAAAAAATAGCAAGGGAGAGATTCGAACTCTCGACCTCACGGGTATGAGCCGTGCGCTCTCACCAGCTGAGCTACCTTGCCATTTCATTTATTAACTTTATAAATAAATTATTTCAAAAACATAAAATTTTATCAAGTATATTTTTACAAAATTCCTTTAGTTGAAGGGATTTCATCTTTTTTATCCTCATCAACCTCAAGCGCCAAGCGAAGCGCCCTTGCAAAAGATTTAAAAGAGCACTCTATAATATGATGAGTGTCAGTTCCTTCAAGCTGCTTCATATGCAAGGTAATAACCGCATTTTGCGCAAAAGAATGATAAAAATGAGGAAGTAAAACCGTTTCAAAATCAGAAGTCTTTTCATCTTTAATATTAAAATCTGTCTTTGCAAAAGCTCTACCTGAAACATCCACAGCGCTCATAACAAGCGCTTCATCCATAGGCAAAATAAAAGAGGCATAGCGTTTTATACCTTTTTTATCTTCAAGAGATTCTAAAAAGGCGCTGCCAAGGGCAATTCCAACATCTTCAACTATGTGGTGATTATCTTTATCTAAAGAATTAACCTTAAGCTCAAGGTCAAAATTACCATGAAATGTAAACTGTTCCAGCATATGGTCAAAAAACTTCATGCCTGAAGATATATCATACTTTCCACTTCCTTTAGGGTTAAATTTTAAATATATCTGAGTTTCCTTTGTGTTTCTTGTCTTTTCAATCGTTCGCATAAACGCCCTCACTAATAAGTTCCAAAATGCCTTTTGAAGAAGTTATAACTCCATTTGCGCCAAATTCTTTTAATTTTGTAACCGTCTCATCCACGGCTTTAGCATTTGGCGGAATGATACCATAAACAGCCACATTAGCGTCCACGCCTGCTTTTATATCATCCACGGTATCGCCAAAATAACATATGTCGACATAACAACAAGAAGCTTTAATTTTATTCAAACCAAACGGACTTGGTTTGTGATGCCCTTCTAAATCTTCGTTGCACACGCAATATGAAAAATATTTTTCAAGCTTATCTTTTTTAAGAGAATAAAAAGCTTCATCCCTTGGCCTTGCTGTAAATAGGGCGCAATCTGCGTGTTTAGTCAATTTTTCAAAAAATTCTTCATTTAAAACACAAACTTCTCTATCAATAAGCCCTGCATTATCCCTGCCTTTAATAAAGAAAAAATCTTGGAACACATCTACCATTTCATTATAATCGGGGGAAAACCCTGCCTGATTAATCAAATAATAGGAAACATCCCAATCGTTCGACATTCCGCCCATATTTTTTACATTTTGAATTTCTGTATCTTGAATTTCCCTCTTTGTGTAATAAAAAACAGTCTTTTTTATAGCCTCTCTATAAGAATTGGACACATCAAAAATAACTCCGTCCATATCAAACACAAAAAGTCTGCGGGGTTTAAAAAGTTCAATTATAAAATCAACATCCTCTAGTTTTGGCACAGTTACTCTAAATGTATTTTTTAGGGCAGGAATGTTTTTAAAATATTTAACTTTAACCCCATTATTTAAAAGTTTTTGATAGAGAAAATCGGCATAATTGCCACAATCAACAAGAACAAAGTTTGCTTCTGTTGAATAAACTTTATACCCAAATTCCTCTAGTGCATTTATAAATTTTTTCTTAGAAGAATTAATTTTATCAACAACGCCCCTTAAATAAACTCTATCGCAAAGCGCCTCAATTCCTGCAAACAAGGCAACTGCATTAACAGAATACGGGGATATAACTTTTTTGGTTTCATTTATAATTTGCGAATTTGAAAAAATATACCCCAATCGAAGCCCTGCAAGCGCATAATCTTTAGAAAAAGACTTTACAACTATAAGGTTGTCAAACTTGCGCACAAGCTCAAAATATTCCTTTTGAACAACATTTGAATAATTAAAATAAGTGCAATCCAAAACAACAAGCTTATCTTTATTGGAATTTAAAAGCTTTTGGACAATATCAAGAGAGATAATTTCCCCTGTTGGATTGTTAGGAGATGTTAAATATAAAATTTTCACATCATCCTGAATATTTTGAACAAATTTGTCATAATTAAATGCAAATTTTTCACAGTAGTCTATTTCAATAAATTTTCCACCAAGGCACTCTGTATAAAGTTTTGGCATGGAAAATGTCGGGCCGTAAGATAAAACTTTGTCACCTTCTTTAAGGAAAGTGTTCAAAACAACACTAATTGCTTCATCACACCCATTTGTTAAAACAAAATTAACAGGCTCTGCCCCCCAAAAAGTGGCAAGTTTTTCAATCAAAGCACCATATGCCGGGTATGTTGAAACTTTTGCAGGGTCAAAATTCCTTATTGCGCCAATCACAGCAGGACTTGCACCATAAGGGTTTTCGTTTGAATCAAGTTTATATTTATAATTTTGATAATGCGCATCAATAGAATATGGCACAATATTTTGAAGGAATTTTTTAGATTTAATCATAAAAAAATAATACCACAAGTAACGCTATTTTGTAATCTTAGATAAAATATCTGAAAATTTTTCAATCGGAACAAGCTTATATCCACAATCAGGGGACAGCATTCCACCCATTTTAAAAATTTCTTCCATAGGATATTTTCTGCAAATTAAAGGTCTAAAAAAGTGGATTTTGCACCTTCTTGTTTTTTCATCTAAATGAGAACACTTAAACAAAAGACCAAATTCATCTTCTCCGATAATCTCAAGCCCTCTATAGAAAGAATGGAAAAATTTAAGCCTGTTAAATTCTTCTTCCGTTTTTATAAAACCTTTTTTCCCATGGTTCACGTAAATATTCTCACAACACCTGCCACAGCCCTTACAGGCGCCCTTTCTATAATATTTTTTCTTTAAAATAACAGTGTAGAAAAAAATTTTAGCTTTTGAAAAAAAATTACGCATAAAAAAATTCTAACATTTTTGTGTTATATTTTCAAAAGAAGAAATTTAATGGAGAAAAACAAATGACACAAAGAGTTTTACTTTGCATACTTGACGGATGGGGCATATCAAAAGACACAAAATATAATGCCGTATATCAAGCTAACACCCCAAATTACGATAACTTTTTAAAAACAATGTCAAATACCACCCTTCATGCAGACGGACTTAATGTTGGGCTTCCGGAAGGACAAATGGGAAATTCAGAAGTCGGACACTTAAATATTGGCGCAGGAAGAATTGTATACCAAGAATTAACAAGAATAAATAAAGAAATTGACGAAGGTGGATTTTTCAAGAACGAAGAACTTTTAGCCGCAATTAATCATGCAAAGAAAAACAATTCTTCACTTCACATTTATGGGCTTGTGTCTTCAGGCGGTGTACATTCTTCAATGAAACACCTTGAAGCTATGATAAAAATGGCTGCAGAAAACGGACTTAAGGATGTTTATGTTCATGCATTTTTAGACGGTAGAGACACCCCGCCAAAAAGCGCAAAAACTTTTTTAAGCGAAATAGAAGATGTTCTTAAAAAATATAATCTTCCAAAAATTGCAAGCGTAATCGGAAGATATTGGGCAATGGACAGAGATAAAAGGTGGGAGAGAATTGAAAAAGCCTACAATGCCCTTGTTTTAGGCGAAGGAAACAAAGCACAAGATGCGCTCTGTGGAGTTGAAGCTTCTTATGAAAAAGAAATAACAGACGAATTTGTGGAACCTATTGTAATTGGCGGGAAAAGAATTTCAGATAACGATGCTGTTGTTTTCTTCAACTATAGACCCGATAGAGCAAGAGAAATCACAAGAGCCGTTGCAATTAAAGATTTTGATGGATTTGAGCGTAAAAAAACTTTAAATAATTTATATTATGTTTGTATGACACAATACGATGAAACGCTCAACTTACCTGTTGCATTTAAACCTCAAGTTTTGAAAAATATTTTAGGAAATGTTTTGGACAATAACAACATAAAACAATTCAGAACAGCAGAAACAGAAAAATATGCACACATAACTTTCTTCTTTAACGGTGGAGTTGAAGAACCAAACAAACTCGAAACAAGGAAACTTGTTGCATCTCCAAAAGTTGCGACATATGACCTTAAACCTGAAATGAGCGCATATGAAGTATGCGAAAATGTTTTAGAGGCACTTGATAACAAAGAATATGGCTTTATTCTTGTTAACTTTGCAAACCCTGATATGGTAGGTCATACTGGAGTTATGGACGCTGCAATTAAGGCATGTGAAGCGGTTGATGAGTGTGTCGGCAAAATTGCAAAAAAAGCACTTGAAAACAACGTAAAAATGATTATAACAGCAGACCACGGCAATGCAGAGTGGATGTATAACGAAGAAACAAAAGCACCTCAAACTGCCCACACAACAAACATTGTGCCTTTTATCGTTGTTGATAAAGAAAAACACAATTTAAAAGCAGGTGCCCTTTGCGACATAGCGCCAACAGTTTTGAAGCTTATGGGAATTGATAAACCAAGTGAAATGACAGGAAATTCGCTTATCGTTTAATTCTTATAAATATACCGATTATACCTATTAAAACACCAAAAAATGAAATAAAAGCAGGAAACGGTATACCAAAAAGATAAAAAACAGAATCTATTCTCACAAATTCAAGAAAAAATCTTACAAGGGAATACAAAAGAATATAAACAAAAAAAGTTATACCGCTGAATTTTTCAGCGGTTTTCTTATATACAAAAATTAAAATAAGAAAAATTAAAATATCGAAAAAAGATTCATATAAAAAAGTTGGGTGAAAATATGAATAATTTAAATATTCCAAAGGACGAAAAATAGGAGAAACAAAAAGTTTAAAAAAAGAATAAGAAGGAAGCCCAAAAGCCTCTGAATTAAAAAAGTTTCCCCACCTTCCAATCGCTTGACCCAAAGGAAGAACAAGAGTAAAAATATCTGCATAATCAAAGAAAGGTAGTTTTTTAAGTTTTAAATACAGAGCACCAAAAATTATGCCCCCTATAATTGCACCATGGATTGCAATTCCACCCTGCCAAATCATAAAAATTGAAGCGGGGTGATAAAGGAAATATTCATACGAAAGAAGAACATAATAAACTCTTGCTCCAAGAATGGAAAAAATAACAAGAAGGGGAGTTATATCAAATAAAACGGGGGTTTGAATTTTAGTTTTATATGTTTTTGCAAAAAAGAGCATAGCAAAAAAAGAAACAAGAACTGCAAAAAAAATACAAAGCGAATAAAAATAAATTTTTAAGCCAAAAATATTAAAATAATTCACACAAGGCGGGGTTAAAATCATTCTTTATCGCCATTTTCAATCTTTGAAATTTTATATTCTGTTTTTTTATCTTCAATATATTGATTTAATTTTTCGATATGATGAAGGACTTTTTCATTTTCCGAAGGTTCAACACCAAAAGAAATATATTTTTCATAAACTTCAACAGCACGTTGAACAAAACTGAGAGCTTCTTCAACCTCTTTTTTTGTTAAAGGGGTATCATCTTCCTTATCCTCATCAATTGCCATGCCCAATCCTTCAAGAGCAACCGCAAGAGAATAACAAGCTTCTTTAGAATCGGGTTTAATTTGAAGAGCAAGCTCAAGCTGTTCTATTGCATCTTCATAATCTTCTTTTGAAACATATGCAACGCCAAGGTTATATCTTGTTTCAAAAACATTTTCATCTAAGTCAATACTTGATTTAAACCTTGAGATTGCGTTGTCATAATCCCCTTTTTCTAAATATTTCATGCCAATTTGATTTAACTCTTGAATGGCAAAATTATTTATACAAGCCGTACACAAAAGACTTGAAATTAAAATCCCCACAAGTAAAAATGCTTTTTTCAAAAACTCTATCCTCATTTTTATGAATACAATTTTATCAAGAATAAAAGCTCGCATGCAACTTTTTAACATTAATTAAGCCAAGTGAAGGATTTAACTGCATCTGTTTTTGAAGGTTCACCTTGAAGTTTAACATTAAAAAGCCTGTATTCATCGCTGCTCAAGCCCATAAGCGGAATCTTATTTATATTTTTTACAAGTTCGCTTTTCATAATATCATTCATTTTATTTTTTGTAACAAAATTTAATAACGAAGCCACAGAAGCGTTTCCAACAGAGCCAAGGAGATTAGAGATTTTCTTCGAAAGTTTTCCCAAAATTTCAATTTCACATATACCTGCTAAAATATCATAAGAGCCGCTTGTATAAGTTGAAAGGTTGTCCCCTTGAGAATAAATTTTTAAATCTTCAATTTTTGCATTTCTGATTTTAAAATTTCCCGTAATTTTGTTAAATTCGCCGTATTTATAAGGTTTTAAAAGCTCCAATGTGTTATTTAAAGTAAAGCCAAAAATTCCACTTTTAATAAAATTGGAAGCCCGAAGAAGGTATTCAATTGACCCTAATTTTGGAAGTTTTCCTTTCAAAATTTCAAAGTTCGCATCTGCCGTAATTTTTTCAACATAGTTATTAGGTGTAAAATCCTTCATAAACAAAGTGAACTTGCCATTTGCACTTCCATAAATTTCCCCTGAAAGATTAAAGAAAGCTTTTGTTAATTCGTTTGCGTCACAGTTTATAAATTCAGTGTCAATTTTCATATCTTTTGTATTAAAGTTATACGTTCCATTCCCTCTAAAAAGCCCGCCTGCAATTCCAAGATAAGAATTATCAATCTTTAAAAATGAATCTTTGGAAGAATGAGAAAAAGAAATTTTCATATTTGTTGCTTCTACATCATTAAAAAGAATGGAATCTACAAAAATTACACCTTTTTTAATTTGCACATCAGACGGAAGCACGGTAACTGACTGAGTTTGGGCAGCATGAGGAGTGTTGGAAATTTTGGATGCAGAATCTGCAAATGAAGCAAAACCCTTCATTAAATTGTCAATCAAAACAACTTTTGAATGAACATAAACATTATTTATAACAATAGGCAAGGTAAGTTTGTTTTCAAAGTCAAAAACAAAATCCACAACCGTATCATAAAGCAAAAGCGTAAAAGAAGCGCTTCCAACTTTATCGTTTAGAGTAACTTTAATGTTTTCAATTACAGAATCATAAACAGGGAGAAAAACTTTTTCAAAATTAAGAGTGCCATCTGCTTTAATATTATTTAAAGAGCCACTCAAAGTAAGGTTTGAAGTAAACGTGCCCCCCTTCAGCAAAGAGCGTTTAAAAAGAGGATTTAAAAATCTTACCGGAGCAGGGTTTGGAGTTACAATTTTTAAATTGTTAAAAACGATATCATCAGGCTTAAGTTTAATTCCGCCTGTAATTTTCAAAATATCAGAAGTTAAAAATTTGTTTGAATTTTTTGCCAAAATTGAATATTTAAGGTTTACATCAGCGCTATCACCAAAAAACTTCACCCTTGAAGAAATTTCTCTTTTTGTATCTGTATCTCCAAAAGTAAGCCCCATAAAAGATAAATCCACACCCTCATTTAAAGTGGAATTTAAATAAAGAGTATAAGCATCCGTATTCCCCACAAGTCTTGTTTTCAAAATAACTTCACCAACAGGAGTAATCGGATATTTTAAAAGAGGGTTTAAAATTTCATCACAAACTTTTTCATTTAAATTTGAAGTCAAAAATATGTTAAATTCAGGGTTTTTTCTCCCGTCAGTTTGAATGTAGCCGTCAATGTATACAGGCATAGTGCCATATAAAAGATTAACGTTTTTAATAAATGTTTTATCGTTTTTAAGTTTAATTTTGCCGTCTTTTAAAGTGACTACGGTGGAGGTTTTTTTATCTTTGAAAGAAAGCGAAGAAGAAGCAAATTCGCCGTCAATTTTATCGCCATAAAGTTTGATTTTGCCGTTTATATACCCAGCAAAAGAAGTATAATTAGAAAGCACATCTTTTTTCTTTTTATCAAGAAATTTAGATAATAAATCAAAATAAGCCTGAGTTTTAGAATTGAAAAACTTTATATTTAAATTGTTGAAGGGTTTATTTGAAGCAAATCTGTCAATTCCACCGTCAAGAAGAAAATCAATTCCGCCAAGGTTTATTCTCAAGTTGTTAAATTTGGCATTTTTATCTTTTAGGGTAATATTCCCGCCTTGAAATTTGAAATTTGATTCAGCTACGTTAACACCCTGAACAAACCCTGAAAAATCAAACCCCGACAAATCAAGAGTGGTCGCCTTGGGGTTAACCAATCCTGAAGCTGTTATATTTGTTTTAAGTTTAAAGTTATAAGATTTAAAAATTGAAGCAAGAAACTTTGCAAACGCTCTATTTTGAGGGACAAAAAGCTGAATATTGTCAAAAATAAAGTTTCCAACCGAAGAAGACATAACATCGTCTGAAATAAAGTTAATCTCAACAACAGAAGGAACATTGCGCAACACCTTATTTTTAGCACCTTTTTGAAAAACTTTCCCTTTAACCTTAAAGGGCGAAGAAAAAATGTCGGCAGACAAATCAAATTCTGTTGTATTTTCAAATTTTAAAGTGCCAACAATGTTATCTGCTCTTATTTTTGGTTCAATTAAAAAAGAGTTTCCTTTAAATATAATATCCCCTTTTACAAAAACATCGTCCGATTGCTGACCAAAAACAGCGTCAGGCGGGACATTTCCATATATATTTAAATTAAAATCAATATTTCCACTTTTTGGTTTAAAACTTTTTAAAAATTCAGCGCCGTCAAGCGGTTCTGTCACAATTTTAGAGGTTTGGGCAATTTTCATTGCACGCACTACATCAACATCAAAAACCTTAACCTTAATATCAAGGTCGCCTTCCGTATTTGCTGAACCGTCAATTTGGGTTTTTGCCCCCTCTATGACACCCGAAGCGCCATTAAATAAAATATCGGAGCCTTTAAATTCAACCTTTACATTTCCGTTTGTCAAAATAGTGTTTAAATTTTGCAAAGAAACCACAGCGTCATTTGAAATAACATACCCGTTTAAATTGGCTTTTTGTTTTGTACCTTTAGTTTTAAGTTCAACTTCCCCTGTGCCGTTAAGTTTCATATAAGGAAGGGGCCCCATTTTTAAGACAAGTATATCTTTTAGCGGCATTAAAACCCCATGTGCAAAGGCCAAATCAATTTTTCCATAAGATTTAATATCAAATTCACCAACAGGATTTAACTGCATTTTAGACTTGCCAACAACCGTTATAAAAGCATCATGCGGAGCATTTGCCTGTACATTAATTAAAGTTTCCCTTCCCAGAAATTCGCAATACCCAAAAGAAGTTTTGGCGTTTTCCGGTCTTTTTACAAGAAAAACATCAGAAAAATCAATTCTTCCCCTGACATCAAAATCGTCTTTATTTTTATATTTAAGTGCAATAATCCCGTCAGCAATACCGTTTGCATTATATTTTTTTAAATTTTTAATATATTGTTCTCTAAGCGGAATGACCGTGTCTGGCAAAATTTGAACAAGTTTATTTATGGAAGTATTTTTGATATCAATTTTTAATTCAGGCTCAATTTTATTTATTTTTAAAATGTTTTTAATTTTGCCCTCTACAAGAATTTTAACGCCGTCAGACCAAAGTTCCCCTCTTTTAATATTGAGATTTTTATTTAAAAAATTAAAATCTAAAGAAAAAACTATAGGCCTATCAGACTTAATTGAATTTTTTTCACCCTTATAATCAAACAGAATATCAACTTTATCTGCGTATAAAATAAAGCCAAAATTATTATCCTCTATTGGGTTGGACTTAATATCGAGAGTCGCTTTAAAATTTTTAAAATTAAAATTCGGTAAATAATTTTTCAAAAAAGATAAGTCAAAAGAAGAAATAAGAATATCTTGTTTATTTAAATTAAACCCATTTTTTGTTTTTAAAAAATCAATATCAATTGAATAAGGTGAAGATTTAATCACATCACCATTTAAAACAAAGAAATCTCCTTTTGTATACAGCGCAAATTTTCCATTAAAGTTAAGTCCAAAAGTAGAAAACGGCGCACCTGAAAGTAAAAACTGATTTTTTGAAACATGGTCGCAAATATTGATTTTATAAGATAGGATACTTGTTTTAATGGAATTTAAATCAGTTTTAAAAAAACTTTTTTTTCCATTGAAATATTTTAAAATGTCAAACGAGCCGTCAGCTTCACGATTTAAGCTCAATTTTAAATCATCAGCCACAAAATCCGACAAAGCAATTTTTCTTACAAAAAGGGGTAAAAGTTTGATTTTTAAATAAGAATTCTTAAGATATAAAAAAGGCTCATCCTGATTTTCTTCAGATATACTCAAATTTTTTGCCTTTATATTCAAGCTTAAAAAAGAATAATTAGCCTCAAGTTCTTCCGCCTGAAAATTAAGTCCCGTCTGCTTATAAATAAGATTGTGCATAAATTCTTCAGAAGAAATTTTATTTCTTGTAATCTCCAAAACAAAGACTACGCCTGAAATTAAAAAAAACAAGACAACAAATGAACAAATAAAAATTTTCTTCGTTAAAAAGTTATATAACATATTAAAATTATACAAAAAATAAAGGGCTTTTTGCAAAAAATGAAAAAATACTTTAAAATTCAAATTATGAAAAAGAACTTCAAAAATTTTTTTCTATTATTTTTAATTATACTTCTGGTCAAAGGTTTTCCCGCCCTTGCAAGCACTTATTTGCCCAAAAAATCATTCATAATGGTTTATCCTGTTAAAACTTTATCCACCTCGGTGCAAGAGGAAGGGGATGTTTGTTATTTTGTAACCCCTTCAGACCTTTGGATTGAAGAAGACAAGATAATTCCAAAAAATAGCATATTTAAAGCCGTAATTTACATGCTCAAAATGCCCACAAAAGGCATAAATGCTGCTATGAAAATTAAAACCGAATCTGTCACCTTCCCAAACGGCACGACATACCCTATAAATGGGGAAATTTCATATAAAGGAGATACACAGATTGGCGGCAACCTAACCCCGCCGCTTTCATACAACAAGGCGCTCCATATAAGGGATGGAGAATACTTTACAGGAACAATAGCTCAATACGTTCCAAGCGGTGATTATGAATTTGGGCAACACATAACCATAATGCCGTCAGAAACAATGTTTATAATTTTAAATGAAGATTTTACACCATATTAAGTTTTTTCTTCATGTCTAAATTTTATGTATAATGAAAAATGGAGGTATAAAATGAACAAAAAATCATGCATGGTCATGTTGGGAATTTTAGTTGCTCTAAGTGTACAGAACGCAGCATTTTCCGCAACAAATTATACTTACACGACACCTGCTTCCTATTCAAACATGCCAAATCAAAACTCCCTTCAAGGAAATGTGGTCTATGTTCCTGCGGGCAGAACCGCAACTGTCATGGTATCTTCTCCCTTGAGCTCGGAAACATCAACGGTGGGTTCTCCTATCAGTGCCACTTTAGTTGAAGATTTTACATACAACAACAAAGTCATTGCACAAAAAGGAAGCGTTGTAAGCGGCACGGTAATAAGTGCTAAAAAAGCAGGCATAGCAAACAGAAACGGCAGCGTGCAAGTTGTGTTTAACAATATCTCCACACCTCAAGGGTACAATATTCCAATAAATGCCGTTTTTAAAACAAACGACAATACGGGGGTATTAAAAGGCGGAACTAAAAAAGATGCCGCAAAAGACTATGCTAAAAATGCGGCAATCGGTGCCGGCGCAGGTGCAGCCTTAGGTACGGCAATGGGTGCACTCTCAAGCGGCTCGGTTGGAAAAGGGGCAATATATGGCACTGCTCTTGGGGGCGGACTTGGAATTGCAAAAGGGGTTGCAAACAAAGGAGATAACGTAACGGTTCCTGCTGGTGCTTATCTTGACATATATTTCACTCAACCAGTAACATTATCCGCACCAACCGAATACAAATATGAATATTAATATAATCACCTCGGTAATTTCTAAATAAGAGAATATTAATTAAAATAAAATCGAAAAAAAGATAAAAAAAAGAGAAAAAATGGTAATCAAAATCGGAAGACAATACATAAAAGAGCAATTAGCATTTGAATATGAAAGCGCAAAGGCGCTTCCTTCATTATTCAAAAACGAACAAACCAGTCTTGGAAAATTTGTTATATGGGCAATTTTCCTTCATCTTGTTCTTGTTGGAATCTTTTATGCGTGCATAGAAATTTTGGGGATTAAATTTCTTACCCTAAACCCGCCTGAATGGAAAGATAAGGATATTGAATTTGTTTTAACCCAAAATGAGGTCGAGCCCATTAATAAAAACACAAAATATCGTTCTAACGAAAATTCACGTGCAGGGGGTATCCATGATCCAAACAGAAAAGTTTCCATGCCAAGTCCACCTGCGCAAACTCCAAATAAAACAAAAACTCCAACTGTACAGCCTGCAAACAAAATGAAGCAACAGGCACAAAAGCAACCTGCTGTTGTACAGAAGCAACCGGCACAAAAGCAACAGGTACAAAAAGCACAAGAAGTTCAAAAGGGTATATCAAGACCCACAAAACCTTCTGCGCCGACACAAAGACCTGTGTTAAAACCGTCCGCTTCAACTCCAAGACCTCAAATGCCAAAACTTACAAATGCGCCATCCAGCCCTTTTAAAATTGCTGTTCCAAATACAGGCGCACCTGTTGGTAAAGGCTTTTCGACATCTGGCGGAACATCAGCTTCAGGCGGCGGCTCAAAAGGAAGTGCCTCAGGTTCAGGTTCAAAAGGTATGCCTGCACCTCAATTTTCAACCACAAGAACAGCAAGCTCAAACGGTTCCTCATACGGCGCAAAATCAGGCGCAGGCAGCCGTGGTAGCAATGGAGTTGGAAATATGGGTAATCCGTCCCCGGGAAACAGAAACGGTGCTCCCGGAATTGACGCTATAAAAACTCCTCAATGGGGCCCATATATGCGTGCGTTGGAGTCTAAAATTAAACAAAATTGGCATCCGCCAAAAGCCGAACAATCAAAAAGGGTTGTTCTGTACTTTAAAATAGGCAGAAGGGGAGAGTTACTTTCCATAAAAGTTACAAAGTCATCAGGCTCTCAAGCAAACGACCAAGCCGCAATCAGAGCAGTGCAAATGTCTGCACCGTTCAGACCACTTCCGCCCGAACATAAAGACTCAAGCATTGATATAGATTTTACCTTCGACTACAATGTCTTGGGTGCAAGTCAGAGATAATAACATAATAGGGGAATAAAAATGGAACTTTTATTTAAATCTTTTCTTTTAGACTGGCCGGTATTGACACCAATTTTAATTTGCTCAATTTTGGTTATTGCCGTTGGTATTGAAAAATTTGTTTATTACAACAAAAACAAAAGAGATATAGGCTCTTTTATTCAAAACCTTCAATTAGCGCTTGGCAAAAACAATTTAGGTGCCGCAAAAAGAGTATCAAATGACCTTGGCGGAATAATTTCGGAAATGACAGAAGAAGCTTTAAGAATTTATTCAGAACAAAGAAACGGCTTTTCAAGAGCATACGATATTTCAAGCTCACTTGCTACAAGAAAACTTGAAACTCACCTTAACATATTAGGTACTATAGGCGGCGTTGCTCCATTTTTAGGGTTGTTTGGCACAGTTGTAAGAATTCTATACACATTCCAAGACTTAGCCACAAAAGGTAATCAATCTGCCGAAGTTGCTACAGGTATAGCTTCAGCTCTTGTTGCAACAGCATTCGGGTTAGGAGTTGCTATTGTTGCCGTTATTTTATACAACTACTTCCAAAGCGTTGTTACAAGGTTTGAATCAGATTTCAAACTCATCAAACTTGTGTTCTTAAGCTTTATCGACTCAAGTGAAGAAACACCCGCAGAAACCGCTGATTCAATGACAATTTAAGAGGATTTTATGACAATCAAAGTTTCACATGACCAAAACGATAAAAAGCAAACATTTAACGAAATTAATATCACTCCCTTGACTGATATTTTCCTTGTTTTGCTTATTATTATGATGGTTATAGCACCCAGTTTTCAATCCGTTGACAACAATATTGAAATTCCGGAAATTTCATCAGGCAAAGGCATTGAAGAATTAAACGCAAATATTGCACTTACCAAAAGCGGTGATTTGTTTTTAAACAGCGAAAAAATTACATATGATGACCTTGAAGAAAAATTAACAGCCCTTGTTGAAACTAACGGAGCAAAAGAGGTTATCGTAAAAGCCGATAAAAAGGCAAAAAGTTCTGATATTTTAGATATTATGCAAGCGGCACAAAGTGCAGGTTATAAAAAACTTGTGGTGGCGGGCGAACCCATAAGCGAAAAAGACCAAAAGAAACTTTTAGAAGGGGCGCAATGAAAAGATCTACATTTAATGAAATAAATATAACACCTTTAACCGATATTTTTCTTGTTTTGCTTATTATTATGATGGTTATAGCACCCATGCTTGACCAACAGGGGCTTAAACTTGCAATTCCAGAGTTTGTAGAGCAACAGGACAACAGTGAACAAGAAAGTAAAATTTTAACCATTGTTGTGGATGAAAATAATAATTACATAATAGACGGCGTGCAAATTCCCCCAAATAACCTTGCAGGTGAAATCAAAGAACGCTCAAAAACACTAACTGACGGGCTTATGATTGAAGCAAACGGCAATTCAGAGCATGGCGCAGTTGTAAAACTTATGGACACTGCAAGAAATTCAGGGGTAACATCAATTTCTATTACTGAAATATAATTTCAATTAAGAGAAGAATGAAAAGAATACATATACTTTTACTTTTATTTTTTATACTATTTTTTGTCTATATAAAAATTGAGCCTGCATCTCAATTTAAAAAAGACACCCCTTATGTAAGTGATTTTGATAAAAATAAACCAAGATACGAAAAAATTGATAACAATTTAAAAGAACTAACGGGAGTGAAGCAATTAAAAATCAACCCTACTGTGTCTTTTAATTATCTTAATAAATCAGATATATATAACATAAGAAAAAAATATGTTAAAAATTCCATTTTTTATACACAAGATTACGAACCTTCAGATGAAGTTTTTGGGCAAATTACAGATAAAAAGCCTTGGTATGGCTTAAAATATTACAATTGCGCCGGAAACACTAAAGGATTAAACGAAGTTATAATGGGCGATTCTGAAGAAAGCAGATTTATAAACAACCCTAATGCTTTAATAGGGCTAAATCAATGGGCATACACAATAGATAAGAGTTATGATTATAAAAAAGAAGAACTTTGCACAAATACAGATTATTCAAAAATGCTTAAAAATTTAATATACAAGCCCGAAACAAATACGCTTATTGCAACATTTAAAAGACCAAAAGGCGGCACTTTTGATTTAGAGGGAATAAACGCAAGAGATTTTGGATATAATTATATTTATGCAAGCAAAATAGAAAATGTGGAATTTCTTGAAAAAGGCAACATTTCAAAAGGCGTATACAAACTCCAAGATTTTCTTCACACAGGAAATTCATGTGGAATTCAAGGCGGCTGTAACAATTGTTCCCCTCATCAACCATATTTAGATTTTAAAGTTGAGGACAATACAAAAGCAAAAATAAATATAAAATTATGGCGAAAAGAGCCAAAAACCCCGTTTGATACACCGGACATTAATTATGACATTGTTTTATATACATATTAAAAAAACCGAAGTGCTTCACTTCGGCTTTTTTAAAAAATTGTTCTGTTCTACGCAATATCTTCGGCTGCTTTTTCTTCCTTTTTAAGATTTGGAAGTTTGATAATTTCAGCCACATTGCACTTTTTTCTAACCAAATCCGCAGTAACCGTAAACGATTTAATGTCTTCATTGGTTGGTACTTCATACATAATATCAATCATTATTTCTTCAACAATAGAACGGAGAGCACGAGCACCCGTTTTTCTCTTCAGGGCTTCTTGTGCAATAAGTTCGATTGCGTCATCGTCAAACTTAAGATCAACATTATCCATTTTCATTAAGCACTGATACTGTTTAACAATGGCATTTTTCGGGCCTGTTAAAATCATTTTGAGTGTTTTTTCATCAAGCGGGTCTAAAACTGTATAAACAGGAATTCTTCCTATAAATTCAGGAATAAGCCCAAATTTTAAAAGGTCATCAGGTTGAAGCTTTTTCAAAAGTCGTTGAGCTTGCAGCTCTTTTTCCTTTTGACTAATGGGTTTAGAGCCAAAGCCGACAGCCATTCCGTCACCACATCTGTGTTCAACAATTTTTTCCAAGCCGACAAAAGCGCCGCCCACAATAAACAAAATGTTTGAAGTATCAATTTGAATAAATTCCTGATGAGGATGTTTTCTTCCCCCTTGAGGCGGAACATTTGCAACCGTTCCTTCAATCATTTTTAATAACGCCTGTTGAACCCCTTCGCCTGAAACATCTCTTGTAATTGAGGGGTTTTCAGATTTTCTTGCGATTTTATCAATTTCGTCAATATAAATTATTCCACGTTCTGCCTTTTGAGCGTTGTAATCAGCAGCTTGATAAAGTCTCAAAAGAATGTTTTCAACATCATCTCCAACATAGCCTGCTTCCGTTAAAGTTGTAGCGTCAGCCACCGCAAATGGAACATTCAACAATTTTGCAAGCGTTTGTGCAAGTAATGTTTTACCTGAACCTGTCGGCCCAACAAGTAAAATATTTGATTTTTGGATTTCAACGTCACCGTCTTTTTTTTCATTGTTTGCATTGTGTGCAATTCTTTTGTAATGGTTATAAACAGCAACGGCAAGAACTTTTTTAGCGTCATCCTGCCCAACAATATGTTCGTCCAAAAAAGCCTTAATTTCTTGAGGTTTAGGCGGAGTTTCAACATTTTGTTCAATATCAGAAACTTTTTCATCCTGTTTTACGTTGAAAAGTTCTTCATCCAAAATTTCATTACAAAGTTCAATACATTCATCGCAAATACAAACGTCAGGGCCTGCTATTAATTTTTTAACCTGATCCTGAGTTTTGCCGCAAAAAGAGCATTTCAAGTTTGTATCATCGCTTTTTGTCATGGTCTAGAAAACTCCTTCAATTAAACATTCTCTTTAGTGATAATTCTGTCAATCATGCCGTATTCAAGAGCTTCTTCGGGGGTCATGATATAGTCTCTATCTGTATCTTTTTCGATTTTCTTCAAAGATTGTCCCGTATTAGCTGCAAGAATATCATTTAATGATTTTTTAATTCTGATAATTTCAGCCGCTTGGATTTCAATATCCGTTGCCTGCCCCTGAGCGCCACCTAAAGGTTGATGAATAAGCACTCTTGAGTGGGGAAGTGCAAGACGTTTCCCTTTTGTCCCTGATGAAAGCAAAAATGCCCCCATGGAAGCTGCTTGACCCAAGCAAATAGTAGAAACATCAGATCTTATATGTTGCATAGTATCATAAATTGCAAAACCAGCAGTGACAGAACCGCCAGGAGAATTTATATAAAGCATGATATCTTTTTCGGGATTTTCTGAATCCAAAAGCAAAAGTTGCGCAACAACTAAATTTGCCACCATATCGTCAATCGGGGTACCGAGAAAAATAATTCTTTCTCTTAAAAGTCTTGAAAAAATATCAAAAGACCTTTCACCACGAGAAGATTGTTCAATAACTACAGGTACAAAACTCATTTATAAATTTCCTTTCACAATTCTATTATACTTACTTTGCAATAAATTTGTTAGAATTCAACAAAATATCATTCACCTTCTTGATTGCAGCTTGTTGAGTAATTGCAGAAAAGAAGTGATGATTTTGCGTAACTTCTTTTAAAATATCGGCCGGAGAAGTTTGGTAAGCCCCTGCAATTGCGGAAACCTGATCGATAATATCTTGTTGCTCAATTTTAATACCTTCTTCTTTGGCAATTTTTTCAACAATTAAAGAATTTTTAATTCTTCTGATTGCTTCTTCCCTTGCCTGAGCCATAACAGCTTCTTCACCCTGTTGCTTCAAAAGGGCGTCAAAATCTTGTCCTTGTTGTTCGGCAGCTTGTCTTGTTTCTGCAAGAACCGCTTGAATTTCTCTTTGAATCATAGATTCTTGAATGTCAATTTTTGCTTCACTGAAAATTTTAGAGAAAATTTTCTCCATTTTAATTTTTTCATTTTCTGTTTCTTCAGATTTAACGATGAATTTGGAAATATCTTCTTTAAGAGCTTCCAAGGTATCAAATTTGCCTACTTTTTTTGCAAACTCATCATTTAATTCAGGAAGAATTCTTTGACGAATTTTAATTAATTTAATTTTAAATTGAGCTTTTGCCCCTTGCAATTTTTCTTCAGGATATTCACCAGGGAAGGTAACATCAATTGTAAATTCTTCACCTTTTTTGTGTCCAACAATTCCTTCAGCAAAACCGGGAATAAAGTTTGAATGTCCTAAATCAAGCGCATACGCTTTTCCTGAACCTCTTTCAATTGGAGCGCCATCAACAAAGCCTTCAAAATCAATAACTGCAATGTCTTTGTCCGTTGCTTCTCTATCTTCTTCGATTGTTTGAAGGGTTGAAAATCTTGTTCTGATTGAATCAAGTTCAAGTTCAAGAGCATTTTCCGGATTTTTATATTCCTTGTATTCAATTTCATTGTCTTTGTATTGCCCCAAAGTCACTTCAGGTTTAACTTCTGCCACAGCAACGATTGTTAAATCAGAGCCTAAATCAAAATGAAAACTTTCAATTGCAGGTTGAACCGCAAGGTCAAGAGAGTTGTCAGTCACAGCCTTAGACATTTCATAAGGGAAAATATCTTCAACAACTTGAGCTTTTAATCTTTCTTGAGTTAAATATTTTTCAACAACATTATTCGGTGCTTTACCCTTTCTAAACCCAGGGATTGTAATTCCCTTAGCAGCTCTTGAAAGCGCACTGTTGTATGCCTTTTTGGCATCTTCAGCCGATAATGTAATATTAATTTTTACTTGATTGTTTTCCAAATTCTCAATTTTACTTGTCATAATACACCTTTATTTTAACTATTTAATAATACTAGTATAACTTAAAAATAAAAATCATGGTCAATTTGGTGTATAATTTTAAATATGATGAAAACAAAAATTTTAAACAACATAAAAGGAAAGCTTATAATTTCCTGTCAGGCTGCCAAAGACGAGCCTTTATACAACGAAAGTGCAATGAATGCAATGATACAAACAGTTGTAACTCTTGGAAAGATTAATGCACTTAGGCTTGCGGGGAAAAGAGATGTTAAAAACACAAAAAAAATGTTTGGCGAAAATGTGACTATAATTGGAATAACAAAACCGGATGTCATTCCAAAAAATTACAAAGAACTTGTATATATTACCCCAGATGTTGCAAACGCAAAGGAAATTATTGAAGCAAACGCTGATATTGTTGCCTTTGATTGCACAAAAAGAAACAAAAATGCAAAAGAAATTGTTGATTTTATCCACTCAAAAGAAAAACTTGCCATGGGCGATATTGCAAGCTTTGAGGATGCAAAATATGCTTATGATATAAAATGCGACATCATATCAACAACCCTGAGCGGCTACACAAAAGAAACAGAACATCTTCCGGATACTCCCGATTTTGAACTTCTTAAAAAATGTACGGAAGCATTTGATGTACCAATTATAATGGAAGGGAAAATTCAAACTGAAAAAGATGTAAAACACGCTTTTGAATGCGGGGCATATGCGGTTGTAATCGGTTCTATGGTAACACGACCACACAAGATTATAGAAAACTTTAAAAAGGGGCTTTTATGATAGAAACTGCACTTGGAATAGACATAGGCGGAACAAAAATTTTCCATGCCCTTGTAAATAAAAAAGGAGAAATCATAAGTGAAGTTCAAAAAGACTTCACCCCAAAAACGGCTATTGAAATTGAAAATAAATTAAAAGAAATCATATCTTCATACACGGAAAAAACAAATTTAGCAGGCATTGCAACCGCAGGAGCCGTGAATTTGGAAAGAAATAAAATTTTAAGTTCAACTGCCAACATGCCTGAAAACTACAGAAACATAGACTTTAAAAATTTAAACAAAGACATGAAAATTGTCCTTGAAAATGACGCAAACGCAGCCTCTTGGGCAGAATTCAAAACAGGTGTCGGGGTTGGATGTTCAAATTTAATCGTCCTTACTTTAGGTACAGGCGTTGGGGGCGGAATTATAATAAATAGCACTCTTTTAAAAGGCAAATCAGGCGCAGCGGGGGAAATGCACTTTAAAATGTCAACCGATAAAAAAAGAAAATGCACCTGCGGAGCTTGGGACTGCTTTGAAATATATGCATCAGGATTGGGGCTAAAATTAACATATAAAGATATTACAGGCAAAGACATCTCAACCTATGAAATAATTGAAAAGTTTAATCAAAAAGAAAAAGACGCAATCAGTGCGCTTGAAAAATGGAATGAATACATCGCCCTTGGCGCTTTAGGGTTAAACAATATTTTTGATACTGACATTATTGCACTAACAGGCTCTATGGCACAATTTGCAGACACAAGTGCAATTGAAGAATATGTGAATAAATATACAGTCACAACAAATACGAAAATCAAAAAATGTACCGCAGGAAATTACGCAGGGGTAATTGGCGCAGGGCTTATTGCTTTTGAAGAATAGTTAATTTTTAAAAATCACAAGTTCTCTTGTAAAATTTTCATCCAAAGGAAGCCTATAAGGAATAAAAAGAGGGTTTTTTAGTTTTGCAAACTTTTCTTCCGCCGCATATGCTTCTTCCTTTGCTGTTTTTGCCTTGTAAGAAACAAAATATCCCCCACTTTTAAGGTGTGCACAAGAAAGACTCCAAATATCCGATATTTTACCCACTGCACGATTTGTAATTATATCGACACCAAGAGGCTTTATGTTCTCAATTCTGTCTGAAATTGGATTTAAATTATGAAGTTCAAGCTCATGCTTTGCAAGATTTAAAAAATTTATTTTTTTTAAAGTCGAATCAACTGCAAAGAAAGTTATTTCAGGAAAACAAATTGATAAAATTAAAGAAGGAAACCCCCCGCCGCACCCGACATCCAAAAGTGAAATATCAGGTTTAAACCCTTCAAAAAGCTTAATTGCAAGGGAATCTGTTACATGTTTTTCAAAAACAACTTTTGTGTCATTTTTACTCATAAGATTTGTGTGAGAATTATACTCAAGAAAAATCTTGTGCCAAATTTCAAGTTTTTCCCTAGCTTCGGATGAAATTTCAAAGCCAAAGCTTTTGCTTATTAAATCGTTAATTTGTATCATAAAGTTCTTTCATGCCTGCAAAAATAAAGTTGCCAAGCTTAATTTTCATATCCTCTATTCTTAAATTTATTTTTTCCAAATTTTCCTTTTTAGAATCTTCTCCAAGGAAACTTTTCGCCTGAAAATAACAAATGAGTGCCTGTTCATTTTGTTTTAAATTGTAATAATAATCGCCAAGTTCAATAAGTGAAATTGCCGTTTCAAAAGAATTGCCCGAATTTTTAGCATATTCAAGCGCCAAAGTTAAATAATTATAAGCTTCCTCAGACCCAATAGACAAATAAACAGAGGCAATATCCCTCACAATGTAATATTTATCAAGGTCAGAGCCAAATTCTTTTGCAACTTCATAAGCGTATTTATAGCAACTTAAAGCGTCTTGAGTGTTTCCAAGATAAGACAAAATCGTGCCCGAATTTGCATATGCTTTAATTAAAAACTTGTTGTTGCCCGAGGTTTCAGCATACTTAACTGAATTTTGATATTCTATATAAGCTTTTTCATACTCTCCGTTTTCATCATAAATAGAGGCAATTTTAAAAGCAATTTCAGGCAGAACATATTCTTTCTCCCCTTTTGTTTTTAAAATTAACTCAAAAGCTCCCTTATATTCTAATAGTGCACTGTCAAAATTTTCCTCAAGGTCATATATTTCGGCTAAGAAAAATTTAGCACTTGAAGTAAGTCCGTCTGAAATATTTTTTTTGATAACTTCACAAAAACACTCTTTTGCCTTAGAAAAATTGTATATGCGTCTGTAGATTTTGCCCAACTGAATTTTATATTTCAAATAAAGTTCTATTGAATTTTCTTGAGTGCAAATGTCGCAAAGCTTATTCAAAGAAGAAACAGCTTCATTATAATTATTCATCTTTATATAATTTTGTGCAATTTTTGAATAAATTTTGACCTTATCATCAAAACTGTTTTCAAAAGATTGCGCCCTTTTTAAAGAAGAAATTGCATCTTCGTATTTATGTTGTTCCATAAAAGCTTCAACTTCTTCAAAAATCATTTGAAGCTCAGTTTTAGTTTGGCTTTCAGCTTCATCTTTTTTGTCTTCATTTTGAAGCAAAAGTCGTTCGTTTCTTTTTTTTCTCAACTCATCTAGGCGCCCTGTTTTTTTCTTTGGTTCTGTTACAAACCATTTGGGATTGCTTGTAATTGCCTGAACAGCATAATTAAAAGAAGGGGATGACTTAACCCTTTCAACTTTTGGAAGTGTCTCTTTTAAAGAAGTAATTCTGTTTCTAATGTATTCTCTAGAGAGCCTTAACAGGCGGTCTTTCAAGCTTTTTGAAAGTTCATTTTCATAAATAGAAATAATTTTTGAATAAAGAGCAACTTTATCTTGAAGAGACAAAATGTCTGTAAAATATTTTTTTAAATAAGATTTTATATAATACGTTTCAAAAAATTCCGAAACCGCAAAATTGGAAATTAAATAAGGAAGCTGCTTTTCATCCCCGATTTTATAATTTTCAAAAAGTTTTAAAGAAACATTGTGCTCAATTGCGGCAAAATTTTTCAAAATGTCATAATAATAATTTGGAATTAAAGAAATTTGTTTTGAAATTATAAATTCAGGATAATCCCTCTCTTTATTTTCAAATTCTTCAATTAATTCACCAAGGGTTAAATGACAAGCGCTAAGATAATTTAAAGTCATCTTAATATAAAGTTCATACCCTTTTGTCAGATTATAAAATTTTTCAATAATTTCATCTTCCACCTCAAAAGAAGATTTAAAAACACGTTTAAATTCATCAAAATTAATTATTTCAAATGTCAGCCTACCAACCCCGATTGTAGGATTTTCAATTATCGGACAATTTTCTTCTTTTGAAATTAAAATTAATTTAACATTTTTAAACGATGCAACATAAGACAAAAAATCTTCAATTGCAGAATCTTTCGATACAATTTCATAATTATCTATTACAATAACGGAAGGATAAGCAAGATTTTTAAAATAGAACCCGACTTTTTGCAAAAAACCTTCTTCCGGATTTTTAACAAGGGTGATTTTTCCTTTAATTGCGTTATCTCTAAATGCGTCATAAAAAGAAAGCAAAAAGTCATCAATTGAATTGCCTGCAAAACAAAGGTGAGGGAAAATCAAAATATTTTTATTGTAAAGTTTTAAAGACTGTTTTAATACCGAAGATTTTCCGCAACCTGAAAAACCGTCAATATACAAAACGTCTAAAGAAGAATTTAAAAAGTCATGAATTTTGCTTATATATTTACTGTAAAATTTTGTAAAAATATTATCCATAACTTTTATTTTAACCGATTTTGTGTTATTAATCCAGTGCAAAAGCTTAATTTTCAGATATTAACTTTTGTAAAGATTAATTTGTTTTAACTGGCAACAATTTATCTTTTCATGTGTTTTTTTATATGTGTGTTAGTTGTGGAGCTTTCTAATGCAAACAAGTGCATTACAGTTAGATAAAATTCCGAAAAATACGTACGTAGTTACAAAACCGAATACGGATAATGAGGACCATATTATAAAGAAACGCCCTACCACAGGCGCTAGAATTACTGCGGACAAACTCGTCAATAATGTTTTTTACACAAAAAAAGGTATGACAGGCTCCAAAAACAGCAATTTTTACGAATTTTTGTCCCTTGGGCTTATACCAAACATAACCGGCTCTGTTATGTTAATTTTAATTTCCAATGCCCTAAACGGTAAATATGGCGGCAGAGATTCGCTTTTTGCCCATATGAACGGCAAAAAAATGGCGGGCGGAGTTATTCTCTATGCGGCAGGAAAATGGCTTGGAAACAAGATTATAAACAAAGGAATTAACGCAAAAACAGGCATTAACGTTGAAATGCCTTACAAAAAAGTTATTCATGAATTGCCCGAAAATGCAGGCGAAGAAGGCAAAACCAGAGTTGAATTCCACAGAGTCTTTGAAAGCGTTGATTTTCCAAGGTGGGATTTAATTAACAAACAAGGTGAAGAAAAAGGGGACAGATTTGAATATTACAACAAATTAGCCGAAAAAATGGGCTATAAGGAACCTTTGAACGCACCGGATCAAATTGTTCAACCAAAAATTAAAGAGGTTCTTGTAAAATCATCCGCAGCAAAAGCAATCAGCAGCTATATTTGGGCAGCCCTAGGATGTGCAATTGCCGCACAAGATTCCTTTGGAAACTTTATGAAGTTCCCTGAAAAGCAATCTATATTTACAAAAATCAAAAAACTGCCAACAGAACTTGGAAAAGCAATAGGTGGCAGCGTGAAGTCACTGTCAAAAACCACAATGGGCAAAGTGCTTATGATAGGCGCCATTGTTTCCAGTGCATTTGGCATAATGCATTCAACTAAAAACTTTAAAGCCGAAAAAAATAAAAAAGAATCTCAAGTAAACTACAACAAAGAGTACATGGAGTTTTAATGCTAAACAACGTACAACAAAATAATACATTATTAAATAACATGGGCTTGCAGCAAAAGTTGGAAGACAGGAGAGTCTTTGACCAATTTATGAACAAACCCACGCATGTTACACGTGACGCAGCAAAAGGACGCCTTGTTAAAGAAAACCCAATTCAACAATTCGGCAGCATGTTTGTTGATACGGCAGATGACATTAAAAACTTAGGTACCGCAATTGTAACAGGTAAATCAAACGACCATGCCTTAGGCAGAATGAATGATGTCGGAATGAAAATAGGCGGTGGACTTATCGCAGCAGCACTTATGGGCGCACGTTCCACCACAAACAAAAAATTAATGGAAGTTGTTGGTTTTACAACATTTTTCTCTGCAATGTCACTGTGGCCTAAAATTGCGGTTGATATTCCAACTAAATTAAGATACGGCTTTAACCCTCATCAAAAATATATAGATTCACAAGGAAGAAAAAAACAATTCTTCTTAGACAACCAATATTTGCCTTGGGATGTTTGGTCAAAAGAAGACATCAACAAAATTGCAGACAAAATGAATGTGCCAAAAGACCTCACAGACAGAGAAGAATATACAAAAGAAAAAATGCGCACAATTGCCCTTCAAGATAACACTTTGTGGATGTTAACCGCAGGTTTTGCAAGCCCGTTGTTGACTTCCCTTTGCTGCAACCGTGTTGAAGAAATGATGAAAAATTCTGTTTCAAAAGCAGAATTAAAGAAAGTAATTAAAAATATTGAAAATTCTGATGAAATCGTACAAAAAATCTTCAGCAATTCTCAAGAGCTAAAAAAACAAGATGAAGCATTTGGGGCAATTATAAAATCATTAAAAGAAGGTACCATGCCTGACAATCTTGAAGGTAGCTTAGGCGGAATCTTCAATATTTCAAATATAATGAAGAATGATGAGCTTAAAAACAGATTAAATGGCAATCAAGCCGGCACCAGACTTTATAATACGTTATTTAGTTCTATAAATAAAGATTTTGTGTTTGAAGACAGTGAGCTTTTAAAATATTTAACCGAAGGGGAAACAGAAGACAAAGCGAAAGAAATTCTAGAAAAATTAAAAGCCGCAAAAGCAGCTGTTATAAAAGAAAATGGAAAAGCCGATTTGCTCAAAATTGTATCAAAAATTGAAGAAACAGAAGCTAAAAACGGTGGCATGTCTCTTTTAACAGGTTCTGCCGAATTTAAAGAAAATTGGATGACGAAATTATCAGATCTTTCCAATAACAATCCTACAAAGACAAAACAATACGCACAAGAAATGACAAAATATGACAAAGAAGCTCTTTCACGTGCAGCAGATGAACTTGAACAAATTTACAAACAAACAAGAACTTCTCAAGCTCAGATGAAATTCTTTGAAGACAACATACAAATATTAAACAATGTATCAGGCGACAAATACAACAAAGTTGCAAAAAGCTTTATGAAATCACTCGGCATTTCAAATAAAGAACTTACGGTTCTAAAACGTGATTCAGAAGTTATGGGCGACAATTTCCAAGAATTCTTTGAAAAGAAAATACAAAGCATTGCAAAAAATGAAGCACAGTATCAAAAAACAATGAAAACACTGGACAAAGAAATTGACGCTCTTGGTCAAAATCCTTCGCAAAAGGGTATAGCAGGAAAAATTGGAGCAACCTTTGATGCGCTTGCCTCTAAAGTTAAAGGTTCAACCGCCGTCATAAAAGAAGGGGTTGAAGGCAACGCAGGCAACATTATTCTTGAAGGAATAAATGATTCTGAAATCGACAGCATAAAAACAGATATGACTTCTGTACGC
The DNA here is from genome assembly GCA_964467625.1 of uncultured Gammaproteobacteria bacterium. Taxonomy (GTDB): domain Bacteria; phylum Cyanobacteriota; class Vampirovibrionia; order Gastranaerophilales; family Gastranaerophilaceae; genus Galligastranaerophilus_A. The sequence goes on along the minus strand of CAYXRM010000003.1, from coordinate 266,495 downwards.
TCAACCCTTTTAAAATTAAAAAGTACATTATCTTTAGAAAAAGAAATAGCAGATGAATCAATATTCAAAAAATGGGCAGCCATTGCGCAAGTGGATGAGAGCAGCATAGACAAAGAAGCTCTTGTAAAACAATTTAGAAGATTTTGTTGGCAAAGTTCATATGGCGATGCCATGAACAAAGGTTATGCAACAGGAAACGGCGAATTTTTCGAAAACTTAATCAAAACCGTATTTTCAAACGCTCCGGAAGGAAGCGATGAAGCAGCATGGAAAAAATTCGTAAGCACCTTGTTTATGGGTGAAAATTATGTTCCAAACCCATCTTTATCTAAAGAAGGAGACAAGATTTGGGGTTCATTTACACAAAAAGCTTGGGAAGCATTTAATAAATACAACGGAGAACATCCGGATGCACCTATCGGTTGTTTTGGTGATTTACCAAAAGAAACAATTGAAGCAATTCAAAAAGAAGTTGCGGGTGATAAAGCGGACGCAATTTTCAAACCAAGCAATATAAAATTTGCAAATTTTGGTGAATCTTTACTTTCGACCTTTAAAAAACAAGTCAATACAATGTATAATGATAGAAAATGGTTAAAAGTATTTGGCGGCGCAACTGCGGCACTTATCGGATTTACTTTCATTTCACAACTTTTCTTTGGAAAGGTAAAAGACGAAGAACTTTATAAGAAAAAAGCACAAAACACCACAGACACATTTGAAAGCGGAAAATAAAAATGGGAATGAATAACAATATGAATATAGGTCAAAACATACAACCCCAGCCTTCCATAGGCTATCAGGGGGTAAACCCGCAACAGCCCCAAGCGGCTCCTGCTGCAGCGCAACCTGTTATTTATAATGTTCCCGAACAAAATATATACTCAAACCAAAACAGTGAAAATGGCGCAATAAGCAGCTTGCTTAAAAATTACATTTTGGCGAACGGAAAACAAATTCAACCGGCACAAACCGTTCAACCTGTTAATTTAACAGTAGACAAAACAGACGGAGTTTGGCAAAACAACATGAAAGAAATGTTGAGAAACTCCGAAGCAAACTTTATGGCGGTTATTCCAAGAACAATGAACGCAAAAGATACAGACGGAAACGCTCTTATTCAAGGGGATGAAGTTCGTGGAAACTTTATCAACGCAATAGACAGATTAGATGAAATTAAATCTCTTGGTATTAACACCCTGCACATACTACCCATTCACCCGACAGGAAAAACAAAAGCAATGGGCACAGCAGGTTCACTTTATGCACCTGAAGATTTACTAAAAATTGACCCCAATTTAAAAGACCCTAATACTGAAGGCACGGTTGAAGAACAGTGCAAAAAATTCATCCAAGAATGTCATAAGCGTGGAATTTCTGTTATGTTAGACCTTCCAAGCTGTGTAAGTGTTGATTTTGCACAAAAACACCCCGAACTTATGTCTTATGAAAAGAACGGTTCTGATAAAACCCCTGGTGGCTGGCAAGATATCAGAATGTTCAGAGTTTTTGATGATGAAGAAAAAAGAATTTTAAATCCACATCTTCTTGAACTTCATAAAAAATACGTTGATATGTGCATAGACCTTGGTTTTGACGGTATCAGAGCTGACGTTGGCAGAGCAAAACCGGCAGAATTTTGGGATATTATAATTCCCTACTCAAGAAGTAAAGACCCCAATTTTGGTTGGTTAGCAGAAACATACACATATGAAGATGCTTCCCCTCAATTAAATATGCCTCATGATAGACCAATCGAACTTATGAAGGCAGGATTTGACTGTTACTACGGTCAATATCACATTTTTGACCAGTGGACAAAGGCTTCTCAATTGAGAAATTATGTTAACGAACAAATTGATATGCAAAAAGAATTCCAAGATAAAGAACCAAGGACACTCATTGGCTCATTTTCAACACATGACGACCAAAGCCCAATGTTTTATGGCGGTTCCCCTTGGGTTCAATTCACAAGCATATTGCAAGGAACTCTGCCTTTGTGCAACCCATATTTTGTAGACGGTGTTCAATCGGGAGATTATTATTTATACCCATATGAACATGCTCAAGCACCCGAAACTCAAACCGATACCCACGAATGCACGGTACACAAAGGAAGAATTGACATCTTTAACCCCTCGAGAAAACCTGGGGGCAAGAACCCTGAAATCGGCAAGCAAGTTTCAAACATTATGAATTTAAGAAATGATAAATACAAAGATGTCATTACAAAAGGTTCAACCTGCTGGCTTAAACCAAAACAAGATAACGATGAAATTATTGCTTTTGCAAGACAATATGGCAACAAAACCCTTCTTGTTATCGGAAATAGAAACGTAAACAACAGGAACAGCGCAACCTTTGATCTTAGGGATATCAAAGAAAATCAACAATTAAAAGATTTAACAATTCCTTACGGTGAAAAAAGTTATTTTCAAGCAGAAACAGGCGAACTAAAGGTCGATTTGGCGCCTTCAAGAATTCACGTTTTTGAAATAAACGCTCCAAATATCGAAAGCGATTCGTTTGACGTATCCAAGTTTGTAAACGGCGTGTACACAAAAGTTAAATAAAACTAAAGTTTTATTTTGAAAATACGATAACAAAATCATAAGGACAGGTTAAAGGAAACTAAGGAGCAACTCTCGTGGATTTATCATCAGCAAAACTCAATAAAACGAGCAATGACAGCGTTTATTTCAGTGGAAAAAAGAATATCTACAATTCCAAAGGGGAAGAACGCACAAGATTTTTTGTACCCGATATTCAACTTGCAGATGGGGAAAAATTAGGTCTACAATTTATTCCTTTTGACAAAAAAGGTTCTACGTATACTCCTTCGAAAACAATTAAACCTATTAACTATCAAGAAAATTCAGAAGAATTTAAAACTTTTCAACAGGGAAAAAGCAACTATATCGATGCAAACATTTCAGGACTTAAAAGGTGGAATGAATACGGGTATCGCTTTGTTATATACAACAAAAACGGAGATGTTGACAGAACCTTTACAGACAGCGTAGGTACACCTATACACTCAGAATACGGGGATTTTACCGTAGCGTCAACAAAACAAGGAACGCCCTCTGTGAAAGGTAGAATGTACCATGCCTTTATAGATTCATACAATATTGATCAAAAAGTAAGAGAAAGTTTTGTAAAAAATCACTTTAACAGAGGCGGTGGGAACATTACAAAACTTACACAAAAAATTAATCAAGCCGATGAACTTGACCAGTACGAATACATAATGACAACTCCAATTATAGGCGGAGACAAGTCCTCACACGGCTATCACCCCGAAAACTTCTTCCATATAACAAGAGGTATGGGCTCTGTTGAAGATTTTATCAATATGCAAGTGGCATGCTTTAATAACGGCAAACGCTACGTTTCAGACGGTGCCTTCACTTCACAGGGTTATCAGGGTGTACAACTAAACCATGCTATGAAGTGGGAAGATTCTCCTTTCAAATATTGGTTTAAAAACCCTGGGCAAAACGGTTATCAAATAGGCGTTTTATCTGACATACCAGAAGTAAACCAAAAATACACAGGTATCAGAGTAGTTAATCCAAAAAACGGTCTAAAAAAATATAACCCTGAATTACCCACATACATTCAATTTTATGACACAAGACTTGTAAGCGAAAAGCAGCTTAAAGACACAAGCAAATTAATTGAATCATATGACACCAACGATGCAAAAGACCCGTATGAAATAACAACATGGTCGGACGGTGTACTTCAAAACTGGTTTGAAATTGACCCCAATACTCCTGCTCTGTGCGGCAAAAGCTACGGCACACTTGAAGAATGGAGAAACAGCGGGCGCCTTGATGCAATTTTAAATCCCAATGATAAAAACTATTTATTCACAAGACGTGGTCAAGTTGGCGGAACAACAGGCTGGGACGGTAATGTTGACCTTGTTAAATCCAATGAATCAAACCATACAAACAGTCTTGCTTATGAAGAAGGCAAAAATCAAACAAGAAACCAAATTTTCAACGTAGGAAGATATTGGACTGAACTTACAAGAGATAGCTTAATTCAAGAAATCGCCACAAACCTAAACAAATTGGACAACAACAAAGAAATTGTGGTCAATGACACGTCTTACACAAATAAACAAGAGTACTTTAATTTTATCGAAGACACCTACAAGCTTGAACGTGGAACTCTTTCAAAAATTAACAGAAACCTTGATTCATATAATTGCAATATTGCAAAAGACAAAAGGGACGCAAACACAATTATTCAAGATGACATTTTGAAATTCCCGCTTGAATCGCTTAATTATTCAAACGACTTATTAGCCGTGCTTTCAACCCCTTATATCACTCCAAGACCTTCTGCTACAGGAAACCCCAATGGAACAAAGACAGAAATTCTTGAGGATGCAAGAAACAACACTCACACAAAATTTTCTAAAACAATGGATGAAGTTTACACAGAAATCATTCCAAATATAGTAAGAAATATTTTAAGTGAAATTCAATATGCTCAAAAGGGCGGCCCTAAAATTTTCAATGCAAATGTCAATGATATGGGCGAATTAACAGAATATGGAAAATATTTCGTTGAAATGGCAATGCCTGAAATTATGAAATTTTTAATAACCGAAAGTTTGTTTGGCGAATCAATGGATTTGCACTACAAAAACGGACAAATTGATTTTGATGCTCTTGGTGAAGATTTTGAGAAAAACGGAAACAAAATGAACCTTAAAAAATTGGGGATAATAGAAACATCTTCCAAAAATGAAGCGGAAGCCGTTGCAAAAAAAATCAAAAAAGGTTTAAAATCAATCGACATCCACAAAAAAAATGCCTTCGTAGGGTATCTTCAAGATAAATACAACAAATATTCATCAGATGAATACAAAATGGCAGAAGCCATTGTTCACCAAACAGGTGCAGGGCTAAACTGGCGTTTTGACGCAGCAAAAGACGTTGCCGATTGGGACGAAGTCAAACAAGGAAGAATAACATCTGCTGATGCTTGGGATGATGTTATTAGTTTTTGGAAAGAATATGTCAAAAATGTAAGACAAGCAAACCCATCTTCATATATTGTGGCTGAAGTAACTTCGCTTCATGACTTTAACAAATATAAATGGGGTAAATACAATGACGCAAACAAAGCGGAAAGAATTTTCTACGAAGAAACGGGCGCAACAACGGGAAGTAACTATTCAACCTTCTTTGGCGCATACCCCAAATTGTTCGGACAAAATGTTGAAGACGGCGCAGTTCAAGATTACGGCTCCATACAAAGTTTTATGCAAAATGCCGAAAACTTCTGCATTCCAAGCGAAGGTGACGGTCACTCCTCATCAGAATTTATAACAGGAAGTCACGTTTTCCTTGATAACCATGACAAACCCCGTGCAGCACACCTTATGGCCGTTGATTCAGCGCTATTTTGGGGTAACTTTAAAAATCCAAAAGACAAAGAGCTTGCAAGCACATATTTAAAAAGACCCTACAGCGACAATATGAGCTCAAAAGCAGTTGCTGTGGCAGAACAGTATTATAAATATTTTGACACAGAAGCAAAAAAAATAGGTTTAAGCAAGAATGATATTGAAACCCTGCAAAATGCAATTACTCACCTTGCAAATGGGTATCAATATTGCACCACGGATGAAACTCCAAATTTCAAAAAAGCAGAAGCTTTTGCCACCATGCCTTATGAAATTACAATTCCACATGTTTTAAAACAAGCACAAGCAATGGGCTTAAACATTGATGAAAAACAGGCTGAAAAACTTGAAAATGCCGTATTTCAAGACATGGTAGCGCCCTATGAGAGCAAAATGAGTGCAATTTATGAATTAATGCAAGGCACAGTAGGGATACCGACCTTATTTGCAGGTGACGAATTTGCTCAAACCGGTTGTGAAACAAAATCCAAAAACTGGGCTCTTGGCTGCAGAAATCCCGTCCGCCACGATTGGGTAAAATCTAAAGAACATGTTAAAGACTTTAACGAAAGAATTTATCAGGCAGGAAACTTAAGCAAGCAAAAAGGCTTGGGCGCACTTGCTGACGGCACACCTATTTTTGCCAAAACAACTTCCGATTGCAATACGTTCATAGACAGTTTAAGCAAAAAAGCAATTATAGACGGCATAAATTCAGTTATTACCTGTGACGATAAATACAATAACACAAGCTATGCAAATACATACAAAGTATGTTCCTTCCTTGATTGTTACAAAAATATTGGCCCCGAACCAACAGAAGAAGATATTGTTAACGTTCCAAGGGAACAAGTTAAAAAAGAGTTAAACGAAAAAAGCGAAGAAGAACTTAAAACAGCCTTGAAAGAACTTGTTCAAAAAGAAGATGCAGGGTTTGTAAACTGGGTTTTAGGCACCGATAATATCGGCAAAAATCAACCTCGTATGGCTGAAGTTGGCGCAGTTATGAAATATAACGATAAAGGCGAAAATGTTATCACAATGGTAACAAACGCTTTTATGCCGGACAATGCAGGTGTTAACACGTTAAAAGCAAACAGTAAAACAAAACCTTCCATATCTTCAATTGTATTGAAAGATAAAAATGGCAAGCTTATTGCAAAACCTGGAACAATATTCAAAAGACTTACTTATGTAGGGTCTGAAAAAACATACAAAAATACAGGCTCCTTTAGATATACAGAAGAAGGAAAATTAGAACCAACGGAAGGAACTACAAACGCCACACTCAATTCAACGGTAACATATTTCTATAAAGAATAAAATAGGGACGCTTTTTTAAAAAAGCGTCCTTTAAGAATTAATACCATTTTATAAGACAAATTTATTCAAGAAAATTCGGAAAAACAATTATTGTGCCGTCATCAAGACGCCATTTTAACCATCCCGTTTTTGTTTTCCCGTCATATGTCGTAACTTTTACAAGCATCCAATCCCCTGAAATCAGCCAAAGAGAAATATGTTTGGGGTAAAAAAACGTGTTTACGACATTTGAAGTTTCATCTGCCGAAGAATAAAGTTTCTTATAGACATCTTCAACATTTCTAAATACATAAAGACCATATTTTCTGCCATAAAAATTCAAAAAATCTTCCCAAGAAATAAAATCAATATTTTCATCCTTTTTCACCCAGCCAAAAAGCTTATTTTTTTGACTTATACAAATTTCATACCAATCATCTGTATCTGTTTTTACAGGGATTAAATAAAGTCCATATCTTTCAACAATAGCGGAATAAATATCTTCATAGCGAACGGGGGCGACACCTTTTGTGACCGCCTTTCCCGCTTTTAAAACAAGTAAAATTTCAGAATTAACATCATCTTTAAGGTGGACATTAATTTGCTCTTTTGAAGTAATAAAGCCATTTCCCAAAAACAAATTTCTTGAAGCATAATATGGGATATAATCCGCAAAAGAAGGGATTGTAGCGCATATATAAAAGAATAAAAGAAGAATGATTTTTCTTATCATAGAGAGATTATAGTTTGATTTAGAAAAATTGTAAAGATATATTAAGCTTTAAAAAAAATAAAACTTTAAATACACGATTATTATTTGTAACAAGATGTAAACTTGCCTTCTTGACTGTAAACTTTCAGGGAGTACGATTATATAAGGTAAAATTGTCATGATTATGGAGTAATTTCACTTTATAGTCCTGTGCAATTGGCTTAAAATTTAGCAAACAGAAGCATTCGGCCGAATTTTAATTGTAATTACATATATTAGAGGTATTTAAATGTCAAAAACACAATATGCTAATCGAGTAACTCCAATGGGCATACCACCTACCCGTTTGAGCGAACTTCCCGATTTGATTGAAATTCAAAAAAAATCATTTGAGTGGTTCTTAAAAGAAGGCTTAAAGGAAGAATTACTTTCTTTTTCACCCGTTAAAGATTACACTGGCAGATTAGAATTACACTTCCTTCCTAACTACACTTTTGACAACCCAAAATATACAATCGAAGAAGCAAGAATTCACGATGCAACCTATTCAAAACAATTAAAAGTCATGATGAGGCTTGTAAACCGTGACTCCGGCGAAATTAAAGAACAGGAAGTTTATATCGGTGACATTCCAACCATGACTGATAAAGGTACATTTATCGTCAACGGTGCAGAACGTGTTATCGTTTCACAAATCGTAAGAAGCCCTGGTATTTATTATAAAAAAGAAGTTTCTCCCACAGGAAAACGTCTTTATAACGCAACTTTAATTCCAAACCGTGGCGCATGGCTCAAAATTGAGACAGATTCAAACGATTTAGTTTACGTTAAAATTGACAAAAACAGAAAAATTTTAGCTACAACTCTATTGAAAGCGTTGGGTATTACCCCTATTGAAATGGAATCATTGTTTACACACTTTGAATTCTTAAAGAAAACTCTTGAAAAAGACACAACAAATTCAACAGATGAAGCTTTGATTGAAGTTTATAAAAAATTAAGACCGGGAGACCCCGCTTCAGCTGCTGGCGGAAGATCTATCTTAGAAGCAAGATTTTTCGATGAAAAGAAATATGACATCGGTAAAGTCGGCAGATATAAATTAAATAAAAAACTCGGTTTGAATTTACCCGAAACACAAAGAACAATTACTATCCAAGATATTATTGCAGCGGTTGAATATTTAATCAACTTAACATACGATGAAGGCGTTCTTGATGATATTGACCACCTTGGAAACAGAAGAATTCGTTCAGTCGGCGAACTTCTTCAAAACCAATTCAGAGTTGGCTTATCAAGAATTGAAAGAATTGTTAAAGAAAGAATGACTCTTCAAGATTCTGAAACTTTAACACCATTGAATCTTTTGAATGTTAAGCCCTTAAATGCGGCAATTAAAGAATTTTTCGGTTCTTCACAGTTGTCGCAGTTTATGGACCAAACCAACCCGCTTGCTGAATTAACACACAAAAGAAGAATTTCAGCCTTGGGCCCCGGTGGCTTGATGAGAGAACGTGCAGGTTTTGCGGTTCGTGACATTCACCCTTCACAATACGGACGTATTTGCCCTGTTGAAACTCCTGAAGGCCCGAACGCAGGTCTTATCGGTTCACTTGCAACACACGCCAGAGTTAACGATTACGGCTTCATTGAATCTCCATTCTTTGTTGTTAAAGACGGTGTTGTAACTGAAGAAGTACACTATTTAACTGCAGATGAAGATGAAAACTATCGTGTTGCACCTGCTGACGTTCAATTGGACGAAAACAGAAGAATTAAAGACGCTTACATTCCTGTAAGATACCGTTCTGAATTCACAATGGGCGATTCTAAAAAAGTCGATTACTTTGGTGTTTCACCAATCCAAATTATATCAGTCGCAACATCGTTAATTCCTTTTATTGAACACGATGATGCTAACCGTGCACTTATGGGTTCTAACATGCAACGTCAGGCAGTTCCTTTGTTAATCACACAAAGACCTGTTGTTGGTACTGGTTTAGAAAAACGTGCCGCAAAAGACTCAGGCATGGTGTCTGTTGCAGATTGTGACGGCGTTATTGACAGAGTTGTCGGCGAAGAAATTTATATCAAAGATGAAAGTGGAAAAATTCATCAACATCAACTTTTAAAATACGTAAGGTCAAACCAAGACACATGTATTAACCAAAAACCGATTGTAAAAGTCGGACAAAAAGTTAAAAAAGGCGATGTAATCGCAGACGGCGCTTCTACCAATATGGGTGAACTTTCACTTGGTAAGAATGTTTTAGTTGCATATATGCCTTGGGAAGGCTACAACTACGAAGATGCTATCTTACTTTCAGAACGCTGCGTATATGATGATGTATTTACATCAGTTCACATCGAAAAATTAGAAATTGACGCTCGCCAAACAAAATTAGGGCCTGAAGAAATCACAAGAGAAGTGCCGAATGTTTCTGAAGATGCGGTTCGTCACTTGGATGAAAGAGGTATCGTAAGAATTGGCGCAAGAGTTTATGCAGATGATATTCTTGTTGGTAAAATCACACCAAAAGGTGAATCTGAACATCCGCCTGAAGAAAAACTTTTAAGAGCAATTTTTGCCGAAAAAGCAAGAGATGTAAAAGACAATTCTCTTAAAGTTCCTCACGGTGAAGGCGGTAGAGTTGTTGACGTTAAAGTGTTTGACCGTGAAAAAGGCGATGAGCTTCCACCTGGTGCAAACACAGTTATCAGGGTTTACATCGCTCAAAAACGTAAAATTTCAGTGGGCGACAAACTTTCAGGACGTCACGGAAACAAAGGTATCGTTTCAAGAATTCTTCCAAAAGAAGACATGCCTTTCTTACCTGATGGCACCCCTGTTGATATCGTATTGAACCCGCTCGGCGTTCCTTCTCGTATGAACGTTGGTCAAACATACGAATGCTTGCTTGGTTTGGCTGCATACCTTACAGGAAACCACTATGAAGCACCTCCGTTCGATGAAATGTACGGTGCAAAACAATCCGAAATTGCAACAAAAGCTGAACTTATTAAAGGTATTAAAGCTTCAGGTTGCGACTGGGTTGGCGAAGATGGTAAAGTTACCCTATATGACGGCAGAACCGGCGAACCTTTTGATGAACCGGTTGCAGTTGGTCTTTCATACATATTAAAACTTGTTCACCTTGTTGACGATAAAATCCACGCAAGGTCAACAGGCCCATACTCACTTGTTACACAACAACCTTTGGGCGGTAAAGCACAATTTGGCGGTCAAAGATTTGGTGAAATGGAAGTTTGGGCACTTGAAGCATATGGCGCAGCTTATACACTTCAAGAAATGCTTACAATTAAATCAGATGACGTAAACGGCAGAAGCCGTGCATATGAAGCAATTGTTAAAGGCGATAACATCCCTCGCCCCGGAATTCCTGAATCCTTCAAAGTATTGGTTCGTGAATTACAATCAATTGGCTTGGATATTACGGTTGCTAAAAAAGGCGGCGAAGAAGTTGACCTTATGTCTGACACAGACGACCTTAGAAGGGCAACACCAAAACGCGTATTATCCGATATGGATTCTGAACTATTAAATATAAACTTTTTTGAAACACCTACAACTTTCAAGGATTAATTCCTTGAAAGTTAAGGGTCTATAAAAAAGATTTACTACACAACAATTAAGGAGAAAGAAGTTGTCTACTAGCATAGATTATTTTGACTATATAAGAATTTCAATCGCTTCATCTGAAAGAGTATTGAAATGGTCATACGGGGAAGTTACCAAACCTGAAACAATTAACTACCGTACATTAAAACCCGAACGTGACGGTCTTTTCTGCGAAAGAATATTTGGGCCATCGAAAGATTGGGAATGCTATTGCGGTAAATATAAAAGAGTTCGTCACAAAGGCATTATCTGCGAACGCTGCGGTGTTGAAGTTACAGATTCAAAAGTGCGCCGTCACAGAATGGGGCATATCAAACTTGCAGCTCCCGTTTCGCATATTTGGTTTTTAAAAGGCATTCCAAGCTATCTTGGCTTATTATTGGATATGACTTTAAAAGACTTAGAACAAGTTATTTACTTCAACAATTATGTTGTTGTTGATCCTGGTGAATCACCATTTAAAAAACTTCAACTTTTAAGCGAAGAAGAATATGAAGACTACATTTTGGAACATGAAGAATCAACCCTAAAGGTTGGTATCGGCGCAGAAGTTATTAAAGAATTATTATCAGAAATTACTTTAACAAAACTTGCAGACGATATCAGAGCAGAATTAGATTCTTCAGGCGGTTCTGTTCAAAAACGTGCAAAATTAATTAAACGTTTAAGATTGGTTGAATCTTTAATTGAATCAAACACGGAACCTACTTGGTTTGTAATGGATGTTCTTCCTGTTACACCGCCTGACCTTCGTCCTATGGTGCAATTAGACGGTGGACGTTTTGCAACATCTGACCTAAACGATTTATACAGACGTGTAATTAACAGAAACAACCGTCTTGCAAGACTTTTAGAAATGGGCGCACCTGAAATTATCGTAAGAAACGAAAAAAGAATGCTCCAAGAAGCAGTTGACGCTCTTATTGATAACGGCAGACGTGGAAGAACCGTTGTAGGCCCAAATTCAAGACCTCTTAAATCTTTATCAAATATTATTGAAGGTAAACAAGGTCGTTTCAGACAAAACTTACTCGGTAAACGTGTTGACTACTCTGGTCGTTCGGTTATCGTTGTAGGCCCGCAATTGAGCCTCAATCAGTGCGGTTTGCCTAAAGAAATGGCAATTGAATTATTCAAGCCGTTCGTTGTTAATAAATTAATCGAACGTGGCTTAGTTCAAAATATTAAATCGGCAAAGAAAAAAATCGAACGCTCAGAGCCCATTGTATGGGATATCTTAGAAGAAGTTGTTGAAGGTCATCCGGTTATGTTAAACCGTGCTCCAACCCTTCACAGATTAGGTATTCAAGCGTTTGAACCAAAACTTGTTGAAGGTCGTGCAATTCAACTGCATCCTTTGGTATGTACCGCATTCAACGCTGACTTTGACGGCGACCAAATGGCTGTACACGTTCCTTTATCAATTGAAGCTCAAACGGAAGCAAGAATGTTAATGTTAGCTACAAACAACATTCTGGCTCCCGCAAACGGCAAACCGATTATCACTCCTACGCAGGATATGGTCTTGGGTATTTATTACTTAACAATTTTAAAAGACCCGAACACTCCTGTTAAAGGCTATTTCCATGACTTTATGGATGCAATTTCAGCATTTGAACTTGGAAACATCAAGCTCCACGACAGAATTATCGTAAGAGATGATAAAAACGAAAGAATTGAAACCACAGTAGGAAGAATTATGTTCAACGAAACGTTGAGAAAATCGGTTCTTCAATAACAAGTAATTAAAAAGAGGGAAATATTAAAATGACAACATTAACTCCTGAAAAAAAGAAAAAAACAATAGACTATATAAATACGATTGTTGATAAAAAGGGTTTAAACAAGCTTTTATCCCAAATTTATCTTGAATGGGGCGGAGCTAAAACCGCAGAGCTTGCAAACAACCTTAAAAACTTAGGGTACAAATATGCAACAAAAGCAGGTACCACAATTTCAATTCATGACCTTTCGGTTCCTTCTATCAAAGAAGAACTTTTAAAACAAGCGCAAGATCAGATTGAACAATCAACATACCGCTACTTAAAAGGTGAAATCACAGAAGTTGAAAGATACACAAAAGTTATTGACACTTGGAGCGAAACCACAGCAAAATTAACGGATGAAGTTGTTAAAAACTTCGACAGATTAAACCCCGTTTATATGATGGCATTCTCCGGTGCAAGAGGTAACTTATCACAGGTTTCACAGCTTGTAGGTATGCGTGGTTTGATGGCTGATGCGCAAGGTCAAATTATCGACTTGCCGATTAAATCAAACTTTAAAGAAGGCTTGTCTTGTACTGAATACGTTATTTCAAGTTACGGTGCACGTAAAGGGCTTGTTGACACGGCTTTAAAAACAGCTGACTCAGGTTACTTAACAAGACGTTTGGTTGACGTTGCTCAAGATGTTATCATAAGAGAAGCTGACTGCCATACCGAAAAATCTATTAAAATGACTGCAATTCAAGACGGCGAAAACATCATCGTTCCTCTTGCAGACAGATTATTAGGAAGAACGGTAGCGCAAGATATCTTGGACAAAGACGGCAATGTTATCATTACAAGAAACACAACAATAAACAGAGAAGACTTGGCAAAAATAAGAGCTCTTGACCTTCAAGAAGTTGACGTTAGATCAACATTAACCTGTGAACTTGAATATGGTATTTGCCAAAAATGTTACGGTTGGGCAATGACCACACAAAAATTGGTTGATATTGGCGAAGCAATCGGTATTATAGCCGCTCAATCAATCGGTGAACCCGGAACACAGCTTACAATGAGAACATTCCACACAGGCGGTGTATTTAAGGGCGCTGGTGCTATGAAACACGTTGTGGCTCCATTCAACGGCGTTATTGATGAAGACATAAGAACTCGTGAAATGAGAACTCGTCACGGGGATGTTGTACAAATTGCAATTAAAGAAGCAGACGTCACAATAACAGACGGTAAGAAAAAAGAAAAATTACACATTCCGATGAACGCCATAGTTAAATATACAAAAGGCGCCGAACTTAAAAAAGGTGATGAAATTGCAGAATTTGAACCTGTTTCAAAAGGAGACGGCAGCCGCTTAACAGAAAAGGCTACAAAAGATATTACATCTGACATTGCAGGTGAAGTTGTTTTTGAAGACTTTATTGCAGATGAAAAGAAAGACAGACAAGGCAACATCTCAAGAACTTCTAACAAATCAGGTATTGTTTGGGTTTTAGGCGGAGATGTTTATACATTACCGGCAGGCTCAAAAATCTTGGTTTCTGACAATCAAAAAGTTAAAAAAGGCGAAAAACTTGCTGAAACTTTAATTGTATCAGAACACGGCGGTGAAGTTAGAGTTAATAATTCACTTGAAATAGAAGAAGTTAAATTTGAAGGTAAAAAAATCAAGAAAATTGTTGCAGGTAAAGAACTTACAATCGTTATCGCTTCAATTCAGCCCTCAAACGCTGTGTTTGAACAAACCAAAAAAGAACAAATTTGGCACGTTCCAACAACAGATGAAAAATACATCGTTAAATGCCCGATTGACACAACCGTTGAAAATGGCATGATTATTGCAGAACTTATTGATGATGAACATAAAGTAACTTCATCAGGCGAAATAAGATACAACGGCATTGAAGTCGGCGAAAATCAGGTTGTTACAAAAGGCGGCGAAGTTATCTTTATTCCTGAAGAAATTCATCAAATTTCAAAAGATTCTTCACTTAAGCTTGTTGAATCAGGAACCTACGTTGAAGCGGGTACAGAAGTTGTTAAAGACTTATACACCCACATTGACGGTATTGTTGAAATTAAAGAATTTAACGACATTATCCATGAAGTTGTAGTTCGCCCGGGTGAATTGCACACATTGGATTCAATCAACGACCTTAAAGTTGATGAAAATGAAGTTGTTCGTGCAGGAACCGTTGTTGCAGGCAAAATTAAAGCTAAAGTTGATTCAATCGTTACCATAGTTGAAAACGACAACGATATGCTTGATGAACTTGATGATCTTGATGAAGACATAACAGAAGATGTTGATGATGTTGATTCATTAGACAACAAACAAATTCAAATCTTAATCAGGCCTGTACAAAGCTTTAATATTGAACCAAGAGATGTTTCTATTGAATTTGAAACAACAGACGAAGCGATTGAAATTGTTCCTCTAACTCAGCTTCAATTCAAAGACGGCGCACGTGTCAGAAACTTAGACGGTGCGGTTCTTACAAGAACAAGCCTTGTATTATCAATGAGCGGATACTTAAGCCACTTAAAAGGTTTAGTTGAACTTGATAAGACAGGAAATCTTAAAGTTGTTGTATTGGAAACCTTAATTGTAAGACGTGAACAAGATGACGCTTCAAGAACACTATCTTCAATGCAAACAGAATTGTTGGTTGAAAATGGACAAGTTATTGAACCAAGAACCCCTGTTACAAAAACACAGGTATTGTCAATTGATGATTCAATCGCAAGCATTAAGCAAACAGATAAAGACTTAAGAAGATTGCTTTTGGTTTCCGCTAAAAACGAACAAGTTATTCCTATTACAGGAAAGGCAACAGTTAAAGTTGGCGACTTTGTTAAACTTGATCAAGAAGTTTCAAACAAAGGTGAAACTACAAAATATTCAGGCAGAGTAACAGACGTTACCAAAACTGCTGTTACCGTAAGAATAGGCAGACCTCACCTTATCAGCCCCGGAACCCTTCTTCAGGTTGAAAACAATGCTCTTATCTTGAGGGGCGACCTTCTTGCGACACTCGTCTTTGAAAGACAAAAAACAGGTGACATCGTTCAAGGTTTGCCAAGAGTTGAAGAACTTTTGGAAGCAAGAAAACCAAAAGATTCCGCCATTGTTGCAGAAGAAGACGGCGTTGCAGAAATCGAAATCGAAGATGATGTTGCAAGACTTTATATCGTAAACGAAAACGGCAGAACTGAAATTAAATATCCAATTGAAGCAAGCGTTATCGTTTCCGACAAACAGAAAATCACAAAAGGTCAAGCCTTAACATCAGGGCCACTTAACCCGCATGATGTCATCAGATTAAGAGGCGCAAATGCTGCACAACAATATTTAGTTGATGAAGTTCAAAGAGTATACCGCTCACAAGGGGTTGAAATTGCGGACAAACACGTTGAAGTTATTGTACGTCAAATGATTAAGAAGGTTAAAGTTCTTGATTCAGGAACGACAAAACTTCTCCCCGGAGAACTTGTTGAACTTAAAGTTGTAGAAGCTGAAAATGCTAAAATCAACGAAGCTGAAGGCGGCATTAAAGCAACATATGAAGCATTATTGCTTGGTATTACAAAAGCTTCCTTGAACACTGAAAGCTTTATTTCAGCCGCTTCCTTCCAAGAAACTACAAGAATCTTGACAGAAGCTGCAGTTGAAGGCAAAAAAGATTCATTGAGAGGCTTGAAGGAAAACGTAATTATCGGTAGATTAATTCCGGCAGGTACGGGTTATCACCATTTAATTAACGCTAACGAAGAAAAAGAAAAAGAAGCTCTTCGCCGTGCACAAGCTAAAAACCAAGCAAGAAAGCCTTCTGCGATTTTGGAAGAAATCGAAGGAATGTTTGGAACTCCAGACTTCACAATTGAATAATATCCTTCAATTGGAGATGTCTTCCATATCAATATAAAAAACAAATAAACATAATAAACTAAAAAGCATAATCACACAAATTAAGGAAGTTAAGCAATGTTTAAAAGAATTATTTTGGGGTTGTGCTTTTTAGCATTCTTGGGTACCTCAGCTTTTGCAGACTCTGCGCCTATTTCAGAACAAGAACAAAAAGAGGTTGAATTGTTTTTTAATTCTTATGTAAATTCAGCCAACAGTTGGCAAAACAATCTTATTAATTTTTACACAAAAAATGCCAATATAAAAAGAGTAGTAATTAAATCAAACGGCGAAAAGAAAACTGTTACAATACCAATGGACAGATATATTAAAGAATTAAAAAAAGGACAGCTTGCAGCAAAACTTGCAAAATACAAAAATAGATACGAAAACAAAAAATATGAAAAAATTTCACAAACAAGCTATAAATTAACTGCAAAAAGATATCCAAGAAACAATACAAAAGGGCTTAGCGCAGAATTTACAATCATAAAAACTCCAAACGGGTATAAAATAACAGAAGAAGAACTGGAAACCACAGTTCAGAAATTTTTAACAGAAAAATGATTTTATTCTTTGAATATATTTTTCAAAAATGCACTTTTTATCCTTTGTAAAGAAATATTAAAATAGATTTTTGCTTACTCTAAGAAGGATTTTGGAACATCAAAACAATTAAGCAATTCGCTTGAAAAATTGGCAAATACAAACAAAGCCGGAATAAAAAGCGCACCAAAATTTTTAAACAATGTTGACAACAGCGCAATAAAAGCCTATGAAAAAAAAGTAAGTGCTGAGGCAACCAAAGAAGCTGCAAAGAAATTAGCAAAGGAATCAATAAAAACAGGTTTATCAGCAGAAGAAGCAGCAAGAGGCGCAAAAGAAGTTATGGCAGCAACAGGCGGTTTAACAGGAAAATCTGCACTTGAGAGCGCAATGGTATTTTCAAAAGCTCCAACTCAAGCAGAACTTAAAGCAGAACTTCTTTTAAAACACGGAGACAAATTAAAAGCAAAACAAGCAGAAAAGCTTGTCCAAGAAGAAATAGCAAAACTAGACAAATTATTATAAAAAAATATCTCCATACAAAAAAGATGCACAAAAATTTTTGTGCATCTTTTTTTAATATAAAATCAAAACATTTAAAGTTCCAGATTTGTCTGCCCAACATCTTCGGTTTTATCAACATCGACAGACTCTGCTGTTGCCTCATCAGGGTCTATAATTTTATTAACTGAAACAACGCTGTCCCCTTCTTGCAAGTTTTGAACCTTAACACCCGTTGCAGGGCGCCCTTGTCTTGAAACATCGGAAGCTGCAACTCTGGTAACAACGCCGTTTGCAGATACAACCATTATTTCATCTTGCTCGTTTACAATTGTAAGAGCCACAAGCCTTGAAGATGAAGTTTTAAATTTAGTAGCAATCAAGCCAAGTCCGCCTCTATTTTGTGGCCTAAATTCAGAAAGTTTAGAGCGTTTTCCAAAACCGTCCGAAGTCAAAACAAGCAAATCTGCATCGTAATCTCTTGGAACAATATCGCAGCCGATAATTGTATCGCCCGTTCTTAATTTCATTGAGTTAACACCCCTTGCAGACCTTCCAAGTGGTCTTAAATCTGAAATTCCAAATCTGATTGCCATACCACATGCAGTACCAATAATAACTTCATCGTTATCTTTTGCAAGTTTAACCCAGTTCAATTTGTCATTTTCTTCAAGCGTAATTGCAATAATACCTGTTTTCCTAATACTTGCAAAATTATCAAGACTGATACGTTTAATATATCCTTCTTTTGTAAGCATAATAAGGTTTGTCGCCGAATCAAACTTAGATACGGGAACAACCGCCGTAATTTGCTCATTTTGTTCAATAGGAAGAACATTTATAATTGGAAGTCCTTTAGATTGCCTTGAACCTTCAGGGAAATCATAAACATTTAGACTGTATACAACCCCTTTAGATGAGAAGAAAAGAACCTTATCATGCATTTTTGCGGTGAAGAAGTGTTCAACATCATCATCTTCTTTTGTTTTCATGCCGCCCTTACCTCTTGTGGCACGATTTTGGCGCTCAAAGGTGTCTAAGGAAATTCTTTTAATGTATCCTTGGCGGGTGATAAATACTGCCATTGAAGTATTTGGAGTTAAATCTTCAATGTTCAATTCTCCTTGTTCCGGAAGAATTCTTGTTTTTCTCTCATCGCCGTATTTTTCCTTGTCTTCATCAAGTTCTTGTTTAATTATTGCAAGAATTCTATTCCTATCTGCCAAAATTTCTTCATATTCTTTAATTTTATCCAACAAGTCGTTATATTCGGCTCTAATTTTGTCTTGCTCCAAGCCCGTTAAGCGTCTTAATTGCATTTCCAAAATAGCATTAGCCTGATCAACATCTAAGCCAAAACGGCTCATCAAACCTTCACGTGCAGCCTCTGTCGTTTTAGATTTTTTAATCAATTCAATAACTTCATCAAGCGCATTTAAGGCAATCATCAAGCCTTCCAATATATGCGCACGAGCTTTTGCCTTTTTCAAAAAGAAAATTGTTCTTCTTGTAATAACTTCAACCCTGTGTTCAACAAATTCATTCAATACTTCATAAAGGTTCAAAAGCCTTGGTTGCTGCCCGACAAGCGCCACCATATTTACCCCAAACGCTGTTAGAAGCGGAGTTTGTTTATAGAGGTTATTTCTTACAACCTCAGGCTTTGCGTCACGCTTTAATTCAATTACAACCCTGATACCTTCTCTGTCAGACTCATCTCTAATATCTGAAATGCCTTTAATTTTATCATCTTTTACAAGTTCGGCAATTTTCATAATCAATTGAGCCTTATTTACCTGATAAGGAAGCTCCGTCACAACAATAGCCGTTTTGGATTGTCTTCCTGCTCCCCCTTGAATTTCTTCAATTGTAGAAACAGCAGACATTTTAATTGAACCTCTGCCTGTTTCATAGGCTTTTTTAATTTCGGATGTACCAACTATTGTGGCCGCCGTTGGGAAATCAGGCCCTTTAATATATTGCATTAATTCTTCGTTTGTAATTTCAGGATTGTCAATCAAAGCCTTTGTACCGTCAACAATTTCACATAAATTATGCGGTGGAATATTTGTTGCCATACCGACTGCGATTCCTGATACACCGTTTAATAAAAGCATAGGAAGCCTTACGGGTAAAACAGCAGGCTCTTGTAAAGACCCGTCAAAGTTTGGCACAAACTCAACCGTCTCACAATCAATATCAGCAAGCATGGAAGTTGTGATTTTGTGCATTCTTGCTTCCGTATACCTCATCGCAGCGGCGGAATCTCCGTCAACAGAACCAAAGTTGCCATGCCCGTCAACTGTTAAATATCTTGTAGCAAAATCCTGCGCCATTCTAACAAGAGCTTCATAAACGGAAGAATCACCGTGAGGGTGATATTTACCAAGAACTTCCCCGACTATTCTTGCGCACTTTTTGAAAGGTTTATCGGGCGCCATGCCAAGTTCATTCATAGCAAATAATATTCTTCTGTGGACAGGTTTAAGTCCATCCCTAACATCCGGAAGCGCACGCCCCACAATAACGCTCATTGCATAGTCAATGTAAGAACGCTTCATCTCATCTCTTATATTAACGGGAACAATTTTCCCATGGTCAAATAAATTGGTCTGGTTCAAAATTATAACTCCTCAAAATGTCTATAAGTGCCACTTGCACTAATATATTGTACTACAAGGAGTATGATTTTTGCAAATTTGTGAACAAAAAAACGCATTTAAATTAAATGCGTTTTC
Organism: uncultured Gammaproteobacteria bacterium; assembly: GCA_964467625.1. Classification (GTDB taxonomy): domain Bacteria; phylum Cyanobacteriota; class Vampirovibrionia; order Gastranaerophilales; family Gastranaerophilaceae; genus Galligastranaerophilus_A. The sequence goes on along the minus strand of CAYXRM010000003.1, from coordinate 245,994 downwards.
AGATTAATGTTTTATATCGGACTAATATTTGTTTTAGTTTTTATCTGCGTTTTTAACAGCATCAAGCACACATTGAACTTTGTTAACAATAGCAGCAATACCGCCCGTCAAAGCAAGAGCAATACCTGCAGCTGCTTTTACTTTAGGATTTTTACCACCCGCTGTAAAAGCAAGAAATGAACCACCTGCTGTTAATGCGTTAAATAAAACTTCTTTGCCGAAAAATTTTGCACCTTTTTTGCCTTCGCCGTTAAGAAGTTGGCCTACGCCTGAAAATAAAAATGAAGCACCGCCTGCAAGAACTTTATCGCCCTTTGAAGCCTTTTTCGTATTTGCAGATATTTCGACCGTATCAGGGCTTGATTTTAATAATACTGTAGAGTCTTTTTTAAGATTAGACTCATTATCAGATGTAATTGGGGCTGAATTTGAAACTGCATTTACTTCCATATTTACTAACCTACTTTCTAAAATGTTGCTATATAGTTTTTAAAACTCTATAATTAAAAAAATTGACATTTTTATGACTTATCTCCCGCCTGATAGTCTAAAACCTTTGAGAGAGTAAATAAAATCTGAGTTTACATTTCTTCATAAAAATAAATGTTATTTTAAAAAAAATTATTTTGTGCTAGATTTGTTGGTATGCACGAAATAACAAGCTTAATAAATTTAGAATTAAAGGGCGAAACGGTTGATAAGAAAAAAACAATCCACCGCTTAAAACCGCTTATAAACAAAAACACAATTGCACTTGCCCAAGTAGACCCGATTGTAGGGGATATCGAATATAATTTTAAAAAAGCAAAAATTTATATTGAATGGGCAAATGAATTAAAATTGGGCGCAATTGTCTTTCCTGAACTTTTTTTAATCGGCTACCCCGTATTTGATATGATAGACAGGTTTCCAAACATTGTTGAAAAAAATGTGGAATACCTTGAAAAATTGGCAAAATTGACCGCAAAAACAAAAGTAATTATAGGCTTTTGTGAATTCAACAGATTTTATTCAGGGAAAAGATATTTCAATTCTGTTGCCGTCTTATCGGATAAAAAAATTGAAAAAATCATAAGAAAAACCCTTCTTCCTGTATACAGCGAATTTAACGATGCCAGATATTTTCAATCAGGGGATTTTAACCCAAAAGACAGAATTATTGAAATTGGCTCAAATAAAGCCGCAATCGTTGTTTGTGAAGAAAACTGGGCAGATAAAGATTTCTTTGAAACGCCCGTTTATAGCTTTGACCCTGTAGATGAAATTGTAAAAACCCAAAAACCCGATATAATTATAAACTGTTCAAGTTCACCAACCCGTGCGAAAAAAGAACAGCTTTTAAATAACATGCTCTCATTTGTAAGCAAAAAACATACAACCCCGATTATATACGTTAATCAGGTGGGTGCGATTGACAACATAAGTTTTTCGGGTTCTTCAAGGTGTTACAATTCAAAAGGTGAAATTATAGCAAGAGCAAAGTCTTTTGAAGAACAATTTTTCCTTTTCCAGCCCCCTTCAAAAACTCCAATTAAAAACAACATTAATCACATTTTTTCTCTGCCGTCAGGACTTGAACAAAGTCTAAAAGAGCAGAAGGCATTCTCACTTGATTATGAACCCGATTTAGAGAGAACTTATCTTACCATAATTAATTCCATCAGAGATTATTTTTCTAAAAATGGTTTTAAACGTGCGGTTTTAGGAGTATCAGGCGGGCTTGATTCCTCTGTATGTGCGGTTTTATTGGCAGATGCCCTTGGATGTCAAAATGTTTTTGCAGTTTCCATGCCGTCAAAAATTACAAGTGAAGAAAGCAAAACGGACGCAAAAACTCTTTGCGAAAACTTGGGCGTTCATTATATCGAAGTGCCTATAAAAGATATGGTAGAAGCTTCCAAAACCACCTTTAATAAAACCTTTGAATTGGTTGAAGAAAAATGGGACAACAGATATAAAGCCCCTCTTACAATGGACAACATTCAGGCACGTTCAAGAGCAATGATTTTATGGGGAATTTCAAATGAATTTGCCTCAACTATCCCCATTGCAACAAGTGATAAATCAGAAGCCTATATGGGTTATGCCACGATAAACGGAGATATGTCAGGTGGCTTTGCGCCAATTGCAGATGTAACCAAAACAAAACTTTTTGCACTTGCAAGATGGTTGAATTCTAACAGAATTAAAAAAGATGTCATTCCTCGCTCCATCATTGAAAAACGCCCCGGAGCAGAACTTGCAATTGACCCTAAAACAGGCAAGCCGCTTTTGGCTGAAGACGCTCTTATGCCATATGAATTTTTAGATGAAATCATATGGAGAGTTGAAAACTTACACCAAACAAAAGAAGAAATGTTAAAACAGTGGTTTTTGTATGAACAAAAAAATACTGTTTCAAATAAGCAAAAATCCGAATGGATAGATAAATTTTTCTCACGGGTGCAAACGGCACTATTCAAGTGGTCAATTATGCCCCCTTCACCGATTGTAGACGCTCGTTCAATCAACAAAGCCGAATACAATCAGCCAATTACATCAAAAATCAAGTTTTATTAATGTAAAGAATTTGTATATTAAAATCATTGCATGTATAATTTTAATGTCTGAATTTATCGAACTAATTAAAAAAATGCACAAAAAATATAAAAGCTTAATACTCTTATTTATAGCAATTTGCGTCATACAAGCACAAAGTCCCGTTTGTGCGATGAATTTTAAATTTCCATTTTTTAAAAAGAATAAAGTTCAAAAAGAACTCCCCATGGAAGATGTGGAAAATTTACAAAATGAACAAACGCAGGATGATGAAACCCCACTAAATAACACGGATGAAGAAGGGTTCATGCCTGAAGAAGAAAATTTAGCGCACATTAAATCTTTAGAAATTTTTGGTAACAACATTGTTGAAACCTCATTTATTGAAGAAAATATCACCTCAAGAGAAGGTTATATATACGACCGTGCAACAATTACAAAAGACTTAAACAATTTATATGCAACGGGCTATTTCACGCAAAACATTCGTGCTGTCCCGATAAGACTGGATGACGGCTCTGTCAGATTAAGAATAATTGTCGAAGAAAACCCACCCGTTACAGGTTTTACCGTTGTGGGGAATGATTCAATTCCAACATCGGACATAAAAGAAGTGTTAGAACCGCTTGAAGGGCGCCCCCAGAATATTGTGGAATTAAATAGAGCAATTGACAGGGTGCAAGATTTATACGCTTCAAGAGGGTACATTTTAGCAAGAGTGTCCGAAGTGACGGATGACCCTGACGGAATTGTAAACCTTACTGTGACAGAAGGCACAATCGGCAACATAAGCGTTGTTGGAAACCATAAAACAAAAGATTTTATCGTAAAAAGAAACATTTTATCTACCCCCGGGGAAGTATATAATGAAAACGTCATGAGAACCGATATAATGCGTCTTATGGGAACCCAAGCGTTCAAAGACGTTCAAAGAAACATTGTAATGAATGAAGAAACAGGACTTTACGACATTACAATTGACCTAGAAGAACAAAGAACAGGTAAAATTTCTCTTGGAGTTGGTATTGATTCATCTTCAGGGTTTTTTGGTTCTGTTGGCTTTGGGGAAAACAATTTTAGGGGCTTAGGACAAAAAATCAACCTGAATTTAATGGCAGGTACCGGTATCTTAATGGATGATAACAGCATTTTAAGACGTGCAAACTGGCAAGCTGAACTTTCATTTTTAGAACCTCACTTTAAAAAAGAAGGGCAATCACTTGGGTTTCGTGCCTTCTTAAGAAGTTTTGGAAGCTATCAGGTGCCTCTAGCTGTTGAAAAACGCTATGGCGGGGAGATTTCCCTTGCAAGAGTGTTTGAAAAATACCCTAAATTATCAGGAAGTATAACCCTTGGGGCTGAAAACATTAAGCTTGAAGAAGGGGATGAAAATAAAATCAGGAGTATGTTCTACGCTCATGGAATTTCCATGGCAAGAAGACAAGAGCAATTAGATGGCGGGTTTTATCTGCGTGCAATTCCTGCAATCACATTTGATACAAGGGACAACCCAACAAACCCAAGACACGGCTTAGTTGCAAGAATAAGCTTAGAAGAAGCCCTCGGCATATCAGGTGCTGATTCATACGGAAAATTGGACGGTGTTGTTAAAAAATACATTCCCGCAGGCAGAAAATCTTCCGTTGTCTTGACTGCAAGAGCTGGCGGAAACCTAAACGGTACAGTGCCTGAATTTGCAATGTATACACTTGGCGGCCCTTACACAATAAGAGGGTTCAATATTTCAGAAGTTGGTATGGGTGACGGTTTTATGATGGGTAGCATTGAATACAGAACCCCAATTCCTTTTATAGACAGGCTTACATCTAATTCTTTTATAAACAATATAAGACTTGCCGCTTTTGTTGACGGTGGTAAAATTTTCTCAAAATCACTCACCGACACACTCTACGACAGACCAGGATATGCAATCACGGCAGGCATGGGGCTTAGAGTATTCATTCCAGGACTTGGGCCAATCAACTTGGATTACGGCTTCCCGCTTACCAACACAAAAGGCTCAAGAAGTCATGGTTTCTTCACGTTCGGTATGGGTGATATGCTTTAATCCTATTTTGTCTTAGGCAAAACATACTCACACTCTGCAACTTTAACTCCGCCTATAGTATCTAATTTTAAAACTTTAATTTCAGAATTTCTGGGCAACAGATATTCATTATGTCCGCCCAAAATTCCTTTTGTGCCTTTTGGAAGTCTTATTCTCATAACTACGCCATTTCCCGCCATAGGGTCTGACACAAAGTGTTTAAATTGTTCATCCAAACAATTTGTCGAAGTGGATGTATACGCATTATGATAAATTATGCCCCCTTCTTTTATTGAATCGATAAAGGGTTTATCACCTTTTTTCAAAGCGCAAACTCCCCTATACACGACAGCATCTTCTTCAAGCGCAGGAGCTTTTTCAAATAAGCTATCAATGTTTTTCATAAGCTCTGCATCACCCCTGTTTTGTCTTATTTCATGGTTATATGCTATATCATCATAATACCTATTAAGGCTCACGCTTTCTGCATCATTCCAATATTCGCTCACATTAGCCGTTTTAACAGGTTTATCACCAGAGCGATAAACAGTATCTTTTAAAAGTTGATTTTCTCTGCATTTTTTTTCATTGTAAATTTTTCCACGTTTTGCTTGTATAAGCTCATATTGCCTTTTTTCTTCAGGCGTTAATCTTTTAAGAGAATAATATTCACTTGAAGGCTCTGTGCCAAATTCCTTTTTATATCTTGCAGACCCACGTTTAATCAATTCATTTGCTTCATTGGAAACTGAAGTTTCAATTTTTTCAAGTTCTTCCTTAGACGCATTTTTAATTGACAAAGCAAATTCATCCGCCTTAGCTGAAATTTCTTTTTTTAGTTTTTCTTCAAGCGCCTTGTTTTGTTTTAACAATACTTCTTTTTTGACGTTTTCTGTCTTTTCATACAAGTTAATTTCTTTTGATTGTCCATTTTCTGTAATTTTAACTGTTTGCAAAGGAGCATTATAATATTCTTTTGTAAAGTTCTTTTCTCCACTTCTTGAAGATTTAACTATTTTGCCTGACCAATCAGTTTCAATAACAACTTTATCCCCATTTGGCATATTCGCATAAATTTTACCTGAATATTCTTTGCCGTTGAAAAAAGCATACCCCTTGTTAAATTGAATATCTTTTAAATTCTTATTCGTTCTTTCATACTTTATTTGTTTCAATTTGTCATTATATTTCTGAACAAGAATATCATCCAGAGCTTCTGTTTGCTTTTTATTTTTATACTTAATATTTGGAATTTTCTGTTTAAATTCCTCATAAGAAATTTTATCTTTGTTTTTAATAAGCTCTGAAATTTCATCTTGGGATTTTTTTACATTTTTTTGAATTGCACTTATATTAACTTCTCTTGTGCCTTTAGCTCCAATTGATTTAACAAATAAATCACCATTTTTTCTTGTATAAACTTTTTCAAAATTTACAGCGCCAACTCTTGTAGATTTTTGCAAAATGCCGTCTTTATATTCAAGAACAATTTTATCCCCTGAAGCAAGTTTGTCTTTAATTAAACCTGTGTATCCTTCAGTTTTCCCTTTAAGGAAAGCTTTACCCTTTTGAAAATTAATATTTTTTAAATTTGGCGCCCTCTTTTTTAGAGCAATTGCAACGCCCGCAGCTGCAGCCACACCAAGGGCAGCAAGCGCTATTGTAAGTTTTTTATTATTATTTTTCTCTTTCTTGCAAGAAGAAGAATTATTATTAGCGAAAGTTTGAGATTTTTCTTTCCAATAAGAAGCATTATCTTGAGAAAAACCTGAAGGCTGAATAGTATTGCTCATCGTTTTAGTTCCTTTATATCTATAAAACCATATTTTTAAAAAAAATTGACGAATAATAAAAATTTGTGAAGTTGACAGAAAATGAGTTGAGAACTAAAATTAAGAAATACATTCAGAATAAAAGAGGAGTTTATTTATGAAAAAACAATATGCTATAGCTTTGGGAGTTTTAATGTTTATAACAGGCTTTGGAATTAACAATGCCGCTATGAGTGACATTAACCAAAAAATTGCGGTTGTGGATGTTAACCAAGTCGTAAATAAATCAGCTCAGGTACAGGCACTTAAAAAAGAACAGGCAACCAAAACTCAAGAACTTCAAAAATGGATTAAAAACGTACAGGCTGATGTAAACAAGCAACAAACCCAAGAAGGCAAAGAAAAACTTGCAAAAAAATATGACGCTGAATTTTTAAAGAAAAGAGAAGCAATCACAAAAGCTTATCAGGCAAAATTGAAATCAATTGACGCAAGCATTTCCGCAACAATTGCAAGCGAAGCTAAAGCAAAAGGATACGATATTGTTTTAACTAAAGCTGTTGTATTATACGGCGGAGATGATATTACAAGTGCAATCGCAAAAGCTGTTAAATAAAAATACATCACATAATAAAAAGACCGCAAGATTTAGTTTTTGCGGTCTTTTTTTTAACAGGTTATTTTTCAGATTTTGCAATAATGTTCATTGCGTTAAAAATAGCTTTAATGTTTGCAACTGCGGTCGAACCGTGACGGGCACGCCCTATTATTTCTTTTCCGTTTTTATCTTCAAGATGAACAACCGTCATTGCGTTTGATGTGGAGCCCATAATCTCCTCATCAATTGCAGACTGTTCATAGTGAAGCAATTTGACATCAAAACCAGCTTTTTTAAGCGCCTGAATACAAGCGTCAACAGGTCCGTTACCCTTTGCTTCCACTTTGAATTCTTCATCTTTATATGAAAAGCAAAATTCAAAAACATTATCTTTAACATAATCAAAACGATTTAACTTAAAATCACCCTTAACATTGAAAGTTTCATTAAAGTAAATATCAATAATGCTTCTTGTGGGAAGTTCTCCAACTTTCTCGGCAGCGTCTTTTACAATAGGGGCAAGCCTGATAGCTTCTTGAATTGTAATTGGATATCCTGCATGAGATATAACTTCAAAAATCGCCGTCTTTCCTGATTGAGAAGTAATAGCAAGTTTTTCATCATCATTTCTGCCGATTAAAGAAGGATGAATTGGTCTGTATGCGCCTTTTTCCATATCTTTTGTTTTATAAGCACCGTCTTGATGAATGCCCGATCTGTGCGCAAGAGCGTCAGGCCCGATTAAAGGTGCTTTTTCATATATTGGGACTTTGGACATTTGTGCCACCACAAGTGCTGTTTCATAAATTTTTGATAAATCAACAGGAACTTCAACACCTGAATTATGAAGCGCAACTGCAACTTCATAGAAATTTGTATTTCCTGCACGTTCACCAAGCCCATTTAAAGCGCATTCAAGCTGAATTGCACCTTTAAAATAACTCTCAACCGTTGTTGCGGTTGCCATGCCCAAATCGTTATGATTGTGAACAGAAATTATAACAGAATCATCAAGGGCGCCTTTAACTTTTTCAATCATACGAACAAAGGCCGAAGGATGAGTTCTCTCAACGGTATTGGGTAAATTAATAACAGATGCGCCCATCTGCACCACTTCTTTTAAAACATCAATTACAAAATCAAGATTATCGGTACAATCTCCAAAATGTTCGACAGAAAATTCAACCTGCCCTTTTTTATTCACTTTGAAAAGTTCATCATATGAAAATTTAACCGCTTCGACTGCGATTTTTCTTGCTTCTTGCGGGGTTTTATCAAGAACATATTTCATATGAAAGGGAGAAAGAGTTAAAAAATTATGAATTCTTGGCACTTTTGCAAGCCCAATAGAATCAATTGCCGTTAAAATATCAGATTTTACACACCTTGCAAGCCCAGACACCACAACGCTGTCAGGAGCCATAAGAGAAAGTTCCCTGCATGCTTCAAAGTCCATTTGTGAAGAAGCGGGAAAACCAACTTCAACCCCTTGAATATTTAAATCAATTAATTTTTCAAAAATAATTTTTTTATCCGAAAGCTGCCATGGCTTTTTAAGCGCCTGATTACCGTCTCTTAAAGTAATATCGTAAAAAAATGGTTGTGTCATTAATGTTTCCTAAAAAATTGTGTCATTAGCTTAATAATAACACAAAAAGGTATTGACATTTTATTACTATGATTGTAATATTAAAAATTGTTAATGTAAAATACAATAAAACGCAATTTTTTTTGTTTTTTTACTTAAATGACTTGTGGAAATGAAGCATACAACAAAGAAAGGCCATACTTGAACGTAAATAAAATAAACAATTCTGCTGTGCAAAATTTTAAAGGGGTGAATGCCCAAAAAATTCTCACAAAAGCAGCAAATATAAATAGCTGGCAGCAAAGACTTGCCCTTGGGGCAAGCGCCATGGCTATTCAACCTATGATTGACATGCGCAATAAAAATATTGAACCCGAAACAAGACAAACTTCCGCTAAAAGAAGTTTTGCAAAAGCGCTTGTCGGAATGAGCACAGGTATTGTTGTCCGAGGGGGCTGTATGAAAGCGGTTGAAGCCTGTTTGAGCAAAGACAAATTTGTACATTCACTTGCTAAAATAACCGCAGAAGACAAAACCAAAGAAGCAATTTTAAAAGCTGAAGACTTTATTAAAAATCAAGGCGGAGCAAAAAAATACGCTTCCGTTATAGGCACAATTACCGCAATTGGCGTTATGCTGTTTACAAACTTTATGGTGGACGCACCAATTACAAATATGCTCACCAAAAAAATAAACCAAAATGCAAAAAATAAAAAAGAAGATACCAAAACAAATCAACCCGCAAATTGCCCCATATATTCGTCAATAAGTTCAAAAGGCGCATTCTCCGCTGTTAGGGGGGCAAAATAATGGCACTAAAAGAACAATTTACAAAAACCGCAGGAAAAATTTTAAACAAAAGTATTGAAAATAACGGTTTGTTCCTTTTTGTGACAGCCGCAGCCTCTTGGTGCTTGGCTTCTACCGCTCAAGCAATAGGGCTTGTATTCAATAAGGATATCTCAAAAGAAGATAAAAAATTTCTTGTTCCGCAAGAAATTTTAGACGGCACCTTCAATATTGCAACTTTTGCAGCAGTAACCTTGCCTTTAATGAAACTTGCAGGGGATGTTGCAGATAAAAAATTTAATAACAAAATTGCAACAGAAGGGGCTAAAACGCTTGCTTCCGTTGCAGGTGGCATAATTTCAAGCAACATTATTACTCCGCTTTTAAGGAACAAAACAGGCTCTATTGTTAAAGACAAAATGGAAAAAACCAAAGGAGAACCCATCAGCCCTGTTGTATACAACAACAAAAGCTATCCCTTCTTTAAAGCAAAAAATATGCCTTCATCCTTACAAAGCTACAAAAATTCAGTAAGAACAATGCCTTTGGGGAATTTAAAAATTTAATCGTCCATTATTTGTTTTAACTTGTAAGCCGCCGTTAAAAGCGGATCTATTGTGGAAGAAAACGGCGGTGAATAAGGAAGATCAAGGTGCAAAAATTCAGACAGCGATAAATTCGCCCTGAGTGCCGCAGCTACAACGCTTATCCTTTTATCTACATCCCCCGTCCCAATAACTTGGGCGCCCAAAATTGTTCCTGTTAAACAATCTGCAACCAATTTAACTCTTAGATGCCCAATTTGAGGCATATAGCCTGCTTTATCAAATTCATCCACAACAGAGGATATAGGCTTTATATTTGTATATTCACTAAGCGCCATTGCAGATTGTACGGACATCCCCGTAGCGCCTATTGAAAAATCGCAATATTTAGTAATCATAGAGCCTAAAACCCCGTCAAAAGTTTCCATAACCCCTGTAAAATCCGAATTTACATTAATTGCCGCCACCCTTGCCTGCTTATTTGCAATTGTCCCAAGAGCCATATAGACAGATTGTTTTGTGGGAATAAAAGTTTGTTCTGTGCAATCTCCGGCAGCCCAAATATTACTAATTGAGGTGCGCATTTTTTTGTCCACAACAATTCCGCCCTTAGAACCAATTTGAATGCCTGCCTCACGTGCAAGTTCAACATTTGGAAGAACACCCGTTGCAATAACACAAAAATCAGCGTAAATTTTTTCTCCAGAGCGGGTTAGAACCCCTTCAAATTTTTCTTCGCCCAAAAATTCAACCACTTCTTCATTTAGTTTAAAGTCAATGAGATTATTGCACCTTTCTAATATCGCCTGTTTAATGTCTGATGAAATGTCATCATCTAAAACGGGAAGAATTTTATTTTTTCTTTCAATAACAGTAACTTTTAATTTATTTTTTACAAAAGCTTCAAGAAGCTCAATTGCAATATATCCTGCACCAATTAACACTACAGATTTTGAAACCGTTGCAAGTTGCTTAATTTTAATCCCATCATCAAGCACTTTGAGATGAAAAATGTTTTGCAGAGGAAAATTTTTAATTTTCGGCATAGTTGGAGTTGAGCCTATACATAAAATTAAATCGTCATATAAAATAGATGTATTATCCTCAAAAAGCACCTTTTTTTCATCGGGAAGAATTTTTACACATTTTTTGTTCAAAAAAACTTTCACCCCATTTTTTTGAAACTGTTCCGGGGTTCTAACAATTAAATTATTAATGTTTGGCACAACCCCGCCAATATAATAAGGAAGCCCGCATGCAGAATAAGAAACAAGGTTTTCTTCCGTATAAAGTTCAACAATATTTTCAGGGTTTACTCTTTTTGCCTTTGCAGCAGCCTTTGGACCGGCAGCGCACCCGCCTATAATTACAATTCTTTTCATGATATATTTATAATAAAAGGGGGACAAAATTTTTGCATGTTACAGGCGGACAATATAAAGGGCATAAAATAATTGTACCCGATTGTGCAAAGCCCACTCTTTCAAAAACAAGAGAGAGTGTTTTTAATGTTTTGTTTTCACTTTTAGAAACTTTTGATGGAAAAATTTTTTTAGACCTTTTTTCAGGCTCAGGCATAATGGCTCTTGAAGCAATATCAAGAGGTTTTAGCGCAATTTGCGTGGATAAAAACCCACAGGCGGTTAAATTAATAAAAGAAAATTTAAAAATTGCAAAAAAAGGGTATGAAATTTATTTAAAAAATGCAAGCGCATTTATAGAAACCGCCGAAATTAAACCCGATGTCATTTATATCGACCCGCCTTGGGATATTGAATACAAAAGCATAATTCAAAAAGTTTTTAAAAAATATAAAAATTCTATTGTTATAATTGAATATGACAAAAAAAGAGCACGGGAATTTGAGCAAATTTATGCACAAATCACCATGCCTTTTAAAGAAAAGGTTTATGGTCGTTGTAAATTGGATTTTATAAAACTACTTTGACGAAGTTTTATCGGTTGTTGTCGAAGATGTTGTATCATAAAAAACAGACATTTTATTCGGGTCGATTTTAGGATATTTTTCTTCCACTTCTTCTCTATCCTTGTCAATTTGATATGCCGCAATTTCAGAACTTGTAATTTTTCCATCACCATTAGCGTCAACGTCATAAAAATTTTCAAGCACGGTTTCTAAAAGCGAACTTGCATTCCCTTGAGAATACAATTCTGCCAATTCATTATACGTAAGCCCTGATGTTGTAATTTTATTTGAATACATTTCAACTTCATCATTGCTTATAATGCCGTCTGCATTGGTGTCCAATTTTGAAAAATTGTTCATAAGGTATGAAGAAAAACGATAGTTATTATAAGAACAATATTTAGAATCAACCTTGGGGTTTAAAAGGTTGTCCATTGTAAGCCCTTCTGTACCTTGGCTAAGATAATAATAGCTTGATTTGAGCGAATTTACAGCAGATGCAAATATTGAACTTCCAACAGTTTTGTATGACATAATACTAACCCTTTTTCCTTTACATAGATTAGTTTAATGATATTTAAAAAAAAGTAAACCATTCAAAAGTAGTAAAAATTAAGATTTATATAAAAAAGGGTTATTTTCCAACAACAATTTCAAAATGCGGGTTTGAAAAATATCTGTTTGAAAAAGAAATAATATCCGATTGGGAAACATTTAAAATTTCTTTTTTCAAATTTTCTAAATAATCTAAATCAAAACCGTATGTTTCATATTTTGTAAGAAAAGCGGCTCTATCCATATTAGTTTCAAGCGCAAGCACTATATTTCCTAAGAGTTTTTCTTTCGCTTCATTTAATTCCTTTTCAGGCACAAATTCGGTTTTGAGCCTGTTAAATTCATATACCAAACCATTTAGCGCTTCTTTTTCATTTTTTGAATTTGTTCCTATATATCCAAAAATCGCCCCATCGTTTCCGTATTGGTTAATTTGGCTTCCCACCTGATATGCAAGCCCTTTTTGTTCTCTTAAATTTTGAAAAAGTCTCGAGCTCATGCCTGTGCCCAAAAGAGAATCAATCACTTTTAATGTTGCCACATCTTTTACACTATAAATTGCAGGGGTTTTATACCCAACTAAAATCCAAGTTGTTTCTTTATCTGAATTTAAAAGCTTTATTGTTTCCGTTTTTTGAGGAATATACGAAGTTTTAAGGTAATCTTTAACTTGGACTTCTTTTTGTTTTTTATCATCAAAAATTTTATTTAACTCTTTAATAATTTTGTTTTCATCCACATCCCCAACAACGGAAATAACAAGATTTTTAGAATCAAAAATTTTATCATAAAAATCAATCAAGTTTTCCCTTTGGATTTTATCAATATTTAAAAGCACAACCTTGCTTGAATTTGAATAAGGATACCCCCTAAATGCAAGGCTGGAAAATTCATCCAGCGCCATAGATAAGGGTCTATCTTTTAGAGAATTAGCGTACATTTTATATTCATGTTTTGTTTTATTCAGTTCTGATGTTGGAAATTTTGCCCTTTTAACCGTTTCTTCAAGAACAGAAAACGCTTCATTTAATTTACTTTTTGAAAACATAAGTGAAACATCAAAAGCGTCCGCCGCCCCTGAAAAAGAAAGACGAATGCCGTTTTCATCAAGAAAATCTGTCAGTTCTTCATAACTAAAATTTTCCGTACCCCTTTTTATGTTTTGCGCCGTAAAATAGCCAACGGCAGGGATTTTTTCAAGGAAATTTCCGCCACGTGCCATAATATTAATTGCAACAATTGAATTTTGTTTATTTTTTCTAAAAATTAAAGTTGAACCGTTTGCTAAAACATATTTTTTTTCTTTATCGGTTGATACAACCAAATTTGCATCATCAGGCTTAATTTTAGCAGCAGGCGCAACATTTGAAATCTCCACAAACCCTTTTGGCACAACGGTTGAAATTGCCACATTTTTATTTATTAAAAATTTATTCAACGCACTTTCAACATCTTTTATATTCACTTCATCAATTTTTTTCAAGTAATTGTTATACATATCAGGCGAAGCGCAATATAAAGTATATGAACCTAGCTCAGCGGCAATATTTGCGCCGGATTCTCTTGAAAATTCAGTTGAAGTTTTTATAATTGCTTTTGCTCTTTCAAGTTCAGATTTCAAAACTCCACGTGAATGCAATTTTTCAATATCTTCAAAGATTAGATTTTGAACAGTCTTTAAATTTTCAGGTTTCATGGTTGATGAAATTATAAAAAGCCCGTCATCTAAATATTGAGAATAAAAAGCCGAAATTGAATTTACAAGCATTCTTTTTTCTTTAATATCAGAATTTAAAACAGAAGAATTTGACCCCCCTAAAATAACGGACAACAAATCAAGTGCATATGTTTCTTTTGCGCCCGTGAATTTTGGAGCTTTAAATGCAATTGCCATATATGCTTGCGCAACATCTTTTTCTTCATTCACCACAGCTTGCTTTGGTATTGGCGAAATTGAAGGATAATCAACGGAAGGTTGTTTTTTAAATTGAACATTAAATGCTTCCTGCACTTTTTTTATTGCATAATTAGCATCTATATCCCCAACAATTACGGTAATCATGTTGGATGGCACATACCACTTATTGTAAAAATCCAAAATTTCATCCCTTGAAATGGAAAATATAATTTCTTTTGTGCCAATAACCGGTCTTTTATACGGGTGATTTGAATTTGAATAAAGTAACGTAAATAAATTTGTATATAAAACATTAGAAGGATTATCCAGCCCCCTTGATATTTCTTCAATTACAACTGCCCTTTCAGATTGAAGCTCATCTTTTGGAATTAAAGGGTGCAAAAGCATATCAGAGTGCATATTAAGTGCAAGGTCAAAATCTTTTGAAGGGATTGTTATATAAAATTGAGTGTAATCTTTACTTGTTGCAGCATTTGTAATTGCCCCTTTAGATTCAAGAATTTTATCAAATTCCCCTGTTGGGACATTTTTAGACCCTTTAAAGAAAAGGTGTTCCAAAAAATGAGCAACGCCTGAATTTGCATCGTTTTCATTAATTGAACCTGTCTTAACCCAAGTGTTTATGGTAACAATAGGATTGTCTTTAAGTTCCCTTACAATAACCACCTGACCGGACGGCAATTTTTTGTATACAAATTCCGCACAAAACGCCGAAGTTTGAGCTATAACAAAAACAAATAAACAAACTGCAACTCTATATAAATTCATCACTTAATATCCCTGACTTTCAGTTCGCAACACATTTGACAAGAAGAAAAGCTTTTTGAAATTTTTAAATTTTTCCTAAAACATCTGTACTTTGGCAAATTAAAAATTTCTTTTATTGACCCTTCTTTGATATTACCAATCTTAAAAGATAAACAAGGGTAAACATCCCCTGAAGGATTAATCATAATGTTTGAAAAAGGATATTTACAAGGATAATAAACATCCAAGGGTCTTCTTTTTAACATATTTTTATCCTCTGGAGCAAAAAAAGTTCTTAATTTTCTTATGACATCTTGTTTTGAACCCCCTTCAAATTTTGGAGAAAACCTTAATCTAACAGAAGATTTTAGGGCGCAAATTCTCTCATAAACATCAATAAAATGTTCAACGTCAAAATATGGTTTTATATCGTATGAGGGTTCATAAAACACAGGTTCGAACTCATTTCTTAAAATTGCATTTTGTTTTAAAGAATTATTCCTTAAAAAAGAAATTGAAAGAAACTCAAACTTGTTTTCCGCACAATATTTATAAAGTTCATAAATATCTTCCAAATTGTTATTTAAAACAATGGTTTTAATATCGACCATCATTTTTTTGTTTTTTCTCTTGGAATTAACATGTTCAAGGTTTGAGACAATTTTATCAAACGCACCTTCTTTGTTTCTGTTTAAATCATGAATTTTGCCAAACCCATCCAAAGAAACACTCAAAAGCATAATCTTTGATTTTATCAATGCATTAATATTTTCTTCATTTAAAAGAAGTCCGTTTGTTACCACGTTTACTTTGCCCATAACTTTTTTTGAGGCGCAAAATAAAATATCAAGGAAATCTTCTCTAACAAAAGGTTCCCCGCCGACAAGAGTGATAAACCCCCAAACAGGAATTTGGGCAATAACTTTTTTCCAATCTTCAAGAGAAATTTCCCCAACATTTCTTTCAGAGCCTATATAGCAATAAGGGCAATTAAGATTGCACCTGTAGGTTAATTCAAGGAAATATCTCAACGGAATTATTGCCTGTCCTGTTTTTATTAAATTTGTTTTATAAGAAATATCCGCATAAAGATTTCTAAAAAAATCAAACAGATATGAATAGTTTATAAAATTCATTCTTACCTTTTTTACAAAATTTAATCTTATATTACTACAATTCCTTTTTTTGGTAAAATTGTTAAGAAGAAAGGATTTAAGCGTTAAAAAACGTATTATGGACAAGAAAACAGCAGAATTTGACCCTAAAAAAGTCTGGCATGAAACACTGGAGATTTTAAAAAAAGACATTGCGCCATCAACTTTTCAACCGTGGATAACCCCGCTTGAGCCTGTTCTTGCCGGAGAAGAAGAATACAGAAGCGATTGTTTCACATTAAAATCACATCAAGCATTTGGCGTTGCGCACCTTAATCAAAAGTTTTTGCCCGACATTCAAAGTGCGCTGAATACAGTCCTTAAAAAAGAACTTCCGGTTAAAATTGTTTTTGTGCCGACAGATGTAAAAAAGGCACCCAAGAGAAAAGAAAAGCCGACAGAAGAAGTTGCAGCAATGCAAAAGCAGCTTGAAAACTTAAAACAGATGCAATCTTTTTGTGCGCTAAATTTAAAATACACATTTGATAACTTTGTTAAAGGTGAAAATTCAAAAATAGCTTACGATGCAGCAAAAATGGTTGCCTTAGCTCCGGGGCAAAAATTTAATCCGCTTTTTATAACAGGCTCTGTTGGAATGGGCAAAACACACCTTATGCAAGCAATAGGGCATGAAATTTTAAAAAATTTTCCAAAGCTTAAAGTTAAATATGCAAAAACAGAAGAATTTACAAACCAGCTTGTCGACTCTTGCAGAAAAGGGGCTGATTCGTATGCTGATATGAAAAAATTTAGAGACCAATATAGAAATATTGATGTTCTTTTGTTGGATGACATCCAGTTTGCGGAAGGAAAAAAAAGAACCGAAGAAGAAATTTTCAACACGTTTGATGCGCTTTTTCATTCCGGCAAACAAATAATTTTTGCCTCTGACAGACCCGCTCAGACATTTGAAAAAACTCCGGACAGACTAAAAAGCAGATATGAATGGGGGCTTTGCGTTGAAATCAAACAACCTTCACTTGAAACAAGAATTGAAATTGTAAAAAAACACAGCAGACGTTCAAATTATGAAATTTCAGACAGTGTTGCCAAATTTTTGGCGGAAAATTATTCCAAAAACATAAGGGAACTTGAAGGCGCATATAACAAAGTAAGCGCATACGCTTCAATTCAAGGGGTTGAACTTACCGTTGAAAGCGCCAAAGATATTTTAGGCCTAAGAGGAAAAATGAAAACTTTTACAACAGAAGATATCATTTCAAAATGCGCACAATACTATGGCACCACACCTGAACTTATAAAGTCAACTCAGCGTTCCTTAGAGATTAAAGAAGCAAGGCAAATGGCAATTTTTCTTACAAGAAATATGCTTGATTTAAGTTTTCCCGCCATTGCAAAAAGTTTTAACAAAAACCATACTACAATTTTATACTCATATGAAAAATTAAAAAAAGATATGGAAACAGACAATAAATTGAAAGAAAAAGCAAACGAAATCGAAAACATTATTCGTAAATAAAATTGTATTTTTTTTAAAAAAAAGTTAAAATTTAATCACTATGGCACTAGAAAATCAAAACACAATAAACAGTACAGATTTAAGAGAAAAAACACGTTCTAAACAGAAAAGTAAAAATAAAAAGCGCAAATACTACCTTTCTTTTATGACGTTAATTCTTATTGTGCTTGTAATGCAAGTTTCATACAGCGCACTTTTGAATATCTCAAAAATTGTAATTTATTCCACCAAGAAAGTTCAAGCCCGCAATTTAAAACAGCAAGCCCAAGCAAGAAACAAACAACTAAAAAATGAAGTGGAAAACTTTAACTCCACAAATAGGGTGGAGTCCATTGCAAGAAACAACCTTAAAATGGCAGGCAAAAATGAAGTTTTGGTCATAATAAACATGCCTGAAGAAGAAGAAAAGCCAAAAACCAAAGCTCAAGAATTTGTCGATTTTTTTGAAAAGAAGGTAGCACGAAAATTTGTGCAAAATGACAACTCAAGCGATTTTATTCTTCCCTAAAACAAAAGCCCCAAAAAAATTTAGGGCTTTCATTCCGTATGTTAGAAAGTATTTTCTTCGGAATTTCTACATTTTCAAGAAAAATTCTTAAAAATGCTTGTTTTGGGGTTTGCGTTTTTGGGGTATATTTTCATTTTGTCATAAATTATCGCTTAACGATAGCCAAGACGGGTTTTGCTTTATCTTCAATATCGGTTTGTGAAATTGCCAAATATGCCATTTTTCTGCGCTTTTTAAAATTTTTTATAATACAAAATACATCTGCTGACATATTGGAAATCGGGGAAAACGATTTTTTAAGCATAAAAACACCTTAATCCTTATTAAAGATAAATACGGTATTTTTTAAATTAAACTTTAGCAATTTTGAGCAAAAGTTTACAAAAATTAATATTACCAAACAAAGAGAAGCAAAAATAAAGTTATAGTGCGCTATAAACATGGCAAGGCATAAAATCTGCCCGCAAGAATTAACTTGCGGGCAAAATTCTAAAACACAAGTTCTTTGGTTTCAATTTTTTCTTTTAAATCGGAATATCCACCAATTCTTACACCGTCAATAATAATTTGCGGGGCTGTCACTTCCCCTTGAATTTTAAATTTTTTGGCAAGTTTTCTGAATTCTTCTTCTTCGTCCCCGTCCATTTGATATTCAACGTATTTAATATTTTTCTCATCAAAAAAATCTTTAGCCGCATGGCAATAGGGACAATAGGAAAGAGTGTAAATTTCAACTTTCATAAAAAACCTTTCTTATATTTTATCCAATATAAGTTTTACACTTTTTACTTCATCTTGTGCAATATCCAGTTTGATATAATCTTCAAGATATTCTTTTGCAGACTCAATGTCCCCACGGGACAAAAACAAAAGCCCCAATTTTTTATATGAATAAGGAAAATTTTCATTCATTGTAAGTGCCTTAAGATGTGCTGAGATTGCTTTGTCGGGTTCATTGTTTGCCTCATATGCACACCCTAAGTTATAAAAAATAATCGGGCTTTGATGATATTCTAAAACAACTTCAAAGTTTGCAATAGCGCTGTAATAATCCCCCATTTCATATTGAAGCCTTGCAAGCTCATAATTAACTTCATAGTCTTCAGGGTTTTCTTCTTCCATTCTTCCTAAAATTTCAAAAGCGTCATCAAAACGACAATCGGCAATCAATTGCCTCACAAATTCAATGCCGTCAATTTTTTCAAGTTCTTGTCTGTCTTTTTTATCCATGATTTAATTATAATATAAAAAGTAAAAAAGGGAATTATTATGTCAGGACATTCAAAATGGGCAAACATTAAACATAAAAAAGCAAAAACAGACGCACTTCGAGGTGCCAATTTTGCGAAATTTTCAAGAGAAATAATTATTGCAGCTAAAATGGGCGGCGGGGACCCTGCGGGAAATTTCCGTTTAAGAACCGCAATTGATAAAGCAAAAGCAGGCGGTCTTCCAAATGACAATATCAAACGTGCAATCGAAAAAGGTGCGGGCGGTCAAGGAAGCGAAAATTATGAAGAATTAACTTACGAAGGATACGGTGCAGGCGGGGTTGCAGTTTTTATTGAAGCAGCAACGGATAACAGAAACAGAACCGCAGGAGATATAAGAAGCTACTTCACAAAATTTGGCGGAAATTTAGGTGCAGACGGCTGTGTAGGTTGGATATTCGAACCTGTCGGCATTATTACTTTTGACAAAGTTATTGAACCTGAAGAAAAGAAAGCAAAGCCAATTGTAAGAACATTAGATGAAATTTTGGAAGCAAGTCTTGAATTTGAACCAAAAGACGTTTATGAAGAAGACGATGAAATTAAAGTTCTAACCACCCCTGATAATCTCCAGATGACAACAGAGGGATTAGAAAAAATGGGCTATAAAGCAAAAACAGCAGAAAACACAAGAATGCCGTCCAATTCAACAGAAATAACCGATGCTGATATTGCAAGAAAAGTGCTTCTTTTAATGGAGAAACTTGAAGAACACGATGATGTGCAAAATGTTTATTCAAACTTTGACATTGATGATGAGCTTATGGAGAAAGTAAACATTTAATGCAAACAAAAGAAAAATTTAGCCCGAATTTGAAGCAGCAAGAGGCAATTGACGCATTATACGGCCCTGTCATGCTTCTTGCAGGCCCTGGGACAGGAAAAACTTTCACCCTTATAAAAAGGGTTGAAAAAATGCTTGAACTTAATATCGACCCTGCTTCAATCTTGTGCTTAACTTTTTCAGACGCCGCTTCAAGTGAAATGAAAACAAGGCTTGTGGAAAAAATCGGCGCAAAGGCAGCAAGCGTGAATGTTTTTACCTATCACGGTTTTTGTATGGAAATAATCCGTGAAAACCCTTCTGAATTTGAAATGACGCAAAACGTCCAAATGGCAGATGACATTACAAAACAAGCAATTTTAAAAGAATGCATTGACTCTTTGGGTGAAATCAAGTTCCTTGTTGATAAATGGGGGAACAAATATCACTATCTTCAACAAATTTTGGGCGGAATAGACACAATCAAAAGAGAAAGAACAGACAAACAAACTTATTTTGATTTTATTGAAAATTCACCTGACTGGCGCCCCAAATTAAATGAATTAAAAAATGAGCTTGAAGAAAGAATTAAAAACAACAAACCCCACAAAGACTGTTCAAACAAAGTTGACACCCTTGAAAAGAAAATTGGAAAAGCAGAAGAATTTTATAAAATATACGAGCTTTACAAACAACGTCTTTCAGAACATAACCTCATTGATTATTCGGATATGATAAATTATGTTTTGGAAAAAATGGAATCTGATGATGAGTTTTTAATTAAAATTTCAAGTCAGTTCAAGTTCCTTCTTGTTGACGAATATCAAGACACAAGTAAATCTCAAAATGAAATTATTTTTAATATTTTAAAGGGCGCCAAAAGCGATAACGTGTTTGTTGTCGGGGATGATGATCAAATTATTTATTCTTTCCAAGGGGCAAGAAGCAGAAATCTTGGGGATTTTCTTGAAAAATTTCCAAATACAAAAGTTATATGTTTAGAAGAAAACAGGCGCTCAACCCAAGTTATACTTGACTTTGCGGAAAATTTAATTAATTACGACAGGTTTCGACTTTCCAAAAATCCAAATTTTACAATAAATAAAAATTTAACAGCAAAAAATGAAGATGTAATTGCAAACACTCAAAACATACAGTACAACATTTTTTCTCAAATGTTCCAAGAGGACAATAAAATAATCGAGCAAATTGAAACCCTTTTAAAAGAAGGGGAGAAGCCTTATGAAATTGCAATTTTAGAAAAGAAAAATGACAGACTTGAAAATTTTGCACGACTTTTAAAACAAAAGAATATTCCCTTTGTTTTGCAAAGACAAAAAAATGCCTTCGATGTATCCTCTTTTATTCAACTTTATTTTTATATGAAGCTTTTGTGCAATTCATTTTTAGAACAGGATAAAATTTTTGGGCTTTTATCTTTTCCACCTCTTAAAATTCAAGACAAAACAATTGCAAACATTTTATTTCATTCAAGAAAACAAGAGAAAAGCTGGATTGAAATTATTAAAGAGATAAAAGACGATGAACAATTAAATGATTTTTACAAAACATATGAAGAATTAAGACAAAAAAAATCATACATTCCGCTTGTGCAATTTATATATGAACTTGCAACAAAAAGTAAAATTCTTGAATTTTATTCAAACACAAAAGACAACCGTTTTGAAAATATTGAAGCAATCCAAAGGATGATAGATGAAGCAAAATCTTTCGCCTTAATTCATAAAACCGCAAGACTTGACGATTTTGTTTCACATCTTGATACTTATTTAAAACAAAATATTAAAATTGAGCTTAAAAAACCCGTTTTTAAATCAAACGCAATTCAGCTTTTAACGTATCACTCCTCTAAAGGCAGAGAATTTAATCACGTTTTTATGCCAAACTTAACTTCAAGAAACTTTGAAAAATCAACAGGGGGAAACAGTGAGCTTAACTTGCCAATTCAAAAATCGGTTTTTTCCGAAGACAAAGACATAAACAAAGAAGCAGAGCTTTTAAGGTTGCTTTTTGTTGGCGCCACAAGAGCAAGATTTGGGCTTTATTTAAGCTATTCAAATGCAAATGAAAGCAATGCCCAAACCGCAAGCGTTTATGTTTCAAGGGTTTTGGAAAATACATCTTCAATTGTAGACACAAAATTTTTTGAACTTCAAGAAGAAGATAAAACATGCGAAATCATTAAAAATCTAAAAGTTGAAATTAACGAAGAAAATTACAAAAAAGAAATAGAAGAAAGACTCAACAGCCTTGTTATAAGCCAAACTGCGTTTAACAAATATATAAATTGTCCGCTTCAATATTTTTATTCAGATATTTTAAAAATCCCTGTTTTCATTGAAGATAAAGACATTTTAGAATACGGTTCCTCAATTCACCTTGCAATTGATTTAGTTACAAAAGATGCAATTAAAAATAATTTTTGGCCTGATATTCAAATTATAGAAAACGCTTTTCTTCAAAACATGGCAAACTCTGAATTTACGTCCATTGACAAAAAAAATGAACTTATAGAGCGTGGAAAAAATGCAATCAAAAAAGGGTACCCAAAATTAACAGAAACAAACCCGAATAACATTTTATCTACAGAATACAAAATGGAGCTTGTTTTTGAAGGGGTAAAATTAAAAGGCTTTGCAGACAGAGTTTCTAAAAATAACGAAGGAGACATTTTAATTCACGATTTTAAAACAGGTTCTTATAAAAAAGTAAAAAAAGATGAGCCCTATTATAACCAACTTTGCTTTTATAAATTTTTATATGAAGAAATCAACAAAAATTCAAATGTGGGTGAATGCGCCCTTGTCTTTTTTGAAGAAAATTGCAAAACAAGCTCTTTCGACTTAGACGCTATTGCAATAGAAGAAATAAAACAAAAAATTAAAGAAGTTATTTTAAAAATTAAAAATTTAGATTTTGAACCAACAGAAAATAAAGAAAATTGTAAATTCTGCAATTATAAATTAATATGCAAACTTCAAAATAATTAATTTATTTTCTTAAATTTCTTTTCTTCCATATCAAAATTATAAACCTTCATCTTGTCCCCAACTTCAAATTTAATTGCGCCCAATTCTTCTGTGGATAAAACTTTTGAATATTTTTTAAGCAATTCCACTGTTTCCCTGCTCGGGTGCCCATAAGGATTTTTTCCGGTTGACAAAATTGCATAATCAGGAGTTAACTTTGCAAGCATTTTATCATCCACAGTCCCCCTTGCCCCATGATGAGCAGATTTTAAAACATTAATATTCGGAATGAGTTCCTTAATTGAATTATAAGAGTCAATACCTGCATCTGCCATAAATAAAAATTTATAATTTTCAAAATTAACAAGAGTTACAATCGAAGTTTCATTTCTTGAATTTAACCCTAAAGAATTTGGAACAAAATTAACAAGAGATACATTTTTATCTATTTGAATTTTTTCACCGCTTTTTGGGAGAGAATATTTTATTTTGTTTTTCTCCAGATAATTTTTTATATTGCATGAAACATTGCTTGTACACTCAGGGTTTGGCATAATTAATTTTGCGACATATACATTTTCCAAAATATCAATGAGTCCGCCTGAATGGTCTGAATCAAAATGTGTAACAATTAAAGTATCAAGGTTTCTTATATTTTTATCATACAAATATTCAAGAGTAACTGTCTTTGCGCTTGATGATGAATTATAAATTGTTCTTCCCGTATCAATTAAAATATTTTTGCCGCTTTTTGTTTCAATAAGACAGTTGTCAGCATTTCCAACGCTAAAAAACGTGACCCTATCATACTTTGAGGGAATTTTTATAAAAGATAAAACTAAAACAAGGAAAACAACTTTAAAAAGATTATTCAAATTTTTATTTTTAAAAGAAAATTTTAAAGCAATAAAAAATGAAATCACAAAAAGGTAAAAGACAATAATTGAAAATACAGAAGGAGAAGGAACCCTTACAATTGAATTAGGCAAGCCGGAAAAGAAATTTGAAATATTCAAGACAATAGTTATGGCAAAATTTAAAACGTAATCAAACATCGGAATAATAAAATCCGACACTTTTGGAATAAGGCAAAAAGTTGTGCTTATAAAGCCAAGAAAACTGACAACCCCGATAAAAGGAACAACGGCAATGTTTGCAAACACGGAATATACAGAAAAAGTGTTAAAATAATAAGCTTGAAGGGGTGCCGCCCACAGTTGTGCAATAACGGGTATAAAAAGACAACAGGCAAAAGAAGCGGGAGAAAAAACAAGAAGAAGGGGCTTTGTATATGGCGGGTATTTTTTAATTTTTTCCAAAAATTCTTTTTCTTTATTATTCAATAAATAATTAACAGACGGAGTACAGACAATAAGCCCCAAAGTTACAAGAAATGAAAGCTGAAAGCCAACATCCATAATAAATTCAGGCTTAAATAATAAAATCAAAAAGCCTGCTGCAAAAATTAAAGAAACTCCATTTGTTTCTCTGTATATCAATTTGCCAAACAAAATAAGCTCAAGCATAACAGAAGCTCTTACAACAGAAGGCGGAAAGCCTGTCATCATGGCATAAAAGAAAACAACAAAAATGCCCGACAGAATTTTAATTCTATATGGAAGATTAAGAAAATAAATTAAACAAAACCAAATAGATAAAATTAAAGCAACATTCAAACCCGAAGCTGCCAAAAGATGAAGTAGTCCTGAATTTATGAAAGACCCTTTAACTTCATCGGGCGGAATAACGGCGTCATCTCCAAATACAACTCCGCCCAAAACTTCAAGCTTTGGAGATTTTATATATTTAGAATGCTTTTCAATAACATAATCCCTCAAGTCATGCATTTTTCTCATTAAATAATTGTTAAATAAGCCCACGGTGCTCAAAAAGCTTTTTTCATTTTTTACATCAGATAATTCATATGAGCTTATAAATGAAGAATTATAGTTATCTGTATAAAATGTTTTTAAAATTCCCTTACGCTTTAAAAAAGAATTATAATCAAATTGAGACGGGTTTTGCGCCTTAAAGGGGGTGGATACTGTACCTTTGAACTTGTATTCATCCTGAAATTTTAATTTGCTGCCTAAAGTATTATTTTTATCCCTTACTGTAACCAAAATTGTTGAAGCACCAACATCATAGTGCTTGCCATTTATTGTTGCACTATGCACTTTGAGAGGAAATTTAACAGAAGAAGAACTTGAAATAAATTTTGCAAGTCCGTCTATTCTTCCTGTAATTTCAACATTTTTCATATAATTTATTTTTGAAAAATCATCCTGTTCAACACTTGAATGTTTTGCAATCAAAAACCCCATTACAAAAACAAGATAAAAAATAAGAAAAAACACAGAAGAAAAAATTTTTGAATATTCTTTATGAAACATAAAATAAAAAGAAAAAAGCAAAATAATAAACGTGAAAATTCCGGCAATTAAAAGAGTTTCAACCGAATAAAACGCAAAAAGCCCACATGCAAAAGATATAAAAAACAAAATACACAAAAAAGTTTTATTTTCTTTAAGAGCAATTAAAAATTCAAGTCTATTTAACATATAAAAATTTTAGTATAAACAATGTTAACTTTTGTAAATATAATCAATTCCAAAAAAGCAATATTTATATGCGAAATATTTTTTATATATATAAGCGAGTTTATTGAAACGAGGAGAGAGTTCATGACAAGAATCGTAGACACAAGACAAGTAGCCCAAAACACTTATGATTACAATACATTTCAAACGGGCGTACAGTCTGGAACAATTAACACAAATGATATTACAAACGTCTCAGTGTTTTCTGAATCACAAAATCCTTCAGAATGTACAGACGGCAAAGATGACGGTAAATTAGGATTTTTTGAAACAATAGGAAGCTGCATTTCAGGTGTATTTAAAGGTGCAGTCAATATGGTAAAAGGTGCCTTCACCGATGAAAACGGCAACTTCTCACTTTTGCAAACTTTAAAAACTGCAGCAACAATCGGAGCATGCTTTATCCCTGGTGTTGGGCCATATATTGGAGCAGCCCTTTGTGCTAAAGGTATAGCAGACGGTGTCACCACAATTGCCTCAGGTATATCCGCAGCTTCAAACGCAACAACAGACGCCGAAGCAAAAGCAGCCTTTGAATCAGTTGGTAGCGGCGCACTTACAACAGGCTTATCCGCTGTAGGTATGAAAGGTTCTATCGGTGCAATCAAAGGAAACTTAAACGCAGCAGGAGTAAGCAAGTTAAGCGATCTTACAAAAAGCGGCGGCGAAGCAGCAAGCACAGTAACAGGTAAACTTTCAAACGTTGCAAACAATTTAACAGGCAACTACTATCAAGGTACTTGGAGTGGCGCACAAAGTGCATCTAACGGATTAATCAAAAACACAGCTGCAAGTGCAAAAGCTGTTCTTAAAAAAGGTGCAGAAGGTACGGCAACAAACGTAGTGAATGCAGCAAACACCGTTAAAAACAAAGTAAATGAAAAACTTGGAAAGCAAGGTAACGGCACAAGCGCAGAAATAGCAGAAAAATTAAGTACGAAAAAAACAAAATTAACCGCAGAACAAATTGAAAAAGCGGCAAACAAAGGAGGCATAGAAGTAGACGGACAGACAATCGGATTAGAACAATCAGCTGATGGAAGCATCAACTTTAAGAAAATAAAAAGTGTTAGCGAAATCGAGGCAAAGGTGGGTAAGACAACGAAAACAGCTGACGCATCCAAAATAAAAAATGCAACAGAGGCAGATTTAGAAGCAATTAATAAATTAGAAGATGGCGGCACACACACGCTCAAAGACGGCACAAGCATCAAGAAAACAGGCGATGGGTTTGACGTAACAGAACCAACAACATATCAAAAAACAACCCGTAATGGAAATAATAAACTAACAGAAGAAGCATTTAAAAAACAATGCGAAACTCTTGAAAAACAAGGTTACAAAGAAACAACTAATGACTTTGGTGATATCGTATATACTAATAAAGCTGGCAATCAAACAGTCTTTGAAAAATCCGGAGACGGCTACTATACATCAACAGTTAAAAATAGCACAAAAACAGCATACAAAGCTCAAGAGTTCAAAACTCAAGCACTTAAAGACGGTTACCAAGGACTTCAAACATCAGGAAACGTAAAACGAGCAGGGCTTGCAGTTGCAAGTGACTTATCAGGCGAAGCTTCAAAAGATATGTTAAACAATATAGCAAACCAAAGCGCAACATATGCAACAGTAGATACACAAACAGGTCGCTACTATGAACTTGAAGATTATGTTCTCCCCTCATAACAACAAAACATAAAACAACAACCAAAAAGGGTCTTTTTAAAAAAAGACCCTTTTTTAATCTAAAATAGTAACATTTACCCCTGCGCTTGAATTATTCATAAGGTCTGAATTCAAATTGCTTGGGTTTTGATATCCCCAATTTGTATTTGGTAAAGAAAAGAAATTTCTAAACCCACCTCTTGGCATATTAACATAATTGCCGTTAGCATAAGGGTTATAATACGGTGAATTTATATAGTGATTATTATAATTTGGATTAAAAAATCTGTTTACAACCGTCCTTGAAACACCGGATGAAGGATAATATGTGGTTGATGTATAAACAGGGGGGCTAAACCCTGTTAGAGTGCCATTTCTTAGCCTTGAAAATCTGTTAAAATTTCTTCCTATTGGGCTATTAAAATTTCCTGAATAAATATCAAGCGCAAGTGCAACCTGCCCAAAAAATACAAACAAAAAATAAAACAACCCTGATAATAAAATTACTTTTCTCATAATCAAAAAATAACTTTAATTAAAATTTTTATAATCCCTAAATATGGCACTGTCCAATTTAGTTATTTAATTGACGAATGGCAAAAATTGTTTTATCTAAATCAATCAAAAATTTATTGTCTTCTTCATAAATATTTGAAGGGTCATATTGAGTTCCCGCTACAGGAGAAAATTTTGAATAATAGTTTGAATCAAATTTCAAATTTCCCAAAACTTTTGCCTTATAAGAAAGGTTTAAAAGCAAATAATATGCTTCATCTGAAGCTTCGGGGGCATTATCATATAATTTTTGAATTCTTTTTGTATATAAATCAAGCAAATTAACATTTGCATTAAATTTTTGAACATCATCATGATTTTGGACAATTATTCTAAAAGATTCTAAAAAGCGCATAACTTTTAACATGTCTTGCACATATTTTGAAGTGCCCGTTTTATTTAAAATTGTATCCAAAAACAAAGGGTCATCAATTTTGGAATTTTGAAATTCTTCAGGAGTGTATTCTTCTGCATTATTTGTTTCTTTTTTTATAGATTTTGCTTTTTGAGTTTTATAATTAAATTCTTTATTAATATCAGGCAAAGTGCCCTTATATCCTGAGTTTATATCTTCATCAAACTTTGCTTTTTGTTTATTTTTTTTATTAAAAAGTTTGTCAAAGAACCCTTGTTTTTTTAAATTGGGTGAGCCTGAAGCCTGCCCTGCCATATTTGGCGCCAAGGTGGAGTTTGTTTGTTTTATAGGGTAGTTTCTTTCATTTTGACTTTCGTAAGTTTGCTGCATTTTTTGCATTTGAGAAGGGGAAATTTCAGGCGGCAGATCAAGGTCAAACATTGTTTCCGCCAAAGTAAAACATGTTGAAAATAAAAAGAAAATCAATAACAACAGTATTCTTAACATATTTAAAATTATACTGAAAGAAATCAAAAAGTAAAAATGTTAAATTTTATAAAAGAAAAGATTTATTATAAGAATTTTGAAGGGTTTGAATATCCTTATTCAACCAGCTAAGAGAAGCTTCCGCCGCAATGGGAATAATTTTATCTAAAATTGCCTTTTCTTCTTTCGAAAATTCACCCAGCACAAATCTATCTAAAGGAATTTTTTCAGGCTTTTGTCCAATTCCCACCTTCAACCTTGCAAAATTTTTGGAGCCTGTTTTTTCAATAATTGATTTAATCCCGTTATGACCACCGTCAGAGCCGTCTTTTCTAAATCTTAAAGTGCCAAGATTAAGTGAAACATCATCATAAACAATAAGAATGTCATCTATATTAATTTTATAAAAATTCATAGCTTCAACAATTGCAAGCCCCGACAAATTCATATAAGTTTTTGGCATTAAAAAAAGAACATCGGCAGCCTTTACACAAAAAGATTTAAACTTTTCTTCAACTCTTAAATTTTTTTGGCGCAAAATCTCATCCAATACCATAAAACCAATATTGTGACGAGTTTTCATATATTTTACTTCAGGATTACCAAGACCCGCTATAAGGCGCATAATTTTTTCCTTTCAATTTTAATTATAATACAAATTAATCTTTCAGTTATACAAACAGGTGAATAAAAAATAAATAACTAAAGGTTAAGTTCAAATTGAAGAAAACTAAAAGCAGGTATAAAAGATGAAAAATTTAAAAAACAGAGAAGAATACAAAAAAAGTTCAAAAAAAGTAAGTGACTTTTTAATAAAAAACAAACTTCACAAAAAAGACTTTGCACAAATGATAGGGGTGACCCTTTCTTATGTTTACAACATAATTGATGAGACCATTCCCTTTTCAACACGTTCCACTACAATTGAAAGAATTGCAACAGTAATGGACATTTTGCCCGAAGAATTTGAAGAATATACAATAGAAGAAGACCCTATTCCATACAATAAAAGTTTGGGCGCAATTAAAGAATACATAAAAAAGAATAAAATGAGCGTTGTGGATTTTCTAAAACTTTTTGAACGCAGAAAAAGACTTAGAATTGTAGACATCCTAAGGGGGAAAGAAGCACTCCCCATAGATTATACGGAATTAAAAGCCATTAAAGACATTTTAAATATATCTGATGAAGACTTTTTTGAACTTTGGAAAAACATTTTTACAGATTACCTTGAAAGGGGAAATTTTGCCAAAGAAAAAAATCCAAAGCTTTTAGAAGAAATTTTAAATGGTGCAAAAAAATATTTTGATAGTTTCAAAAAAGACAAATGTAATATTTCTTAATGACATGCCCCCTTTTTATTGCCCTGATTGCATATTTAAGGTAATATGAGCATAAAAGAAGGGAAACCGAATTTTATGAAAAGCTCAACCTTACACAGATCGACACTTTCAAAAGAAAGAATGTCTATGGTACAGAACGTCAAACCGCAAAATTGGGGGCATGTTCAAACTAATTTGAACGAATATATTAAATTTCAAAAAAAGCCCGAGCTTGATGTTCTTTGGAGAGATTTTGAAAAAAGTGTTCAATCTAAATCAAGAGCAAAAGCACCCGTTGTTTACCTTGGAATGGGTTTTATTTTAGGACTGTTATTCGCACTTGTTTTGTTTGCAATTATCGGAATTTCAACGTATGCTGACACGCACAAGTCAGATATAAGCGCAACTCCGCACAGCATAACCAAAAATGATGTCCCTGTTTCTGTTATGCCTTCCGGTTCAAACGAACCTTCAAGAGAGGCAACCTTACAAAATGAAGAAAAATACACAATTAAAGAAGGGGACACCTTAGATAAAATAGCTTTCAGATTTTACGGTGAATACAACCAAGCTAAAATCGATAAAATAATGGAGCTTAACAACATAAAGAACCCTACAAGAATACAGATAGGGCAAGTTTTGATAATTCCCTTGAATTAGCAAAAGCATATTATCAAGAATAGTTATTGAAAGAGGATAAACCAAGAATGCTAATCCGATTATTAATGTCGGCGATTTTATTGGGCACCTTTGTGCCCCGTGCAATGGCAGCATCCATAGACGAAGAAATTGACAAATATTTTGCACCGTTTTCAGATGCATTTTCAAAAGTAGTTTTTTGTTCAATAGGCACAGAAGACACAAAAGTGCCGATTTTGATTTTACTTTTAATTGTTGCAAGTATTTTTTGCACTTTTTACCTGAAAGGGATAGGAATTTGGGGCTTTAGGCATTCACTGGAGCAAATTTTCAAAAAAAAGCCCGCTTTCAATGAAGCAAAAAATGATAAAGACGGTGAGGTTTCATCTTTAGGTGCCCTTGCAACCGCACTTTCAGGAACGGTTGGTCTTGGCAATATTGCAGGCGTTGCAATTGCAATATCAGTTGGTGGCCCCGGAGCAATGTTTTGGATGGGGGTAGGCGCACTTTTCGGTATGGCGCTTAAATTCTCCGAAGTTACTCTTTCTCTTAAATACAGAAGATTTAACGCTGACGGCTCCGTTTCAGGCGGCCCGATGTATTATATCGCACATGGATTGACCCGCCACAATTTAAGGTGGCTTGGGCAACCTTTGGCAATGTTTTTTGCGTTAATGTGCGTCCCCGGAGCACTTGGGGGCGGCTGTATGCTTCAAATCAATCAGGCAACTCAACAAATTATAAGCATAACGGGCGGAGAAAACAGTTTTTTTAATGCTCACAGTTGGATTTTTGGACTTATTGTCGCAATTGTGGTTGGACTTGTAATTTTAGGCGGAATTAAAAGCATAGCAAATGTTACGTCCAAAATTGTGCCTGCAATGTGCAGCTTATATTTAATTGCCGCCATTGTAATTATTCTTATGCACATAGCCGACATTCCCGCTTGCATTATGACAATTTTAAAAAACGCTTTTTTCCCTCAATCTGTTGCAGGGGGGCTTATTGGCACAATTATAATGGGGCTTAGAAGGTCAATTCAATCAAACGAAGCAGGCTCAGGTTCTGCCCCGATTGCATATGCCGCAGTTAAAACCAAAGAACCTGTTTCACAAGGGTTTGTATCTTTAATGGAGCCTTTATTTGATACGGTTATAATTTGCTCTATGACTGCTTTTGTAATTATAATTACAGGTCAATACCTAAACTACACGGACGGTATGACGGGAGTTCAATTGACATCTGCCGCTTTTGCCTCAGTATTTAGCTTTTTCCCA
Source organism: uncultured Gammaproteobacteria bacterium (assembly GCA_964467625.1). Classification (GTDB taxonomy): domain Bacteria; phylum Cyanobacteriota; class Vampirovibrionia; order Gastranaerophilales; family Gastranaerophilaceae; genus Galligastranaerophilus_A. The sequence goes on along the minus strand of CAYXRM010000003.1, from coordinate 213,902 downwards.
ATCATTCTTGCATGCGTCATAATTTTATTTGCAATTTCCACTATAATTTCTTGGGCATATTACGGACAAAAAGCTTGGGAATATATGTTTGGGATAGGCTTTAAGCGCACAAAAGTTTATCAGCTTATGTTTTGTATGTTTATTGTAATAGGTTCCGCTATGAACCTAAATAGCGTGGTAGATTTTACAGACGCCACAATGCTTGCAATGGCGCTGCCCAACCTTATTGCAATTTTTGTCTTAGCTAAAGAAATTAAAACAGATGTCATCAATTATTGCAAAAGGCACAATATTAAATCTTTTTTAATAAATCAATGGTTCAAAAATGAAGAAGCTTAATTTTTACAAAAACGATTTAGAAAAACTAAGTGAAAATTTTTCTTTAAGAACAATAAAAAATATAGTTCAAGACGGAAAATACATTATTTATAAAAACAAAAAGCTCTTAAACCTCTCCTCTAACGATTACCTTGGAATAAGTACAGATAAAAACATACAGGATGATTTTCTATCCAAATACAAAGGCAAAATTCAAAACCCTTCCGCAAGACTTTTAACGGGAACAAACAAAATATTTAACGAGCTTGAAGATTTTATATCCGATTTTTTAAACAAAGAAAAAACCTTGCTTTTTAATTCAGGCTATCATGCAAATGTGGGAACATATTCAGCCCTTTTAAACAAAGATGATGTTGTTTTTGTGGACAAATTAAACCATGCCAGCATTATAGACGGCATACGGCTTTCAGGCGCAAAATTAATCCCCTTTGAACACACTAATTATGAAGATTTAGAAGAAAAATTAAAAAAATACAGAAACAAATTTCAAAATTCAATTATATCTTCAGAAAGCTTATTTAGCATGGACGGTGATTTTGGAGACATTCAAAAGCTATGCGCATTAAAAGAAAAATATAATTCAATTTTAATTATAGATGAAGCACACTCTTTTGGGGTTTACGGGGGTGGAAAGGGATATTGCGCCAAGGCAAACGCTCTTGAAAATGTTGATTTAATCATAGGAACCTTTGGCAAGGCAATTGCCTCTTTCGGGGCTTTTGCCTCAGGAAACAAAATTTTAATAGATTATCTGGTAAACCGTGCTCGCTCTTTTATTTTTTCTACCGCACTGCCTGAAATTTCCGTTTCATATTCAAAATATATCCTTCAAAACCATATTATAAAAGGCACCCTTCAAAGTGAACTTTTTCAAATTACAGATTTTGCAAAAGAAAAATTTAAAAACTTAAACACTCTTGGAAACAGTTATATAATTCCTGTAATCAAAGGGGAAAACCAAGCTGCACAAAAGCTTTCAGATGAGCTTATTCAAAATGGCTTTTTTGTTCTTCCCATAAGATATCCAACCGTAAAAAAGGGACAAGCAAGAATAAGGATTTCTCTAAACCCCAAAGTTACAAAAGAAGAAATAAACAGACTCTATGAAATAATTAAAAATTAAGCCCCTCAAATTGAAGGGCTTAAAAAAATTGTATCAACTAATTATTTTACAACAATGTTTACAATTTTGTTTGGAACAACAATTGTTTTAACAACGGTTTTTCCTTCCAAGAAAGGCTTTGTTTTCTCTGAATTCAAAGCAAGAGAAGTAAATTCTTCATTTGTTTGTCCTGCTGTTGTTTCAATTTTATCCCTTATTTTTCCGTTAACCTGCACAATTAAAGTAATATTATTTTGAGCAAGTTTTGTTTCATCATGTTTTGGCCAATCAAGAGTATGAATTGAATTTTTGCCGCCAAGTGTCTGATAAATTTCTTCTGACATAAAGACAGCCACAGGAGAAATCAATTTCAGGAGAACTAAAAGCGCAAAACTTAAAACATTATCTTCAATTTCATTTTCTTCTCTTATGTATTCATAAATTGCATTTGTAAGTTCCCTGTATTTTGAAACCACCGTATTAAATTGAAACTCATTTTCAATGTCACTTGTGATTTTCTTAATTGCAAGGTGCACTTCACGAACTAAAGTTTCAGACTTTTTGTCTAAATTTTCAGGCAAAACATAATCAAGTTTAATTCTGTCTTGATATTTTGAATAGAGCCTGTACACACGGCATAAAAATTTATAACAGCCCTCAACACCTGCATCAGACCAGTCAAAATCACGTGCGGGGGGTGAGTCTGAAATAATAAACAATCTTGCCGTATCAGCTCCATATGTTGAGAATATTTCATCAGGGTCAACCGTATTGCCTTTTGATTTTGACATTTTAGAGCCGTCTTTTAAAACCATACCTTGAGTTAAAAGATTATTAAACGGTTCATCAAAGTCCAATAAACCTATATCACGAAGCGCCTTTGTAAAAAATCTTGAATACAAAAGGTGCAAAATAGCATGTTCAATTCCACCAACGTATTGATCAACTGGAAGCCATTTATTTACAAGTTCCTTATCAAATGGAGCTTTGTCATTTTTAGCGTCAGCGTATCTTAAATAATACCAGCTTGAGCAAATAAATGTATCCATTGTGTCAGATTCCCTAACAGCAGCTCCACCACAAACAGGACATTTTGTTTCCATAAAGGTTTTGCTTGTTAAAACAGGGGACTTGCCTTGAACCGAAAAATCAACATCTTCAGGTAATTTTACAGGCAATTCATTTTCAGGCACGGGCTGACAACCGCATTTTTCACAATACACAACAGGAATTGGCGCACCCCAATATCTTTGACGTGAAATAAGCCAATCACGAAGTCTAAATTGAACTTTAGATTGCCCAAAGCCCATTTTTTCAGCATACTCTGTAATTAAAACTTTTGCCTTTTCATTATCAACACCGTTGAATTCTCCTGAATTAACAAGGGTGCCCGCTTCTTCAAAAACAAAATCAGGATTATAATTTTCTCCGTCAATAACTTGAATTATAGGCAAATTGAATTTTTTGGCAAAGTCAAAATCACGACTATCATGTGCAGGAACCGCCATAACAGCCCCGGTGCCATAATCTGCAATGGCATAATCTGCCGCCCATATCGGACAAACCCTTCCTGTTAAGGGGTTTATAATGTGTGTGCCTAAAGGAACACCTGTTTTAACTCTTTCGGTTGATTGTCTTTCGATTTCAGACATTTTTTTGGCATTTTCTCTGTATTCTTCAACTTTTTGCCTGTTTTCAGGTGTTGTTAATTTTTCAATGTCTTTATATTCAGGTGCCACAACAAGGTATGTAATACCGAATGCCGTGTCGGGCCTTGTTGTAAATACAGGAATTTCAAGCCCCTCAATTTCTTTAACTTTGAACTTTAAAATTGTTCCATAAGATTTTCCAATCCAGTTGGCTTGCATTGTTTTAACATTGTCGCCCCAACCTTTAAGCTTGTCTAAGTCGTCCAACAAAATTTCCGCATAATCTGTAATTTTCAAAAACCATTGCTGTAAGTTCTTTTTTGTAACTGTGCTGTCACATCTCCAGCATTTACCGTCTATTACCTGTTCATTTGCAAGAACGGTTGCGCATTTTTCACACCAGTTAACTGGGGCTTCTTTTTTATAGGCTAGTCCTTTTTTATACAATTGCAAAAAAAGCCACTGAGTCCACTTATAATAATCTTCCTTGCAGGTTGCAACTTCTCTGTCCCAATCAACCGAAAGCCCAAGCATTTTAAGCTGTTGTTTCATATATTCAATATTGTTAAGCGTCCACGTTTTAGGGTTTGCACCGTGTTGAATTGCAGCGTTCTCAGCAGGCATGCCAAAACTATCCCAACCCATAGGGTGCAAAACATTAAAACCGTTTGCTTTTTTAAATCTGGCAATAACGTCAGTTATGGTGTAATTTCTCACATGTCCCATATGCAATTTGCCGGAAGGATACGGAAACATTGACAGTGCATAATATTTGGGCTTATCCGAAATGTCGGGCGTTTTATAGGTTTTATTTTTTTCCCAAAATTCTACCCATTTTTTTTCAATTTTATTAGGGTAATATTCACTATTCAACATAAAATATCCTCTTTTTGTTTGACCGAATTATTATACTTTAAAAATAATTAAATTGCATAAGTTTTTAATTTCTTTTTTTCTCTATAAGTTCTGTATGAAAGAAAAAGGCAAATAACAGCAAAAACAAAGCCTGCAATTAAAACCCTTCTGTATGCAAGAATGAATGCTGAAAATTCACTCATATTAAGGGATAGAAACCTTGCCTTTTCAATATCAAAAATGCAAAGTGAAATCATAATTCCAAGAAGCATGCCTGTATTTCTAAACATTGCCAAAATACCCGATGCCATGCCTGTTTCATTAATCGGCGCTGCACCCATAACAACAATATTTGCACTTGGTTGATACATTCCACTTCCTGTTCCCATAAGCATTTGCGCCAAAATTATTTTAACTATATCCAAAGAAGACCCGCATGTTGAAAACAGCAAAAGTCCAAGAACAATAAAAATGGCACCTGCCGTCATCAAAAGCCCGCTTTCATATTTTGTGGAAAGTTTTCCGTTAAAAACAGCAGCAAACATAAAACAAGTTGAAAAAGGTAAAATCAAAAGTGCCGTCATAAGCGGAGTTGCAGACAAAACCACCTGTGCATAATAAGGAAACATAACAGCATTTGAAAAAAGCGCAAAATAAGAAATTAACATTGCAAAATTTCCAAACACAAAAACTTTTGACCTGAATAATTCAAAATCCACAATAGGGAAAGTTATTTTCTTTTCTCTAAAATAAAAAATAACCCCAAATAAAATCATTAAAATAAAAAATATTAAAGTTAAATAAGATTTTACCCCCCATTCATGTGCTTTTGAAATTAAAATCAACATAGAAAAAGTGGCGACAAAAAGATACACCATTCCCTTGTAATCAAACTTAAATTCTTCAAAATGTTTAATGGCAGGAATCATTCTAGAGGACATAATTCCCCCAACAAGGGCAACAACAATTCCAGGGATAAATACGCCCCGCCAGCCAAAATAATGCATTAAAAAACCCCCTAAAGAAGGCCCGGTCATTCCTGCAAATGCCATCATAGCAGAAGAAAACCCAATTGCTTTTGCACGTTTTTTACCTTTAAAAACAGAAGATATTATTGCGTAATTATTTGATAATAAAATTGACGCTCCCAAAGACTGAATAAGCCGAGAAACAACAAGCATGGGAAGATTTAAAGCAAAAAGGTTAAAAATTGAGCCTAAAAAAAACACAACAAAGCCGGATGTGTATAAAGTTCTTCTATTTAAAACATCGTTCAATTTGCCAAAAAGCATTAAAAAAGAGCTCAAAATAAGGATGTATCCCGTTACAACCCATTGTACACAGTCCATTTCAGCATTAAAATCTTTTGCAATTTCATACAATGCAACATTTACCGTATTAGAATCAAGCATTGCAAGAAACCCGCCAACGGCGCTTACAAAAAAGATTTTCCATTTAATTTGTTCTGTCTGTGTATTTTCCATTTGCCTTATCGTTGTTAGTGCATATCAAATAATACCTAAAGCAAAACAGATTATCAATCTAATTATTACAATTGTAAAAGTTTATTTAACAAAAATTTTGTTAATTTTTGTAAAGCAAAGCAAAAAGGCTTATCTAAGGTGTTTTAAGGGCTTTTTTGTTTTATGTAAGGCAATATTATATATATTTTATACTTTATTAATATATACATGTTATTCACGAGGTTCTATTGTTATGATTAATGTCAACAATTATTCGCAAAATGCACAGCTTCAAACAAATCAAACGGATAATTTAACAAGCAAAGATAACACAGATACTTCGGATATTTCCGTTTTTAACAATAATCAAAGTTGTATTATAAACAAATCTGCCACATATGAAGATTTTCAAAATAAATACGGTGATATGAGCGTTGAAGAAATTCAAGCTTGCACAGACGGACAAAACGATGGAAAAATTTCTTTTGGCGAAGGTGCAGGAAGCTTTGTTAAAGGCGTCTTTTCACCGGTTACGTCAATGTTTTCTTCCCCCACAAATTTTATAAAAGGTGCAGCCATAATAGCAGGGGGTGCCGCACTTTGCGCAGTCACAGGCGGAGCTGCAGCACCTTTATTGGTGACCGCAGGCGTAGTTGGCGGGGGTATTACAATTATTAAAAACGCTGCAAATGCAGCAAATGCTACAACCGATGCCGAAGCAAAAGAAGCTTGGGAAGGAATCGGCGCAGGCACAGGAATTGTTGCAGGCTCTGTCGTTGGAGCAAAATCAGCACTTAAAGCTTCAGGGGAAAATACGGCAGGCATGTCAAGTCTAAAAGCAACGGCAAAATGTATTACAAGCACCCCAAAAAGTGCAATTAATTCAGCAAAAGCAATCGGCTCAAAAGCTTTTGGTGCAATAACAGGCGGCATTAAATCAGGCAAACCGACAGGAAATACACCACCTGCAACAGGAAATGGAACACCTACAACAAGTAATGGAACACCAACAACAGGCAATACACCACCCACAACAGGTAATGGAACACCAACAGCAGGCAATACACCACCTGCAACAGGAAATGGAACACCAACAACAGGTAATGGAACACCAACAACAGGAAATACACCACCTACAACAGGAAATGGAACACCAACAACAAGTAATGGAACACCCTCAGGCACCAATGGGCTTCCCAAGGGAACAGGTAATACAGCACCTACAGCAGGAAATGGAACACCGACAACAAGTAATGGAACACCCTCAACAGGTAATGGAACACCAACAACAGGAAATACACCACCAACAACAGGAAATACACCACCTACAACAGGAAATACACCACCTATAACAGGAAATGGAACACCTACAACAGGAAATGGAACACCAACAACAGGTAATGGACTAATAAATGTAGGAGATGATATCATTTATGGTAAAAATCCAACAGGTGCAACTTCGGCTGAACAGCAGGCAATTATAGATTTTATGAACCAAAAACAACAAGCAAAATACGCACACCCAGAATATGCAACAACAGGAGAAAACGCAATACCCGCTGAAAAACAAGCGATTGTAGAATTTATGGACTCAAAACAACAAGCAGAATATACATTTGAAAAATATCCAACAACCTCAGGGAATTCAGCAGGAAATAATTTGACAAACAAAAACACTCTGAGTGGCGGTAGAACAACAAGCATAGGACTCACATCAAAAGAAGCGTCAAGAATAAGAACCAACTATATTGCAGCAACATACGACAGCATGATGTCTTCAGGTGAAATTAATCTAAATGCGCCACTACCTGAAATGAGTCCAATGGTAATCAAAGCATTTAACAAGGCAAAATAAAAAATTTAAAAAACCCGCATATAAAGCGGGCTTTTTAACTTATTTTTTCCTTTTATTGTGCACTGCCTTGATAAGCCCCCTAAACAAAGGATGTGCTTCTTCAGGACGGGATTTAAATTCAGGGTGGAACTGACATGCCACATGCCAGTCATTTTGAGGATATTCAACAATTTCCGCCAAAAGTCCGTCAGGGGAAGAACCCGAAATTACAAGCCCTTTTTCTTCAATAATCTTTTTATATTCATTGTTTACTTCGTATCTGTGACGGTGGCGCTCATCAATTTGCTTTTTGCCATAAGCCTCATAAGCCTTTGTACCTTCTTTTAAAACACAAGGATAAGAACCAAGCCTCATTGTTCCGCCATAGCCAGCAACGTCCTTTTGCTCTGTCATAAGGTCAATAACAGGGGTTTTAGCATGTTCTAAAAATTCTGTTGAATTAGCATCCAAAAGCCCCGCCACATTTCTTGCAAATTCAATAACTGCGCATTGAAGTCCTAAGCAAAGCCCCAAAAACGGAAGGTTGTTTTCTCTTGCCCAGCGTATACAATTTAATTTACCCTCAATACCACGGACACCAAATCCCCCGGGGATAACAAGCGCATCCACATCTTTTAACATTTCTGCCGTTTTTTCCATATTAATTGCATTTTCGCTTGCAAGCCACTTTATATTAATTTTATAGTCATATTCAAACCCTGCATGTTTTAGAGATTCCACAACCGAAATATAAGCATCATTTAAATCCGTATATTTTCCTGCAAGTGCAACAGTTATTTCTTCTTTGGGGTGCTTAATTTTATCCACCATATTCTCCCAAGCGGATAAATCAGGCTTTTTATCTTTTACCCCTAAAAGTTTAAGCGCAATTTGCGCCATGTTCTGTTCTTCAAGAGCAAGCGGCACTTCATATATAGATTTCATATCTTTACATTCAATAACACAATCTTTTTGAACAGAGCAGAAAAGTGCGATTTTTTCTTTTTCTGATTTACTAATTGGAACAGCCGTTCTGCACACAAGCATTTCAGGCTGAATGCCGTAACTTCTTAAAACGTAAACCGAATGCTGAGAAGGCTTTGTTTTAAGCTCCCCTGAGGTTTGAAGATAGGGAAGAAGGGTTACATGAATTGAAATAGAGTTTCCAATACCTTCTTCAAGCCTAAATTGTCTTATAGCTTCAATAAAAGGTAAGCTTTCAATATCCCCAATTGTTCCGCCAATTTCCGCAATTAAAAAATCGGGCGCAAAATGTTTTGTTGCCATTTGAATTCTTGCCTTAATTTCATTTGTAATATGCGGAATAACTTGAACTGTTGCGCCTAAGTATTCTCCCTTTCTTTCTTTTTGAATAACTGTTTGATAAACAGAACCCGAAGTCACATTATTTAATTGGTGCAAGGATGTATTTGTGAAGCGTTCATAATGTCCAAGGTCAAGGTCTGTTTCAGCACCGTCATCCGTCACAAAAACTTCCCCATGCTGAAAAGGGCTCATTGTTCCCGGGTCAACATTTATGTAAGGGTCAAATTTTTGAATTGCAACCGAATACCCTCTTGCTCTCAAGAGTTTGCCCAAACTTGCAGCCACAATTCCCTTTCCTAAAGAACTAACAACACCGCCTGTTACAAAAATATATTTTGTCATATTATCATCCTTACCAAATTGTCTTATAAAAAAAGTCCCTAAAATTAACCGATTTTAGGGACTTTGAAGTAATCTTGTTCAACCTCGGGGGCATTTGCCATTAATTCTTCCCTTGTATGCTCATAAGAGACGACATCATCTCGCATAACATTGGAAAAATCAATCGGGTGGTTCATAGGTTCAACCCCTTCTGTATCAACTTCGTTGAGTTGCTCCATATATTTTAAAATATCCCCTAATTGTTTTGAAAACTTAACTTTTTCATCATCTGAAAGCTCAAGCCTTGCAAGCTTTGCAACATGTGTAACATCATCAATACTAATCATTTTATATACCTTTTTTAAATTTCTCTTATCATACTAAAAAAGAATATCCGATGTAAAGTATTTGTAAAAAAAATAAAGTTTAAATATAATAAAAACATGCCAAAAACCAATATTTTAATAGTAGAAGACCATTCATTAACACGTTTTGCGCTTTTAACCTCTTTAAAAGACGAAGATTTTGTCGGGGAAATTTTTGAAGCGGAAAGCGCCAATAAGGCGTATGAAATTTTAGAAAAACACAAAGTCGATATTGTCTTAATGGACTTGGGACTCCCGATTATTGACGGAGTTGAAGCCTCTTTTGTCATTAAAAACAAATACCCCGATATTAAAATTATTGTAATCACATCTCATAATATGGAACAAGAAGTTGAACAGTGCTTAAAGGCCGGAATTAGCGCATATTGTTCAAAAGATATTGAGCCTGAAAAATTGATTTCACTCATAAAAGACGTGCTGAAAGGTGCAATGTGGTTTGACCCTTCAATTTCAAAAATTGTAATGCAAAAAACAATGGGTGAAATTTCAAAACCAAAAGATACTAACAAAAAGAACAAATACAACCTGACCACAAAAGAATTGGGGGTTTTATCTTTGCTTGCAGACGGCAATTCCAACCTTGAAATTGCAAAAAAAATGAAGATTTCAATAAATACAATAAAAGTGCACATGTGCGCAATTTTACAAAAATTATCGGTGGACGACAGAACACAAGCTGCAATTAAGGCAATCAGGGAAAATTTAATATAATATGAACGATATTAAACAAATTTTAATGATAGATGACAACCCCAACCCCACAGCCGATATGCTCACGATGTACGGGTTTGAAACAACTACAGCGCTTGACGGCAAACAAGGGCTTTATGAACTTTTCAACAACCCCGATAAATACGACCTTGTTTTATTAGACGTTATGATGCCAAATATAGACGGTTGGGAAGTTTTAGAACAAATCAGAAACCACAGTATCCTGAAAAACATTCCAATAATCATGCTCACGGCAGTTGATGATGATTATAAACAAATTTCAGGGTTAAAATCAGGCGCAGACGATTATATTGTTAAGCCCTTTGTTTTTCCAAATTTACTTGCCAGAATTGAAGCCCTTTTGCGCCGCTCAATGTGGAACAAGGCGAATGCCAAAAATAACAACACTATAAAAAATTTAACTTCAAGAGAAAAAGAAATTTTAAAACTTGTTGCCACAGGAAACTCTAATTCACAAATTGCACAAAAACTTTTTATAAGAGAAATAACCGTAAAAACCCACCTCAACAACATATACAGAAAAATTGGGGTTGAAAACAGGGTGCAGGCAACAATTCTTGCTCTAAATTTTGGAATTCACGAAATACAATAAAAATGCTTGCATAGAAATTTAAAATTTAATAAAATACTGATAATATTATTTGGAGATAAACATGGCAGAACTTTCAAAAGACAAATGGATTGATTTAATTTTAAACGATAAAGCGGGTTTTGAACTACACAAGTCCGGAGCAACCGATGTTATTGACTTATCTGAAATAGAACTTGCTTCATATGAAATTTCCAATGTTAATCTCGACAATATTGATTTTACGGGCTCTTCATTTGCGGAAACCCAATTTATAAACGTAAATTTCACAGATTCAGATTTCACAAGCTGTGATTTTACTCATTGCAAGTTTATCGAATGTGATTTCACAAACACAGTTTTATACGGCGCAGATTTCAGCTACTCTGAAGTGCATTATTGCAACTTTCAAGACGCCGACATGGCAGGAAGCATTTTAAATGAAGCCAACCTTGAAGATTCTGACTTTGCACTTTCAGAAAATTTATCCGCTTGCAGGTTTGACGAAGGCACAATTTGGCCAGATGCAGACAAACTTCCAGAGGAATTTGATTCAAGCTATAGCTATGATTTATCTTCTCTTAAAGATGATGAAGACGAACAAAGTTCAGATTACATGTATTAAAAATTTATGTTAGCATATTGCTATGAATAAAAAAATTGCGGCATTAATAATTTTGTCAGGCATAATATGCCCTTCTTTTGCGTTTGAAATTGACACATCAAGCTTGCCCGATAAGGTTGAGCTTTCAAATCCAAAAAAAGAAATTTCAGGCAGCTTATTTATAACAGAACATGAACAAGCGCAAATTATTATAAACAAGCAACAAGAGAAAGATGTCGAAGATTTAGAGACCATATGGATTGCAACCGTTGACAAAAACCCGATTATTAAATTCACACTGGAAAAACTTGCAATTCCAGAAGAACAAAGAAGAATTCATTCTTCCCTTATGGCAAAAAGCTTAAGCGCAATCATAAGCGGGGCTTCAATTTTGCCTTCATTTCTTGGTATGAATTACTTTGCCCAGTCCGCATCTTATGCAACAGCAAGGCTTGCAAACAATTTACTTAACAAAAAAAATACGGATATTCTTGCAAATTCTCCCTTGACAGACACAGAAGCCATTGAACTTGCAGGTTTAATTGAAGACCTTCAAGATGAAATTGTTATTGCATATTATTGCTACAAAAACTCCCTCATCAGGCTTAAAAATTTAAGAGAGCAGATGTTAATAAAAAACAAAAACTTTAACGATGCAATTATGAACGATGACAACCTTGAAATCACGGTTACATCTGCCGAATGGCAGTCCAAATTAATTGAAGAATATGAATTAAAGCAGGAAGCAAAAAGGTATTATTTAATGCTGCAAAGGTTATCGGGCCCCGAGGCTATAGAAAAATTAAACCTTGTTGTATACGAACTTAAAACCCAAGGAATTGAAGCTTCTGACCTCAATTTTGAGAAAAAAGAGTTTAAGGCCGATATTAAGGAGAATAAAAAATGAAGAAAATATTTTTACTCCTCTTCTTTACACTGCTAATATCTCCTGCTTTTGCAAACCTAACTTATGACGACATAAATATTGAAATGCCCATATATTCAAGATTTGGAACCGGCACTACCCCTGAGGTTCTTTATGAAGAAATCAAAGCTTCTACCAAAAACGAAATTGTTGCAAAAACAATAGAAAACACAAAAGACGACATTAGCTTAAAAGATTTAAACGTCAAATATCTCTCAAACGAAATCACAGCAGAAATGGAAGGGGATTCTGGCAAAATTTTATCAGATTTATCTATTCTCTATAACGGGGCAATTCAAAAAAGCGAAACAATAAGATATGCAATATATAAGCTTTCAAACCCCGAAGAAAACAAACCAAAAGAAGGCGCAATTAAAAAAATTCTAAAGCCGATTGCAAGTTTTTCTTCAATTGCGGGAACCTCTCTTTCAGATAATCCCTATATGGCAGCAGGCGCCTTAATTGGCGGGGGATTAATTGGGGCAGTTACATCGGATGATTCTAAAATAAATTATAAATTCACAAAAGTAAACGATGCAGATATGGTGGTTTTGGTCAAAAAAATTGACGAACTTCAAAAACGCCTTTTGTTTAGTTATATGGACTATCTTTCAGCAAAAGAATTAACCAAAATGGCACAAGACAATCTTCAAAAAAGAAAAATTATGTATGAACAAACCCAACAAGAAGGAACAAGGGAAGAATTAATTATTGCGGATTCTTATTACAGAAATGCACAAGAATATGCAATTAAAGCAAAATCAAAACTGGACCTTGCCAGAACAATTCTTGAAAATTTAACGGGGAAAGAAGCCCTTTTAACCATTGAGGGCGCCGTGCAAGAAGAAAATTAGTTATATAATGTAAATTTTTGTAACAAAATACAAGAAAAACTTGCGCCATGACGCAAAAAACTTTTTTTACGGAATTTATAGCAGGTGTAAACTCCTCTATAAACTCCGTAATACTAATTCTATCCATCACGGCCAATCTTAATTGATTGCCGTTTTTTTTAACTTAATTTCTTTTTTCCGGTCTGGGGCCTGAAAACGGTTCAGGAGCCTTTAAATTTTCAGAATTTAAAAATTTTATCGCACTTTTTGGAATAATTAAATATTCTTCTTCAAAAACGGTTCCATCAAAATTAGCAGACTCAGCATGTTTTAGGCGAATAAAATTTAATAAATCCTCTTTTGCCTTGACAGGAAAGGGTTTGTGTATTCCCTGATGAATATGGTAATGTTTCATACAGGGTTTATCTAAAATATGCCCCGCAATAAATCCGCCGATAAGCCCGCCTATAAGTGTGCATAGGGTAAGAATTAAAATTTTTTTAACACAAATTTTAGTTTCTTCATTCATTTTGTTTTCCTTTCTTTTTTTTAAAAATAACCAATTCAAAGGTTGGCTGTAAATAGCGGACAGATTTAGTTATATAGGGTAATAGTATATTCTTTATTATTTTTTATATTTTTAATTTATGAAAAGCAAATTTTTATATTTTGTTTTAATTTTGTCTATAACAGGATGTAGCCCCAATTTTGAAGAAAATATCCCGTATGTTCCCGTGCAAGAAGTCAAAATTACAAATGTCCAAACAGACAAAATATATCAAGGATACATAGAAAGAATGTACGACTCAGAGTTGAGCTTTAATCTTTCAGGAGTCTTAACAGGGAAATATATATCAAACGGTGAATTTGTAAAAAAAGGCGCCTTACTTGCTAAAATAGACAACGATGAATACCAATTTCAAATAAAAAAGACAAAAGCAGAGCTTGAAGAAGCCCGCATAAAACAAAATAGGGCAAACAGCTATTATAAAAGAATTTCTAAACTTTATCAGGCAGGGGGCATTTCATACAACGATTGGGAAGAAGCAAAAACAAACTTGAATTCAAGTGAAAAGCAGATTGAAGTTTTAGAAAATTCACTCAAAATAAATCAAAAGCAAGAAAATTTTACAAGGCTGTATGCACCTTATGACGGGTATATCATCAATGTGGACGGAGAACTTGGGGAATATATACAGGCAGGAAAAACAGTTATATATTTTCAAGGGAACAAAAACCCACAAGCTAAAATTTTTGTATCCGAAAAAGATATTAACAACATAAAAAATGGAGAAAAAGCAGAAATTTTATGCGGTGCAACGGGAGATAAAAAATACGCAGGGAAAGTTTTAAACAGAGTAAATTCTGCCCTAAATAAAGGCTCTTTTGAAGTCACAATTTTAATTGAAGGCAAAAACCCCGAGTTGTTAGACGGGATGAGCGCAAGTGTAAAAATTGGAGAAAATGCATCCAAAAAAGAAATTTTAATACCCATAACATCAATAGTAAATGAAGGTGTGGGAAGTTTTGTCTATCTTTTAAAAAAAGAAAATGAATTTGAGGGAAAAGCAATAAAAAAAGAGGTGAAAACAGGTGAAATACAAGGAGAAAATATCGAAATAAAAGAAGGACTAAATGGCGGAGAGCTCCTTATTATAAAGGGTGTAAACAAAATTATGGACAATTCAAAAGTGAAATATCTATGATAAATTTAGGAAAATTTTTTCTAAAAAACGGAACATTTCTTATCTTAACCGCAATTGTGTTTAGCTTTGGCGGGATATATTCTTTTATACACTTAAACAGAAATGAAGATCCCGGATTTAAAATAAGAACCGCTTCAATTTTAACAACAGACGAAGGGCAAAGTGCAGAAAACATAGATTTAAAAATTACCCGCCCAATTGAAAGAGAATTGTTGTCAATGGAAGAAGCGGAATACATAGAGGGAAAATCTTACCCAAACAAAAGCGTTATTTATGTAACTTTGTATGAAAGTTTTAAAAACATTCAACCAATTTGGGATAGGTTAAGAAGAAAAATGGAACTTGTAAAACCCGACATTCCAAATGGACTTGTTCACGTCATAAATGATGAATACGGAGATGTTTTCGGCGGACTTATCGGAATAAGCGGGGAAAATTTATCATATGAAGAACTGTACGATATTACAAAAAAAATTAAAGATGAGTTTTTGGAATTAAAATCAAGAGGAAAAGTAGAAATTTTTGGAAAAAAAGATGAAGTCGTCTATATATATTTCAAAAATCCAAACTTGTCCTCATTGCAATTAAGTCCGAATGATTTAATCAAACAAATTGAAAACTCAAATACCATAAATAATTCAAGCATTATTGAAACAAAAGAAAATCTAATTGAAATTAATCCAAAGAATGAATTTAAAAAAATTGACGACATTAAAAACACAACAATAAACCTGAATAATAAACCAATTTTAATAGAAGATTTTTTTAATGTTGAAAAAACAACCAAAACACCCAATACTCATGAGGTGAGGTCTTTTGGGAAAAAGGGGCTTGTGATTGGAATTAGTTTAAAAAATCGGGGAAATATTTTAGTTTGGGGAAATGAAATCAAAAACAAAGTAAAAGAATTAAAAGAAAAATATAAAAATGTAGAAATTGAAATTCTGGCGCTGCAGAGCGAATATGTAAAAAAACTGACCGACAAATTTACATCAAGTCTTATTGAAAGCATTCTTGGAGTTATTTTTGTTGTTTCAATTATTCTTGGGATAAAAAGCGGAATTATAACAGGTGCAATTATTTTTATCACAATTTTATCAACTTTTTGCATAATGAAATCCCTAAATATTGGGCTTGATAAAGTTTCTTTGTCTGCACTAATTATTTCTCTTGGCATTCTTGTGGATAACTCAATTGTAATTTTACAAGAAAGTATAAAAAGTGAATTTAAAGAAATTCAAAAAAGCGTTATCTTTGCTTGCGAAAAATTTCAAACCCCGCTTTTAATTGTGACCTTAACAACCGCACTTTCATTTTTGCCTGTATATATTGCAAACAGTACTGTGGGGGAATATACCTCAAATTTATTCAGGGTTGTTTTTATAACTTTATTTTTCTCTTGGTTTTATTCCGTGAGCCTTCTTCCTTACTTAATATACAAATTTGTCAAAAAGGAAACCTTATCTAAAAAAGAATTTTTTCTTATCCCTTATTTAAAAAACAAATCCGCAAACGCCCTGAATAAGCCAAAACAAGCGGTATTTATTGGAATTTGTTTATTTTTATTTTCATGCCTGCTTTTTAACTTTATTCCAAAAATCTTTTTTCCCTCATCAGACAGAAACATGTTTGAAATTAAATTAACCTTAAAAAACGGAGTAAATTTTGACAAAACAAAAAATGCAACAGTTCAAATTGAAAATTTTTTAAAACAGAATGAAGA
This sequence comes from uncultured Gammaproteobacteria bacterium, assembly GCA_964467625.1. GTDB lineage: Bacteria > Cyanobacteriota > Vampirovibrionia > Gastranaerophilales > Gastranaerophilaceae > Galligastranaerophilus_A. Next base: position 197,536 of record CAYXRM010000003.1, on the reverse strand, counting down.
TATTAAAAATTTTTCAAGCTATATAGGAACTTCCGCCCCAAGATACGTTCTTTCTGCAAGTCCCGAAGCAGACAATACAAACACAAGCACAATTCTTGTAAACACAAAAAATTACAAAACAATAGAAAAAAATATTTCCCAAACAAAAAATTTTATAAACAGAAATTTAGCGGAAACAGAAGCCGTGGTAAGAACAATACCAACAGGCCCGCCATGGGACGCACCGATTGAAATTAGAATTCTAAATAAAGAACCAAATGCACTTTTTAAATATGCAAACATAGTTTCAAATGAACTTTCAAAAGAAAAAGGGGTGTACCTTGTAAAAAACAACTGGGGAGATTTAACATTTGAATATAAAATTAAAGTGAACAAAAACGCCGCCCAAAACGCAGGGCTTGACCCTGTTGAAATCTTTGATTTTCTAAACACTTATTACAGAGGAAAAACAATTACCAACTATTACAGAGGTGACATCAAAATTCCTGTCATTCTAAAGGGTGAATCGCCTCAAATTTTGGATATAAATTCCATTTCAATTTATTCAAAGGCAAAAAACAGAATTATTCCAATAAAACAAGTGGCTGATGTAAAAGTTGACCTTGGATACTCAAAAATTTTCAGAAGAAACAACTTTTACGCACTTAGCGTGCAGGGGTGGACAGATGAAAACGCAAGCGCAAACGATATAGCCAAAAAATTCAAAAAGAAATTAGACAAAATTGAAGGGCTAAACTATGAATTTGGCGGAATTTTAGAAAAATCAAACAAAGGAACCGCCTCAATAAATGAGAAAATTCCAATTGCATTTTTTATAATATTTTTTATACTAAGTGCTTATTTTAATGATATAAAAAAGTCTATAATTGTTGTGCTTTGCGGATTTATGGCAATTAGCGGAGCTGTTTTTGGATTGTTTATTACAAAAAGCGACTTTGGTTTTATAACATTTTTGGGGTTAATTTGCCTTGTCGGAATTTGTATAAATAACGGGGTCATTCTTGTGTCAGAAATAAAATCACAAACCAAAGAAGAAATTTTAAATGCCGCAAACTTAAGAACAGAGCCAATTTTACTTACCGCCTTGACCACCATTATGGGAATGTTGCCCCTTTGGCTAAAAAAAGACCCAATGTTTTCAACTTTGGGGATTGCAATAATTTTTGGATTAATTTCATCAATTATGATAACTTTATTCTTCTTGCCTTCCGTTATCTATCTTTTAAGAAAAAAATAAGCGTTAAACTTTGCAGATAAGGGATTTTCACCTCTTATAAAATGCCGGAATAATAAAATGCTAGCATGAAGGAAAGGAGGGAACTATGGCATATATAAAAAACAACTGGAAAAATCAAAATGTAGAAAGACCAAAGACTTACGAACTTTCAAACAACGAAGACGGCACCGTCACACTAATTGAAAGCTTCGGGAACGTAATTGAGCTTGGAACGCCCGTCAATGCAGAAAATATGAACCGCATTGAAAAAGGGATTGAAATGTGTGAACTTACAAAATATGACCCAAATACAACCTATAACAAAGGCGAATGGGTAACAGGAGAAGTTGGCGGAATTAAAAGCATTTATTCATCCAAAATAGAAAACAATTTTGGCAATCCCATAAATGACAATGCTTTTTGGGAAAAAATAAAGTTGGGGGGCACATCAAAAAATATAGGTGAAATTGTTCATTCTCTTTTACCTTTAGATGACAGTGGGCTTCATTTATTAGACGGCGCTTTAATTCAAGGGGACGGAGTTTATTCTGAATTTGTAAGCTATATCGCAAATTTGTACGGTACGAAAGATACTCACCCCAATTATTTTACAGATGAAGATACTTGGCAGGCAAGCGTTTCACAATATGGAGTTTGCGGGAAATTTGTTTATGATAATGAAAATAACACGGTAAGATTACCCAAAATCACGGGCTTTTTAGAAGGAACGGTTGATTTATCAGCGCTTGGTGAATTAAAAGAAGCGGGTCTGCCAAATATTACAGGTACGGTTGCCATTGTTGCAGGTGGCGGTGGCGCTTCAGGGTGTTTTACATGGGGTGAATATAGCAACCATATAAATTCTTCTGTTGTTGCAGGAAATAATGGTTTTCATTTTAATGCAGCACTTTCAAACCCGATTTATGGAAATTCTAATACCGTTCAACCGCAAAGCATTAAAGGCTTTTTATATATTGTTCTTGGCACGGGTATAAAAACAGAAATTGAAGTTGATATAAATAATATCGTGTCAGATTTAAACGGCAAAGCTGATGTGGATTTATCCAACACGGCGAATGTTTTATCGAATAGTTTTTTTGAAAAAATAATGCCTGATTATAGTGCAGGGGTGAGTATTGCTTCTAGTTATACAACCATGTCAGCAGGCTATGTTACTTTGAACACATCAGGAAGCCCTACATATGCTCTTATTAAAGTCAACGGATTTATAGTTGCAAAAAGATATTCTAATAGTACAGCGGATACAGTTATAGGAGCTTTTGTTGATAAAGGCGATGTTGTCGAGTTTGAAGTGTCTGCCGGTAGCACAACTAGGACTTTTTACCCTCTTAAAGGAGCTAACTAATGATTAAATATACAAAAATAATTAACGAACAAACAGGACTTTGTGAAGTAGGTTTAGGTAATAATACTGATTTTTATAAATCAATCGGAATGGTTGCATTAGATGTTGAGCAATCCGATGTAGATAACAATTGGTATTTGAGTGAAAAGTGTCCACATAAAACCGATGAAGAAAAACTCCAACAGGCAAAAACCGCAAAATACACAGAAGCAAACCAAGGTGCTAAAAATTATCTTGAAAACGGGGAAGCGCTTTTTGAAATTGAAGAAGGAAAACATATTGAAGCAACAGACGGCAACATAGGCAAATTATCCGCATACGCTCTTGGCTTTATTACAGGGCAATTAAAAGAAGATGATGTTATTTATTGGAACACAAAAGAAGATATTACAATTCCGCTTACAAAAGAAAAATTAATTCAGGCACTAAATGGCTTAGGGCAAGTTCAAGCAAAAGTTTGGAATGAAAAATTCCCCTCATATTTAGCACAAATTGAAGCCACAAGCACAATTGAAGAAGTTCAAAATATTAAAATTGATTATAGTACAGAAAGCGAAGGTGAATAATGGAAGAAAATACAAAACTTGAACTTAAAAAAGAAAGTTTAGAATTAGCTGAAGATATAACCACAGATATGATAGAGCATGTTTTTAGTTTTGCAAAAAAGGTTTTATCAAAAAATTCGGCTCTATTTTCCATAACACCTTTTTTAGACACAATAAAAGAATTTCTTTTAAAACAAGCAGATAAAATTGATGGACAAAAATCCAATGTTTAAAACATTAAAATCGTTTTTTGACGCTCTTGCCAGCTTATTTAGCTGGCAAGAGGTTGCAATTAAAAATAAACCTTTATCTGAAATTATAAACGATAAAAAAGACCTTGAAAAAGCCTGTATCTACGCAGAAAAGGCAATAGAGCTTGTTTATAAAAAATGCGAATTTAAAAGAAAATTTTCAAAATTTGAATTTTGTGTGCTTGTTAGAAAATTCAGGCATTATAGATAATTTTTGGCTGTTATAAAATTTAAAAAACTTGCCGATGATGCGACTTGAACGCACGACCTACCGATTACGAATCGGTTGCTCTACCAACTGAGCTACATCGGCAAATTGCCAATAAAATAATTATAAAACGTAAATACCAATAGTGCAATTAATTTCTATCTTACAAAAAAAGATATCGGGTCACTTTTATTTTCTTTCATATTTTTTCAAAATATGTTCCTCAATTGAGCCTTCTTTTGGAGCACAGTCATTGGAATAAAGATAAAGGGTAAAAATATCCCCCAATAAAATTGTATTTTTAGCAGCCGCTTTTACATCGCTGACTTCATCCGGAAGGGCGCTTTTATTGGGTTTTTTATCCCCATTTATATCAACATATATTTTTCCGCAAGCAGTCAATTTTTCATGGTATAAATTTTGTTCTCTTTTTGAACACTCTTGATTGTAGTCTTCAATTGTATATTTATACCCGTTTTTTGTTCTAATCGTCTTTGTTGCGGCATCGTATGAGCCTTTAAGATATTTTGCCAAATAATCGGGAATGCTCTCTCCAATAATTGTCAAACCTATAACCTCACGGTCAATTGCCCCTTCGGAAATAGCGGTTTTAATTTCATTTTTGGCATTAGCAAATTCAATCATTTTAGCCGTATTTAAGTGCCCAATTATTTGAGGTTTCAAAATAACAATATGAACAATAAGTGCAATAATACCAAGAACTTTCCAGCCTCTTTGACTTATTAAAAAGTCACTTTCATCATCATAGTCCCTTGCAGCATATGCGTCTTCATTTCCGGTCATACCTGAATAAAGAGCAAGAAGAACAGTCAAAAGGGACACTATAAAAACAACAAATAAATACAATCCCGCAGGAAGAAACAAATTTACAACATGTGGAATGCCCGTCAGCACAAGAAACGCTATAGATAAGTGTAATCTTTTATAAATTGCGTTATACAAAACGGGTAAAAAGCATGCAGGAATATTAAATGCATTTTTTGTCTTACTGGACAACTTCGGCTTCACACCTGCTTCTTGCCTTGCAAATTCTCTTGCTATTCTTATCTGTTCTTCATTCATAAGTTTATCCAAGTGGTATACTCCCAAAATAATAATATTTTTGAAAGATTTTTGCAAGTTGTTAATTTTTTGCCAAGAAGCAAAATATCAAATATAATAAAAATATGGAAAATAAAGAAGAATCTCTAAAGTACATAAAACAATCATTTGAGCTAAAAAACAGAAAACTCTATAAAGAAGCTATAGAGGTTTTATATAAAGTGCTCACAGATGATGTAGATATACAAACCCAAATTGAAGTCATATCTCAAATTGGAGATTTGCATCTTCTTTTGAAAAATTATGACAGAGCAATTGAACAATACGAACATGTGCTTGATATGGACCAAGCCCACGCACACAGCCAAGACAAGCTTTATGAAATATTTTTTGAATTAAAAGAATATGAAAAAGCAGCAAAAATTTCAGAAAAAACATGTGCCAATTCTCAAAAACCATATGACTTTGTAAAATATTTTGCGGTTCTCTTAAAATTAAAGCAAACCGAAAAAATTCTTCAAATATATAATTCCCTAAACGAAGAATTGCAAAATAATCCGGAAATTATGTATATAATTTCTTTATTAAAGGTTGATGAAAAACAAAAAATTCTTGAAAAAATTGTCAAAATGTCCCCAAGTTTTACAGACGCAAAGTTTGACCTTGCAATGATTTATTACAATTTAGAGGACTATAAACGCTCAAAACAACTTTTAGATGAAATATTAAAAATTAAAAAAGACACCCTTTCTTATTATTACAAGGCGCTTATTCAAATTAAAGAAAAAAATTTCTTTATGGCGATAGACAACCTTCACCTTGCAATTAAAGCAAGTAAAGGAAATATTCCGGAATTTTATTTTGAGCTTGCAAAAACTTATATGGAAATCAACTGGTTTGAAGAAGCAATTAACACAATTAAAAGTTCAATCACCCTTTATATTAAGCAAGGGATGGATATTCAGGCAATCGATAAAAGTTATTTGCTTTTGGCATGGGTTTTTGAAAAACAAAAAGATTACGATAACGCCCTTTTTAATTTGTCTTTAATAAATAAAAATTCCATATTTTTCCTTGAAGCTGAAATTTTAAGGGCAGTCATAGACTATAAAAAAGGAAATATTGTAAAAGCAAAAGACAAGCTTGAAGATTTATACAAGTCATACCCTCAAGTTCAGGATAATTTGACTTTGATTGATACTTTAGGAAATATCTATAAAGATTTAAAGCTAAATGTTTTAGCTTGTGAATTTTTTGAAAAACACATCACAAACTATCCCAATTCGCTTCACACAGTTTGCGAATTCGTAGATTTACTAATTAATATGGAAGATTACGCTCTTGCGTTTGAATATATGGAAAAATATAAATCCTGTGGAAAAATTGCAAGCTTCCTTAATTCAAAAGCGAGAATTTATTATAGAAAAAAAGACTTTGACAAAGCAATCTCATATCTCGATGAATTAATTTCATGCGATAAAAACAATGCGGAAGGTTATTATTTTAAAGGTTTAATTTTAAACCAAAAAGGCAAATACAAAGAGGCATTTAAAAACATCAAAACTGCACTTGAATTAAACCCAACTCCCGCCAAATACTATGCACAGGCTGCATATTCAAACCTTAATATGGATTTTTATGCAGAAGCCATGCTCTACATAAAAGAGGCAATTGAAATTGACCCAAATGAGCTCAACTACAAAAAGCTTGCAGCAGAGATTTCAAAGAAAGAAGGGTGCATAAAAGAATCTGAATTTTGGCAATCTATTGTTGATAAAACAGAAAAAATAATAAGAGAAAATCAAAGGTTGTAGTTGATTATTTCTTATTATGAAATATAATAAAGTTATATTGTTTGGCACATGCTCAAAACTAAACTCATGTTTATGCGCCTGTAGCTCAGCTGGATAGAGTGTTTGGCTACGAACCAAAAGGTCGGGGGTTCGAATCCCTCCAGGCGCGAACTATTTTAACAAAACGGTTCTTCTCTAGCAAAGATTGGATACCATGAATAAAAACTATTTTAAAAGCGCCGCTCGAATATTAATTCCGGTGATAATTGTATGTATAGTGTGTTATTTTTTACCCGTCAGAACAATGATTAAACTGTTGTTTATACCATTTCTGCCGATTTTAGCTGTTTTAAATATTGCATTTCTTTTATTGCCTTTGGCACTTTTGGTTTTGGCTGGTTTATTGTTTGGCTTTTTATATAAACTCACAAAAGCTCAAGGAAAAATTTTTCTTATAAAAACAAAATATATTCTGTGTATTTCATTAATAATTGTAGTATTAGGGTACACAAGTTCAATTCTTACCACATCTTTATATGCTGCAGATATTCCTACAATCGGGCTTAGTTTAGAGGAATAGAAAGTGACAAATTTACGTCAAAATAAAATTACAACCATTATTCTTTTAAACATAGCACTTTTTATAAGAGCAATGATACTGTTATCCCCAATTATGCTCCTTTTTTATCAAGAAAACGGGCTTACTGTAAAAGAATTGTTCTTTTTTCAAGGAATTTTTTATCTTGTATCCATTTTAATTGAACTTCCGATTGGTTATTTTTCAGACCTTTTTTCAAAAAAGAAAGTTTTAATGGTATCTTTTTCAATTTTTCTTTTTGCAATTGTACTGTGGTATTTTTTCAAGGGATATTGGATTATACTTGCAGGCGAAATACTTTATGCAGTGTCAAAAGTTTCAATGGACATATCCGCATCAGGTTATCTTTATGAATATTTAAAAAGCGCCAATCTTGAAGGTGAAATGCCAAAATATTTGGGATATATGAATTTTTATTTGGCAGCAGGAACAGCAACGGTCGGGTTTTTGGGCGCATTTTTATACTCACATTTTGGTTCTTCCAAAATGCTTATACTTGAATTTATTTTAATTACAATAGGCATACTTCTTTTAAATTTCCTAACACCCGTAGCCGCTTCCAAAAACAACCTTTTAACTTTAAAAGAAAAATATAAAGATTTTTTGTGCGGAATTAAATTTATCTTAGAAGATAAAAAAATTAAATATTACATCCTCTATTCAGGGCTATTAACTTCAATTTCAATATTATTTGCGGTTAGTTTTCAGCCCCTTATGCAGCTTGCCGCATTCCCCGTCATTTTATTTGGAGCAGTCAGCTTTTTTAATCACGGTCTAAGAGCATTTTTCAGTATGCTGGCAGGCAAGCTTCCTTTTAGTGTTCATCAGATGAGGGTTCCTCTTTATTTTTTATACATAATGTCTTTTATTTTTATTTTCATACTAAACAAGTCAAAACACATAGGTTTAAATTTCACTCTCATTATTATAATATGCATTGTAATTGGCTTCCAGTTATTATTTACAATTTTGCACATAAGCAGATTGCACAAATATCTTCAATCAACATGCAGAGGAATGGGAGTATCTGTTAATAATATTGTCCCTAAAATTTTAACCGTTATTATATTACTTTCGGTAAGATTTTTTATGCAAAATACAGAAATGTCCAAATTTTTCTTCTTCTATTTTATATTTTTCATAATTGCGGGACTGATTTTATTAATCAAAACAAGAAACATTACGGAGTAAATAAATGAAGAAAATAATTGTCCTATTTTTCCTTATAATGACAACAATCTTTGCGCCACAAGCTTGGGCAAAAGAAAAAAATATAAACGATTATGTCAATATCGCATTTACCATTGATAACAACTACCCCATATTTACAATGCTTGTAATAGAGTCAATTTTAGAAAACAAAAACCCTGACACCGAATACAACTTTTATATTTTAGAAAACAATATAACCTTTATCAACAAAGGCTTTATGCGACTTTATGCAAAATATAAAAAAACAAATTTAACCTTTTACCGTATTTCAACAGAAAGTTTTGACGAAGGTAAAAAAATATACACCTATCTTCCAAGAATTACCCCAATTGGCATGGCAAGAATTCTTCTTCCTTCCGTATTGCCGCAAGATTTAAAAAGGGTTCTCTACCTTGACGCTGACACCCTTGTTACAACTGATTTAAAAGAATTGTATAATACAGACCTTAAGGGTAATTATGCAGGCATGATAAGAAATGATGAACCTGTAAATTATAAAGATTTTAAATTTGGCAAAAATTATTGTAATTCAGGGGTCATTCTTATTGATTTGGACGCTTGGCGCAAAAACGATATAGAAAAGAAAATGACCGAATACCTTAAAAGCAATTTGGATAAATTTATCTACAAAAAAACCGAAGATAAATACCCCGACACGTTTATGTACCCAGACCAAGACTTAATAAACATTGTCTTGCACAACAAAATTAAAATTTTAGATGACAAATGGAACGCACAGCACTTTTCACAAAATTCATATATTACAAAAAATTTTAAAGGGATAATTCACTTTATAGGCCCCGGAAAGCCTTGGCTTGCAGAACCTTTCTACACAAATGCCTACGTTATGTGGCACAAAAATTGGAACAACTCCATTTTGGTTGTATACAAACCCATACATATGTATAAATGCACATGTATTGCCATGGGTGCTTTATATAAAGATATTTTAAAACTTTACAAAAATGAAACTTAGACTGTATAATAAAGAAAATTACAAATAACCTTGGAGAAGATTATGTCGATAGGTATGTATTTACTTCTTATGGTAATTGTCGGGCTTGTTGTGATGATTGCCACAATTGGAAAAAGAACTTACGCGCAGGTTGCTCTTGTACAAAAAGCGGCAGAAGAACTTTTTGAAGCTTTGACATCAAGATATACAACCCTTTTAAACCTTTTAGGTTCTTTTAAAAAATATGTAGATCCAAGTTACACAAAATTGCAAGAATTGATTGATTTAATATCTGATGTCCTTAATACCCCCTATACAAAAGAAGATATTTTAAAGGCTTCAGAAAACGAAAACAGTATAAACAAAAAGCTTGAAGATGTTAAATATGAAATAGAAAAATACCCAAATTTATACGAAGATATTGAAATTCAAGATCTTATTTCAGAAGTTATAAACAAGGAAAGTGCCGTTGGAGAGGCGCTTAATAAATATAATCTTCTTTTTCAACAAACAGAAATTTTTCTTTCCTTGTTCCCAATATCTGTCATTAAATCAATTGTTTTTATAAAATGGAATTATTATCCTTTTGTGGTGAACAAAGTTGAAGAATTTGGCGACAATTATATAGACGAAGATGAAATTTAATTTTTAAATTTCAAACAACTGTTGTGCGCCTTTAATTCAATATCATCATCAAGCTCCATAAGCGGAATTTCACATTTATATTTTCTTTTTAAGGCAAGAGAAATAAGATAATCCGCAAAGACGGGGTTTTTAGGCAATAAAGGCCCATGCAAATATGTGCCAAAAACATTTTTGTATCTTGCCCCTTCCGTTTTATCTTTTCCATTATTTCCAAAACCTTTTGTAACCTTCATTAAAGGCTGCGTATCGCCTTCAAGATAAGTCAGTCCGCTATGATTTTCAAAGCCAACAAGAGTAGAGTCTTGTAAAAAAGAGGACACGCCTGAAATATTTCCAATAAGCCTTTTTTTGCCTGCAACCGTATAAGCGTCTAATAAGCCTATGCCTGAAAGCTCTTCTCCACTAAGAGGTCTATAATATTTCCCAAAAAGCTGATATCCCCCACAAATTCCAAGCATAACCGCACCATCATTCATGGCATCAAAAAGACGTTCTTTGTTTTTCATTAACTCCAAAGAAGCCAAAGTCTGCTGAGTATCTTGTCCCCCGCCTATAAAATAGAAGTCAAATCTTTCCGGATTTATTCTATATCCGGATTTAATTTCTTCAATTTCAACGTCAATTCCTCTCCAAAGGCACCTGTTTTTAATGGTCAAAATATTGCCAAAATCCCCATAAATATTTAATAAATCGGGATACAGATATGCAATTGAAATAGAAAAATCAATTTGTGTCAAACTAAATTTCCCCTAATTGACTAACAGCGTCCTTCACTCTTGAAATTGCCTCATCAGGTGTAATAACAAGTGTTTCACCTGTTTGCCTTATTTTGAATTCAACAAGTCCGTCTTTTATGGTTTTTCCAACCGTAATTCTAAACGGAAAACCTATTAAATCTGCGTCTTTAAATTTAACGCCCGCTCTGTCATTTCTATCATCTAAAACAACCTCAACATTCAAATTGAGAAGTTTTTTATAAATATCTTCCGCAATGTTTTTTTGTTCTTCATCTTGAACATTGACAGGAACCACAACACAGTGATACGGCGCAATTGAAAGGGGCCAAATTATACCAAAATCATCATGGTGCTTCTCAATCGCAGCTGCCGCCGTCCTTGTAATCCCAATTCCGTAACAGCCCATAATATAAGGTTTTGTTTCCCCATTTTCATCTGTATAAAGAGCATTCATCGGTTTAGAATATTTTGTGCCAAGTTGAAAAATATTACCAACCTCAATACCCCTTGTTATATAAAGCGGCTTTCCGCATTTAGGGCACTTTTCACCTTCTTTTACCAAAGATAAATCAACAAATTCATGTTCTTCTTTAAAGTTATACCCAACCATATGTTTATGAGGTTCATTTATTCCGACAACAAAATTCTTCATACCTTTTGCCGAATTATCAAAAAGAACCGTTATGGGATTTTTCAAATTAATACAAGATAAATACCCCGCAAGAGAACCTGTTATTTCTTTTGCTTCATCCTCTGTTGCTTTTCTGATTTCTTGACCGCAAACGGCATTTAACAGTTTTGTTTCTTCAACCTCTTTGTCGCCCCTAATCATTACCATAACAGGCTTTGAGTCAACTATATAAAGAACGGATTTCAAAATGTTGTTTTCATTAACACATAAAAATTCTGCCAATTCTTTTATAGTTCTTGTGTTTGGAGTATCGACAATTTCTTCTTTTTCAAACCTTGTAGTTGTTGTTTCTTCAGGCAAAATTGAAGTTGCATGGTTTGAATTTGCTGAATAATCACAATCTTTGCAATAAAAAACATCATCTTCACCTGTTTGAGTTTCAGTTAAAACCATAAATTCATGGCTAACCTTCCCACCAATCGCGCCCGAATCAGATTGTACAGGTTTTGTTTCAAGCCCGCACCTTTCAAAAATTCTTTTATATGCCTTCCACATATTTTGATATTCTTCATCAAGGCTTTCTTGAGATGTATGGAAAGAATACCCGTCTTTCATAATAAATTCTCTACCCCTTAAAAGTCCAAATCTGGGGCGAATTTCATCCCTAAATTTTAATTGAAATTGATAAAGGTTAATAGGAAGCTGCTTATATGAAGTCAAAATGCCATCCACAATTGAAGTTATAACTTCTTCATGGGTTGGGCCCAAGCAAAGTTCGGTTTCATGCCTGTCTTTCATCCTAAGAAGTTCTTTACCGTAAACCTGCCACCTTCCTGATTTTTGCCACAATTCAGCAGGCTGGACAAAAGGCATTAAAAGTTCTTGAGCGCCGGCTTTATTTAATTCTTCACGTGTGATTTGCTCAATTTTTGAAATAACACGCTTCATCAAAGGCAAATAAGAATAAACCCCATTTGTAAGTTTTTTAATGTATCCCGCTCTAACAAGCAACTTATGGCTTATCGCTTCTGCATCCGCAGGGAAATCTCTTAGGGTTTGTACAAATAGTTTACTCATTTTCATATTGCTAAATCAATTCCTTTTTTTAATCTTTTAAACAAATTATATCATTAACTAAAAAAATAAGTGCGCAAAATATTATTTACGCACTTAAAAATTTATAAATTTTCATCTATAGGTTTTCTTGAAAGAGTTTATCAGTATTTGTATAAATCGGACGTTCTATCCCGTTTGAATTTTTAACTCTTTTTCCTGCAACCTCAAGACGCTTAATGTCATTTTCATATAACCTATTGTATTTATCGTTTGGAGTTTTCCTTGAAACATAAGTTGGACCTATATCCATTGGGGAGTTTTCAAACACAATTTCTCTAACTCCAAAGACGTGGTCTTCTGCCGCAGGGTCAACATAAACTTTTGCTGCCTGATACCATTTTAAAAAAAAGTTTTTAGAATAGAAATTCTTTTCATAATAAGGAACGTAATCTTTTTCAACCCCTTGGGCATTCATTCTTGCCGTATCAATTATTCTGAGTGTTTCTTGAGAAAACCCTACCCCTTGCAAAGTTTTGTTATCAGATGTTGTGTATTCTTCTAAATATGCAAATGATGCTTGCGCAAACAATAAAACACCAAGTATTAAAACCAATTTTTTCATAAAAAATATCCCTTAATTGATTAATAAACTAAAAATATTATATACTTATTTTTACTGAAAACCAAGTTTTTTAGCGGAAATTTACATTAAATCGTTTAAAACAATTTTTTCAAATTCATCCAATAAGTTTTCTTCAGGAATTTTTTTAATAAGTTCCCCTTTTTTAAATATATACCCTTCTCCAATAGCTCCCGCTATACCATAATCAGCGTCTTTTGCTTCATTCGGGCCATTAACAGGGCACCCCATTGTGGCGATTGTAATTGGTTTGTTTAAGTTTTTAAATCTTTCTTCCACTTTATGCGCAAGCGAAATTAAATCTATTTTACATCTTCCGCAAGTAGGGCAAGAAACAAAGTTCACCCCGTTTTTTCTCAAACCCATCGCTTTTAGAATGTCAAAACCTGCATGGACTTCTTCTGTCGGGTTTTCGGTTAAAGAAACCCTTATTGTATCTCCAATTCCATCTGCAAGCAAAGTTCCAATTCCGATTGAAGATTTAATAATTCCGCCCCTCAAGGTTCCGGCTTCCGTAACTCCTAGGTGCAGAGGGTATGGAATTAAATTGTATATTTTTCTGTACGCTTCAATCATAGTCATCACGTTAGAAGATTTTAGAGAAACTTTAATTAAATTAAAATCAAGGTCCTCTAAAATTTTAATATGGTCTAATGCACTTTTTACCATTTTATCTGCCAAAGACATTGAATTGTCGGCGTATAAATATTTTTCTAAAGAACCGCCATTTACCCCAATTCTAATTGGAACGCCTCTTTTTTTTGCAGCTTCAACCACACGTTTTGTATGTTCAATTCCACCGATATTCCCGGGGTTCAACCTAAGCCCGTCAACCCCCATATCAAGAGCAATAAGGGCAAGCCTGTAATCAAAATGAATATCCGCCACAACTGGAATGTTCACCTTGTTTTTAATTTCTTTAAGACATTGCGCACAGTTTGCATTTAAAACTGCAAGCCTTACAATTTCACACCCCGCATGTTCAAGTTCTTTAATCTGTTTTACCGTTTTATTAACATCATCCGTTGGGGTATTTGTCATAGATTGAACAGAAACAGGCGCCCCTGCACCAATTTTAACATCCCCGATTTTTATTTGAATTTTTTCCACTGTTTGTATATCCTGTTTTTTTATTATATTATTGTATCATGAAAATTGCTTGTATCTCAGATATTCATGGAAATAAACTCGCACTTGATAGTGTTCTAAAAGATATTGAACTTTGCGGCGCAGATAAAATTTTTGTACTGGGCGATCTTGCCATGGGTGGATATGATCCAAACTACACAATTGAAAAATTATTTTCGCTTAATAATGTTGAAATTATCCAAGGAAACACAGACAAATTAATTGTTGAATATAATGAAACCTTGTATGAAAAATTATACAATGCTTATGCCATTATGGCATCTGCCCTAAAACTTGACGACAAAGAAATTACAAAAGAAAATAAAATTCTACTTAAAAATTTACCCATAAAAAAAGAGATTGAAATTAACAAAATTAAATTTGAATTATGCCACGGTACCCCACGGGCGCAAGATGAAAATCTTTATCCAAACCTTAAAATTGAAGAAGTGGAAGAAATGATAAAATCATCAAGCGCAGATGTCATTTTATGCGGGCACACGCACATTCCCTGCGGTTACACCCTAAGCTCAGGCAAATTTGTAATAAATACAGGCAGCATAGGGCGTTCCATGACGGAAGATAAAATGCCTGTATACCTTTTAATTACAATTAACTCTAATGGTGAGTTGAATTTTGAGCACAGAAGAGTTTTATATGATAACAAAAAAGTGGCACAGATAATTGAACAGCGCAATTTTGAACTAAGCAAAGAATTTTCAAAACTATACATATAAGGGCTTTAAAATGGATATAAACCAATTACATCAAAATGCTTCAGAATATCTTATAGAAGGTGAAGCTGATAAGGCAGAAGAACTATATAAAAAAATTCTTGAACTTGTACCAAACGATGAAGCGGCGCTTAGTGCACTTATGGACATTTATCAAGAAAATAACAAGTTTCAATATTATCTGACACGTGCAAATTACAACATTGCAAACGGCAAGCTTGAATATGGCATTAACGATTGTAAAAAAGCACTCAATATAGAGTCTGAAAGCATTGAAGCCAGAGAAAAACTTGCAAGATTATATAAAGTCACAAACAATCCTCTAAAAGCTATTGATGAGTTTTCAAAAATTATTGAAATTGCTCCGGAACATTTTCCTTCTTATTTTGAATTAATCGATCTTTATTCAAGAGAAAATGCGCTTGAGTCTGCAATTGAAATTGCACTTCGTGGCAAAGAAGAATTCAAAAGAAGCGAACTTAATTTTGATGATATTTTAGGGAAGCTTTATTTTGATTTAGGTGACTACAAAAATGCACTTAAATCCGCACAAGATAAAGGTCTTAGAATAAAAATTCTTCTTCAATCGGAAAAAAATGAAGAAGCAAAGGTTCTTCTGGATGAAATCAATATTGACGACATTAATTTAAATAAAGAACAAAAAGCCCTCTATTGCATGCTTTGGGCGCAATACTACTATAATACAAGAAATTTTGAAAGTGCCTTTGACTATATCAATAAATATGCAGAAATTTTAGGCCCCACCCCAATTTCTTTCCAGATGAAGGCGCTTTGCTATGAAGAAATGGACGACAGCTTTATGGCAGCGTACAACTTTGGATATATGAATAAAGCCTTAAACAAACAAGATGAGGCACTTGTTGAATTTAATAATGCATATAACCTAAATCCTACAAATAAAGACGTTTTAATTGAACTTGCAAAACTTTATGAACAAAATAAAGAAAAATACACTGCAATTGATTATTGGCAAAAAGTATATGAACTTGATGAAGATGAAAGCGCAAGACAAATTTTGATGGATTTTTACCTTAAAGAAGGGGATAATTTAATGGCACAAAAATATGGTGCTGAAATTAAAACAAATTCAACAAATGAATATACTGCCCCAACAGAAGAGGATGAAGGGATTTTGAATAAAATTCTCAACCTTTTTTCTAAAAAATAATAAATTTTCTTGATGCTTTTTTTAAAAAAAATGTCCTTCTATATAGAAGGACATTTTTGAATTTCAAATTAAGATTAATGACACATTGAAAGCAAAACGCCCGCTGCAACGGCAGAACCGATTACACCGGAAACATTTGGCCCCATAGCGTGCATTAATAAATAGTTTTGGCTGTTTGCTTCCAAACCAACTTTGTTTGCAACACGAGCTGCCATAGGCACCGCAGAAACACCTGCTGCACCAATAAGCGGGTTAATCGGGGTTTTAGAAAATTTATTCATAATCTTACCGAAAATAACACCCATAGCGGTTGCAAGCCCGAATGCCACAATACCTAAAATTAAGATAAACAAAGTTTGAACGGTTAAGAATTGGTTAGCTGAAAGTTTTGAGCCAACAGACAAACCTAAGAAAATAGTAATAATATTAATTAATTCATTTTGCATTGTTTTATTTAATCTTTCAATAACGCCGCATTCTCTTGCAAGGTTACCAAAAGTTAAAGCGCCGATTAAAGGACAAGCGTCAGGTAAAAGCAAAATGCAAAGCCCTAAAACCAAAAGCGGGAAAACAATTTTTTCACGCTGAGAAACTTCTCTCAATTGAACCATTTCAATTTTTCTTTCAGCTTCAGTTGTAAGAAGTTTCATAATTGGCGGTTGAATAACAGGAACAAGTGCCATATAAGAATATGCAGCAACTGCTATTGCACCCAAAAGCTCAGGAGCCAACTTACTTGTTACATAAATTGAAGTCGGGCCGTCTGCACCGCCTATAATACCAATTGAAGCAGCTTGCGGCATTGTGAAACCGAAGCAGCAAAGCGCAAGTAAAAGTGCACCAAATATACCAAACTGTGCAGCCCCGCCCAAAAGTGCGGTTTTCGGATTAGCAATAAGAGGCCCAAAGTCCGTCATAGCGCCAACACCCATGAAGATAATCAACGGGAAAAGTCCCTGATGAATACCAGCTTCATAAATAATATTCAAAAAACCACCGGGTTCTGCAATTCCTGCAAGCGGAATGTTAGATAAAATACCGCCAAATGCAATTGGAACCAACAAAAGGGGTTCAAATTGTTTTTTAATACCAAGCCACAATAAAAAGCAGCACACAAGAAGCATAATAGGCATACCAAACTGATGCAAAATTTGCTCAAACCCACTCAATGAAGGGTCAGCAGGCAAAATCATGTTTGCCACACCCGTTGAATTAGATAGTGCTTTTAAACTTTCTACGAAATTCATTTAAAACCTCCTATCCTATAACTACCAACAGTTGTGAGTTTTTAACCTGATCGCCGACAGACACTTCAACTGATTTTACAACACCTGCTTTTGGAGATTTAATTTCAGTTTCCATTTTCATTGCTTCAAGAACCAAAATTACATCGCCTTCTTCAATTGTGTCCCCTTCTGTAACATTAACTTTAAGAACAACTCCGGGGAGCGCCGCTTTAATCGGTGTGCCTTCAGAAGGATTAGCGCCTTGTTTTGCCTCAACTCCTTCTTTAACCGTGATGTCGTATGTTTTGCCATTAACAACAGCTTTTGTTCCTTCAATTCTAACTGAATATTTTTTATTGTTAACAGATACCGTGTACCCTTCAGCTGAAGAACCCGTTGTTTCTTGTTTTTTGCCTGCCGATTTATCAACAGAAATTTTTCCTTTTCCAAGAAGAAAATCAATACCCTTATCAAGGTTGCCGTCTTTACAAGCAGCCGCAATAAAGAGGTTCTCATCGGTAACAGGAAGACCTGCCGCTTTTAATCTTTCTTCAGCAGCTTTCAAACCTTTTTCAGGGTCTCTGTCATTAATATCAACAACTTTTTCTGTTGTAGGTTCTAACCCTAATTTTTCGCTTGCCCATTTTACAAGTTCAGGATCGGGTTCACAAGGAGTTTTGCCAAAATACCCTAAAAGCATTTTTGCATACCCAGGGTTTGCTTGCATCCAAGGCTCAGGAGTTGTTGCGTTTAAGAAAGATTGTTGAGCATAGAATTGTGAAACAGGTGTAACAGATGTTCCAAAGCCGCCTCTTTCAACAACTTCTTTCATATTTGCAATTAATTTTGGGAACTTATCGAGCATGCCCATATCTTTTAATTGGTTAACAGTAGTTGCCGTTGCACCACCTGGAAGGGGAGCTTGTATAAGAATAGGGTTAACTGCAAGAGAAATCGGAGAAATAGGATAATCTTTCATACATTCTTTAAAGATTTCTTCGGTTTCCATAACTTTTTTAATATCAAGACCAAGGTCATAATCTGTACCTTTCAATGCGTGCCACATTGAAATAATATCAGGTTGTCCCGTTCCGCCTGAAACCGGTTTCATTGCAAGGTCAATACCGTCAGCGCCACCGTCCAATGCAGCTAAATATGCAGCAAGACCTGTACCTGCGGTTTCATGTGAATGGAAGCGAATGTGAGCGTCTGCCCCCAAAATTTCACGTGCCATTTTAACCGTTTCATACACTTTTCTTGGGTTTGAAGTTCCTGAAGCATCTTTAAATGCTAAAGAATCAAAAGGAAGTCCGGATTCTAAAATGTTTCTTAAAACTCTTTCATAAAAAGCAACGTCATGTGCACCTTCACAACCGTATGGAAGTTCCATCATTGTAATTGTAACTTCATGCAAAAGCCCGTGTTTTTTAATACTGTTAGCAGAGTCAATCAAGTTATTTACATCGTTTAAGGCATCAAAGTTTCTAACAACATTAACACCATGCTTTGCAAACATTTTGGCATGAAGATCGATAACATCTCTTGGTTGAGAATTTAAACCTACCACGTTTACTCCACGTGCCAAAGATTGAAGTTTAACATCAGGGCCAACGGCTTCTCTGATTTTATCCATTGTTTCAAAAGCGTTTTCATTACAGAAAAATATGGGAGCTTGAAATCTTGCACCGCCTGCGGTTTCAAAATGTTTAATGCCTGAATCAACTGCGGCTTGAAGTGCAGGAATAAAATCATCCACTAAAACTTTTGCGCCGTAAATTGATTGGAAGCCATCCCTAAATGAGGTATCCATCACTTTAATTTGTTTTTTGGTCATTTCCTCTTTTCTCCTTTATTATCAATCATATAACTATTTAATGTATGTTAATTCTTTAATTCCGTTTTGAAGAAAATCATCATATCTTTCTTCAAAATGTTTCATAAAACGATTAAGAAATTCATCTTTATCAACTCTGCTGTCAATTTCGTTAAAAATTGAAGTTGCAGGAATATCAATTTTTTGAAGTTCTTCTTTATCTAAATTTAAGTTAATCCCAATACCGACAACAACTCCCTTAAACTCATCCCCTTTAAAAACAGATTCCGCCAAAATTCCTGAAATTTTTTTTCCATTAATTAATATGTCGTTTGGAAATTTAAAATTAGGTTCAAGTCCATATTCCACCAAAACATCTGACACCATAACGCTTGCAAACCTTGTTAATTCATTCAAGTGTTCAAGATTTTTAGGTTTTAAAACAATGGAAATATAAACATTTCCGCCGCCCTTAGAGCTTGAAAGCCATTTTCTTTCAAATTGTCCATGCCCTTCTGTTTGAATTTCAGCAGAAACAACATCAAAGTCATTCAATCGGGCAAGGTTCTTTCTTGCCCAAACAGATGTGGAATCCACCGTTTCAAGTTTAATCATATTGTATTGCATAACTATCTTGATTATATTTCAAACAAAAATTTTTTGCCAAACATTTTGTGAACCTTCAAAAAATTAAAGCAAATACCCAAAAGGTACAATTTGATTTCTTTCGTTATGCCCGATATTTAAATTAACCTCAAAAGGCACATTGAGCTTTTTTATAAATTCCTCTTGAATTTCTTGTAAAAATTTTCCCGCCCCTGAAAATTCGCCAAAAATCACTCCCTTGATTTTTTCTCTCAACGGTTTATTTCTCAAAATTTCACAAAACATTCTATCAAGCTTATAATCAGGCTCATTTACATCTTCAATAAATAAAATTATGTCTTCATAAGGCAAATATGTTTCCTCACTTGAGCCAAACAAAGAACAAATTGTAGTTAAATTTCCGCCCCATAAAATTCCACCCTTTAAATTTGAATTATAAAAAGGTTTAGAGATAAGTTCACAATATTTTCTAAATTCTTCATCATTCATATTAATAACGCCATTTACTGCCATTTTTCCATGAAAAGATTTTAAATTTGAATTTTTATAAAACGCAATCAAAAGAGCTGTTATATCTGAAAAACCTACAAATGTTTTTTTGTTTTCTTTAATCAAATTGTAGTCAATATCATCCAAAAGTCGAATTGCGCCATACCCGCCACGGGCGCAAATTATGGTATCAATTGTTTTATCAAGAAAACAATTGTGAATATCATCAAGTCTTAAAGCATCATCCCCTGCTAAATACCTGAATTTTTTATAACAGGAAGGGAAGATTTTAAGCTCGATTTTGTGCGTTTCAAAAAATGTTTTTATTTTATATTCGTCAAAATTCTCAACAGAGCCTGACGGTGCGATTATTCCAACTTTCTTCATAAACCTATTTTAACAAAAAATTTTTATAATATAATATTTTTATGCAAGAAACTGAACTTAAAAATAAATATATGCCGTTATTCAGAAAATACCGTCCTCAGACTTTTAAAGACGTTATCGGGCAAGAATTTACCGTGCGAGCGCTTGAAAATGCAATCAAATTAAACAAACTTGCAAACGCATACCTTTTTTGCGGCCCCAGAGGAACAGGCAAAACCTCAAGTGCCAGAATTTTTGCAAAATCTCTAAACTGCGAAGGCGGCCCCACAGTCACCCCATGCGGAAAATGCCAAAGCTGCCTTGATGTTGCAAACGCTTCAGGCATTGACGTTATTGAAATTGACGCTGCCACAAACAGAGGGATTGAAGATGCAAAAGAACTCATCGCAAAAGTTCAATATGCCCCGATGAATGGCAAATACAAAATTTTTATTATTGACGAAGTTCATATGCTCTCAAAAGAAGCATTCAATGCGCTTTTAAAAACTTTTGAAGAACCGCCCAGTAATGTTATTTTTATTCTTGCAACAACGGAACCTCACAAGGTTATAGAAACAATTGTAAGCCGTTGCCAGAGATTTGATTTCAGAAGAATTACAATTGAAGACATCACCAAAAGATTAAGACAAATTGCAGATATTGAAAAAATTAACATTACAGACGATGCCCTTTTTGCAATTGCAAAAAACGTTTCAGGCGGAATGAGAGATTCCTTAGCACTTTTAGACCAAGCTTCCGTTTTGGGAATTGAAAAGCAAATTACAAAAGATGTTATTGAAAGTTTAATTGGCAAATTAACTTTTAATATTTTATACGATTTAACAGACTCTGTTTTATCAAACGATACTGAAGCTGCCGTTCAAAAAGTTGAAACTATTTACTTAAAAGGTTCTGAACCAAGGAACTTTATTGAAAATTATATTGAATTTTTAAAAAATACAATTTTGATTTTAAATGCAAAAGATGTAAGCACTGTTTCTAATTTAACTTTAATTGATGTTGAAAATGTTGAAAAAATCAAAAACAATAAAATCTTCAATTCAAACAAACTTGTAAAAATTTTAGATAAAGTTATTGAATTTTATAAAGAAATCAAAACTTCAACAAATCCTTATCTGTGGGCTGAATTGGCGATAATATGTATTTGTTCAATTGATATTTTAGAGCAAAATACAAAAAATGACCCAATTAATTTAATAAAACAAAATGAAATTCAACCCGCTCTACCAAAAGAAAAACCAACACCAATATATGCGCAAAATCAAACTCAAGCGCCCACTATAGAAAATTCTTCTTCAAATTCTACAAACAAAAAGGATAATTCAACTCAAAATAACACCTTAGAGCCTAACATATCTGTCAACAATAGTAATTATCCGGAAAAAGAAGTTTCTTTAGATAAAAATTTGAACACAGACAAAAATCTTTCCCCAAATACAACACAGGTGGCAACAAACCCTGCCAATTCCGACACAAGCCAAGATGCGGCACAAATTTGGGCAAAAATTATTAACTCCGTTTCTTCCGTTCCTGCAAAATTTTTCTATTCAGGAGTGGGCAAACTTGTTAATATTAAAAACAAACACATCACGCTTGGTTTTGTAAATGAAAATGCACTTTCTCAAGCCAAAAGCGACAACAAGTATAATCCCCTTTTAAAAAGCATACAAGAAGTTTTAGGCGAAAGTGGAAGTATTGAATTTATTATTATAGATAAAAATACAAAAATCATCAACGCCAATGTTGTGCCAAAACAGTCCCCTCAAAATTTTCAAGCACACACAAAACCTTCCATAAATTCTGAAACACCATTAAATAATGAAGCTTCATCCAATTTTAATGATTCAAAAAAAGCTTCAAACTCCAAAAGTGATTTTTCTTCAGAAGAAGAAAGCGAAGATAAAGCAGACTTGTCTTCCTATCCGCCAACAACAAGACAGATGTTAGAAACCTATAATGGAAGAGTTGTAGAATAATTTTTTATAAAATAAAAAAAGCAAAGCAAATTAAAGCTTAGTTATATAAAAAAGGATGCTTCCATAATGTCAGCACCCTTTTTTGTTATTGTTTTTACTCTATTTTATTGATAAATAAGCGTTTTGCATTTTTAAAGGTGTGTTTATTTTGCCGCCTGTTTTATGAGCACCCTCTTTACCAAACGCCCAAGAGAAGGCACATTGCAAGCCTACACCGTTTCTTCCGCCATTTGTAAAGTAGGTTTGGAAAAACTCTGTAAATCTTTCACCCCAAGTTTTTCTTATACCTACACCGTATCTTACATAAGGCTTTACACTAAGTTCAGGAAGCACAATATCGTTTGCCTTAAATTTTGCCTCATCCATAATGTTCCATACCACGCTCATACCTGCATAAGGCTGCCAATTAATACTCCTAAATAATATCCCACAATATCAACTCCTATTGTTTGAGGAATATTTTCAATTTGAATAAACCATTTATGATTTTCTGCTTTTTTAATACCTATATCTTCTCTATGAAGTATTAAAACCCTATTTAGTTCTTTTTCAATTGTACCTACTTCTTGTTTTGATAATCCCAAATTAACAAACAAACTGTTAAAAATGTTGTTTTTACTTAAGAAATGGCTTTTAATATCTTGGTTAAATGATATTTTCATTTTGTTTTTAAGTTTAATTTCACTCATTATAGATTGAAAGCTGGCACGAGTTTTTGTATCCTGTGGGAAACAAAATTCTGCCCAAGTATTAATATAAACATTTACCTTATTCCTTATTTTGTCTGTTTCTGAATTAAAATGTCGTTGTTTAGAAAAAAGTGCATAGTCAAAATATCCGCCAAAGGTATTTCCTGCAATTGAAAAAGAAGATTGGTGCATGCGACAATTGTACAAACTAACGAAATACAAATTTTCTTTTTCGTCAGATAGGATTGCATTTATTACATTAAAAAAAGTATCTTCTAAATTGAATGTGTTCATGTAAATTAAAATTTCACATTGTTCGTTTTTTTATAAAATAATTTCCCGAAAAATACTCCCACATCAGGAATTTCAAAATTTCCTGTAAATATTTTATCTTGGTTAAAATATATTCCTTCTATTTCCGTAATAATTACTCCCTGCTTTATATTAACTACTTTTTAACAGTATATTAAAAATAAGAAATATTGTACTTGTTACTTATAACCTTTTATTTCAAATTTAATGCGTTCCGCAATTTTAATAGTTGATAGTTCATAATAATCCAATAATTCGTTTGCTGTTCCGCTTTGACCAAATTCATCATTGACACCAATACGTTTTAGTTGGATATTTTTAGCACTTTCTGCAATTAATTCTGCAATCATACTTCCTAAACCACCTATTATTGAATGATTTTCAACTGTAACAACTTTACTTGAAGTTATCATATTCAACAAATTCAACGGAATTGGTTTAACAACAGGACAATGAATCACTTGAAGATTTATACCTTTACTGTGTAGAATTTCTTCTGCTTGTAAAACTTCTTTTAATGTTTCACCATTTGTAATTATAGTTAAATCAGTTGCCCTTCTTACATCCAAATCCTTATCATCATTAGATAGCTTATTTTGCTTAAAAAATTCTTGCTTGCGCATGGGGTTTAAATCAAACTCCCTTGCCCAGCTTTGATACTCGTTTCTATGGTTTAGATAATCTGTGAAATTAGAAATATTCCCCATGGATAATTCACCCAATGGCAATAAAACCCATAAATGCTTTTTCTTGCGCAAAAAATAAAATTTAACGCATTTTTACCCCTTTAAATTTTATGTAAAAAAATTTAGCAAAAAAAATTTTGTTCTGTTTTTATGAATAATACTATGAAAACAGAAATGATTAATGCATATAGAGTTAATAAATTTAATTCAAGGAAAAATATTCAGCCAAACAAAAATAACGCTAAAAATAGCACACAAGCAGGCTTTAGCGCTATAAATTATTTAACCTTTACATCAAACCCAATAAAAAATGAAGTTAAAATAAATGCACTTGAAACAAAGCTAAATAATGTTTTTGAACAAAATACAAAAACGGTTAAAAGCGTTAAAAAAGGCTTTACAAAAGAATTTGCACAAAGCCTTGCAACTAAAAAAGATGAACCTATCATAATTACAATTACAGGGGAAAGCGCAAGTGGCAAGTCTACTTTGTGTTCATTAATGGAAGAATACGCCCAAGCGGAAAATTTGCCCATATCTTTTATTTCTGCCGATAATTATTTTAAAGATATTTCTGCCCTGATTAAAAAATATGGCGATTTTGATTCTGTTAGAAATAGCGGATACGACATTGATGCACCTGAAAATTTTCAATTGGACGTATTAAGAAATGATATTATGGCACTTAAAGCGGGTGAAGACATAAAAACCCCGCAATATCTTATAAATGGTACAGGAATTAACGTGCCAAAGGCGATTGATGTTAAAAATAATAAAATTATTGTAATTGAAGGCATGGCATCGGGGTATAATAACCTTCAAGAATTAACCGATATGTCCATTTATGTAGATGCTAGGGAAGATATCAGAAGCAAAAGGTTTATGAAAAGGGCAAAAAGCAGGAACCAAAGTGAAAGTGATGCTTTTGACCATTGGAATTATGTTCGCCATGCGGGGAAAAAATATGTGCAGCCATTGGCTGAAAAAAGCGATATTATATTAAATGGCGCAGCAGAAATAAAAGATATGCAGAAATTAATTCAAGAGCTTTTATTTTTTAAATAAAATTTTTATCTAAACGCCATAAATTAAGGTAATAAACAAGATAAAATAAACGAGAGTGAGAATTAATATAGTACGTAGTAGCTATAAGATGTAATCCTTGCGCACAAATGTATTAATTAGTAAAACAGTAAATACAAAGTGCAATTTTTGCACCGCTTGGATGTTGAATTTTTTAAGGTATAATTTTTTGCACCGATTCAATATATTTGGTAATCTGCAAAAAGGTAGCAAGCTTTGTAAGGTGCAATTCTTTGCACCATATTTGCATAAAGATATAAAAATAAAACATTATTTTATTCAAATTGTTTTAATAAAATAAATTTTAAAGATAAAAAATTAACGGCAATAGGTATGATTTTTGTGCAATAAATTACGCCCCACAAATGCTTTTACAAAATAATCATACTAACTGTAAATAATCCATCTGCCCATTAAATAACATATTCGTTAAATAACGCCTATAATTTGACAGATAAATTTACAAGAATGAATATTGGTATAATTTAGGTATTGTTTAGATTTAAGGCACTTCCTTCAATTTAAGAAAAATTATCCTATTTATCCTTTATTTATCCTTAGAATTATCCTTTTTTCTAAAATAATGTTGTAAATTCGCCTCAAACTTCGACAGGGGTAGAGTTTTGGCAAGGATAGAAAAAGGATAAAAACTTCCGAGTAGAGGGACGTTATTGTCGGATTAGTAAATCCGACCTACAAAGCTGTAAAAAACAGTCGGTTTGAGGATTTTATACAGAGAGTTTGGGTATTTCATTTTTGTTGGACAGTGTAGAAGAAAAATGTAGGTTGGCATTACTATGCCAACAATTAAATTTTGTCGGATTAGTAAATCCGACCTACATAACTTATTGTAATTACGTGTAATATTGTGTTATTATTCATTGTGCCTCTTGTTTAATAATAGCAAAAATATAGTATAATAAATGAAAAGAGGTATTACGTTTAATTTATGAAAAAAAGCATACTAGATAAATTACAATTGATTCTTACGGGAATTTTGATTTTTGTGGGAATGGCATTGTTATTCACCTTTGCGGTAGTTCATAATATTTCGTGCTTGTTTTGGCTTTATTTGATTGTGCTGTTTATTATAATTGTAATAGTGGCCATACTTAAAGTATTTAGGAAAACTGCCAAACAAATTAAAAAACCGAAGTTATTGCAGCGTTTCCCAGATTTAAATGGAGTATTCACAACTCCGCAATATACGCAAGTTTGGTATTTAGCGCGTGGTGAGGATATGGGATATTTTTGTGATAAAGGCGCAAGTCCTAATGAGAAAACCTTGCACAATATTTCTTTGCTTCATTTGGCGGCAGGTGGGGGAGATATGAAAAATGTGCGGGAATTATTACATTACGGGGCCGATATACATGCCAAAGATGACAGCGGGCTAACGCCGCTAGATTATGCCCAAAAGTATCAAGAAACCGCGATCGCAACGCTGTTACAAAATATCCTTGTGATTGAACCGTTAGTCAAAACATGGAATTGGCACGTTCAGGCAGATTTGACGTGGGATTCTATATTTTTCGCTTTGTTAACTGAAAAAGACAAAGATGTATTCTATTTCTTAGATAAAGGGTATGGAGTTAAGAGATGGGGCTTGTTGAAACGCTTAGCCGCACAAAATATTACTTACTTACACGTTGCTGCTGCTTTGGGGCGTTTAGCCGCGTGCGAAACCTTGTGTGATTTTAAGGCCGATGTTTTGGCACAAGACAAGCAAGGCCGAACCCCTATTGATTGGGCGCAAATATGTAAACAAACTGAAACGTTTGAATATCTTACCCGCATGGCCAAGCACCGCCATGAATGGGTCCCCGGACGCATTGAATATACTCAAACAGAACAAAAGGGAAATTAAGAATTTTCAAAGACAACTTCCTACCTAGTCCGGTCAGCAGGTAGGTTGGGGGTTCTACCCCAACAATTATATTTATCATTTCATCTGCCACATTTTCTCAAACTATAAGTTATGTAGGTCGGATTTACTAATCCGACAATAAAATTCTTATTTTATCTGACACTTTTTCTCAAACAACAAGTATTATTAGAAAAACGAACAGGCGAAGTATGAGCCTTGTGAGCTTGTTGTAAAAAGATACATGATTTGATTTCTTTGGACAGATGGTATGATTATTTTGGGGAAAATATAATATAAAATATAAATAAAAAATTATTTTTATACTTTAATTTTTGAACAGTTTAATATCGTCATATAAACATCATTTGTAATTAAAACTTCTTTAATTCCATTTTTCATTGCAATTTCGTTAGGTATAATCTTTATTCCAACATATTTATTTTCATCATCCTGCAATCCTTTCCTGTTTTTTAAATTGCATTTCATAAAGAGCCTTATATGCACCGTTTTCTATCTGTAAAAGCTGTTCATGAGTACCTTCTTCAACAATTTCTCCCTGATTAATTACAACAATCTTGTTTGCGTTTTGAATGGTTGATAGTCTGTGTGCAATAACAAACACCGTCTTATCCTGCATCAAGTTATCAATTGCCTTTTGAACAACGGCTTCCGCTTTGTTATCCAATGCGCTTGTTGCTTCGTCAAGTATCAAAATAGGTGCATTTTTTAGAAAGGCTCTTGCTATCGCAATCCTCTGTTTTTGTCCACCTGAAAGCAAAACTCCACGCTCACCTATTACAGTATCCAATCCATCTTTTAAGGATGCAATAAAATCATCAAGATATGCCATTTTGACTGCTTGGGCAATTTGTTCATCTGTTGCGTTTTCGTTACCGAGTAAAATATTTTCTCTTATTGTTCCTGAGAATAAGAAATTATCTTGAAAAACGACTGCAATATTTTGCCTTAATGAATAGAGTGTAAAATCCCTAATATCTGTTCCGTCAATCGTAATAGAACCGCTTTTAATATCATAGAATCTAGGTATTAAGTTTACTATTGTTGATTTTCCACCGCCTGAATTACCAACAAGTGCTATTGTTTCTCCTTTATTAACTGTTAAATTAATATTTTTCAACACTGGAACGTTTTCTACATATTCAAAGTTCACATTGCTAAATTGAATACTCTTGTGCTCTCTATTTAATATCACCGGATTTTCACAATCTCTTATTTCAGGAACTGAATCCAAAACTTCAAAAATCTTTTCTATTGCAAAAAATGAAAACTGCACAGCATTTAAGTTATTTCCAATATTTTTAACAGGAGTATAAAGCAAAATTAAAGCAGTAATAAATGACACAAAATTACCTGATGTTATTTGTCCTGACATAATTAAATGCGAACCATAACCAATAGCTGCCGCTATTCCGACTGAAACAATTACATGCATCATTGGAGAGAGCCATTGTGTCTTTTGAACCATTTTTATTCTGAGGGTAAAAATATTCCTCAAAATATTTTGGAATTTATTTGTTTCATGTTTTGCCAGATTGTAGGAAGTTATTGTTTTGTTACCTGCAAAAACTTCATTATACTCTGTGATTATTGAAGCATCGGCAAAGACAGTTTTTTCCATAACAGATTTTATACGTTTTTGAAGTTTTGCAACAGGGGCAAATGCGCAACCTAAAACCACAACGGCAATAAGTGCTAATTGCCATGAATTATAGAAAAGTACGCAAACGAGCGAAACTGACGAGAATATTCTCTGTGTAAATACACTCAAATTGTCTAACAAACCACTACATGCCATATCTGCCTGATTATTGAACTGAAAAACAACATCACCTGAATTTCTTTTGTCGTAAAAAGAAGTTGGCAGGGTAAGAAGTTTTTTGAACATATCAAATTTTAAGCCATTTGTAATTCTGCCGCCTACCCAAGTCGAAAGATATGACGACATATATTTCAAACCACCTTGAATAGATGTAAAAGCGACAATTCCCAAAGGAATATACCAAGGAGAAGTTACTGATTTTTCAACCATAACCAAATCCATATAAGGTTTTAGCGCAAGTGCAATAACAGCATCTAAGGAGCCTATCGGAATACAGATAAGCATCGAACACAATGCTCTAAACCATACCGGCTTAACATACGGCCACATTCTGCTGTAGTTAATAACGAATCGTTGTTGTTTTATACTGTTTATAAAATTTTTCATTTTGCTCCTTTTTATTTATATGCTTAAACTTTTGATACACAAGGATTTAATTTGATTCTTTGAGAATTTTGGCTTATTCCAAGTCCACTACAATTTTGACAGAGATTTGATTTATCAAAATTTTGATTCCATAGCATTTTTTCTTTTGATTCCCATAGCTCTTTTAAAGAATAATTATGAATAGAACCAAAAACAGGTTCTAAGTGCCAATTTATACAACAAGTTGTCAATTCTCCCAAAAAGCTAAAATTTATGCAATTGGGCTGATTACACATTTTGTTTGTGATATTACTAGATAATGAAGTATTCACTCCTGCAAAAGCGTGTTCTTGCGTATAATTTATTTCATCAACACCTATTTTTTCAAAAAAATCTTTAAATTCAGAAATTTGACCACGATTATGTTCATTTTCTGTAAACCTAACTACAATTTTAGACAATACATTGTGTTCTTTTTTATATTCAACTAGAAGTTTAATATTATTTATTACCTGTTGAAAATTTTTATGCCCATGAATCTTTTCATAAATCTCTGGTCTTATACTATCTACCGATATTGAAAATTCATGAATTGTATTTAATAATTTTGAAATATTTTTTTTGTGTATAACAAGTCCATTTGTGTTTATTGTAATTATATCAAAATGATTTTTGTTATATGCATATTCATAGAAATCTTCTATTTTATCATTTAATAAAGGTTCTCCCATTGGACCACATAAGGATAACCATCTAATAGAATCATATTGACAAGCATCATCTATAATTTTTTTAAATGTATCAAATGACATTGTTTTGTTTTCAAATTGCATATATTTTTCTTTTAAATAATCTGGAAAATTTGAACGCCAACAAAAGTTACAAGAATTATTACATAATAAGGTAGTATCAATTATTAATGCGTATGGATTATTAAATAAAGTTTTATCTTCATTTGTTTTTTTTAATTTATTGTAAAAATAATCATTTCTTAAATTTAATAAGTAATCCATTGCTTCTTCTATTTCACACTTACATTTTTTATCCGGATTTACATAATAAGTGTACATAATATATGCTATGTAAAATACTTCTTCTAAAGTTCTTTTATTTGTTCTTCTGGCACATATTTGCTTATCATCTGTCAATCCCCAACCGGCATAAAAAGGCATACCGTAAACATGCACTTTTTTATCGCACATTAATGCTTCAAATCCTAGTTGTGTTGTACATACATATACTTCATCACAATATTGTATTAGTGATATAGGATTAATAGCTTCTGTCATTGTATAAATATTATCATGAGCTTTTAATCCCTTGTAATAACCACCGGCTCCTGCGATAGTGTCAGGATGTGTTTTTACAATTATATCGGCATTTGGATTTTCTGTAATTGCATCTTCAAGCATTTGCCTAAATGTAGCATCACTTGCTAATCCTTTTGCAATACTCATGTCCCCATAGGATTGATCGACAACTAAAACTTTTTTTACTCCGTCACGACCAAGTTTAGGTTCAAAAATCGGTTGATGATTATATTTAGTAAGATGTGTTTCAACAATTTGATCTATACAAGCTCTGGCTCTGTTTTTTTGTTCATCAGTAATTATTAGATCTTTGTCATTTAACATTTGTTCCAAGGTGCTAGATTGTCTTGCATCATAGTACATGTTTTTGGTTTCTGCAACAAAAGATACTCCTTTATGATATTTGTTATAATTATTTTTACAAGCTGAGGTTTCAATACTTCTTAAAAAACCATCTTCTAAGATAATAAATGGCTTATTTCTATATGTTGCATTTTTTAGGGTATTGATTTGTGCTGAATACGATTGAGTGCCCCATAAAACATATAGGTCTGCGGAATAATCACCGTTTTCAAGAAATTCTATATGGGTATTATTTTCAAATAGGTATTCAAGATTTGAGAGCATGTCTTGAACTTTACTGCTCCATACAGAACAAGCTATTTTACCGCTAATTTTTAATAAATTCAAAATATCTTGTTCGGTATTATTATGTTTAAGTAAATCGTCCAATATTAAGGCTGAATGCATATCAATCAAGTATTCATTTTTTAAATAATCTTGTTTAATACCTTGAACGATATTTTTTAAATCGTCTACACGATTCAATACTTCATTTTGATTTAATAATAATTTATTTATTTGATTATTTAGTAATAATTTTTCTGAAATTTCATTAATTTTTTTATCTAGTATTATAATCTCATTATCAATCGAGTTAATATATTCATTTAATCTATCTTCATTATTTGATATTTTTTCATTCTGAGCACATATATGTTGCAATAAACCTTCCAATTTATCCATTTTCCAATATTGATATTCTTTTATCTCATTTATTTGTTGTTTAAAAAATAAAGCCTTATTCTTTAATTTAATTTGAATTCCAAATAATGAGATAACTTTATGAATATTTTGATTTCTAACTGAAAAAATTAATTTTGGAAGATTGTTTATAGTAATTAATAAATTTTGTTTATATCTGTCATATCTCATTTTATAAATATACGATTTCCATGGTGAGATTTTTAAATATTTTTTATATTCATATTTATATGGGTTAGTGCATTCTCTAAACCATGGTTTTAATTTATGAGTAAAATGTATTATAAAGGGTTCTTCCAATGCATCTATACGTTCATCTTTATGAAATAAGTATGATTCATCATAAAAGAATGTATCATGCTGTAAATTCCATTTCAAAGGTAAATATTTAACCTTGCCTTTCAATACTTCATTCAATATGTCTTGATCCTGATATACTATTTCATGTGTTGGGTCAAGTGCATACTCAAAAAGTTGCTTTTCAATATTATCTTCTTTCCATTTTTTGTTGTTTATTAGTAATAATCCTGCATTAAAATAATATTCATCTGGTTGAAAATCAAGACGTTCTTTATGATTATGGTTAAATACTTCAGGAACTGCTGCCAAATAATAATCATCTATATTTGTTTCAAATAAAGATGCGATATCACTTCTTACAATCATATCGCAATCCATATATAGTATTTTATCAATATCTGGGAAAAATGTTGGAATTTTAAATCTGTAATATGTAGGCAATGTAATATAATTTACATAATTAGTCATTGGACAATTCGAAAAGTCTTGATTGTCAATATTTATATATGTTATATTAAAATCTTTAATTTTTTTTAATTTTTCAAGTTTATTTTTATTTTTTTTATTAATTCCTCC
This sequence comes from uncultured Gammaproteobacteria bacterium, assembly GCA_964467625.1. Taxonomy (GTDB): domain Bacteria; phylum Cyanobacteriota; class Vampirovibrionia; order Gastranaerophilales; family Gastranaerophilaceae; genus Galligastranaerophilus_A. Next base: position 165,000 of record CAYXRM010000003.1, on the reverse strand, counting down.
ATCCATTATATAAAAATTATAATTATCCTCCTTCTTTGCATTTTTTAGAATAGAAATTATTGTAATTCCTAAATGTTGTGCATAGTTATTATCACTTGAAAAACAAATATTAATTCTTTTTTTACTTCTTACCATTTTACTTTCCTCTTTTTTATCTCAAACTTCATTTTAATTCCGAATAGACTAATCACTTTATGATTATTTTCATTTCGTATCGAAAAAATTTTTTGAATAAACTTTAAATTGTTTTTATCTTGCCACTTAGATATTTTTAAATATTTATTATATTCATGCGTTAATGGATGCAAACAAGAACTTTGCCAAGGTTTTGTTGGTCCATTATAATGAATGATAATTGGATTCATACGTGCATAAAAAATTTCTTCATCAGTATAATGCTCACTTTTTCCAGTATAAAAACTATTTTGTTGAACATTGTATTTGGGAGACACGAAAATTTCTCTTTTATCAAATGTGAAATTTAAAACATCTTGGTCTTGCCATAATAATATTTCTTCTAATAACTGATTATTAGTAAATAGTTTATCTGTAATATTATCTTTTACCCAAAGTTTATTATTTATAAGAATAATACCTGCATTAAAAAAATTTTCTATATTTAATCTATTTCTATCATTTGAAGATAATTGATAAAGTTCTTCTACAACAGCGACATAGTTATTCCCTAACTCTATATCCCAAAATTCAGATAAAGAGCCTGTTACAACAATATCAACATCGAAGTAAAAGCATTTTTTTAGATTTGGTTTTAATTTAGGAATAATATACCTGTAATATGTTTGTTTTGATATATGCCTACAAGCGGATGTCATTTTGCACTTGTCAAATTTGCTATTATCAATTTTTATAAATTCAATATTAAAATTTTTAATATGTTTTAATCTTACAATTTTCTTTTTATTATTTTTATTAATTCCTCCATCCAAAATGTAAAAATTGAATTGTTCACCCAAATTTGAATTTATTAATATAGAAGTTATAGCTACACACAAATGTTGTGCGTAGTTATCGTCAGCAGCAAAAAATATATCTATGTTTTTGGTTTTGTAAAATCTTAAAATTGGATTTGTAATTTTTTTTACTAAATATTTTTTTGCTATTAATTTTTCTGATTGATTATAAACTTTTGCAGGATTGTACAAAATTTCAGTTGCTATTGAAATGAAAGAATCTTTATATTTCAATTTTTTTTCTTCATCATATTGGTTAAGTTTATTTTGTGCTTCCTTTATAAATTTTATGACAAGTTCAGAACCTTCTGTAAATGCTAATGTTCGTTCCCAAAGAAGTCTTATCGTAATTTTTATAATATAGGCTTCATATTCTTTTTCATTAAAATGTTTTTTAAACAACACTTCAAGCTCTTTAATAATAGTAAATATTTCAAATATTCGTGGAGAAACCTCTTTCATTATTGAGTTTTTTCTTCCATTTCTATAAAAATAAAGAGGTTTATCAAGATATGCAACTTTATTACATCTGAATAAATATTTATAATAAAATAAATGATCCTCATAATAAATATTTTCAGGAAATTTTATATCTGAAATTATAGATTTTTTCCATATTTTATTCCAAGCACTAGGCCATATATTCAAAAATGGAGTAAAATCAATTTTAGGTTCCAAAATACTATTTTGTATATATTTTAAGTCATGTATAGGTTTATATGGCTTTAAAGAAATATTATCCAAAAGCATAATATCGCAAAATACTAAATCTGCTTGCGTTTGATTTATATTTTTATATAGTTCCTCAATCATTATATTTGATATTTGATCATCAGAATCAACAAAAATAATATATTCTCCAGTTGAGGCTTCAATCCCTGAATTCCTTGCACCACCCAAGCCTTTATTCTTCTCATGCGTGATAATTTTAATTCGTCCGTCTTTTTTTTTATAATCACGTAATATATCACTAGATTTGTCAGTTGAACAATCATCTACGCAAATGATTTCAATATTTTTATAAGAGGATGCAATAACACTCTTTAAACAATCATTTAAATAATCTTGCATATTATATATTGGTATGATTACAGATACTTTTGTCACGATATATGTTTACCCTTTATATATTTTTTCTAATTCTTCAATATGTTTTTCCATTGTTGTTAAATCCGGATGATTATTCCAATATTCTTGTAATAATTCAGGGTTCTTAACAAAATTGGTCAGTTTTTCAAGAAAATCTTTTTCGTTTGCTCCTTTAAATTTAAATAAATCACTTGTGCAAAGTTCACTCGCACCACCAAAGCTACTGCATAAAATAGGGACACCTAATGCAACCATTTCTATTGCAACTTGTGGCAGATTATCTTCCCATAAAACTGGTACAATGCCTAAATTGACATTTTTTAAAATATAAGGCAGGGCAGAATGAGTATATCCGTTATACACAATGACATCATTAAAATTATCAAGTTTGCCTTTATAATTTTTAGAATGAATATTGGCAACTGCTAATAAAACATTAATATTTTTTGCTATATTTTTATCTAGTTTAGATAATGAGTCAATAAAGAAAAAGAAGCCTTTATCAATTCTTTCGTAACCTAAATAAGCTATTGTAAATGGTTTATTTTCTTTTGCAACAGAACATTTTAATTCTTTTTGCGCAAATTTTGTTCCTATATATGAAGTTACAACCTTTTCAGATTGACAACCATTTTCTACCATAATTGCACGAACTCTATCTGAAACTGCCAGTATGTAATCAGCATATTTGTTTAATATTTCAACATTATGTTTACGATACCTTACATATTGTTCCGGCTTCATTGTTTTTTCGGAACCAATAAAATGTTTTGATTTAAATTTAAATAACTTGCAAAACAATTTAAAAGGTAATCTAAAAAATTTCTTTTTGCCCATTAAAATATCATAATAAAAGTTTTTGCAACGTTTGTAATATTCTTTTTTATCAGGCATTACATAAGAACATTTTAAACATTCTTTCCCGTTTTTAAAATCATGACAAATTACATTATTATGATTTTGGAAATATTGATTTAAAGGGCAAATTGGCTGATAGTTATGAATTGAAACTATAAATTTTGTATTAGGATATTTTTCTTTTAGTTTCAAAACATTAATTGATATACCTTCGATATTATTAAAATGAATAACATCAAAACCACCTTGTTCCTGAATGAATTTATCAAATATTTTCATTGAGTCTAAATCTTCAATAAACATTTGAGGATGCATATAAATTGCAAATGCCGGTGCCATTACGGAAGAATTTATAATTTCAAATGTTTTACATTTATCTTCATATATATTTGATGTCTGTTCTATGTAGGTCTTTTGGTTTAATGGATTGTATTTCCAACCTGAACTCAAAAAATAAACTTCATGATTGGTATTTTTTGTTAAATAATCTATCAAATTTCTTTGATATACATTTACACCACCACCGATATTATTTTCATTGTCAAATTGCACCCAATTATAATATAATATTTTCATTTACCCTATCTCCATAATTTGTTTTCCAAAAAGAACAATACTAATTCTTGAAGAATTTATCCTAATGGAAAATTGTTTCTGTCTTTTTTCTATCTTTTGTTGTTTTACTGAAAGATTATCTATATATGCTCTAAATGCTTGTTTATCATTTAAGAGCATTGATAATTCTTCCGGTTTAACCTTTTTATAAAAATCTTGTGTAATTTCGTTATTTTGAGAAAATTCTAAAAATTCAGTTTGAAATTTATTTATAAACTCGTCTCTATATTGTTCATCAATTCTTACAGCATTCCATTTGTAAGCGTTAAATTGTGTTGATAATTTAACAGGATTTGCAATAGCCTTTATTTCAGGGCATGCATTAAAGTATTTTGTTATTTCTTCATATTCATCACAAATACAGTAAACCTTATTTTTTTGTTTTACTGATGAATTTTCATTATCGTTTCTATAATATAAGTAGCTTTTTTGAGTGAATACAATTCTTTTAGCCGTTGATAATGTTTTGAATGAAAAAGAAGTATCTTGATAACTTGCACCGGGTGTTTCTAAAAATTTAATGTCATTTTCTTCTAAGAATTCTCTTTTATATATTGCACTCCATATTGACGGAATGATTTTTAAAATCATATTATCTTCTTTAATGTTAAAAATTTTGTTACATTTATTTTTTGCAATTTTTCCTGCTTTTCTTGCTCTATTTTCTTTGGTTAAATAGTAATAAAAATCTGATTTTACTATATCAGCGTTATTTTTTAGCCCAATATTATATAAATCATTGAACATTTTTAAATCAGCAAAATCATCTGGCTCAACAATTCCAACATATTCACCTGTGGCTATCTCAAGTCCTCTGTTCATCGAAGCACCATAACCTGAATTATCTTTATTTATGACTTTAATTCTCTTGTCTTTAAACCTGTATTCTTGCAGAATTTGCGATGAATTATCTGTTGAACCGTCATTTATGCAAATAATTTCAATATCTTTTAATGTTTGGTTTATAAGGCTATCTAAACATTCACGCAAATATTTTTCGACATTATAAATCGGTACTAAAATTGAAACTTTGGGTTTAATTGTATTCATCTATACCAACACTCCCTGTTCCATTTGATATTCTTGGATAATCTCTGATACATAATTATAGTAATTATTTTTCTTGCCATATTTTAGTATTTGTAATTCCAAATCTTTATCGGAAATCAATTTATGATTTAGTGCAATTTCTTCAAGACAAGCAATTTTTTCGCCTTTATTTAATTCCATACCTTGAATAAAATTGCTTGCTTGAAGCATAGAATCGTGTGTTCCTGTATCAAGCCAAGTAAAACCTCTGCCTAATATTTCTACATTTAGCATACTATTTTTAAGATAAATTTTGTTTAAATCTGTTATTTCAAGTTCACCTCTTGCAGATGGTAATAATTCTTTTGCAAATTTACAAACATTTTTATCGTAAAAATACAGACCTGTAACGGCATATCTGGATTTTGGCATTATTGGTTTTTCTTCTAAAGATATTACTTTTTTATTTTTATCAAATTCAACAACACCAAATCTTTCTGGGTCTTTTACCTTGTAGCCAAAAACAGTTGCACCGGTATTATGTTCTATGGCATTTTTCATTAAAGTTGAGAATCCTAATCCATGGAATATATTATCTCCAAGAATTAAGGCAACATCTTCATTCCCAATAAAATCTTCACCTATTAAAAATGCATCAGCAATTCCTTTTTGAACATATTGAATTTTGTATTGTATGTTAATCCCAAATTTAGAGCCATCTCCTAGTAATTTTTTGAAATTATCAAAATCATCTTCATTTGTTATTATCAGAATGTCTTTTATATCTGCAAGCATAAGAGTTGATAACGGATAATAAATCATCGGTTTATCATAAATTGGCAGCAATATTTTGGATATAGGTAATGAAGCAGGATATAATCTTGTACCTGCCCCTGCAGCTAAAATTATTCCTTTCATCTATTTGCCTCCTTTATAGTTTTATAGAGATATTTTTCCCATTCATAAGCTGTTTTAATACCGTCCCTTAAAGTTTTTTCAGGAGTCCATTTTAAAATTTCTTTTGCTTTTAAATTATCAGCAACAAGTTGAGCAGGATCCCCTTCGCGTCTTGGCATAATTTTTACGGGAATTTTCTGCCCTGTAATTTCTTCGCAAGTTCCAAAAACTTCTTTGACAGTATTCCCATCATTTGTACCAAGATTAAAGAAATTTGTTTCACCACCATTATTCAGATAATCAAGGGCTAATAAATGCGCTTGCACTAAATCTTCAACATCGATATAATCTCTGACACATGTGCCGTCTTTTGTGTTGTAGTCATTCCCATACATTTCAAAAGCTTTACCACTGTTTAATGTTGATTTTAAAATATTAGGGATTAAATGTGTTTCGGGCTCATGCCATTCACCTATTCGATTTTGACTATCTGCTCCAGCTACATTAAAATATCTTAAGCGAACAGACTTAAGTCCATACGCTTTATCGTAATCATCCATAATATGCTCAATCATTAATTTTGTTTGACCATACGGGTTTATTGGATTTTGAGGGTGTTTTTCGTCAATCGGTGTGTAAATTGGTTCCCCATATGTTGCAGCTGTTGAAGAAAAGACAATTTTATTTACATTATTTCTTCTCATAATATCAAGCAAATTTAATGTTCCTATAACGTTATTTCTGTAATACCTGTCCGGATTTGCAACAGATTCCCCAACCTGAGACAGAGCTGCAAAATGAATAACAGCATCAATTTTTGAGCAAAAAGCATTGTTTATTTCATTAGGATTTAATAAATTTCCTTTCACAAAATGTAATTTATTTTGCCCTATAGAAGATAGTTTATTGATTGTTTCAATATGCCCTGTTGAAAGGTTATCAAAAACAACAACCTCATAACCTTTTTCAAGAAGTGCTAAAACGCAATGACTTCCAATATATCCTGCACCGCCGGTTACTAAAATCATTTACAAACCTCCTCAAAAAGCTCTATTGCTCTTAATATGGCTTTGTCCATGTCGTAATATTTGTAATCACCCAATCTGCCCAAGAAATAAACATTACTCAATTTCTTTGATTCTTCTAAATATTTGTTATAAAGTGCCATATTTTCATCTTTTGGAATAGGATAATATCTTTCGTTTTTGTCTAATTCAAAAGCTTCTGAATACTCTTTTGCAATAACAGTTTTTTCTGACTTATCACCAAGATAGTATTTGTACTCATGAATTCTTGTGAAATCGTAATTGCAAGGGTAATTTACACATGCATTTGATTGATAATATTCTTTGTTATGAGTTTCAAATTTAAAATTCACACTTCTATAAGGTAATTGTCCGAATTTGTAGTTAAAATACTCATCAATAGGTCCTGTATAGAAAATTCGGTCAAATTTTGTCGCATCAATATCTTTAAACTCGGTATTTAAACGAAGTTCAACATTTTTGTTATCAAGCATTTTTTCAACGACTTTGGTATAACCCTTTAACGGAATTCCCTGATACTCGTCTTGAAAATATCTGTTATCCTTAGATAAATATACAGGCACTCTTGCAGTTACTGCTCCATTAACATCATTAGGAGACACACCCCATTGTTTGGTCGTGTAGTGCAAAAATATTTTTTCATATACATAATTTGCTAAAAATTTTAAATCATCATCTTCTTGTTTCTGGAATTCTAAAATTGGAACTTTAGAGTTGATTTCAAAATTATCCAACAATTTTTCTTCTAATTTTTTTGCCAGAGTTTCAGGAAAAACATCATATAAAGTATTAAAGTTAAATGGAATATGAGTTTCTATACCATCTAAATAACCAATAACTTTATGCATATATGTATTAAAGTCCGTAAATTGTTTTAAGAACTGCCAAACTTTTTCAGATTTTGTATGGAAAATGTGAGAACCGTATTTGTGTATCATTATGCCGTTTTTATCTCGATAGTCATAACAATTTCCGCCTATATGATCTTTTTTATCAATAATAACGACTTCTTCATTTAATTGCGTTGCTATTAAGTTTGCGATTGTCGCACCACTAAATCCTGCTCCGATTACCAAATTTTTCATACTCGCACCTCTCTTATCGGAATTAAACCAAGTAGTAAATGTTTTTCTGTATGCAAACTTTCTTTTATTTGATACCAATGAATTCCAAATTTTTTATAATCTTTTTTTATTGCCCAAAAATCTTTATCTCTTGTATTGCAGTTATGGGCTTTTAAAAATTTTAAAACTTCTTTTCTTGCATTATCTCTATCTATATATTTTTGTTTGGATTTATTGGTTCTTACGGTCGAATTAGGACGTCTGAAATAAAAATAGTGTATGTCAGGAACGGCAACTATTCCGTTTGCATAATAAACTGCTTGAGTCGAAAACATTTTGTCTTCACAAAAACAACCTTCAGACCACAATATATTATTTTGTTTAAGAAAATCTGAACGATATATTTTATTTGTAGGGCAAGCATCTTTATGAAGGTTACAAACATCAAACTTATCTTGCAACTCTGTCACAAATCTTTCAACTTCTATATTTAATCGTTTCTTGGTTTTACCTTTTCCAATTCTTACATTTGTCCCTAATGCTAAATCAGAATTATATTTTTTAGCGGCATTATATAATTTTTCAAAATAATCTAAGTCTACCCAATCATCAGAATCAACAAATCCCAAGTATTCTCCAACAGCAATATTCGTTCCATTGTTCCGAGCAGCTCCTTGCTTTTTGTTTTGTTGTTCTATGATTTTTATTCTTGAGTCATTATTAGCAAATTTTCTTACAGTTATCATTGAGTTATCTGTTGAACCGTCATTAACGCAGATAATTTCAATATCTTGCAGACTTTGATTAACTAAGCTATTCAAACATTTTTCAATATATTTTTCTGTGTTATAAATAGGCACAATTATTGAAACTTTAATAATAGAATTTTCGCATGTTTGATGCAAATAAGCTCCCATTACAAACACACTCCTTCTCTAAATCTTAAGTTCATATTTTCTTCTACATCAATAAATTTTAATGCAATATTCACTGAATGCTGATTAAACAACCACATTAAATACGAAATATCTTTATATTTTTCGTAGTAATGATATGCAAAAGTTTTTCGCCAAGATGCAACTGAATATTTCTCTTTTAAACCAAGTTCTTCCAAATGGGTTTTAAAATTACGAAAAACCCATGTTCTATCAACTTGCTTCCCTTTGGTGTTTTGGAATAAAAATTCAGATAATTTTTTGTCATTAGAAAATTCTTCTATTAATTTCATAATTTCGTTATTTAAAGGGATGCTTTTTTGTTTACCGTAAGATAAATAGTGTTTACCTTTTACATCTTTAACTTTCAGATTTAAAAGCTCAATTAAACCTAAGCCTGTATTAATTGCAAGTGTAAACATCAACAACTCTTGGAGTTGATTTTTCTTCCTATACAAATCCTTAATCAGTTCTATTTCATCTATGCTTTTTATAGGTAAGCTTGCAACCATTACTTTCTTGTCTTTCTCGAGAATATTCTCGTTATTCATCACTTCCAAGCAGTTTTTAGATACATTTTAGGTCTTTTGTATCGAACCTAATATTCATTCTTTGAAATAAGCATAACACAAATATATTAGGAATTTATCAATATTAAAAATGTAATCAAAATATTAAATTTTATTTTAAATTTATGGCTAAAAGCCTTGTGTTATATGCTTTTGATACAAAAGACCTATTTATGTAATGGAACTAAAATTGTAATGTTCCTTTTTTATTATCGGAGTTTTTGTTTTATATCACAAAGTTTGTGTAGCTTTCATCAATTTCGTCCTGCTCAATTCCAATATACCTTAGTGTGATTTCAGGGGATGAATGATTGAAAATCTTTTGCAACATTGCAATGTCTTTAAATTTTTTGTAGTGATGATAGCCAAAAGTTTTTCTCATAGTATGTGTGCCAATTTATCTTCCAATCCTGCTTCTTCGCATGCAGTTCGGATGATATAATATGCTGCAACTCTGGCAAGCCTGTTTCCAAACTTTGTTTCAAACAAAGGTACGTCATGCCTTTTGCCTTTAGTGTATATTGCAAACAGTTCTTTTAATTTTGAATTAATAGGGAATTTCTTAAACTTTCCTGTTTTCTTTTCGGTTAATTGAATAAAATTTCTGTTCTTTACATCCCCGACATTTAGCTTTAAAATGTCTGAGATTCTTAGACCACAGTTTGTTCCTATTGTGAAAAACACAAGATTTCTTAAACTTTGTTTTGCAAGAATATTTTCTACTTTACGAATATCCTCTACATTTCTAATTGGTTCTACAGTACCCATATTTTATCTCCTTTATAACTCCGAATCTTTTTATACAGGGAAATGAATTTTGAATTCAATAAAATTCTCGTAAAAATTACATCAATTACTCACACTTTTACTGTCCGAAAATAATCAAACTATCCGTAAATTATCAACATAGCGTAAACTTCCGCTATAATTGATTTTGAAACCAATTTTTAAAAATAATCAAACTAACCGTAAGCGAGTAAAAAAAGTTAAAATGTGTGTAGTTTGATTATTTTAGATTTTGACACTTCCGACCTCCGAAACCCTAACAACAAGCCACTTCTAAAAAATAATCATACTAACCGTAAATAATCCATCTACTCGTTAAGTTATACTTGTATCCAAAGCGAAGCGAAGGTGAACCTTGGTGAAAATTCAGCGACCAACAAAAAAAGAAGTCCTGTTGTGGACTTCTTTATAATTGGTTGCGGGAGCTGGATTTGAACCAACGACCTTCGGGTTATGAGCCCGACGAGCTACCAGACTGCTCCATCCCGCGTTATTAAATTTTCAAGTTCTTTGCGTGTCTGGAGCTCATCGGGCAGGCCCGACTCGATTAATTTTGTTATAACCTCTCACGAGGTTATAAGGACTGCTCCATCCCGCGTTATTAAATTTTCAAGTTCTTTGCGTGTCTGGAGCTCATCGGGCAGGCCCGACTCGATTAATTTTGTTATAACCTCTCACGAGGTTATAAGGACTACTCCATTCCGCATTATTAAATTTTCAAAATCAAGAGAACTCTCTTGACATATATATTATGCTCCGTAAAACTAAAAAATCAAGTCTTTTTGTTAGTGCTTTAAAAAATAAAATTCTGCAAATTTGCCAAAATTACCATTTTTTAAACACAAAAAATACCGCTAAAATTATAAGTATAAAGCCAACGCAATAATTCCAGCGAAATTCTTCTTTCAGGTAAAGAATTGAAAAAGCACTGAAAACAACAAGGGTAATCACTTCTTGAATGGTTTTTAACTGCACGGCGTTATACACTTCATACCCCATTCTGTTTGCAGGCACTTGAAGACAGTATTCAAAAAACGCTATTCCCCAACTTACAAGTATAACAAGCCACAAGGCAGATGTTCTAAATTTCAGATGCCCATACCAAGCAAATGTCATAAAAATATTTGACACTGTAAGCATTATAATTGGTAACACATTTTTTATCATAGATTAAATTATATACAAAAAAATTCCATGTGGCTATTTGCACAAAACATTATTCATGTTTAAATTTTTAATATGTTTTTTAAAAAAACCCTTTAAGAGCTCTCTTAAAGGGAAAACTATTTTAAATGTGTATATATAGTTTTAAAATTTATTTTTCATACATTGCTCTTTGGGCAACAACCCCAAAAGGAATGGCCTTATCTTCCGTAATTAAAATGTTAAACACGTCTGTCAACCTTTTATCATCGGGTGAAGGGTATTTATAATTATTTATTGTGCTTTTGCCGTCTCCAGAAACATCTTTATTTGCACCATAAAGTGTTGGCTTTCTATCTCCGTTTACATCAACTAAAACAACGCAGGGCTGATATTTTGTGCCATTTGGATTATCTAGCCCATATGAACCGCAATATCCGCCATATTTACCTGCCGGAGAAGGCCTGCCCCAATTTGATATACGAGCACCTGTTTCATGGGTTATAATAGTATTTGATGTCGTGCCTTCACGTGGAAATTCAAACCTCATCCCGTCTGTTGTATACATAGCGTAATTTCTCCAAGCACTATAATAAGAGTTAACTGTCATGCCGTTCGATGTATTTATAACACTCATATGCTGTTGCAGATAATTAATCAAATTTGCGTTTTCATATGGTGTTTCGCCCGCTGTTGCCTTTGCCATTGTAATTGCATCATTTAAAACATTTACCGCTTTTTTTAGACCCGTTTTAAATTCTTGTTGCTGATAATTTGCAATAACAGAAGGAATTGTAAGTGCTGCCACAACGCCTATAATTGCAAGTGTGATTAACACTTCTGCTAAAGTAAATCCTTTTTTCATCTTTTATACCTTTATATTAAAAATAATAAAATAACTATAATATGCTCTTTTTAATGACTTTTTACTATATACAAGACAGATTGTAGAGCATGTTATACTCTTTTGTCAAGAAAAAAAGAGTATATTAATACCTTATCTTATGCGATTAAATTATTTAGAATAAAAGTAAGGATATTTACATGAACGAAACAGATGTTAAAAAACTATTTGGACAAAGAATAAAAAAACTCAGGCAAAAAAAGGGTCTGACACAGGAACAACTTGCGTCACTCATCAATGTCGGGGAAAGAAACCTAAGCAAAATCGAGTGTGGAAAAAGTTTTGTTAAAGCGGAAACCATAGCAAAATTGCTTTGTGCCCTTGAAGTTGAACCAAAAGTGTTGTTCGATTTTTCTGCACCAAAAGGGGATGAAACATTAAAAGAAATTTTAATTAATGCAATAAAAGAAAATAAAGCCGACATAAAATTGCTTTATCGAATATATCAAACAATTACCCAGCAATAAAATCAACCAAAGAAATCATAAAAATTATAAAATTGCAAAGGTTGAATAGAAATCATCTTTTCCAAAAACTTTGAATAAGAATTAACAAGTTCATCAAAATTATAAGTTTTTTGTTTTTCTAAATATATTTTATATTTATTTTTAATTTTTAAAACAGAAATAAAATAAATCGGAACCCTCATAAGCTGGGCAAGCTTAAATGTACCTTTTGGCAAGAATATTTTATTTGCAAATAAAGAACTCTGCACGCTTTGCTCCATATGATTTTCAGAAAGTCTATCTCCTGCAATGAAAACAATTCCGCCCAAATCAAGACTTTCTTTTAAGGCAATTCCGGTTTCCGGCCCAATTTCTTCCACAAAAAAACAATTAACTTTAACATCTTGTTTAATTTCATTCAAAAAAGAATTAAAAATTTGACTTTGTGCATGGCTTAAAAAAACATTTACATCAAAATTAGGTTTTGCCTTGGTCAATAAAAATTGCATAATTTCAACATTTCCAACATGCGAGCATATAAAAAATGCACCCTTGTTTTTCTTTATGTCTTCATCCATACATTTTTTATCTTCAACACTGTCAAATGTTAAATCGTCATAATTAAAATCGCCCGAATACGCAAACATTTTATCTGCAAGCGAACAGGCATAAGAAAACACATGGCTAAATTCATTCATTAAATTTGGTTTTATTTTTACATAAGGCGCAATAACTTTTAAATATTTTCTTGAATATCCTCTAACTTTAGGCGCAAAAATAAAAGTAAAAAAAGAAACCATAAATGCAATAAAATATACAAAATTTTTACCAAAAATTTTATAAAGATACCAAGATACAATAAGTCTTTTTTTACCCACAGATTGTTCTTTAATTTGAAACCATTGCATTGCTCACACTCCGACAAAAAACACAGTCAGATTACATTTATTACCATACAGTTTATAAAAAACCAGCATAAGTTTTTTAATAATATTATTTTTACAATTATAAAACCAAACTTATTTTTCCGTCAATTTGGCTTTTTATTCTTGCCAAATACATACCCGATAACATAAGCGCACAGAATTCCCCAAAAAAGAACCGCCGAAATTGAAGCAAGAAGCGCAAAGCCTGAAAACGAAAGCAACAAAAACGAAAAACAAGTTGTAAGACTTGATATAAAAATGGCATCTTCCGCCCCTGTTTCTTTGCTTTTTCTAAACACAGAATAATCTGTTGTAAAACCAAAAATTAAATAGGCCGCAATTATGCTAAATAAATTGATATCACAAGAAAATAAACTCAAAATTCCAAGCGCCAAAACTGCCCCCAAAAGTGAAGAAATTAAAAGACTTACCCCTTTTAATAAAAACAAAATTAAAATTAAAGAGGCAAAAATTAAAAATAATTTAAGCAAAAGTTCTGTGCAATCCATCATATATTTTTCCACAGTTCCTTTTACATCAATTATTTTGCAATCCATGCTTTCAAGGTTTAATTTATCTTGCGTATAAATAAGCATATAAGTTGTGTTTTTAAAAATAAAGAAATCTTTTAAAAAATTATACCTTTCCAGATTAAAAACAACCGGTTTAAACTTAATGTTTTGCAATTTTTTATCTTGTTCCACAGTTAAAATTTCCGATTTTATTCTTTTTTTGTCATTATAAAAAGATTTTATCAGCGTAAAATTTTCCTTCTGTTTTAATGAGGACAAGACAAATTTTGAAATTGAAAGATATTTTATATCTTTTTTTAAAAGTTCATCTGCAATTTTTTCTTCTTTTTGAAGAACATCTTCAAAATTTTTCCCCTCAACCGTGACAATTTGCGGGCTATCGTCCACCTGAGTCACCATATTATAAAGCTTTTCTGCCTTCAATAGTTCACCCGATGGCATATAAAGAGTAGATAGAGAATTATTTAAATGTATTTTAAAAAGTCCAAGCACCCCCAATATTAAAAGAGCATAAAACAAAATTTTATAAATTTTTTCAGGAAATTTTATTGTTTTTTGAAAAACAGGAAATTCAAATTCACAATAACAAGTCCAAATGAAGAAAAAAATTGCACACAGCCCGCAAATTGTAAATATAGAAATTTGCCTCAAAAGTTCAATTCCCGTCAAATATAGCAAACTAAAAGGCAAAATTGTAGTAACAAGGCTTATTGCAAGTTTTTTAAAAAATTCCCTATCCCGCTTTTGAGCAAAACTGTAATGATAAGAATAATCAACACCAATTCCAATAAGAGTAATGGAAAACACCATAGTGACAATTTGAAAACTCTCAAACACCAAACGAGTGACAATATACCCGAAAGACATCCCAAAAATTATGCTCAAAGCAATTGGAATAAGTATTTTAATACTTTTAAAATAATAATAAGTTAAAAACATTATCAAAAAGGTTGAAAGAAAACAAATTATATTTATACTTATTGTTGAATTTTTACTTGCATAATAAGAATGAATGGGCACTCCTGCCAAATAAATTTTAACATTTTCATCTGATAATTTTTTTTGAAGACTTGCAATTTCAAAAACTTTTTTATTTGCAATATCAGGAGAAAGCCCGCTTTTATCAAGCATTTTAAGGTTTAAAAAATCATAATAATTGCCTTGCATATACTCTTTTGTTTCAAACAAACGAACATTAGAGGACAAAAAATTATCCAAAAATAAATAAGGGTCGCAATCAACTCTGGTCAATTGAAACCCTGTCGGGTTGTACAAGTTAAAAAGACTATTATTATATATTACATCATACTTTTTTTCTTTTAACAGTTGTTTATCTTTATATGAAAGAAAATTCGCAGGATTTGAAACATACAAATTCAAAAGTTCAGACACATCAAAAGTTTGAACTTTAAAAAAATTTTTATCCACAGATTTTATAAACTCTTGCTTAGTTTTTTGAATACTCTCATAATTTTGTGCTTCAAAAACAACTTTAATATCAGAAGACGTCTTTTCTGATATTGGTATTATATCTGTATTTTGGACTACATATTCAGGCAAAATTGTTTTCAATAAGTTAAATTCAACCTGTTTTTTGTCAAAAAGTGTAAAGATTGCCGCAACAAAAAGCAGAAAAAACAGTATAAAAGTTTTTAAAAATTTTATTTTATGAACCATATAACCGTCTTATTCCCGCCTTTTTGGTTTATAACAATTTGTTTTATATAAGATGAACCGTAAATTGTGATGTTTGAAATATAATCTTTAATGTTTGAGCTTTTCTTTGGACAAAGCCCAATAGTCCAACTGTCTGCCGTTTTTTCAAAATAAAAATCAAATTCTTGAGATGGTTTATCATATTTTTTTGTACTAATTGCCCTTATAATTTCATTTATCTGTTTATAATTTTTATTTGTGAAATTATTATCTGATACGACAGGATAAGTTGTGTGAAAGTACACTCCTCTATTTTTAATAAATTCAAAATCCCCCTCTGATACCAATGGTTTTGAAATATTTTTAATATATTTTTTTTGCTTAAACTTGCATTTTATATCCCCCATAACAGGCACTTGCTCAGACAAAGTTTTTAAATTTGCAGGATGATTGTACACATCGGCAAACGAAGGTAAAAGACCAAAAAGGGCAATTGCTGCTAAGAGAATATATTTTATACAATTTTTTTTCATATTTTTATTTTGGAATACTTCCGCCTGTTTATTTTTATGGTTCTTAATTTGTTTTTTTATCAAAAATATTATCACATGAAAATGTGCCCGAGGAGAGCTTTTTGGTATCAGAAAAATATTCATACAAGACATCGTTATTTGTTTTTGTCAACCTCAAAGTAATTATGCTATCCGGCTGAATTATGTTTGAAAATTTTATTCTTTTCCATTGACCGCACCCCACGTTTAACTTGAAGTGGTAATTTGCAAACATTTTTGCAAAATAAATTTGCACAACCCCTGCAAGAAGCTTAAATTCAGGAAAGTGCCCCCTAAAAAAGTTACACTGTTTATAGAAGAAAATCTTATATTCAATTGTATTTTCATCAAATTTTCTGTTCATAATAACAGGAAAAGACAAATTCAACTTAAAAATGTGTTCAATTGCATTTTTATCAATCTTGCCATTTGGAGTCATAGGAAGAATATCAATAAATTTCCAATTGTGTGGAACAATTTCTGAAAATTCCGACAAATAAGCTTTTAGAGTGGCAACCATCAAGGGAAATCCATTTTGAACTAAAAAATTTCTTCCCGCAACAGACAAAGCGCAAAGACATGCCAGCTTTTCTTTATGTTTTACAAGGTAACAGTTATCCACAAACGGGCTTTCTTTTAAGTGATATTCAATTTCTTCTGCCGAAACCCTTTTTTCATAAATTTTAAACAGTCTGTCTGTTCTTCTGGTTATTTTTAAATATTCGCCCTCAATTTCAAGGTTGTCATAGATTTTAACTTCTCCATTAAAAATGGTCTTTGATTTTATAATTGAATAGTCCGCAAATGACGTAATTTTAACATCCCCAAAAATTTTAAAAAGGCTGTTATGATGAGTTTTATACGCAACAACGCCCGTTTCCGTACTTCCGTATATTTCAACTATTTTAGAATTTTCTTCAAGTAATTTAAAATCTTCTTCGCTCAATTTTGAACCTGCCGAAAAAATATACTTAGGGCTGACCCCAAAGGGTTCATCAAACTTTTTAACTGTTCTTAAAAATGTTGGGGTTGAAATTAAAATTACATCTTTTTTATCTACATCATCTGGAGATGTAACCGTGTCTGTGTCTATAATATAGCGATTTATAAAAGCATAAAAAAGATGAAACGTAAGCCCATACAAATGACACATTGAGGTGGTTGAACATACCGTGTACCGCTTTTTTGAAGGCTTTAGCTCCTCTTTTAACATTTCAGCTTCAAGAACCATATTTTTTAAAGTTTTTACAACATGCTTTGGCTCAATTGAAGACCCTGAAGTATAAAAATTAATGTTTGGAATTTCAAAATCAATTTTTTCAAATTTATAGTTTTCTATGCTTCCTATCTGACATTTTTCCAAAACATCATAATCAAAATTTAACGTTTTTAATTTTGTTCTATCGTTGATTAAATATATATTTTTGCCCCCAAACAAAGAAGCAAGGAAATTAATTATAAAATGATAATTATCTTCAAATAAAATAACCACATTTTCTTTTTTATTTTTTATCTGCTCAATTGAATATGCAATCTGTGCTTTTACTTGAGCAAAGGTAAGAGTTTTTTTATCAACTATCAGTGCAACTTTATTGTCATATCTTTTATTATAAAAAATATCAAACATTAACAAACTTTCCTTTTTATAAAAATAACCCTCACAATGTATTCTACTCCAAACAACAAACCTGTTAACACATAAGAAATGCACCCGTTATATAAAATCCAAATTTTATCGGGCAAAAATATTGTCCAGATTGAAATAAGTAAATTTATAAATAAAAAAACAGACCAAACATAAGTTAAATTTCTTGTATAAGTTTTAACCCGCCCTTCAAGTTTATCTCCCATGGCTTTTGCGATTTTTTGAATTATAGTTTCCCTTGCAAAAAGGGATGAAAAAAACAAAATAAAAATACAAAAATTGCAAACAGGTGGATAAAACTTTAAAAAAGTCGCCCTTTTAAAAGAAAAAAGAAGCACAACACATATTGAAAATATAAAAGGTAAACAAGATTTAATCTTAGCCATAAGCATTATAAAAGGCGGTAAACCGCTTCTGTAACATCTTTAAGGGTTTTTATTTGTTTAAATTCATCCGGAGTAATTCTTTTGTCTGTAAATTGCTGCAATCGAACAGCTAAATCTACAACATCAATGCTGTCCAACTCTAAATCAGAAAAAAGATTTGCCTCACAAACAAGAAGGGATTTATCCACTTCAAATTCATTTTCCAATATTGCGCAAATTTTATTAAAAATTTCTTCTTTTGAATAACTTTTATTCATTTTCTTGCGACCTTATTAAATCTGCAATGGTTTTTACGGAATAAAAATGCTTTTTATTTTCTTCCTTGTTTTTACTAAGTTTCAAATCATACTCTTTTTTTAAAGCCATTCCAAGTTCAAGCGCATCAATCGAATCAAGCCCTAAACCTTCTGTAAATAAAGGCTCATCATCTGAAATGTCAGACGGGTCTATATCCTCAAGCTCAAGAGAATTTATAATTAATTGTTTTATATCTTCTTCCAACATACACACATTCTATCACAAATTAATATATCAAAATTTAATATAAAGTTTTTGTAATATATTTTGTCAATTCTGTCTTAAAAGTGACGCTATCTGGAAACTTTTTTAAAAATTCTTCCGTGTTTATTCTTCCTCTATATTCAAGAGAATAAACAACAACATCTGCCTCAACCTTATAAATGGGCTGATTAATTCCTAAAAAATTATAATTTGTTGTCATATTAATCATTTCAATATTTTTGTGCGTTTTTTGCGCCAAATAAGCAGCTCCCCTTTTTATTTTTGGGCGCTCGTCTTTTTTGTGTCTTATTCCCATTGGAAAAATTATTATATTAAACCCTTCATCCAAACGCTTTTGTGCTTCTGATGACCACCCTTCAAGAGTTTGCCCTTCAGATATAAAAAGAGATTTTACAATTCCACGAAAAAAGATATTTTTTTGCAATCTCTCTGCCACAAAACATGTTGAATTTGGAATAATGGAAATCAAAATTAAAATATCTATATAACTTGGATGAGTCGAGACAATAATGGAGTTTTTTATATTTCTTATTTTTTCTATATCATAAGCTTCAATATTAATTATTTTAAGAAACGACAAAATTTTAACAAAAAATCTCCAGACCTTATGAATAACTTCAATTTGTTTTATTTTTATGTTTTCCCCTTTTTTTAAAAAAAGTTTGTTTAAAGGAAAAACAAAATAATAAACAATAAGCGCTCCAATACCAAAAAATCCAAAAGCGAAAATTACACAAATTGCACGAATAATGCTTTTTATTTTATTCATAAACTCTCTCTATTGAATATAAAGAAGTTCTTATTTTACTTGCACTCCCCTCAAATAATCTGATAAAATCTTCATATTCGCTTTCTTTTTCATTATTATCTTCAACTTTTAAAACATATTTTGTGGAAGATGAATTTCTTTTTTTACTTATGTTAATTGCCATTCCCCCAAAATTATTTTCAAAAACATCAGAATAACAAAAAACATTGTTTTCATACTGAGAAATAACCGCATTTAACAAACCCATTTGCAAAGACTCGGATGAAGCCGATTCTGCCGAATAAGAAACAGATTTTTGTTTGTTTAGCAAATAAAACCCTAAAGGAAAATTATGAACAGAAGCCATAAACATATTTGGGGAAAGTTCACTTTCAAAAGTATACTGTTTTAACATTTTCAACAAGCGCTCAGCCTCACCGTATTGAGAAGAAAAAATGATGTGCTGTGTTTTATCATCAAAAGTTTTATCTAACAAACAATAAACACACTTATCAAGTCTGCTCATTCTGCGCTTCATAACAGGCGGAAGGGATGAAACGTCTGTTTCATTAAAAGATTTCAAAAAATAAAATTTGTTTAAATAAAATTCAGTTAATTGATTTTTCATATTTAATATTATATTATGGAAAAGGAATGTTCATGAATATCACAATAACAGGATATGAGGCGATTTGCAATAGCGGAATCGGAATTAACTTAATATATGAAAAAGCTATAAACGGCGATGCCGCCTATTTTGAATGCACTAAGGACTATGTCAAAAATCATTCCGTAAGGATTGGTGTTATTAAAGAAAAAAATTTGCCAGAAATTGATGAAGAACATTTTAACTTAAGGTGCAACCGCCTGATTTTAAAAACTTTAGAACTGTTAAAACCAAAGTTAGAAAAATTTTTGCACAGATACCCAAAAGAAAAAATCGGTATCGTTGTTGCAACAACAAATTCAGGAGTGGAAGAATTTGAAAACTCCAACAATCCGAAACATTTTGAGCTTAGTAATCCCGCCTTATTTTTAAAACAACATCTTGATTTAAAAGGAACACACACAAGCGTTTCAACCGCATGCTCATCTGGCACGCTGGCTTTTTTAACCGCAAGAAATTATCTTCAAAATAATATTATGGAAGGGGTAATTGTTGTTTGTGTTGATTCAATTACAAAACTTCCCCTCTATGGCTTTACATCCCTTGAGGCTCTATCTGAAACAACCTCAACACCGTTTAGCAAAAACCGTTCAGGCATGAATATAGGTGAAGGATGTGCAATTTTTCTTCTTGAAAAAGGTAATAAAGAGGGGATAAAAATATTAAGTATTAAAAGCACCTCAGATACATACCACCCCACAACGCCCGACCCAAAGGGAAAAGAAGTAATAAGGGCAATAAAAGAAGCTCTTTATGAAGCAAACATAACCCCTGATAAAATTGACTATATCAACGCCCATGGAACAGGCACGCTTTCAAATGACATTATGGAAGCAAATGCCATTTATGAAGTTTTTCAAAATACCGCTCCGACAAGTTCCACAAAGCCCTTAACGGGGCACTGCCTTGGGGCATCTGCCGGAATAGAAATAGCGCTTTGCGCCAAACTGATTGAAAATTTTGACGGAAGACTATACCCACACACACTCAAGGGGGAATACGACACAAATTTGCCAAAAATCAACCTTGTTGAAAAAAACAAAAAATATCCAAAGTGCAAAATTTGTATGTCCAATTCTTTTGGGTTTGGGGGTTCAAATGCGATAATTATATTGGGGGAAAATGGATAAAAGAGAATATATAAGCACACTTTTACCGCACAAAAAGCCTATGATTTTAATTGATGAAATCATTGATTATTCAATCAAAGGCGGTTGGTTAAAAAGTGCCGTTACAATAAGACCTGACAGCGTTTTTTTCGACTCTGACATAAACGGAATAGATTCTGCCATAGGCATGGAGTATATGGCACAATCAATCGGGTGCTACGTATATATAAAACAGAAAACCAAAAAACCTAAAATTGGCTTTTTGCTTGGCACACGTTTATATAACAGTTCAATTCCATATTTTGAAAACGGCAAAACATATTATATTATGGTAAGAGAAGTTTTTGTTACAGAAATTTGCTCTTTTAGCTGCTGTATATACAATGACGATAACGAAGAAATTGCAAGCGCCACTTTGAATGTTTACCAAAGCAGCAAACACAATATGAAAGGCATGTCAAATGAATAAAACCGTTTTAATAACAGGGGCAAGCAGAGGAATAGGGCAAGGAACAGCACTTTATCTTGCTGAAAGAGGATACAATATTGTTTTGCATTGCAATAAAAACATTGAAAAATTAAACGAAATAAAAAAAGAAATTGAAAAATACAAAGTAAATGTGCGCACTCTTCAATTTGACGTATCAGACAGGGAACAGACAAAAAACATTCTTTTAAAAGATATTGAAGAAAACGGCATTTATTATGGAGTTGTTGTAAATGCAGGAATTAACGCAGATAACCCCTTGCCTATTATGGAAGATACCGAATGGGACAGCGTTATAAACACAAACCTTAACGGTTTTTACAACACCCTTCGCCCCCTAATTTTTCCTATGATACAAAACAAACAAGGAAGAATTATTGCAATAACATCAATATCGGGCTTAATGGGAAACAAAGGACAAATAAACTATAGTGCTTCAAAAGCAGGAATTATAGGTGCCGTTAAAGCCCTTTGTCTTGAAGTTGTAAAAAGAAATATAACCGTAAATTGTGTTGCCCCTGGGGTAATTGAATCTGATATGACAAAAGATATACCCGAAAACATTATAAAAGAAATTATTCCAATGCGAAGAAAAGGCACCGCAAAAGAAGTCGCAAGCGCAATAAATTATCTGTTAAGCGAAGATGCTTCCTATATTACAGGACAAGTTATATCACCAAACGGGGGAATGTACAGGTGACAAAAAGAGTTGTAATTACAGGAATATCGCTTGCAAGCCCACTTGGATGCACCATCAATTCTGCATTTGAGCGCTTACATACTTTTAAAAACTGTATAGAATACGACAATTCACTTGAACAATATGAGGGGCTTCATACAAAATTAAGTGCAAGAGTAAAAGATTTTATTCCACCTCAAGATTTTACAAGAAAAACAACCCGCACAATGGGTAAAGTAGCAATTATGTCTGTTGCAACCGCAAAAGAAGCGCTCCATGATGCAGGATTGTTGGGCGCTAAAATAATTTCAAGTGAAAAAACCGGTGTAAGCTATGGCTCATGCTCAGGCTCTATTGACGCTATTATGGACTTTTATTCAATGCTTGTGCACCATGAAGTTAAAAACTTAAATTCAGGTTCTTATATACGCATGATGTCGCATACATCCGCCGTCAATATTTCACTGTATTTCAAAACTCTCGGACGAATTATTCCAACTTCCTCTGCCTGCACTTCAGGCTCAATGGGCATAGGATACGCATATGAAGCCATAAAATCCGGTTTACAAACCGTTATGATTGCAGGCGGGGCAGAAGAATATACTCCAAGCAATATCGGGGTTTTTGACACTCTTTTTGCCACAAGCACAAAAAACAACACGCCAAAATTAACCCCCGCACCGTTTGATAAAGACAGAGACGGACTTGTAATAGGTGAGGGTGCCGGAACCCTTATTTTAGAAGAATATGAACATGCAAAGGCAAGAGGTGCCAAAATTTATGCAGAAATTACAGGCTTTGCCACAAACTCTGACGGCACGCACATCACAAACCCAAACACAGAAACCATGGCAATGGTCATGAGACAAGCATTAAATTCAGCAAACATTTCAAATAAAGAAATAGGATACATCAATGCACACGGTACCGGTACAATAAATGGAGATAGTGCAGAATCCAAGGCAACTTATGACGTATTTAAAAGCAATTGTCCCATAAGCACAATTAAAAGCTATACAGGGCACACACTTGGGGCATGCGGCGCCATTGAATCTATATTAAGTATTCTGATGATGAACAACGATTGGTTTTGCCCCACATTGAATTTAAAAAATCCCGATTTAAGCTCAGGAGAACTTGATTACATAAAAGATGAGGCAAGACTTCTTCAAACAGAATATATAATGAATAACAATTTTGCCTTTGGCGGAATAAACACGTCCTTAATTTTTAAAAGAATTGAAAATTAGCTTTTATTTTCCGCAATTAACAAAACCATTTTTGTTAAGGCAAAAAGAGCAAGAACATTGGGAATAACCATTAAATTGTTAAACATATCAGTCAATTCCCAAACAAAATCGCTTGATATAAGGCTTCCAAGCATAATAAACATAAGTGAAATTATTGTATAAATTAAAATTGCCGCTTTTGGATGTTTTGAGCCAAACAAATAAAGCGCATTTACTTTGCCGAATAAATTCCAACTTAAAATTGTAGAAAACGCAAAAAACAAAATACAAACAGCTACAAAAACAGCTCCGACAGACCCGCCAAAAACCGTTCCAAAAGCTGTTTGGACAAGATTTGTTTTATTTAAAATTTCCATAACCGCTTCCGTATAGCCGCCTGATAAAATTTCCCCTTTTGTATAAAGTGTTGAAATTACAATTAATGCATTCAAAGTCAATATTACAAAAGTATCTATAAATACCCCAATCATAGCGACCGTTCCTTGAGTGTGCGGGTTTTTCACATTTGCAAGAGCATGCGCATGTGGAGTTGAACCCATTCCTGCTTCATTTGAAAATAGCCCTCTTTTTGCGCCCTGACTCACAGCTTCCTTTATTGCCCAGCCAAAACCACCGCCCAAAATAGCTTGCGGCTCAAAAGCATATTTAAAAATCATCTTAAAAGTTTCAGGGATGTATGCAATTCTTGTAATTAAAATAAAAATACACCCAAAAATAAACAGTATTGCCATAAAGGGCACAATTTTTTCCACAACCGAAGCAAGCCTTTTTATTCCGCCTGCAAATATAACACCACTTACAGCAACAAGGGCAATCCCCGTTATATAAGACTTAATGCCAAAAGCAGTTTGCATGCAGCATGCAATAGAATTAGATTGTACCATACAACCCATAAACCCCAACGCAAGAATTATAGCAACAGCAAAAAACCCCGCCATTATTTTTCCAATTTTTCCCTTGAAAGCTTCTCTTATGTAATAAACAGGCCCACCTTTAATTGAACCGTCTTTGTCAATTTTCCTTGTTTTAATTGCAAGAGTTGCCTCAGAATAAATTGTTGCCATTCCAAAAAATGCAATTACCCACATCCAAAAAATTGCTCCGGGGCCCCCTGTTAAAATTGCGCCTGAAGCTCCGACAATATTCCCCGTGCCGACTTGCGCCGCAACAGCCGTTGCAAGAGATTGAAAAGAAGTCATGGAATAATCATTTGTTTTATCAAACAGGTTTATTTCACCAAAAAGATTTTTTACCCCTTCAGAAAAACATCGTATTTGAATAAACTTTGTTTTGATTGTATACCAAATCCCAACTCCCAAAAGCAAAGTTGTAAGAATATAATTTGAAAGATACTCATTTATCTTTGTTACTATAGGAAATAATATTTCTTCCACTTAGATTTCCTTGAAAAAAACCATGCTTTTTTATTATATAATAATTAAATTTTTTTTAAAAAAAGTGCAAATTTTATTCTTTAGGACACTTAGTTAAATATACAAAAAGGTGTCAATTTTATATGAAAATTTCAAACAGTTTTGTTAAATACAACCATTTTTTGCCCCAAAATACCGCTCAAATTAAACAAAAGCACTCATATAATCAAAAAATAAACGAACTTTCTTTTCAAGGAAAAGAGCCTGAGGCAAAAAGTTCTTTTCCAATTATGTTTCTTGATAGAAACCAAAATGTCACATGCCTTATAGGCAACATTACTTTAAACCAAAACACAACAAAAGAATACATCATAACAAAAGATATAATTGACGATTACCTTACAACAAACGGAAGCTTCAACAACGACCTTGCACTAAAATATATGTCCATTTATGGAAAAATTCTTCAAACATTTGAAGAAAAAAACAAAAATCTAAATGCCTGCTTAGATAAAGTGTCACAGAAAAACCCCGAATTCGACAATACAAAAGAAGAAAATTCAAATTCCTCGCCCTTAGATTTTTTATCCAGCACAGAAAACAAAGAATTAAAAAATTCTCTTGAGGATGAACTTAAAAAAGAAATCCAATTAAATGACAAAAATCGCCATTATAAAAATTCAAAAACGGCGCACAGACAAACTCAATATATATTTAAAATGTCTGAAAATGAAATAGGGTATAACTTTTCAAATTTAGAGCACAAAATTTCTCTTTCTCAAATATTTGATGATATACAAAATGAGTTTGAAACAGAAGAAAATGGAGATTACATAAGCGAAATTATTGAATCTTCAAAAGACGAAAGAGGAAACTTTAACTGCAATTTTGCAGAATATTTATGTGAACTTATTTTAAACATAAACACTTTCTACCCAGATACTTTAGTATCATTAAATAAAGATGTACTAGAGAGATTT
Source organism: uncultured Gammaproteobacteria bacterium (assembly GCA_964467625.1). Lineage (GTDB taxonomy): Bacteria > Cyanobacteriota > Vampirovibrionia > Gastranaerophilales > Gastranaerophilaceae > Galligastranaerophilus_A. The sequence goes on along the minus strand of CAYXRM010000003.1, from coordinate 139,136 downwards.
TTAAACAAAGACGAAGAACATTTCACTGAAATTGGAAATGCCTTAATTGAACTTACGAGTTTATTTTCAATTGAAGAAGATAACATTTTTGAAGAAATTTTTGAAAACGCATTCAATCCAATTACCGAAGAATTTGATATAGACGCATTTAACCTTGTAGTTGACAGCGTTCTTGCAGCAGAAGCAAACAGTGATGAAGAATATTCAGAAAATGAAGATGAAGAAGAATATTCAAGCAAAAGAGAATATGTTAAAGAATTTACAGAAAAATATTTTGATAAAGCAAGAAATGAAAAAACAGGACATATAATAAATAACCCAATCTCTCCGTTTGATTTTAACCCGAATTAAAATTTAAAAAATTCTATCATCCTAAAAGAGATTTGCCCTTGCGGGCGCCAAAAAACACATTTTCAGCCTCAGCTCACTTGCGCTCGAACAAAGACAAAGCTTCGCTTTGCATGTGTTCTTGTCACATAAAAAAAAGAAGGTGTTCCCTTCTTCATATTTGGGCGATATGTGACTCGAACACATGACCCCCACAACGTCAATGTGGTGCTCTACCAACTGAGCTAATCGCCCTTTAGATAATATTCTACAACAAAAATTTAAATTTTGCCATATAGGTCATATTCAAGATAAGAGGTAACTTCAACATCATAAATATCCCCCGGAGTTACAACTTTATCTGTTTCAATGTAAATAAGCCCGTCTACATCGGGAGCATCTTTATAGGTTCTGCCGATAACAAGCCCGTCAGATTGTATTGTTTCAATAATAGAAGGAATTTTTTTGCCCACTTCACTTGAATTAATTTCTTTTGAAATTTCTTTTTGCAACTCCAAAATCAGTTTTTTTCTTTTTTCTTTCACTTTTTTTGGCACCTGCGGTTTTAAATTATATGCATGTGTGCCCTTTTCTTTTGAAAATTCAAACACTCCAAGACGGTCAAATTTTGTTTTTTCAACAAAATTATATAAATGTTCAAAATGTTCTTCCCCTTCTTTAGGATAACCCACAATTAAAGTGGTTCTTACCGCCAAATTTGGAATTTCATCCCTTAATTTTTGGACAAATTTATATCCGTCAAGTTTTGGTCTTTTCATTAAAGATAAAATTTCAGGGTGTGAATGTTGAAGGGGAATATCAACATATTTTACAAGTTTGTCAATCTCTTTATATGCTTTAATTAACCCTTTTGTAAAATTTGTAGGATATGTATATAAAACCCTTATCCATCCAAGGTTTTCAATTTTTTCAAGCTCATATAAAAGTTTATCTAAGCAAGGTTTTGAATAAATATCAATTCCATAACTTGAAGTATCTTGAGCAATTAAAATAATTTCATTTACCCCTTTTTGAACAAGTTCACGTGCTTCAGCTACAATGTTTTCAATCGGACGGGAAACGTATTTGCCCCTAAGGCTTGGGATAATACAATATCCACAATTATAATTGCATCCTTCAGCAATTTTAATATAAGAACTTGCCCCAACCGTAATTTGCGCTCTTTTTACCGATTCTGGATAATAACATATGGGGTTTTCTGTAACGTAATAAAATTCCTTCTTTCCTTCAATTAAAGACACAATTTTATCAATATCAGACACGCCCAAAAAACCGTAAGCTTCTGATATTAACTTTCTTAAATGTTTTTTATGTTTTTGCGCAAGACAGCCTGTTATAATAACCTTTTTGCCAAGCTCAATCATATCAAAAATGCTTTTAACACTTTCTTCTTCTGCATCAAAAATAAAAGAGCAAGTGTTAACAATAACAAATTCCACATCCAAATCTGTCGGGTCCAAAGTAATTTCATACCCGCATTGGACAAGCTTGCCCGCCAAAAGCTCAGTATCTATTAAATTTTTTGCACATCCATGGTGCACAATTGCAATTTTCTTCATATATTTTTTTTAACAAAAAAATAAACAAGGGGCAATTAATTTATATGTTTTGTTTTATATAAGTTGAAAATAAAAGGAAGGTTTTTAATGAATAACGCACAACCCGTTGGATTACAACCAAATTTCCCCGCTCCAAATACAAATTTAAAAGACGATGCTTCTCAAATTGTGGGGTATGATGTAGATAAATACGTTTTTGGCACAGACAGCTTCAACGGTCAACAGCAGCAGGGAAAAGCACTAAATGTTCCCTCTAGCACACCTGTACAAAAAGAAAAATTCAACATAGGAAAAGCTGCTCTTGGTGCCATAACACTTGGCGGAGTTTTAACGGTCGGCATAAGTGCATTGCAAGCAGCACGTGGAAAAACTTCCGTTATTGAAAAAATTATCAAAATTTTTAAAAAGTAATTTAAAAAGCCTATTCTTACAAGTTTTGCTTTGATTTTTTTAAAAAAAATATTATATTTGGTGGTATGAAGCGTTTATTTATAGTATTTGCCATCTTTTTTATAAATACTGTCTGTTATGGTGTTGGAATTGACGACAACATTGACTACAGTTTTATGGACAACGCTTTTTCTGAAAAGCCTGTCACAAATCAAGAATTTGAAAATCTTATGAAACAGTACGAAAAACCAAGAGAGGGTTTTTTTACAAAAATGTACAAATTCTTCGACAAAGACAAAGCTAAATATGATGAAGCATTTAAAAAACGGTATGAAAGCCCAAACAATCAACCCTTAAGAATTAAAGATGTGCCCGAAGATAAACCCACCGTTTTAATCTCATCTGAAGCAAGTGATTATTCGGGAAATATTGTACGCCCCGGATACTATCAGGTCGAATTGGACAAAAAAGAAGGAAATTATTTTTTAAATTTAACAGAAGGTGCCAACAAAAATATTGCCACACTTAAAGCAAGACAAATTGAAGAAAATGAAGACGCAAAAACAGTTATTTACACAAAAGCAGAAATTACAAAAAACGGATTTATAAAAATAATTTACTCAAATTTAGATATCACACTTGTTGGATACTTAAAAATCAAAGAGAACAACAAAGAGTTTTTTGAAGAAATTTATTAACTGCCCCATGCCTGAATTTTTGATATCATAAAGGGGGAGAAAAAGATTTATGATAAACGGGAAAAAAATAGTCGTTGTAATGCCGGCATATAATGCGGAAAAAACACTTGAAGCAACGTATAATGAAATATACAAAGATTTTGTAGACAAAATTATTCTAGTGGATGATTTTTCTTCCGACAACACAAAAGATATAGCAAAAAAGCTCAACATTACCACCATTGTGCACAAAAAAAACTTGGGATACGGCGGAAACCAAAAATCTTGCTATCTTGCAGCTCTAAAAGAAGATGCCGACATTGTGATTATGGTGCACCCTGATTATCAATACACCCCAAAGCTCGTTCCTGCAATGGCTTCAATGATAGCATTTGGCGAATACGATGCCGTTATCGCTTCAAGAATGCTGACAAACTCTGCCCTAAAAGGTGGCATGCCCTTATATAAATTTTTTGCAAACAAATTTTTAACCTTTTTCCAAAATTTATGTATAAATCAAAAATTATCCGAATATCACACAGGGTTTAGAGCTTTCAGCAAAGAAATTTTAAAAACACTTCCCCTAAAAGATTGCGACAACGACTTTATTTTTGACAACGAAATGCTTGCTCTTACATTCTTTTACGGTTTTAGCATAGGTGAAATTTCATGCCCCACTAAATATTTCCCTGATGCAAGTTCGATAAATTTAAAACGCTCAATAAAATACGGGCTTGGAGTTTTAAAAGTTAGCATTAATTATCTTTTAGCAAGACTTTCCATTTATAAATCAAAAATCTTCAGAAAAGATGCCAAAAAATTAAATTTAGAAGAAAACATTGAATATTACAATAAATAATTAAACTGAGAAAATATCTTTAATGTCTTGATATGTCAATGTTTTTGCAATATTTCTATCAACTGAAATAACAGAATCTACAAGAGAACGTTTTTTAGATTTCAAGCGCTGAATTTTTTCTTCCACCGTATTTTTAGTTATAAGCCTATACACAAACACTTTTTTGGTTTGTCCTATTCTATAGGCTCTATCGGTTGCCTGATCTTCAACCGCAGGATTCCACCACGGGTCATAGTGGATAACATAATCGGCACCTGTTAAATTAAGCCCTGTGCCGCCCGCTTTTAGAGATACAAGGAAAATTGGAATTGTGGGGTCTGTGTTAAAGCGCTCAACAACTTCCTGTCTGTTTTTAGTGGAGCCTGACAGATATTCATGTTTTATGCCTTTGTTTTCAAGCCAATTTTTCACAATATCAAGCATACCGACAAACTGGCTGAATAAAAGAATTCTGTGTCCTTCAGATATAATTTCTTCAAGCATATTTTGCAGGTGCTCAAATTTTCCGCTTTCATTTATCCCAAGTTTGCCTTCTCTGTCGTATAACCTTGGGTGACAACAAATTTGCCTTAATCTCAAAAGGGCAGAGAATATGGACATTCTTGATTTTTCTAAGCCGACTGTTTCAATTGATTTAAAGAGTTCTTCTTTAGTAGAATCAAGCACCTGCAAGTATAAATCCTTCTGCTCAGGCGTAAGTTCGCAATATGCAACAGATTCAATCTTGTCAGGCAAATCTTTTGCAACATCTCTTTTCATACGTCTTAATATGAACGGGAAAATTTGAGATTTCAAGCGCTTTTCAACCGCTTTGTCTTCTTTTTCCACAATTGGATAAACGTATCTGTGATTAAATTCATTTGAATCAAACAAAAATCCCGGCATAAGAAAATCAAAAACACTCCACAATTCTTCAAGTCGATTTTCTATAGGCGTGCCTGAAAGCGCCAGTTTATGTTTTGCCTTTAAACTTTTTACCGCATGGGATGTTTGACTTTGGGCATTTTTAATATTTTGAGATTCATCCAAAATGATATACCTAAAATCATGTTTCTTTAATACGTTAATATCCCTTCTTACAAGCGCATAGCTTGTAATTACAACGTCTGCTTTTGGAATATTTTTAAAGTTATTTTTTCTATCTGCACCTGATAGTGTCAAGAATTTTAAATTCGGTGCAAATTTTTCAATTTCATTTTCCCAGTTAAAAACAACAGATGTCGGACAAATTACAAGAGAAGTTTCTCTCCCGTCTTTTTCTTTCGCTTTTTGAAGCAAAGTTAAAGTTTGAAGCGTTTTCCCAAGCCCCATATCATCTGCCAAAATGCCGTTTAGCCCGTATTTGTATAAAAACCAAAGCCAAGAATACCCCTTAGATTGATATTCTCTTAAATTTGCCACAGTTGATTTTGGAAGCGGGGTATTTTCCATATTTGAAAAAGTTGAAATTTCTTTCCAGAATTTAGAGAACTTTCTGGACATTTTTAATTTAACATTCATAGTTTCCATTTCAGAAACCACGCCCGCTCTATATGTTTTAACTATATATTTATCTTCATCGTTTTTATAAACATCGTACGTGTTAAAAGATTTTAAAAGAGTAAACACGTTATCAACAGGAATTGTGCTTTGTCCTTTGCCCGTTGACTGATAATATCTTTGACCGTCATAGACTAAATCTTGAATTTTTTCAAATTCAATAATCTCGCCCTCTGTTTCTCCGTACATTTTAATTTCAAACTTATCTGTCGTATCTGGCGCAAAATCAATATCTGCACAAAGAGTTAATTCTTTTTTGGTTAATTTGTAAACAGACATATCGTCTTTTTCAATAAATTCCCAATTGGGCCCCGCTTGAGATATGTAATAATTATAAAAATCAATTGCGAATTCTTTTTCAAGGGCAAAATTATTTGTCTGCATAGGCGCAAAACGGCACGCAAGAAGCATTTGATACGCTCTTTGTTCATATGCCGTATCTCTTTTTACCCAATACAATAAATCTTTTTCAGGGTTTTTAATTGTGATGTAAGGATTTTTCGGAGTTTTTGTATAAGGCACCCTCACCCCGTCATATTCAAACTCTAAAGAAGCTTTTAAAGATTGGTCATAATCCATTGAAAGTTCAACTATGCATTTTGGATCTCTTTTTTCAAAAGAAAGTTTTTCCATTTCATCGGTAAGCTCAACCGTCATAACCTTCCTTAAAGCCGGTAATTCTTCATAAATAAATTTTCCGCCCTCAGCATCTTTGATATCCGTAAAAGAAGATTTTATAAGGTTTTGGGGCAAAACAGAAACCATAACATCTGTTTGAAAAATTCTATCTTTATACCTTCCCCACTTTAGACCACGAGAGAAATATCTTATTTCTTCAAACGGGTAAATTTCCTTACCGTCAGGACGTTTCCAATAAAGAGAGAGCAAAACATTCCCAACATACGATACATTTACAGAAAGACAAAGCTTCCAAACTTCATCAGAAAAAAGAATTTTTTTATGAGTCTTGGCGTCAATAACATCTTCCATTTTAGAGAGCATTTTGAAAAATTCATCAAATTTATTAATTTGAACATCGTACCAGCCCGATTTTTTATCAAGCCTTGATTGCTTTAAAAGCATTGAAAACATAAGCGCTTCAAGCTTTTGAGCTTCATTAAGCTTAAAGTTTGGATCTTGCTTTTGCGCCTCTAAAACCGCCTTAAAAATTCCCTCTAAATCTCTTATTACCCTTTTTGTATTTCTGTCCATTACAAGAATGGAAAAGAAATTCTGTCTTCTTTTAGGGTTGAAATGAAAAATGTACCCGCCTTTAGGGTTTTCTGTCATTAAGATGTCCTCATCCTCAAAAACGGGTTGAACATCATATTTTTCATACATAATTTCATCGACATAATGATTTTTAACACTCTCAAGCCCAAGCGCCACAACATGTTTGCACCATGGCTCTTCCAAAGGACAAGAGCAGGAAGGTTTTACACCGGTTTTGTTAAATTTAAGAGAAACGTCATAATGGTCTTTAAAATTACCTTTTATTTTACCCTTAACCGTTGTATCTTTAGCTTCGACATCAAAGACAAGGTTTTTTTGAGAGCACTCATAACCCCTTCTCCAGCTGCCGGGCTTTGCCATATCCTTAATATACTTATTGTTAAATATGTATTTCACTTAATAAAAACTTTTTAAAGTCTGTAAACTATGCATTGGAAGTTAAAATCTTAAATGTGAAACAAACCTTTTACACTCGAAATTAACTTTTAACATGCTTATTTTAGCAAAAAGCTGTATAAAATCAAGTTTTTATTCAAGAAAAAATTAAATAATTCAAGCCCCAAATTTTCGTTTGTTATATAATGTTTTTAAAAAAAGGGAGTTTTTATGAAATCTGATGCTATTAAAAAAGGAATTGCACATGCTCCGCACAGAGCACTGTTATACGCAGGCGGCTTGTCCGATAAAACAATCGAAAGGCCGTTTATAGGTATTGCCTCAAGTTTTTCGGATTTAGTTCCGGGGCATATGGGCATGAGAGATTTAGAACGTCAAATTGAAAAGGGAATTCATTCAAATGGCGGTCAAGCTTACATTTTTGGCACCCCTGCCATTTGTGACGGTATTTCAATGGGACATTCAGGCATGAGATATTCTCTCCCAAGCCGTGATTTAATAGCAGACTGCGTTGAATCCACAGCAGGCGCACACCAACTGGACGGGCTTGTTTTACTCACCAATTGCGATAAAATCACCCCCGGAATGATAATGGGCGCCTTAAGGTTAAACATTCCAACCGTTGTTGTAACGGCCGGCCCCTCTTTAGAAGGACATTGTAAGGGCGAGACCTTAACTTTTATAAGAGGTTCATCAGAAGCTGTTGGCAGATACAGGGCAGGTGAGATAAGCGAAGAAAAACTCCATGAAATGGAACATTTTGCATGTCCCACAATGGGCGCATGCCAAGGGCTATACACAGCAAACACTCTTGCTTGCCTGACAGAAGTTATGGGTCTTTCAATCGAAGGATGTGCCACAGCTTCCGCTGTTTCATCCAAAAAAAGAAGAATTGCATTTGATTCAGGATTTTTGTCGGTTGATTTGGTTAGAAAAAATATTTGCCCAAAAGACATCATTACAAAAACATCCATGAGAAACGCAATTGTGGTTGACCTTGCTTTAGGCGGTTCCACAAATTCAATTCTTCATCTTCTTGCAATTGCAAATACCGCAGGAATTGACCTATCACTTGATGATTTTGAAGAATTAAGTTTTAAAATTCCACAGTTAATCAAGCTTGACCCGTCTGCCCTTCCAACAATGACAGATTTTGATAACGCAGGCGGAATTTCAGGTGCAATTAAAACCCTCTGGGGGAAAACTCCCGAACTTAAAAACACAACAACCGTAGAAGGCAAAACCACGGAAGAAATTGCCCTCAATGCTTGGGTTGACAATAATGTAATTAAGCCTTTTGACAACCCTATCACCAAAAACCCCGGGCTTGCAATTTTACACGGCAATTTAGCTCAATCGGGCGCCGTTGTAAAAATTTCAGGTGTGGCAGAAGAATGCTTTGAATTTGAAGGCACCGCAAAATGCTATGATAGAGAAGAAGACGCCATGAAGGGAATTGAAGAAGATGACGTAAAAGCGGGTGATGTTGTTGTTATTCGCTACGAAGGCCCAAAAGGTGGCCCCGGAATGAGAGAAATGCTTGCTCCAACATCCCTTTTGGTAGGAAAAGGGTTAGGTAAAAAATGTGCCCTTATTACAGACGGCAGATTTTCAGGCGGAACAAGAGGCTTGTGTATCGGGCATATTTCACCGGAAGCACTGGATAATGGAATTATAGGACTAATTGAAGACGGTGACAGAATTAAAATTGACATAAACAAAAGAACAATTGACCTTTTGGTTGATGAAAACACCCTAAAAGCTCGTAGGGAAAAATTTATTCCAAAAGTTAAAAATGTCGAAAAAGGTTACCTTTCAAAATATATGAAAACCGTATCCGGTGCCGAAAAAGGCGCAATCACAGAATAGCTATATAAAAAAGGGGATATATTCCCCTTTTTTTAAATCAAACAATGTATTTAAAATTTAATACAATTGTATCAAATGGGGATTTTTTGTATAATTATGCAATAAGAAACAAAGAGGGATATTTTGGCGTACCAACCTATAAGCGAATTATTTTTAAGCAATATCGATATTTTACCTTTATGGGTAAAGCAGGTTTTGTATACAAAAACAAGAGAAAAATTAAGAGATGAACTTGACGATTTTCTTGACATTTTGGTATCTGACAACTTAATGCAATATTACACCCCAAAATTAACCTTTTCCGGCAAAACCGAGCTTTCAACCCACCAAAACAAGCTTCCGGAAGAATTTTATACGTTTTTTGAAAATTGCACCAAACAATACAATCTTTTTGAAATCACTCTTTCCAATTATTGGACTTTTGCCCAAACCTGTACAATTTTTGTCCGTGCAATTGAATTACAACTTATTAACATACCGGAAGATGAAGTTCTTTACTCAATCGCCCAATTTATTGCAGGCAAACTCCGCACAGGTGAGATGATGAGAAAGCTTCACAAAATTGATATTATGCAGCTTGAAAAAGCGCTAAGAATACAAAAATTAAAAGAAGAAGAAGGCGAACCCGTTAAAATGGCGGAACTTATGATAAAACTTGGCTATATAACGGAAAAAGACGTGAAAATTTTGCTTAACTATAAAGACGATGCCAAAAAGCGTTTTGTTATGGGTGTCGGTTTTTCTCTTGTAAATCCAACAAAAGAAGAAGACACTCAAACCCTTGTAAAAGGCATGCAGAAAGAAATTAAACGTCTTGATGAAGAAAACAGGCTTCTAAAAAACCGCTTGAGAAAAATTTTAAATCTTAAAAATTAAAATGAACTATTTTCCACTTTTAGATGAAATAAGGTCAAATTCAACAGATGCCAGATATTTTGGCTTTGCTTTTCTGTACAATAAAAACGGTAAAATAAAAGGGGTAAATTCAAATGCAAAATTTTATTTAAGAAGTACCCTAAAACCAATACAGGCTTCTGTTTTGGACGATGAAATTATTGATTATTACAAATTGACAGAAGAAGAACTTGCAGTAGGACAAGGTTCTCATTCGGGCGAAAAAATTCACACAGACCTTGTAAGGTCAATTTTAGAAAAAATTAAAGTAAAGGAAGAAGAACTTCTGTGCCCCATAATACCGCCACTCAACACAAAAGGCATTACCAAATTTTCAAAAATTCACAATAACTGTTCAGGCAAGCATGCTCTTATGTGCGCTTATTCAAAATTTCACAAGCTTGATTTAAAAACTTATAACAACATAAATCACCCCCTTCAATTAAAAATTCAAGAAAAATTGTTATCTTATGCAAAAACACAAGATTTTATCTTAACCAAAGACGGCTGCACCGTGCCGGTTTGGGGGCTTAAAATAAAAGATATGGCAGAATGCTTTTTAAATTATTATAAAGACAAAAACAACAAAAAACTTATAAATGCATACAAAAAATATCCGTATATAATAGGCGGCTGTGATGATTTTGGCAAAAGAAGCGACACAAAAATTATGGAGCTAAACCCTAAATTAATTTCCAAAGTGGGTGCAGGCGGGTTTATATACGTTTACCATGAAGAAAAAGAAGAAATTTTAATTGTCAAAATGTCCCAAAACAACAACAAGGCAAGAGAAATTATAACTCTTGAAATTTTATATAACTTAAATTGGCTTGATAAAAGATATTACGATAAAAATATCTACACAGAAGCAAATGAAAAAATTGGGGAATACAAGTTATGTCACTGGGAAGATTAACCGTCATTATACCTTTCATACATGCGTTTTTTCCTTGCAGACCACGTATAATAAATATCCGGTGCACACAATTTTAAAAAACCGTCCAACAGCCCCACGTTGTCCTCATTATCATAAACAGGGGTAGAATCGTTTGCAATTCTCGCAGGAGAAACATATCTTCTTATTCCGACAGGCAAAGAAGTTCCTGATAACATTTTTCTTTGACTTGCAAGTTTTAATCTGTTCATTCTGTCTTTTGTAGGGGAAAATTCCCACGTTCTTCCCAAAAGATATTCTTCCAACTTAGCAATTCTGTATTTGTCTTCATTGTAATCATCAATTTTTTCAAAATGTCTTTTTTCCATTACTCTAATTTCATGCTCGGTTTTTTTATCAAAATTAACGCTATGAGGAGTGGCAATGGCGTTTTGGATATCTTCTTTTGTGATAATGAAATCAGGCTGAGCATTTGGAGCGGGGAAAACCTCGCCGCACCCAAACGCAAAGCACACCAAAATTGAATATATAAAAATTTTTATTGAAGAATATGACAAATTTTTCTCACACAATTTTCCACTCGTATAAATTTAATTTAGCTCTTTTTAAAACCCTTAAATACGCCTTCTTAGGCAGATATGAAAGACATATTAATTTTTGTAAAAATAATAAGATAAATTATTAAAGAAATTTCTAAAAAAGCCGTAATTAATTATGTTGAGATAAGTGAAAATATAGAGTATGAAAAAATTATTTTTAATATTATCAATATTTGTAGCCGTCCTGTTTTCAAATGGGATTGGTCATACAAGCGATTTTGCGTTAATTACAAAAAATACGGAAATTGCAGCTGCACTATCAGCACTTGAAAGTGTTGGCAAACACGATGTAATTGCCGTTTTAAAAGGTTCAAACGCAACGGGCGAACCGATAAAAGTTATGTTTAGAGATTTAACAATTTACGGTGCTTCAAATTGCGAAGCGCTCACAACAAAAACCCAATCCGGAAAAGTTGTAATTTATATTAACGCAGAGCACAAAGGCGCACCAAGCGAAGCAATTGCCTGCTTAATTGCCCATGAAAGCCAACACCACACAATGACAAACACAAGGGCAGAAGAAACAAGAGCATGGCTTAAAGAGGTTTCAACTTGGAACGCATTTGTCAGACGTGATAGAACAGTTGCACTTTTAAAACACCCTCTTGTAAAACGTGAAAATTACATCGCAAAATTAAACGCAAGAGATAACGGTCAAGGGGGCGAAATCAAAAAAATCATCGCTTCAAACCCCGTTTATGCAGGTTTAAAACATTAATTTTCATTCTCTATAACTCTATAAAATTCACTTAAAACAACACTTATCCCACCCAAAAAGGGTGGATTTTTTTATTCAAGATTTAAAATTTTTGTTGTTATTGTATATGAACCATTTTTATTCTTAAAAATTTTAATCTGTTCATACTCGCCCTGAATAAGCGCCCCAACACTTATGTGTTTTATGTTACCTTCTTCAATAATATTTTCATGGTGATAGTGCCCCGAAACTATTGCAAGCACATTATCATGCCTCTTTAAAATTTTTGTATATTCTTCCTTTTTGTAAGTTGCACGATTTTCGTCTTCCTTTGGCGGAACAACAGGGAAATGCTGGAAAATGATAACTTTTTTGTCTTTAAATTTAGTTAATGTTTTATCTAAAAACAAAAGTTCATCATCTTTGTAATAACCGTTATATGTCGGGAAGGTTTCATTTAACCCGCCCATAAAAACAAAAACATATTCCCCTTCTTTTTTATAAGAAGGAAGTTTTTTTACTTTGTTTGAAGAAAATTTATTAACTATTCTATAAAATTCTTTTTTATCAACGTTTTTCCCACGGTTTATATCTCTATTTCCCGCAAGAACAAAATAAGGTTTATTTAATTTTTTAATAACTTTAGAAAACATTGCAATGTCATATTTATTGCCCCCGCCCGTATTGTCCCCCAAAAATACAACGTATTTTGAAGTGTCCGCATTTGCCATTTCAACTGCGTCTATAAGTTTTTTTATAGACGGTGTCATTTTGTTTTCTTTTTTGTCTGCCACAAGATGAACGTCAGAAATTAAAGTTATGCCGATATTTTCAGCACATGCCAGATTTTGGAACAAATATAAAAATAAAAAAACTGTAAAAAATTTAAGTAACCTTTTCATACCCCTCATTATACAATGAACTTTTTTGGATACACAAACTGTTTTTTATAAAAAATAGAGTTCTTTTTGTAAATATTTATTACAAATCTTCAAGTTTATGAGTTTTAGCTCCGATATATTTTTTATATAAGATAAGGACAGCTCAAAAAGGGCAAAACATACGTATGATAGATTTATCAATTGATATTTCTTATTTATCCAGATATTTTGGGATTACTCCGACCGCCACAACAGCCGGCGTGCCTGAGGCTGAACGCAACAATCCCGACATGATGACCATTAAGACCGAAGATGGTCAAATTACGGTTGATCGCAAACTTTTATTAAAGCTTTTAGAAAAGCCGGAAAAACTAGCAAAAATATTAAATTTAATCGACCCAAACAACAGATTTTTAATTATAAAAGAATTCAATGAAGATGATTTAACAAAACTATTACCATTTCTCTCAAGCAATGAGCTTGCAATGGGACTACAGTTTTTTACATTAGCCGGTCTTGACAACCTTTTGTGCACGCTTCCGACAGAAGAACTTGTAAATCTTTTACTTCTCAATTTTACAATGGAAGATGTCACACCGTTTATGCAAGAAAACGAAATGAATGAATTTTTCACAAATCCAAACCTTGATAAAAATGACGTAATGGAATATTTCAAAGGTATGGAAGCCGGAAAGCTTCAAAAATTAATGTCAAACCAATTTGGGCAAGAATATCAAACAAAAAGCCCAAAAGAATGTATTGATTTTATTTCATCGATGGAAGATTCAAGCTTTCAAAAATTTTTGCTTGGCATGCAAGGTAATGAAAAAAGAGATGCAATTGCAGGACTTTGCACCATAAATCCAGATTATTACCTTGAATTTGACAATTCAATTTTAACAAGACCGATGATGACAAATCTTGAAAAGGGAAAATTAATTGAAAACATGGCAACCTTGGATGAAGAATTTTTAGTTCCAATGGTTGAAGAATTGCCCAAAGATTTAATTCAAATTGTTGCAACTCAAATTGACCCGACTGTTTTTTCAAAAATTTTATCGACCGAATTTCCTGATCTAATTGTGGAAATGCTTGCGGGCTAATTTTATATAAAATGTCTATTTTTTTATAAAAAAATTGCAAAATAAAAACCCCTTATTTACATAAGGGGTAAAAATTCTTCCATAATCCTCTAGTTGGTGGCTTGGTTTCTCTCTTTTTTCTCTCTTGTGTTTTATTTCTCTCTCGTACTTATATAAAGTTTTTTATTACAAAAATATTGCTTTTTTATATACTTTATACTTAACTTTTCTTTACAATTAAGAATGGAGCTTTGCCGACTTCACAACAGGGACACTGTTCATTGCCCTATTTTCCCTTATTTTAGGGGACTTTCCAAGAGCAAAGCTAAAACCTGCTTGAAGCCCAACACCATTTCTTCCACCGTTTGTAAAATACGTTTGGAAATACCCTGTCATTCTGTCGTTCCATTTCTTTTGAACCCCTATACCATATTTTACATACGGTTTAATTGAAAGTTCGGGCAGAGAAACATCGTTTGCCTTAAACGAGGTTTTATCAATTATGTTATAAATAACAGATACTCCAATATAAGGTTGCCAGCCGTTTTTCAAGTTTCCGATAATCTTTAACCCCGGCTCCACCTGAATTGCATTAATTGGTTTTGTGTTTACCCTAATCCCCGCAGCGTTTGTATAATCAAACGTATTTACAAAAGAATATGACATTAAACAATTTGGTTGCAATACAATTTTGCCGTCCATAAATTCAAAGTTATATCCGGTTTTTGAAGCAATGCCCGCCATAAGCATTGTAAAGTCTTCATCTCCATATATAGAGGTAGCTCTGCCCCCGTTTGAAGAAGCGTTCACGGTTAATCCCGTAAAGAAATTACCCTTATACGCCATGCCAACAAGCCCCAGAGTACCGCCATTTTGATAAATGCTAACCCCGTCATAAGCTTGGTGAGAACCATTGTACCCGCCATATACACTCCAAGTGGCATCCCAACCGTTTCCTAATTCATAAAGTTGTGATTCTCCGCCAAAAAATATGCCGTAGCTGACGTTTGAAACCTTTGGCCCGCCCCTTAGAGGAACTCTTTCAAAAGTGGTATACGGTCTTAACCATATATTTGGCTCATCAGCAGGGGAGATAATCGGCGGCAAGATAAGAGAAGTATCGCTTGAAGCGTACCTATTTTGCAATTTTATTGCTTCACGCTCTTTTTTTGTGAGCATCATATAAAAATCCATATTCCTAAAAGCTTCATCATATGAATTTAATTGAGTAATATACCCGCCAAGCTGCGAAGCAACGGAAGATGACATAATTGCAGGGTTAAAATTAGAATACCCTTCCCCTTTGGGACTTAAATATAAAACTCCGTCCTGCGCAACAGAACCCGACAGTATACGGACAGGGGTCATGGTCTTATATTCTTTGCCAATCAAACTTGCTTCCACATCCGCTTCGTTTGGCAAAAATCCAATCGCCTCACTTAAAGGAATAGCAACATTTTCCTTCTTTGTCATTCCAACTAAATTAATATCATAAATTGTAATTCCGCTCCCTCTTGAAACAGAAGCAAGATTATCACCTTTTTCCGTTGTCAAGTCAATATCTACGGCAAGTTTTACATTATCTTCAATTGAAATAAAATTAGCATAATTATTTATTCTGTTATCAATCATATTTAAAGCAGTATTTGATTTCATATGAAGGGTTGAATTTATAAGTTCATTATTTTCAGCAAGGTGAATTCCGCCATTTGAAACGGTAATTCCCGCATTATAAATTGGCGCCTTAACAACAATCTCACCTTTGTTGGTTGGGTTTGTGTTCACCTGAATTGTATAATTTTCGCCATAAATCCCGCCGTCAAAAGAAATTTTTCTGCCTTCTTCAGCATTTATGGTTATTGTGGATGAATTTTTTGCCTGATAAATGTCTGCGCCCAACGAAGCTGTGTTATGAGAAAAAGCAATGTCCCTATTTATTGCGCTTATGTTCAAATCTCCGTTTGCAAAAATTGCACCCCCGACAGAGGCGCTGTTTTGAACAAAATTTGTATCTAAAATATCAACAGTGCCATTTGTGTGAATTGCACCACCTTCATTTTGTGCGGTGTTTGATATAAAATCGCACGTTTCAAGATAAATTACACCGGGGTGACTGTTGTAATCCAAAAGGCTTTCATTATAAATAGCGCCGCCATTTTGTGCCTTATTATTTACAAAAACTGAACCAATAACGCTTGTTTTACCTGTATTTGAGTCGCTGTTATAAAATGTGTTATAAATGGCGCCACCGTCTTGCCCTGCCGTGTTTGAGTCAAAATAAGAGTTAATTATATCCAATTTTGCCCCCTCGTTAGTAGCCCAATTTGGGTTTCTTGTTGCAATGGCACCACCTGCCACAGTTGAAGTGTTCCCTATAAAGTTTGAATTTTTAATTTTTGCAAGCGATTTTGCACCAAGAAAAACAGCACCCCCGCCCGCAGCATTTCTTGTAGTTGTGTCCACAATGACACTATTGTCTTTAAATGTTGAATTTACAATGTTTAAAGTACCGTATGAATCAACGGCACCGCCTGCGTTATAAGAAATGTTGTTTTCAAAATAAGAATTATCAACGCTTAAATTTGCTCCAAGCATTGAAACAATTGCACCTGCAGAATCTGCCGCATTTGAGAAAAATTGAGAATTTGTAACATATAAATTTCCGTAACTTAAAGCAATAGCGCCACCATAATTAATATCGGAGCCATTCAAAGCCGTATTACCTCTGAATGTAGAGTTGTCAATTTTAACACTGTTTAAGGGGTTATAATCAATAGTAGAAATGGCGCCACCTGTGCCATTTAGTATTGAGTTATTTTCAAAAAGGGAAGATGAAATTTCAATATTCCCCCCCTGATTCATAATTGCGCCACCGTCTTGAGTTGCGACATTACTTATAAAAGAGGCGTTTGAGACCTTTAATGTTGTGTCTGAATTTGTAAAAATTCCACCACCAGCAACGGCAGTATTGTTTGTAAAAGTATCCCCATTAATTTCAAGAGTACCCCCGTTATAATTAAAAATAGCTCCGCCTAAAGTCCCTTTGTTGCTATCAAAGGTATTATTTGAAAATGAAGCCTTATTAAAGTTGAAAGCCGCACCGCCATATGCGCCCGCTTTGTTTTCAATAAATTTACTTGATGTAACTTTTATATCGCCGGCTGACCAGTTTGCAAGCGCTCCGCCGTATGAATTTGCCGTATTTTTTATAAAGTTGGAATTTGAAACTTCCGCCTGAATTGAGTTGTAGACAGCTCCCCCAGCGTTTACGCCTGAAAGATTTTCAAAAGTTTCACCCATAATTGAAGGATTGTTTACTTGTCTATCTGCAGCAAAAGCACTTCCTTGCAACAAATTAAAAAGTGCACATGTAAAGCATGCGTATATAATCTTTTTCATATAAATTCCAAACTCTCTTTTTTTATGTAAACTCTAATTCAGAAATATTGTATCAAAAAAAATATAAAATAACAGACTAAATGTAAAATTTATTTGCTCAAAACAAAAATTGCTTCTTCTGAAAAAAAGTTTGCAAGAGGTTTAAATATTCCTTTTCTTGCCTTTTTTTTAGCAAGATAAATAGAATCAATAATTGTAATTTGGTTCAACTTGCAAAATTCAAAAAAATCTTCAATCGTATTTAAATGAATATTTGGCGTATTATACCATTCGTAAGGAAGTGCTCTTGATTTTGGCATTTTTCCTTTTAAAAAAAGATAAAATCTTACCTTCCAGTATGCAAAATTTGGAAAGGCAACTATCGCCTTTTTAGAAACCCGCAACATTTCCCCCAAAACAAAATCCGGCTTGTCTGTTGATTGTAATGTTCGATTTAAAATGGCATAATCAAAAGTTTTATCTTCAAATTGTCTGAGTCCTTTATCTAAATCCCCTTGAATAACAGGCAATCCCCTTTCCATTGATTTTATAACTTCATCTTGATTAATTTCAATTCCAACTCCTGTAACATGCTTTTCATCAACAAGTTTTTTAAAAAGGTACCCGTCTCCGCAGCCTAAATCCAAAATTTTTGAATTCTCATCCACAAGCCTTGTTATTTCTTTATAATTTAGCGTTCTTCCCAAAATGCACCTCTCACTTTAAAAAACTTTTGATAACTCTTGTTTGTCTTTCCCATTCAATTAAAAAGGCGTCATGTCCGCATGGGCTTTCAAGTTCAATAAAAGAAACTTTTTTATTTTTCTTAATAAGCGCATTCACAATCTCAAGTGCTTGTTCGGTTGAAAAAAGCCAATCTGTTGTAAAAGACATAACTAAAAATTTAGCATTCGTTTTTTCAAACGCATTTTCAAGAGAACCGTATTTTTCAAACGGGTCATAATAATCAACAGCCTTTGTGACATATAAATAGCTGTTTGCATCAAACCTGTCCACAAAACTTCTGCCTTGATATTCCAAATAAGATTCAACCTGAAAATCAGCTCCAAAGTCAAAGTTGGGTTTATCTTCTTTAAAGTTTCTTCCAAATTTATTGTGCATTGCCTGTTCTGAAAGATAAGTGATATGCCCTATCATTCTTGCAATTGAAAGCCCATTTTCAGGATGTTTTTTATTATAATAATCCCCACCCATAAAATCAGGGTCAGATAAAATTGCGTTTCTGCCAACGGCATTAAATGCAATCCCTTGAGCAGAAAGCCTTGCAGCGGCTGCTACAATTATGACCGATTCAACATAAGAAGGATAAGCAATAGACCACTCTATAGCCTGCATTCCACCCATAGAACCGCCCACAACCGTCATTTTTTTGACACCCAAAAAATCAATAAGTTCCTTTTGCACCTTTACCATATCTTCAACCGTAATTACGGGAAAAAGGTGCCCATAAGGTAAATTTGTTTCAGGATTAATTGAAGAAGGCCCCGTTGTGCCCATACAGCCACCTAAAACATTTGAACAAATCACAAAATATTTATTTGTATCAAACGCTTTATTTGGACCCACCATAGTATCCCACCAGCCCGCTTTTCTATCCTGAGAAGTGTGATACCCTGCCACATGCGCATCTCCCGTTAGGGCATGACAAATTAAAATTGCATTGTCACCGTTTTCGTTTAATGTGCCATAGGTTTCATATGCAATTTGGACTTTCGCCAAGCTCTTTTTTGATTCCAAAAGAATTGGTTTATCCAAAGTTAGATACTTCGTTTGAACTATGCCTACAGAATTTTCCATTAGTAAATTTTACCATATTTTCATCTTTTTGTATGTTTTTTACAAACTAAAGTATAATTTTTGTAAAATACCATAAAAGTTTTCATAAATTTTGTCGATATAATATAATGACAAAAAGTCAAGGTTAGTTTATAATATATTAGGCAAGGAAAGCTGATGACTAAAGCTCACAATCGAGAAGAATCGGATAGTATTAATCAAAAGGGAGTATCACTTTTTTCAAGGTCGCTTGACTTAATGGACGATGACCCCTTAGAAGAAATTTTTGCGCTTAATTTGGGCGATTTTTTGTGCGAAAGCCTGATTAATGAAGATTTAGCGGGAAAAATTTCAAACAAAAAAGACAAAATAGAAAGCTTAAAAGAACAGCTAAAAGAGCTTATTTCAATTTATTCAATTGATTCCACCTTGTCACTTTTAGGATTTAGAGAAAACGAAGATTACATTATTTACAATTCAATTGCACGTGCAATAAAGCTTATGCTCTCACTTGACGAGTGCAATATATATTTATCTCACAAAAAAGCCCCCCTCAAACTTGCAGGGACATCTTTGGAAAACCCCACAGATACAATTGGTGAAAACATTAAAGAAGCTTTTGAGAAAGAAAAAATTATAACAGCCAAAAACGATACTGAAATTGTTAAAATTTTCCCTATGAAAAACAATTTTGAATGTATCGGCTCAATTGAAGTTAAAAGGGAAATAAACAAGCCCCTAGAGGCACAATATGAGGACTTACTCAAAATTACGGCAGGTTTGTTTGTGACTTCTCTTGGAATACAAAAATTAATTGATGAAGTTAAAAGAGTGCTTGAGCATGAAGTGTCTACAACTTCAGAGCTTCAAAACCTAAGGGCACAACTGACCGCTATTATAGGCGACCTTCAAGACCAACAACAAGCGTTTGTGGAAACCATGGCAAGCGCAGTTGACCTTAAGAGCAGATATAAAAACAATCATTCAAAACATGTTGCGGAACTTTCAAAAGAAATTTGCAACGTCATCGGTTTAAACGAAAAAACAACTGATTTAATTTATTATGCTGGGCTTTTGCAAAATATCGGCAAAATTACCTTAAGTGAAAAACTTTTTACCAAACAAGATAAACTCTCAAAACAAGAATGGGACAAATTGCAAGAATACCCGAATGCGGGCGTATCACTTTTGATGAATATAAACTTTCTTTCTGAAGTTGTTCCCTACATCTATTATCAAAAAGAGCGCTGGGACGGTTCCGGAAAGCCTGAAGGGCTAAAAGGGAAAAGCATCCCCTTCGGCTCAAGAATTATCGCCCTTGCAGATGCCTATTGCGCACTTGTACAAGACAGAGCACACAGAAGCGCCCTTACAAATAAAGAAGCACTTGAAATTTTAAAATCAGAGTGCGGAACAAAATGGGACCCTGTAGTTTACGAAGCGCTTTGTGAAATAAAATAATTTTTTTAACATTTTAGCAAATTCATATTTTTTTGGTTTTTATCATAATGAATGGTTTTAAAAAAAATATGAATATTTCAGAAAACAATTTTATCAACAAAATCAAAAACAAATATGGAGAAAAACAAAATACTCCAACTGTTCATGCACTTGCTGCAACATCTGCCGCAGTTAGCATACCGACTTTATGTTCGCCAATTGCTGTTTGCCAAATGCAAAATATTTCCAAAAAATTAAATAAAGATGAAATAAATTTAATAAACAACAAAATTGATTATGCACTGGGAGATAAAATTACCGGACTTAAAAAATCAGGCTTAAAAATATTTAATGTAACAAAAGAGAATTTAGGCGAATATCTGGAAGACAATAAACATGCAAAAGGGTTGTTAAACAAGATTGTAAAAGGCAAAAACGCTGTTTTTGCAATGGATACAAATAGAATTTTTGCAAATAGAGAGTCCTTTCCCCTGACAATTTTCCATGAAATGGGGCATGCGCACAACCGCCTTAATTCAACCTTTTGGAGAGCAATGCAAAATTCAAGGCAATTAGGATTGGCGCTCAGCACAATAGCTGCATTTCTTCCCGCCGTAACTAAAGAAGAAAAGGCAAAAGACGGGTGCGAATTAACCAAAGGGCAAAAATTTAAAAACGCTTTAAGGAAAGGTGCACCTGCCATAGCACTTGCTGGAGCACTTCCTACCCTTTTAGAAGAAGCAAGAGCAAGTCTAAAGGCAAACAAATGGACCTCGCAACTTTTAAGCCCCAATTTAGCTAAAAAAGTAAAAAATGCAAACCGACTTGGATATTTAACGTACATATTTGAAGCAATAGGACTTGTTGGCGGAGCAATTGCAGCCAAATATATTAAAGATTCACTTGATAAGAAAAAAGAAGCTAAACAGGGTTCACAACCCTAAGCCCGCAGAAATTTGAAATGTCTTTTGTTTTAACATTGTTGTTTGAAATATCATAAGCAAAAAGCGCAAACAACAAAGCTTCAAGGCTTGATATAGGAAGCAGATTATCGGGTATTTCCGAAAAACCATATTTTATCTTCAATCCTGCCTGAAAATTTTTACAATCAAGAGAAGAGTTTTCAAGATAATCGGGGAAAAGCCCATAATATTGTCTTAAAAGAGAAGGATTGCACCTTAAAACCTTGCATTTAGTTTCATTTAATTCAAAGAAAAAGTCTTTAAGCCTTGCATCAAGGCGATTTACCCAATTATTTCTATTAACATTAAATTTGCCATCTAAAGTTTTATAATTTTTACAATGAATGCGCCATTTCCCGTCAAGCAAAGTCTCATCAGGCGCAAGCCCAACCATTAAAATTGAATTATTAACATAAAAAGACTTTTCAAAAAAAAGCTTAATATCATCCGTAAAATAAAGTTTATCAATAAGCACAATCTCTTTATATCTGTTAATAACGCACACTGCGCTTGAATGTGCCGAATTTGAAGCCACCGAAAGCCCAATATAGTAAAATTCATCTTTACTTGACATAATACCCATAATTAAGAGTATAATTGTTAGGAAGATTATTTGCAAGAAGAAGGTTTTTTTGTTTTTATATTATTTCATACAGCTTTTAAAAGAATTTCACTACGGCTTTAAAAGAACAATGATTGGGCTTTTTATTATGTCTGTCGTTGGGGGCTTTCTTGAACTTTTAGGTATTGCAATGATTTTCCCTGTAATGCTTATTTTAACTTCTTCTTCCAGCTCAAGTGGGCAGGCAATTTTAAACTTATGTCACAAATTTATGCCAAATATGCCCGAACTTAAAATTGCTTTTATTCTTTCTCTTTTGATGATAAGTGTTTTTATTTTTAAAAACATTTTTATGATGCTCTATATTCATTCTCAAAATAAATTCACAAAAAATTGGTCAAATTATGTCACCTCAATTGTCATAAAAAAACTTTTATATGCCCCATATAAAGACACAATGAAAATTCCATACGGAGATAAAGAAGCGCTTTTGTCTTCTTCAATCAGAGCGATCTCACTTGAATTTATGCTAAGGTGTATAATTTTATTTGCAAATTTTATAGTGGCGCTTTTTATTATCGGGCTTCTTTTTTATAAATTTACGCTGGGTGCATTTTTATCCGTCAGCTTTATTCTTATCTTTGTCTTTTTTGAAAATTTATTTTTTAAAAACAAAGCACGCAAATTGGGCGACATAGGGTTAAAACTTGAAAACAATTTATATCACAACACAAATTTTATTATTAAATCCCAAAAAGAAATTATTACCGCAAACAAACAAAAATTCTTTGCTTGGCACCTTATTAATTCTTCAGAAAAACTTTCTGAAAACTTTGCAAAAAGAATTTCATATGGAAATTTCCCCTTATATGTAACTGAAATTGGAGTTATTTTTTCATTTTTAATCATGGTAATGACAATAACCTTTGGAAGCGGCTCATCTAAAGAAATTATAATATCTTCACTTGCCGCAATTACGCTTATTGTCCTTAGACTTGTCCCCCAATTAAATAAAATTATAGGTTCAATTTATGCAATAAGTGCTTCAGAACAAAAGGTTAAGTGGTTTTTAGAAAACTATAAAATCATCGCTGAATATAAAGAAGAAAACATTGAAACACAAGATAAAATCCCCTTTGACAATGAACTTAAACTTGAAAATGTCGGACTTAATTATGAAAATAAAAAAGGTGTCCGCAACATTAATTTAACCGTCAAAAAAGGAGAATTTATAGGAATTATAGGCGCATCGGGTTCAGGGAAAACAACTCTTGCAAATATACTTTCAGGCATATTTTCAGCCGATGAAGGAAATTTCTATGTAGACAATACAAAAATCACAAAAGAAAATCTGTTCTCTTTAAGAAATCTTGTTTCGTTTCTTCCGCAAGAAGGAACACTGTTTGACGGCAGCGTTTTAGAAAATATCGCTTGGGGAGAAACCGATGTTGACAAAGAACGTGCAAAAGCAGCCCTTTTATTTGCAGGGGGCGAAATTGACATTAATTCAAAAACAGAACTTTCATGCGGTCAAAAACAAAGGGTTTGCCTTGCAAGAGCTTATTACAAAAATTTTGAAATTTTAATTTTGGATGAGGCAACATCTTCTTTAGATATAAACCTTGAAAACACAATTATCTCAAACATATTAAAATTAAAAGGGAAAAAGACAATCATCTCAATTGCTCACAGGCTTTCAACCTTAAAAGAATGCGACATGGTCATCTACCTTGAAGAAGGCACAATTAAAGACAAAGGCACGCTTGAAGAATTAATAAACAGAAATGAAGAACTAAACAAAGTTCTTAACCAAACTTCTTTTGATTAATTTTGTGTTAAAATAAACTTTATGGGTACTGACAGAAACAGACTTTTTTATCTTATCGGCACGGGGCTATTATTTGTTGCAATAGTAGAGGTAACATTTTTACCCTACCTTATAATGAGATTTTTTCCAAGTTTTTTCATTCCTGTTGACACCCACACAAAAGTTATAGCCTCAATAGATTGCCTTGCTTTTATATGTTACCTTTTCTCTCCAAAATATTACATAAAACAGCTTGGAACAGTTGTTGTAATTTTCCTTATATATGCCCTTTTTCAAATAATTCTGCAACAAATTTAGCAATTTTTAAAAAGAATTTTACTTTATTAAAATATAAGAGAGAAAAAGGATTTTTTATGCCAGAAGAATTAAATTTTACCCTGAAAAACGCAGGCAGCTTAACATACACCCCACAAGAAGGGCTTTCATCCATATCAAGTGATACAAGTTCCGTATTTGGAAATTATGATTACAACAAAGAAGTAAAAAATATTTCTTTTAATACAAATGAAGAAAATCCCTATACCCCATTTACATACAACAGCGTTATTGGAAACATTTTTAATTCATCGGCACCAGAAGCTGAAGATTTTAAAGGAAATCAAGATATTTTTGAAGATTTTAACTATCCAAAATCAACGCTTGAATTTGAGTGTTAATTTTAGACTTCAAAACTTTCTGAATATTTTACCATAGCGCTTTCTGCCAATTCTTCATATGCTTCAATGCGCTTTGCAATATCAATATTCGCAAATTTTCTATCTGCATTTAGTTTTCTTGCCCTCAAGGATTCGTATTTTTTCTTTAAGGCTGGAGCTGTACCCTGATTTTTTGTTATTTGAGAAAGCTTACCCTGCAAAGATAAAAGTTCTGCATGTTTGTTTTTATACCCCTCGATTTCTTCTCTTAAAATATCTGCCTGCGCCTCAAAATCTTTTATTTCATCGTTTTCATAAGCCCACCTTGCCACATCTGACGTTTTGATTAATTCTTCAAGTTTAGCTTTATTCATCTTTTTTGCATCTTGAATAACAAATTCGGGCGATACTTTTTTAGTTCTGTATAAAGAAACAAAATTTGCAACATTAAAGGCTTCAAGAAATTCTTCTCTTGCTTTTAGAGTTCTGTATTTATCAAGAGCTTTTTGCTCACTTTTTGATTTAAGGTCAATCCGTGCTTCTCTTCTTTCGTTTTCATCACGTCTGAAAGAAATTTCACTTTCAATATCCCTAAGCTCATCACGCTTTATAGGCTCATTTTCGATATCTTCTTCAAGTTTTTGAATTTTTATCTTAATTTCATTAATTTGTGCAATTGTTTTGCTGATTTCATCCATATCAGCCTGTAGGGCTTCAGGGAAAACAATTTTGCCTTCAATAAGCTTAATATTGTTTTTTATCTCCTCAAGTTTTGCTTGTCTTTCATTATATTCAATATCTGCTTTTTGTAATTTTTCCCTCTCGGCTGCAAGTTTTTCTTTAAACAGCTCGATTTCTTTTTTGGGCACCTCATCATCTTTTTCTTTTTTCGCAAGAGAAGCTTCCATCATTTTAACTTTTCTTTTTTTCTCCGTGAGCCGCCAACTTGCCATTTTCTTTGCTTCTCTTGCCAGTTGTTTTTCTTTAGTTAGTTCGGAATATTTCACAATCAAATGATATTCTCTATCGCTGTCCAACTCACGTTTTAGGTCATACAATTCGCTTAATTTTGCATAATAGAAATTGCTTTCTTCAAGCCATTTTTCTCTTTGTTCTTCAATTGTTAGAGTTTTTTCTTCTTCATCCTCTATGTCTTCACTCTCATCTAAATCAACAACTTCGCCGTTTGGCTTTGTTAAAATAAGCTCGCCGTTTGTTTCTTTGGCAAAAGTTCTTATGACATCATCAATATAAGTGTGATACTGTTCATAACCTGCAAAATTTCCATTTACAATTAAAGGATAAATAACATTTATAAAATTTTGAAGATTTAACACCATTTCAGGATGAAGTTTAATCCACTCGTTATATGGGGTGCTGCTTCTTGTCGAATTGCACGCACCACACAGAGGAATGTAATTATCTGTCGAATTTTTCCCGTTTTCAGATTTTGGCTTAATGTGTTCTGTTGTTATTGCGGAAGGATAAAGAAGTCTTTTTGCAATTTCAGTTTCGGATTTTCTTGCAAATTTTACAAAAAACGCTTCCGTATCCGTATGCGTGTTTGGAAGGTCAACAGCAAGGTCGTTTAATTCGTCAAAAATTTCATTTTCTTTGCCTGAATGTTCGATTGCATTTATTTCATCTATAAAAATTGTGCGTTTGAAGTGATCTTCATCGGTTGATTCATTAATTTTTTTAATTGTTTCATCCAAAAGTTCATTCACAAGTTTTCTTTTTTCTTCATCAAGTCCTTGAGCAATTTCTCTCATCTGATTAATAATGGATAATTGCTTTTCTTCAAGTCCTTTCTTTGAAAGCGTGCTTAGCTTTTGCATAATTTGTTTTAAAGTTAAATGTGGATTTTCTCTAGAACATTCTATAATATTTTCAACTACACTGGCTTCAAGCGGTTTATAATATTCCATACCCGTCATAAGAGCATTCACAAGGTTTTCACCATTTTTCCCGCTAACTCTTTGCGCAAAACTTTTAATTTGCTTTTCTGTCACCATAGTATCCCCACAGCAAGGACACTTCAAGCCGTATATATTTTTTAATTCAAAATTACCCGTACTTTTTTTCACACCTAAAAAAGACATCCCAAAATTTGCAGGGTAAATGCTGCTGCTTCTCTGCATGGAAAAATCCAAAGAACTGCTTTGCGCATTTGGAGTTGTTTGATTATCTTTGTTTTGAAATTTTCTAACCCCAAGTGCGGGAGAAAATTCCAAACGGTGTATTCTCATTTTTATTTCCTTAAAAAAGATAACTAATTAAAAACCAAAAATAATTTTTTTTGCAGCTAAATTTTTTATAATAAAATCGCACAAAATTTATGGGATTACAACCCTGTTTCTTCCGCTTTCTTTTGCAATATAAAGCCCTTTGTCCGCAGCCCTGTACAAAAGTGAAGAATCCTGCATAGTGTTATCATCATAAAGGGCAACCCCCAAAGAAATTGTAATTGAAATTTCTTCCACCCCGTCAATTTTATATTCAGATATATTTATTTTTTTCTTTTCAATTTGTTTTCTCAACCTTTGAGCCACCTTATAGGCTTCTTCAAGAGGGGTATTTGGAAGTAAAATTGCAAATTCTTCTCCACCATATCTTGATGCAATGTCGTATTGTCTTAATTCTTTTTTAATTGTTTTTGCTGCTGTTTTCAAAACCAAATCTCCGACCGCATGTCCGTATTTATCATTTACGGATTTAAAAAAGTCAATATCAGTCATAATGCAGCATAAAGGGGTCTTTTGCCTTTTTGCGTTGGAAGTTGCCTCATCAAGCCTCTGATAAAACATATGCCTGTTATTAAGCCCCGTCAATGCATCCAACGTGGCATTTTCAAGAACTTTCATATATTCTTTTGCCTTTGTGACAGTAACTGAAGCTTGAACGGACAGTTGCTCCAGATATTTAATTTCACCTTCAGATAACGGCTCAACAGGGTTATATGCAACAATTGCACCAAAGGGTTTTTTTCCTTCGATTAAAGGAAAAACACACGTTTTGCCGTTTTCTTTTATAATGGGAGTTGTTTTAATTTCTTGAAAATACTCTTTTATATTTGGAACAAGACATTTGTTTGGCCAAATCAATTTATATGTCTTTGATTTTTTCATAAAAATATAAATTAAATGTTCTCTTATAAACCCGTCAATAATCTCGCCCATAATTGGCAATACGTAACTTAAATCGTATTGGGTTTCTGTAATTTTCATTATATTTTTTATAGCTTCATAAAATTTAGCATTGTTTTTGGCACTTTCAAAATATGTTAAATGCAAAACTGCAAGAGAAATTTGCCTTGATAATAAAGGTAAAATCTGCTCAACTAAATCATCATAAAAAGAAACATCTGCCTTAATTATGCCACTCAATTTTCCTTGAGCAAATAAAGGGAAAAAAAGCGATTTTTCCGTTTTTATATATTCTTTTCCCGACAAAAGTTCTTTAAATTTTTCTTCAAGTTCAAGAGTTGCATTATCATTAGAAAGAAATTCCCAAGGCTTTGCAAAATTTTTAAAAGAGTTTAGAGTTTTATCAAAAAGGTAAATGTTTAATTCATTTAAAGAAGAGAAACTTTTAAAAACCTGCTTTAGCCCCAAAATAAGTTCCTGAGGGGTTGTTGAACTTTCAAAGACGGTTGTCATTTCACACATTATTTTATATAAAACTTTATATTCAACCATTAAAGTCCAAGTTCTCCTTCACTTTCAAAAATTTCTTTATTTGCACAAGTTTTAAAATTATCTAACATTGCTTTATCAAATTCTTCTGATAAAACAATTTTTCCATCAATGTATGTAACTTTACCCTCATTATTCGACATATCAAAAAGGGTATCCTTATACTCGGGGTCTTGTGCCAATTTTTGATAAACTGTGTTTAAAACATCAAAAATATATCTTGTTTTGTTTCCGTCCCCTTTGGAACTTAATAAAAGACCTGCCTTTTTAAATTCTTCAATTGAATCTTTATAATTGCGCATAGAATTTAGAAGAATTGCCAAATTATAATGCGCTTCATAATTCATAGGCTCCATTTCAATTGCCGTACAATAGTTTTTACCCGCTGCATAATTTCTTTTCAAAAGCTGATTTGCAATTCCTAAATTGTAATAAACATCATAATCTTTAATAGAATTTAGCGCATTTGAATAAGCCTCAATCGCATTTTCTAAATATTTTGAATATTTATTCCTGTCTTGTGCAAACATTAAAGATTTACCTCTCCAAGCTAACCCTTCGTTGTAATAGGCAATTCCTTGGTTGCGCTTATAAGTTTTTTTATCATCCTCAATAAAAGGAATGTATATCCATTTAGGCTTAATTTCAATTGCCTTTTTATATTCTTCAATGGCTCTATCATAATTAAAAGTAGCTTCCGCCAAAACAATTGCATAATCAATTCTTGCAACTGTAAAATCAGGTTTTAGCTCAAGAGTTTTTTGATAATTTTCAATGGCAGAATAATAATCTTCATAAGCTACATACAAATTTGCAAGGTTATAACGAGCTTTTGTGTGTTTAGAATAAAGGGAAAGCGCCTTTGTATAATTATTAATTGCATTTTGTGGCTGATGTTTCTTATAAGCTTTATCCCCAAGGTAAACATAATAAAAACTTTGAATTTTATCCCAAGTTTGTTTGTAAAAATCAGGAAAAACAAAAAAACTTGCAATAAAGCACACAACAAAAAGAAAAGAGATAATTCTAACCGTTGTGTTTTTTGTAAAACTAACAATTTTGCCTATAAATTCACTCATGCTTCAAACAAATTATACAATTTTTCCTGTATTAATTCTTCGTCAATTTCTGAAGTTTCCCTGTTTATATCAATTGCCCTTTGATATTCTCTTGCAGCTTCAACTTTTTTATTTAATGCTTCATAACATCTTCCAAGGTTGAAATGAGCAAGCATATAAGCGGGATTTAGTTCAATCGCACGCTCAAAGTACATAAATGCCGAATCAACATCTTGAAGGGAATCAAGATAAATAACGCCTAAATTGTTATGAGCTATGTCATATTCTTGATTTTCCTCAATTGCATGGTTGTAGCAATCAATTGCATCTTGTATAAAATTGTTTTCATAATATGCCATTGCAAGTCTTGCATATATTTTAGCGTCCTTCGCCCCTTCCATAAGTGCGCTGTTATAATATTTTATTGCATATTCCATATTGTTATCATCAAAATATATATCTCCAAAGAGATTGTATATTTGCGCTTTTTCTTTTGTGAGCGTAAGGGCATATTCCAAAGTTGCAATTGCAGCTTCATTGTCATTCTCAATTTTATAATAAATTGCAGCTAATGCCTGTGCCACAACAGATGTCCACTCATTATCGGGATTTTTTTCAATTGCCTTTTTATATAAATCAATCGCAGTTTTATACTGTTCTAATTGAACGTATGCAAATGCAAGAGAATTTAAATAAAAAGGATTTTCCGCTTCATATTCAAGCGCAAGCCTGAAAGCGTTTGTTGCGTTTATGTAATCTTCTTTTTTTAAATACAGATGTCCAAGTTCATAATAAGGTCTTGAAAATTCAGGCAATTTCAAAACAAGCAAATTGTAATATTCAATTAACTCATCAATTTTTTCAGGGTACGCTTCTTGCATAAAATCAATAACATTTACAAGAGAATCAGGAGCATTATTAGAGAGTTTGCTTGCATTTTCAAAACATTGCATTGCAACTTTTGGTCTTTGTTTTTTAATTGCAATATTTGCCATTTTTTTGTAAAACTCAGGTGCATTTTTAGTTTCATCCAAAGCATTTGAATAAACCTGATAGGCGTCTTTGTCAAACTTGAATTTTTCTAAAATTTTACCAATCGTAGTATATTTAAAATATTTAATTTCATTTACCAAATTTTTAGCAAACATATTTCTTGCAGCCCCGTCAAAAAGGCTAAGCAAAGAAGCAGACGCCATATAATAAGACCCTTTTAGAAAATTAAAAACACCACCCTGTTTTTCTAAAAGTTCAAGCGCCATTACAAGTTTTGTACGCCCTTTAACCTTTGGGTTTAATTTCATTGCATATTTAAATTCATTTTTTGCTTTTTGTTTTTCCCCGTTCAAAGAAAGAAAATATCCCAAATAAATTCTAGCATCAGGATTATTTCCATCAAGTTCAACTGCCTTGGCACATTGAGCAATAGCTGATGTTATGCTTATTTGCTTGTTTTCATACATTAAAAGCGCAAGTCTATAATATGCGCTTATTTCGTTTGGATTTTCTTTAATTGCTTCAATATAATAATTAATCGCATTGTTCAAATCTTCCCCCGAAGATTTCAAAAGAAAATCCTGATGATATTTTGTCGCAAGCTCAAGCTTCGTTTGGGGAATTTTTTCATTATTTAGGGGTTTTTCAAGCAAAGTTTCAGTCATTTTATTTTTCCGATATTTTTTTAATTGGGCATTTTTATTATCGCAAAAAATCGCAAATAACTGTTATGGAATTAAGAAAAATCAACTGTTTATTGTATATAAGACAAAAAAATGCCCCTTTTAAACAAAAAGGGACAAATTTTTAAACAGTCAAATTTTAAATTTTTTCAACAATTTTATCAATTAAGCCATATTCAAGAGCTTCTTTTGCAGTCATAAAATTGTCACGCTCTGTATCTTCCTTAATTTTTTCTATCGTTTGGCCCGTATGTTCTGCCAATAAACCTGAGAGCATATTTTTCATTCTTAAAATTTCTTTTGCTTCAATTTCAATATCAGTTGCCTGACCTTTAGCACCCCCTAAGGGTTGATGAATCATAATTCTGGCATTTGGAAGAGCAAGCCTTTTTCCTTTTGTGCCCGCAGATAACAAAAATGCGCCCATTGATGCAGCATCGCCCAAACAAATTGTTGAAACATCCGCTTTAATTAATTTCATTGTATCAAAAATTGCCATGCCTGCGGTTATAACACCCCCCGGAGAATTTATATAAAGCATAATATCTTTATCAGGGTTTTCCGAATCCAAAAGCAAAAGCTGCGCCACAATTGAATTTGCAACATCGTCATCTATCTCTGAACCAAGAAAAATAATTCTTTCTCTTAAAAGTCTTGAAAAAATATCAAAAGACCTTTCGCCCCTTGACGAGTTTTCAATTACGGTAGGAACATAATCCAATATTTTATATTCGTTCATTTGACAATCTCCAATCTAGACCAAATTATAACAAAAATTTAATTAATTGTAAAAAAATCCTTCAAAATATTTAAAAAAAAGTTTGTTCTTGTTAAACTTAACTGGTTTGTATATTGACTGAGGTAAAAAAATGTATAATGTTGCTATAATAGGTGCGGGCCCTGCAGGAATTTTTACGGCTCTTGAAATCGTAAAATCCAAACCCGACTGGAAAGTTGTTCTTATTGAAAAAGGGGCAAAAATTGAAAATCGTGTTTGCCTATTAAGAAACGGACACAAAGCGTGCCCTTCCTGCAAAACTTGTGGACTATTGTGCGGCTGGGGCGGCGCCGGCGCTTTTTCAGACGGTAAATTAACCTTAACCCCCGATGTTGGCGGACATTTAGTCGATTATATGAGTTTCAATGATGTTGAAAAATTAATTCAATATTGTGATGATATTTATTTGGAACACGGCGCAACCGAAGTTGTATACGGAAGAAACAAAAATGAATTTTTAGATATTGAACGTGCCGCAACTTTAGCCGAATTAAAACTTGTCCACTCTCCAGTAAGACACTTGGGCACAGAAAAAAGCCTTGTTGTTCTAAAACATATGCAAGACTACCTAATGGATAAAATTGAAATCATTAACAACAAAACCGTGGACAAATTAAACATTGAAAATGGCAAAATTGAAGGTGTCACCTTATGTGACGGCACAACAATTGAAGCAAATTACGTTGTTGTTGCTCCGGGGCGTGAAGGCGCAGATTGGCTTTCAAAAGAATTAATCAACAACGGAGTTGAACTTGTAAATAACGCAGTAGATGTTGGTGTTCGTGTGGAATTACCCGCCGCAGTTATGGAACCAATTACATCCAGACTTTACGAATCAAAATTGATTTATTATTCCCCCACCTTCGGCGATGAAGTTAGAACTTTCTGTATGAACCCCAACGGCGAAGTTGTTTCCGAAAACTATAACGGTATACAAACCGTAAACGGTCACAGTTATGCAGATAAAAAAACAGATAACACCAACTTTGCCCTTCTTGTTTCCAAGAAATTTACAGAACCCTTCAGAGAACCGATTGCCTATGGTCAACATGTTGCAAGCCTTGCAAACATGCTTGCAGGCGGGGTTTTAGTTCAAAGGTTTGGCGACCTTTTGGATGGAAAACGCTCTACCAAAGACAGAATTAAAGACAGCATAATCAAACCCACCTTGGAGTGCGCAACACCTGGGGATTTAAGTCTTGTTTTACCATACAGACAGCTTTTGAGCATTATTGAAATGCTTTATGCACTTGATAAAATCGCCCCCGGAGTTGCTTCAAGGTATACTCTTTTATACGGGGTTGAAGTTAAATTCTATTCAGCAAGACCAAAATTAACCAATGAGCTTGAATCCAAAGAAATCAAAAACTTATTTGCAATAGGTGATGGCGCAGGGGTTACAAGAGGCTTAATGCAAGCTTCTGCATCCGGTGTACACTGTGCAAGAGTTATCACCTCAAGATAGTTAATAAAAGTATATGTTTTCTTGACTTCAATCTCTCAAAAACATATACTTTTTTTATGTAATGAGTAATGTAAGGGCATATATGGAACCTTATCAATACTGGACAATCGCAGGTTTTATTTTCCTGTTTTTTGAACTTATCACCTTAAGGACACTTCCTTTAGTGCTTGCAGGTTCTGCCTTTTTTACGGCAGTTATTGCATTTAAATTTCCTGAAGAATTTCTTATTCAAGGAATTGTCTGTTTTGTTGCAATGCCATTTTTATTTTTTGCAATAAAACCATATATAAAAAATAAATTTAAAAGGCATATAAAAAATGAACACAAATAAGCGAATTTTAATTGCGGACGATGATGAGCAAATAAGAGATTTACTTGTTTTTGACATTCAATCCTCGGGCTATAGCGTAGATTGTGCAGAAAATGGAGAAATCGCACTCAAAAAAGCGCTTGAAAATAGTTATGACTTAATTTTGCTTGATGTTATGATGCCCAAAATGGACGGATATGACGTTTGCAAAAACATTCGCCTTGTAAAGCCCGATATTCCAATTTTAATGTTGACGGCAAAAGGCTCCATCAAAGATAAAACTGAAGGTTTCAATAAAGGCGCCGATGATTACCTTGTAAAGCCTTTTGAAATTCAAGAGGTGCTTCTTAGAATAAGGGCGCTTTTAAGAAGGAACTCTAACAGCTCTGAAGTTTCCGCCGAAAAAGAAATTTTAAGAGCAGGACAAATTGAAATTTTGGCAGATTCCCTTGAAGCAATTATTGAAGGCAAAAAAGTTAAATTAACGCCCACGGAATTTGAAATTTTATACTGTCTTATGCAACATTTAAACAAACCTGTTTCACTTGCAACCCTTTTGGATGAAGTTTGGGGATACGGCTCAGATGAAGACGTACGAATGGTAAGAGTTCATGTGGGCGGCTTAAGACAAAAAATTGAAGAAAATTCAAGAAACCCAAAATACCTTCACACAGTCACAAATGTCGGCTATAAGCTTACTCCGTTTGGCTTTGAGGGGGATGTTTGAGAAGACTTAGAATTGTTCAACAAATTATAATTGTCCTTCTTTTTGCAGTCATTGTGCCTTTTGTCACAATTGGGCTTATCATTTCAAACATTTCTCAACAGTCTGTAAGGAAAGAATTAAATTACAGCACCGTATCTACATCAAAATACGTTGCAGACAGTACGCAAAGATATATCTTAAGTTCGGATAAGGAATTTTCCTACATTGCAACCGCACTTGAAGATATGCCTACAACTTATCTAAAAAATAAATATTTATACGAAATTGAAAATAAATCCAAAAAATATACAAATTTAGCGGTAATTAGCTCAAATTCAGACAATTCTGACGATTTTGAATATAACCCCGATAATAAAACAATAAAACTTTACGCAAAAATAGACAAAAATAGAGTTTTAACAGGCAACCTTAAACTCTCTGAAATTGATTTTCTTTTAAACGACAAAGCAAACAATTTCTTCCAATCTATTTTTATTTTTGACAACACCATGACGCTTGTCACCTCAAATGACAGCAAAAACACAAACACTGAAGAAATTTTAAAAACTCTCCCAAAAGAACTTCAAAAAAACAAAGGGGTCTTGATTTCCAAAATTAAAAATCAACCCATAGCTTATTATAAGTCAACTTCACCTGAGTGGACAACAGTTGTAATGACTCGCCCTTCGGTTACAAAAAACACGATAGACAAAGCACGGGGCAAAATTGTATTATCCCTTCTTCTTGCCGCAAGCTGCATTTTGCTTACAGTTGGGCTTTACACCTATTATTTATACATAAATATAAGACAATTATTTAAAGGAATTACCGCCATTTCAAAAGGGAGCTACGATAGAAAAATCAGGCTTTTAAAAAGCATTTTTACACCCCACGAAATTGTTTTTCTTGAAAAAGAATTTAACTATATGACAAGAAAAGTATCTCAAGCGTATTCAGAAATTTCTGAAAAAAACCTTGAATTAAAACGCTTAAATGAATACAGAGACAGCCTTGTAAGCGCAATAAGCCATGAGTTTAGAACCCCCTTAACAAGCATTATAGGCTATGCAGGAAGATTAATGAGACAAGATATTGTGCTTGATGAAGACATAAAACAAAAGTCCCTTCATATAATAAAGCAACAGGCGCAAAGATTGTCCTCTATGGTGGATGACTTACTTACAATCCCTGATATTGAAAGTTTTCATCTTTCGATATCGCCCGAATTTGTAAGCTTGGATAAAATAACCGAACTTTGTTCAGTTCACTCAAACACAACAAACACCGAATTTATAACAGATATTGAAGAAAATTTAAACCTTGTCTATGCAGACCACGACAGGCTTATTCAAGTTATAACCAACCTTTGCGACAATGCAATTAAATATAACAAAAATAATGAACCTATCAAAATTTCTATAAAAAACAAAGACGAAGGTGTAATTTTTAAAATTTCAAACAAAACAGAACCCATTCCGCCCGAGATGATAGACAAGCTTTATGATAAATTTACCCGCCTTGACTCTGAATTAACAAGAACAACAAGGGGCACAGGGCTTGGTCTGTACATCGTAAAAGGACTTTGCGATGCAATGAACATTAATATTTCCATAGAAGCAGACGAAAATTTTACTGTTTGCTTAGAATTTAAAAACGATTTTGAACAGGATGAAAGTGCAATTGATGTATAATTTTATGAAACTTGCGCTTGATGAAGCAAAAAAATCCGAATTTGACCTGCCAATAGGGTGTGTCATTGAAAAAGAAGGCGAAATTATTGCAACAGGACACAACTTAAAAGAAAAAGAAAATGACCCCACCCTTCATGCGGAAATGGTTGCAATTAAAAAAGCAGCTAAAAAACTTAACTCTTGGCGGCTTTTGGGGTGTAATTTATATGTTACGCTTGAACCCTGCCCGATGTGTGCTTGGGCAATTTTAAATTCCCAAATTAAAAACGTATACTTTGGCGCATATGATGAAAAATACGGTGCCTTTGGCTCAAAATTAAACTTGGATAAGCTATACGGCAAAAATATTCAAATTTATGGCGGAATTATGGAAAAAGAGTGCGAAGAAGTTTTGCTTTCCTATTTTAAAAAAATCCGCAATTCTAAACAATAAACTCTTTTTTCTTTAATTCATATCTCAATTTTTTAGCATCAGGCATGCATTTTTCCATTAAATTCCAAAACCCTACCCCATGGTTTTTTTCTTTTGTATGACACAATTCATGCACCAAAACGTAATCAATTAAATCATCAGACAGGGTCATTAAATTTATATTTAAATTAATGTTGTTAAAATAAGAACAGCTCCCCCAGCGGGTTTTTTGCGTTTTTAGAAAAACTTTTTTATATTTAAAATTAAATTTTTCCGCCAATTCCTTTAATCTTTTTGGAAGATAATTTTCCCCTTCTATTTTTAAAGCCGCCTTTATTGCAAGCTTTGCCATTTTTTGATTTTCATCTGAATAAAAATCACTCCCGATAGGGTAAATAAATTGAACAACTCCACCCGTTTTTTTAATCACGGGTTTTTCTGTTAAGCCCCCTGTTATAATTAAATTTCCCGTTTTTGTTTCAAAATTTTCATCTATTTTAGAAAATTCAAAACGCTCAATATGACTTTTTATCCAATCTTTTTTCTTGCAAACGAATGTTTCTGCCTCTTGAAAGGAACACCCGAAAGGCACAGTAACCCTGACTTTATCCCCACCCTTAATTGCAATTTTTAAAAATTTTGCATTTTTTGTTTTTACATATGAATATTCAACCCCGTTTTCAATTTGAATTTTTTGTTTTTGAATATTCTTTTTTACATCTTTTTTAAAAAATAATTCCGCTATATTCATATCCATAGAATTATAGCACACATAAAGGCGATTATTCGGGTAAATATTCTAAATTAACAATCTCTAAATTGCCTTTGTTAACTTTTCCAAAGCACCTGAATTTGGCTTTTGAAGGCAATATACATTCTGACCCCGCCCCTTTAGTGTACCCAAATTTTGCACCTTTTGGAGTTTTAATTCTAAAAAGTACATTTTTATGATTTTGGTTTTCTTTTAAATAAAATTCTGCCGTCTTAGCATCAGAGGTAACAAACATTGGGTTGAAATGAGGAACAACAACATCCCCATCAGACCAAGTGTCTATTTCCTTGTGAAGTTTTACAATCTCTGGAATAACAGGGCTGTAGCCAAGACCCCTATAAAAAACATGCTCATCTTTGCAAGGAGAATAAGAGCTTAATATCTCTTTTTCTTCTGCTAAAATATCTTCTGCCTTATTCAAAACGGCATCTAAATATTCTTCTTTTGAATTAAAAAGCTCTCCTAAAGTCTTATTTTCATCAAGACCAATTTTATGAATGGAGCATTTATCTAAAAGACAAAGAATACCCCCATCTCCATATTTTTCATCTTTTTTATCAAGATACTCTTGTTTAATTTTTTCTTTCTTTTCTTCTCCATTAAATTGAAGTTCCTTCATAAAGGCAGAATATGGGGATTCTGCATGGCTTCTTAAAGCAAGATTATCTCCCTTTTCATCAGATGAAGTATCATTTATTGAAGAATCCACAATCTCATAATAGCGCATTTTATGTTCATTTTTATCATACGCCCTTATAACGGTTGCTTTTGTATCTTTTTTGTCAGATAACACCACTTTATAAGGGTTATCAAGTCCACCTTCTTCAAGTCTTTCTTCTAGAGTTTTTTCAAGACTTGCCCTTTGCGGTTCTTGTAAAAATTCATTTTCTAAAAGCTCCTTAATTTCCTCTATTGAAGAAGTGTTTCCAATATGAAGATATTTGTCTAATGCCTCTTTTTCTTTCATTTTTCTCTGATAAGGGGAAATAACTTGGCTTTTGCCGCAAAACGCAAGAGAATTTAATTCATTTGAAATTTTGAAAGTATTTGTTTCTTTGTTGAGTGCTTTTTGTTCTTTTTTATTGCATGGCGCCGTTTGATTTATATTTGACGATATTGAGAAATTAACTTTTTCCATATAAAAAATCCTTCAATATAATAAACAAAAACCGTCACAAAAAATTGCCAATAAAAATACCCTTCAAATTATGAAGGGTATTTTTGTATTTCATATTTTTTAGCAAATTGCTTTTGAATTCAATTCAGGATACAGGGGAAAATTATCACACAAAACTTGAGTTCTTTTTCTTAAATTTTGAACGCTATCTTTTTTCAAAATACAATCTGCAATAATTTTTCCAATCTCAACCATCTCTGGTTCTTTCATTCCTCTTGTAGTTACGGCAGGAACCCCAATTCTAACCCCTGAAGTTACAAAAGGAGATTTAGGGTCATTTGGAACCGTATTTTTATTTGCCGTAATTCCAATTTCTTCAAGTTCATTTGCAACGTCTTTACCCGTTCTATCAAGTTTAATTAAATTAACCGTCATAAGGTGGTTTTCAGTACCGTTACCTACAATATCAATTCCCTCATTCATTAAAGTGCTTGCAAGGGTTTTGGCATTTTTTACAATTTGATTTGCATATTCTATAAATTCAGGCTGCAGAGCTTCTAAAAGCGCAACTGCTTTTCCTGCAATCACATGTTCTAAAGGCCCCCCTTGAATTCCAGGGAAAACGGCCTTATCTATGCCTTGTGCGTGTTCTTGTTTACACATAATAATACCGCCCCTTGGCCCTCTTAAAGTTTTATGAGTTGTCGTTGTCACAAAATCAGCATATGGCACAGGCGAAGGATGTACGCCACCAGCTACAAGAGCTGCAATGTGTGCAATATCTGCCATTAAGTAAGCGCCAACTTTATCTGCGATTTCTCTAAATCTTGCAAAATCAATAATTTTAGAATAATTAGAAGCACCTGCAATAATTAATTTTGGTTTGTTTTCAAGGGCAAGTTTTTCTAATTCATCATAATTAATTTCCCCATTTTCATTAACACCATACGGAACAATGTTAAAATAAAGACCGGAAAAATTAACAGGTGAGCCGTGAGTTAGGTGCCCGCCATTTGATAAATCCATTCCCATAACGGTATCGCCATGTTTTAGTGCGTATAAAAATACTGCCATATTTGCCTGCGCACCTGAATGCGGCTGAACATTGGCATGGTCGCAACCAAAAAGCTTTTTACACCTTTCAACCGCCAATTCTTCAATTTTATCAACATTTTCGCACCCGTTATAAAACCTTTTATAGGGTTTGCCTTCTGCGTATTTATTGGTTAAAACGCTGCCTTGCGCCGCCATAACGGCAGGTGAGGTAAAATTTTCAGACGCAATAAGTTCAATTGTAT
The DNA here is from genome assembly GCA_964467625.1 of uncultured Gammaproteobacteria bacterium. Lineage (GTDB taxonomy): Bacteria > Cyanobacteriota > Vampirovibrionia > Gastranaerophilales > Gastranaerophilaceae > Galligastranaerophilus_A. The sequence goes on along the minus strand of CAYXRM010000003.1, from coordinate 99,638 downwards.
TTTGCTGCCTTTTTAATTCAGCTTCAATAAAATTTGCGACCTCTATATCTTTTTTTCTGATTACATCCAATTCCATAAAAACTCTTCCCCTTTTTTAACCATTCTACAATAAAAAATTATTTATCGCAATTTAGCTAAAAAAGAAAAAGAATTAACTATGCTCTATACCCCGGAAACATTGAGTTCCTCGGGTCGTAATCCATTTTTTCAAGATTTTCAAAAAATGTCTGCATTTTATCAATCAAACCTGTGTTGGCTTTTGTGCCCATAAATTCTTCTCTTTCGCCAAAAATACTTGTATCAGCAGCTTTGCTTGGCGAAAAATCCGTTTTGGAAGAATCTTTTGTATTTGTTAAATTAATATTTGAGCTAAAGCCTATGTTCATCGGTTCTCTCCTTGAATACCTTTTTTAAAAAACTCCATATGTGTTTATTTTATAAGGAAGTCCTTACAAAATAATAAAAACATTTTAAATATAAAAATTGCCCCAAATTATTAAAATAATTTAGGGCAACAACAATTTTAATTATTTATTTTTGAATTTTTATTTATTTTACTGTTTTAATTTTATTTTTTAACACAAAGAACACCTAATTTTTCTTTCTTTGAGCGTGTCTCCATTCTTCCTATAGCCCCGCCGTTATTCATCAAAATCCAAACACTTGAGGCTGACGTTTGAGAATTTGAAAGATAATTACCATTACTCAACCCGCTGGGATAGCGCCAGAAAAGCTGTCTGTTTGCAAAAAGGGACACAAGTTCTTCTTTACTTGGCAATCTTGAATTTAAATCAGCCTTAAGACATAATTCTGAAGCGCTTGAATTTTCTTCTCCATCTAACGAAGCAGGCCCTAAAACGTCTTTGGTTGCAGCAAGCGGAGCAACAACTTCAGGTTCTGTATTATAAAAAGCGGTTATAACACCCACGTCTTTCCCAACTTGGTTGGGGCCTTTTGTCCCATTTAAATCATATATAAAATTGGCGCAAATTTTTGAAAGGGAATAATGTGCAAATTCCGTGTGGTCAGTACAATCAGGGTTATAATAAAGAAGAATGCTTTCATCATTTCTTGTGGTAAAAGCGACAGGTTTTGTCTTTTTTGTACTCCCCTGCCACGGCATCATATCTGACATTAAAACTTTAGTGCTTACGCTTGCCGTTCCGGATGCGTTTAAAATACTGCTTGAAATACCGCAATTTTCCATTTTTTCCATTTTGCAAACATCCAAAACCTTGTAAACCTTGCTCAATCCTTCTGTGACAAAGCTTTCAGCAGAATTATCCACTATATCTGTTTTGCCCGTTTCTGCATTTGAAGTTTCTGTATAACTACCGTATCTTGCCAAATATGGAAGCATTGGCAGAGCTTGTGCAAGCCTTGCATGAAGCGCTTTTCTTTGAGAATCCCAAACTTTTTCTTGAATGCTTGACGATAAACTTGGAATTAAAATCATAGCAATTATTCCGATAACCACAAGCGTTATTAAAACTTCAGCTAAGGTAAATCCATTTTTTTTCATAAAAATTTATCTCCTGAACTATAAATTAAGCTTAAAATTATTCTATATATTAACATAATATAGTATCAATAATAAAAAATCAACCAAAAATTAGTTAATAGGCTATTATATTTATCAAAATTTAAGCTTACATTATAAGTAATGTAAGGAAATTTAATATATGCAAATAAAAGAGCTTTTAGGTAAAAGAATTAAAGAGCTAAGAAAAAAACAAGGTTTAACTCAAGAAAAATTAGCAGAAATGGCAAAAATTGAAACCCCAAGTTTATCTAATATTGAAAATGGTAAAAATTATCCAAACCATATAACTCTTGATAAAATTGCAAATGCCTTAAATGTTGCCCCGTATGAGCTTTTTCTTTTTGAATATTACAATAAACAAGATGAATTAATTGATGAAATGGTATCTTTTATGAAAAAAGATGAAACTCTTACCAGAAAAATGTATCAGTTTTTCGTTTGTACAAGATAATTTACATATCTTTAAGTTCTTTTGTAGTATCTAAAAGTTTGGCAAGAGTTTTAGCGTCCCCTTTTAATTTGAAATACTCCGCAAATTTTGGGGTAGTTTTTAAATTAAAAGAACGTCCGTTTTTGTCTTTTGTTCTTGAAATTAAACCTTTTTCAAGAAGCTCTTGAATATGTTCATACGCACCGGATCTGATTTCTTTAAGCTCTGTTTGGCGAATAGGCTCTTTTAGAGCAATAACGGTAAGAGTTTTTACAACCGCAGGTTTTAATTCAACGGGGCACAATTTTTCAACTATATCAAGATGTTCTGCTTTAACTTGGATAATATACCCGTCTTCATCATCAATTTCAAGCGCACCTTCTCTTGAAGAATAGTCAAACATTAAATCCAAAAGTGCAGATTCCACATCTTCAACATTCGCCTTTAAAATTTCCGCAATTTCACAAGGCTGCATTGATTTTGCAGTAACAAACAAAACAGCTTCTATTTTTGATTTTAAATTTTCTATCATGCCTGAATTTCACCCTCACTTTTTGAAGACAATCTCACATAAAGATCCCCGTAAAATTCTTTTTGTTCAATGTCATACTTTCCTCTTGAACATAAAAATAAAATCGCAATATAGGCGGCAGGCTTTGAAAAACCAATTACTTTTAGGTCAGAAAGTTCAATTTTTTCTTCCTTCTCTAAAATTTTCGTAAGGTTTTGGTCCATTTTATCAACCAATTCTTCAATATACTCATCCTGCGTCATATCAAGAATATCGGTGGTTGTTAATTTCGAATACTTTTTAACCCTTGTTGTTTGACGTTCAAGTTTATTTTTTAATGCCCTTTTCTTTTCAATTTGTTCGTAAAATTCTAAATGTCGAATAAGGTCATTTAAAGTAATTGCCCTTGTATGATTCAGTTTTGTGCTTGTTCTTCTTTGAAGAACTTCATCAAAAGAAATAACATTGGATGAAGGAAGTTTTAATTGTTCTGTTTCAAAATCTCCGTCCATATAATCATCAAGAAAATCTTCCTCATTTTCCTGAACTTCAAAATCCATAACGGATAGCCCGTTTAAAACCTTCGATTTTAAATTCAAAAGGATAGAAGCAAACAAAAAAGCACGCCCCACAAATTTTAAATTATTTTGAGCGTTTAATTCGGCAAGTTTTTTCATATATTCATCATACACTTTTACAATGTCGATGTTCCACGGGTCAATTTTGCCTGTTTTTGCCATATTAACGATAATTTCAATCGCATCCACAGGGTTTTCTGCCGTATTTGAAAAGGTTGAAATCATCTCAAATTCATAATTAGAGTTGTAAACGCCCGTCTGCGCTATCACATCATTTTTATTATCGTTGTAAAAATTTATTGCATTGTTCATACGGCAACAGCTTCCTTAGCGGTTTGTTTTTGTAATTTAACACCGCTTATTTTTGTAACTCCCTTATCTTTTTGGGTCACCCCAATCATTCTGTCGGCAGATTCAATCATCTGCGACCTTTGACTAATTACAACAAACTGTGTGGTCTCAGATTGTTTAGTTATCATTTTTGCGATACGTTCAACATTAAACCCGTCAAGCGCAGCGTCAACTTCATCTAAAGCATAAAAAGGAGATGGCATATATCTTTGAACTGCAAACACCAAAGAAAGCGCCATTAAGGTTTTTTCTCCACCCGACATGCCTGCAAGCTTCTGTTTTTTCTTATCCTTCTGCTGCCCTTCAACAGTAAGCCCGCCCATAAATGGGTTTTCAGGATTTTCCAAAACAAGTTTGCCCACGCCGTCCGTTAAACTTGTAAAGATTTCGCTAAAGTGAGTGTTAATCGAGTTAAATGTTGTAATAAAGGTTTCTTTTTTAAGGTTTTCATACCCTTGCATTCTGTTTTGAATTTCCACTCTTTCCTTTTCAAGAGTATTTAATTTTTCTTCAAGTTCTTTTTCTCTTTTAATTACTTCTTCGTAAGTATCAATTGCCCTCATATTAACAAGCCCTAATTCATCCATTTTCTTTTGGATTTTAGAAATCTTGCTTGTAATTTCATCCACCGTCATATCAGTTTGTTCAAGTGAATTTACATCAATTTCTTTTTGTTTTAATTCTTCCACAAGTTCTTTTAATTGAGGTTCAATTTCTCCCCTTCTTGTTTTTGAACTTTCAATTTGTTCTTTTATGCGTTCTATTTCATTTTCAATTAAATTTTTATTATTTTGAATTTTTAAAAGTTCATCTTGAATGTTCTGTCTTAAATTTTGAAGTTCCACAAGATTTTTGCCAAGTTCCACCACTTTTTCTTCAAGTTCAATTAAAACCGTATTCAAGGTTAAAATTTCAGCTTCAAATTTTTCTTTGTCTTTTTTAAGGAGAATATTATCGCCCTGTAGTTTTTCAATGTCTGAAAGTTTTTGAGCAATCATAGTGTCATAAAAAACAATATTTTGATTATCTCTTAAAATTTCATTTTCAACATTTAAAATATCTTTTTCAATTTTCTTAATAGCGTCTTCTGTCCCTTTTGTAAGGTCTTTAAGTTTGTTTAGCTCTCCTTCATCAATAAATTTTTCAACCTCTTTAATCTCATCTTGAAGGTGAGTAATTTTATCTATAATATCGACATGGTTATTTTCCATTTTGTCCAATTTAGAAGTTAAGCTTTTTATCTCCGGTTCAAGCTGCTTAATTTTTTCATTCTGCACGGCAAGAAGTTCTTCCGACTTAGAATTGCTTGTAACAAGAGCATTTAATTCTATTTTTGCGCCGTTATAAGAATTTGTGGCATTTGAATAATCTTCTCTTATTTTAATTAATTTTTTATCCAATTCGTCTTTTTTGTGTTCAAGTTCTTTGTACTTATTTTCAAATTCAACAAGACGCTTTTTAAAAGTTTCAAGTTCCTTATCGTCAAGTTTGCCAAAAGTTGGAGTATTTCTTCTTTTTGCGCCCCCTGTTATTGCGCCTGATTTTTCAAAAATTTCACCGTCTAAAGTGACAATTCTATATTTTCCCATTAATTTTTTAGCCGTTTCCATATTGTCCACAACTAAAGTTTCACCCAGCGCAAAATAAAAAGCATTCAAATATTCATCATCAAAATCCATAAGGTTAATTGCAAAGTCAATAACCCCTCTTTCCTTGGGCAAAGGAAGTCTTGACGGGGCCTGTTTTAGCTTGTTTAACGGTAAAAAGGTTGCTCTGTCCCTTCCTTGAGATTTTAAAATTTCAATTGCAGAAGATGCTGTGTGTTCATTCTCCACAACAACAAACCTTGCCCTTCCGCCCAGAGCTTCATTTATGGCATCTGCGTATTCACTATCTACATCTGCAAGCTGAGACAAGGGAGCATGTACTCCCTTTAAACCACTTTCCATAATGGTTTCAACCCCTGCACCAAGCCCGAATGTCTTAAAGGCACGTTTATTTGCCTCTAGTTCCGAGATTTTTCTTGTTGAAAGTTGAATATTATACATAACATCTGAAGATTCATTTTTTGCCTTATCCAAGCTTTCAAAAGTCAGCTTTTGAAGCACCTTGTAATCTTCAATTTCACTTGATAGCTTTTCTATCAAAAGTTCCAATTTTTCTTTATTTTCACTAAATGTTTTTTGCCCTGACAAAATGTTTTCTTTTGCTTCTTTGGCATTTTTTAGTTCATTTGTTGAAAATTCAAGCTTAGATTCAAAGGTGAGTTTTTGTTTTAAAAGAACATTTTCTTCTTCTTTGACTTCATCAAGAGTTTTTCTTAAAACAGCCCTTTTTTCAATATAAGTATCTGCCGTTTTATTAAGCCCTGTCACCTCTTGCAAAATTTTATCAAGTTTTTCTTTTTCTTTATTTAAATTTTCTTCTAATGCAGCTTTTTTTTCTTCCTTTTGAGAAATTGCCTTTGCGCAGTCCTCTTTTTTTGCATTAAATTCTTCAATGCCGTTTTTAGAATTTTCAATTGTTTTGTTATTTTGAAAAATCACTTTTTCTGTGTGAATCACAGAATCTTTTTTTCTTCCGATTTCACCTTTCTTTTCTTCAACAAGCCTTTTTACTTCAAGCTGCTTATCTTCCCCTTGCGCTTTTACTTTAGCGCAAATTTCATCGTATTCCTGTTTTTTAATATCAATTTGTTTTTGAGCATCAGTTGCTTCTTTTTCTTTAAGTTTTTGATTTTTTTGAGATTCCAAAATGTTTTGATGCACCATCTCTAAAATTCTTTTAAAATCAAAATATTTAACCGCACTGATTTTGCTCTCAAGGTTGTCTTTATTTTCTTTTAATTCTTTATATTTAATTGCAACTTCTCTTTCTTCCTTAAGTTGCTCTGCCCTTGATTTAATTTCATTTAAAATAAGGTTTGAATTTTCAACCCTCTCCTCAACCGTTTTAAGCTCCCCTGTTGCCATTTCAATTTTACGGTCAAAATCTGCCGTGCCCGCAACTTCATCAATAAATTTTCTTCTTTCAACGGAAGAACAATTTACAAGGCTTATAACATCCCCTTGCATAATAATATTGTAGCTGTTTGGGGTAATTTGATATTTTTCAAGCTCGTAGTGTATTTGAGATAAAGTGTTTGGTTTATCATCCAAATAATAAGTGCTGACATATCCGGATGATGTTTTTTTAACCCTTCTTGCAAAAGAAATTTCACCACCCTTATTGTCATCCAAATCAAAAACCACTTTAACATAAGCTTCATTTCTTTGGTTGTGTGTGGAAATTAAATCTGCAACCCCTTTTTCAGACCTTAAGGCACGGGCAGATGTCAGCCCGAGCGCAAACAGTATGCTATCTATGATATTGCTTTTTCCGGAACCGTTAATGCCTGCAATTGCGGTAAAGCCCGTCAAAAAAGGGATTTCGGTTTTTCCCGAAAAGGATTTAAAGTTGTCTATTTCCAGTCTTTTAATATGCACGTAAAACTTCCTTTTGGGATGGTACTACACATTAAATATTAGACTATGAGGTTTATAACTTTGTCAAATTCTTAATAAAACGCATTAAATTGCTTAACTTTCAAGTTCATCAATTAAGAAAAATGGATTATCCGCATTTTCATCAGGCATGGAGTTATATTTTTTCATAACCCCTTTCCCTTCGTCTGTGAGCATTATTTTTTTTATTCCATCAGCTGCGTATTTTTTTAAATCTCTTTGCGAAACATCAAGCTCTTTGCCCGCTTCTGCAAGTGTACCTTTATGCCTTACTTCAGTTATAGTAAAACCTTCGGGCTCTTTTTTAATGGGAAGCCCTACATATTGAGCAACCGCAATATTATCAAATGTTGGAAGGTTATACACGGCTTCTTTTATCTCATTGCGCTTTTTTGCTTCAAATTCTTCCTGCCTGTACGGCCTAAAATCAGGGGTATCAATATAATCTAAAAGAGGTTCTTCTTCTATTGTTTCTTGACTGTTAAGAAGGGATTCGAAAAATTTATCTTCAATGTGAGTACAATAAGTATTAAAGCTGCTTCCTGTTCTTGGCGTGTAGTTACGTGATGCGTTTGTTATCTCAAGCAACAAATCTTGAATAACATCATCCTTTGACAATTCAGGGTGTTCAGCTAAAAATTCTTCCGCTCTTTCGATTGTTTTTGGTATTCTTGCGGTAATCAAAGTGTTCAAAACATCATTTTTATCTTCGCTATCTTCCCTTATTGATTGGTTAATCTTTCTTACATCTTTTTTTGACAATTCAAAAGTATCTTGATTTTTATAATCAAGTCCAGTTAAAACAGGCGCTTTTGTTCCTTTGGAAGCTTTAGCACCAAAGCTTGGTAAAACCGATGATACAGATGAAATATTCATAACCATTTTGCCCTTTTTTGACTGTGCTATACATAAAAAAGGTGAAGAATAAAATTTGCCTTTATGGTTAAGAAATGTAAATTTTGAAAGAATAAAACATTCTCTATAAAAAACCTTGTAATTTAACCATATTTTGATTACATTATTGCTATGAATTAATTGTAATTTGTATGGAGGTATTAGATGTCAAAGAACACTATCACTGTAGACGGAAACTATGCAGCAGCCCATGTTGCTTACGCTCTGTCCGAAGTTTCTGCAATTTACCCTATTACACCATCTTCAACAATGGGTGAATGGGTTGATGAATGGGCTTCTCAACATAAGAAAAATATCTGGGGGAAACAGGTAAGAGTTGCTGAAATGCAATCTGAAGCAGGGGCAGCAGGTGCTGTTCACGGTTCACTTGCAGCAGGTGCCTTAACTTCAACATATACGGCATCACAAGGCTTATTACTTATGATTCCCGTTATGCATAAAATAGCAGGGGAAATGCTTCCTTCCGTTATTCACGTTGCAGCACGTGCCTTAGCTGCTCAATCATTGGCAATTTTTGGCGACCACACAGACGTTATGGGTTGCAGAAATACAGGTTATGCAATGCTTGCAGCAAACTCAGTTCAAGAAGAAATGGATATGGCGCTTGTTGCACACCTTGCAACATATAAAGCAAAAGTTCCTTTCCTTCAATTCTTTGACGGTTTTAGAACATCTCATGAAGTTCATAAAATTGAAGAAATTTCATACGATGAAATTAAATCTTTAGTTGAGCCTAAATACATTGAAGAATTCAGACAACGTGCACTTCGTCCTGAAGCTCCAATTTGTAAAGTTGGTGCACAAAACACTGATGTATATTTCCAAGGAAGAGAAACCGTAAATAAATATTATGATATGGTTCCCGATATTGTTCAAGAATATATGGACAAAGTTGCAAAAGTTACAGGCAGACAATATCATCCATTTGATTACGTTGGTGCTAAAGACGCAACAGATGTTATCGTTGCAATAGGTTCCGCTTGCGAAACAATTGAAGAAGCAATCGAATACTTAAATTCAACAAAAGGTACAAAATATGGTCTTGTTAAAGTAAGATTATACAGACCGTTTGATACAAAACGCTTCAATGAAGCACTTCCAAAATCAACAAAACGTATCGTTGTTTTAGACAGAACAAAAGAACCCGGTTCAATCGGCGAACCTTTATACTTAGATGTTGTTGCAGCTCTTGATAACAAAGACATAAGAGTTATCGGCGGCAGATACGGGCTTTCTTCAAAAGAATTTACACCATCTATGGCATATGCTGTTTACAAACACTCTGAAAACAACGGCTTCCACGGCTTTACAGTTGGTATTGAAGATGACGTTACAAATAAATCATTAAAAATCGAAGAACACATTGTAACAGAACCAAAAGGCACAACAAACTGTATGTTCTGGGGCTTGGGCTCAGACGGTACGGTTGGTGCAAACAAAAACTCGATCAAAATCATCGGACAATATACAAACAAAGATGCTCAAGCATACTTTGCGTATGACTCCAAAAAATCTTTCGGTGTAACAGTTTCTCACTTAAGATTTGGGGATGAGCCGATTAAATCAACCTATTTAATTACAGCGCCCGATTTTGTTTCATGTTCAGCGCATGCATACATCGGCAGATATGACCTTTTAAAAGGTATTAAAGAAAACGGTACATTCCTTTTAAATTCGCCATATTCAAAAGAAGAAGCATTCTCACACTTAACACGTGATATGCAAAAAACAATCATTGAAAAGAAAATTAAATTCTACAACGTAGATGCTGAAAAATTAATTAAACAACAACCGGGCTTAAGAGGTAAAGGCGCAAACACGGTTATGATGGTTGCGTACTTCAAAGTTTCAGGCATTATTCCGTTTGAACAAGCTCTTGAAGGCATGAAGGCAATGACAACGAAAACCTTTAAGAAAAAAGGGGATGACGTTGTTAACATGAACCTTGCACTTATTGACGCTGCGGTTGACGCAACGGAAGAAGTGACAATACCCGCTTCACTAGAAGGGGTTAGCGCAGCTGACGATGTTAAATTAATTCCCGATGACGCATCTGACTTTGCAAAGAAAATCGTTGAACCTTCAATGAGACAAAAAGGGGATGATATTCCTGTTTCTGCAATGAGCGCAGACGGTGTTATCCCAACAGGTACAGCAGCTTTAGAAAAACGTGGTATCGCACCCAGAGTTCCTCAATGGGTTAAAGAAAACTGTCTACAGTGTGGTATTTGTGCTTCTGCATGTCCTCACGCTGCAATCAGAACAAAACTTATGACCCCTGAATCTTTAAAAGATGCACCTGATTCTTTCAAAACAGTTCCTGCAAAACCGGGAGACGGTGAACAATTTAAAGTTCAAGTATATTGTAAAGACTGTACAGGTTGCGGCGTTTGTATTGACCAATGCCCAACAATGAAAATGGCTCCTGAAAAACAAGCTTTAAGATGGTCTACAATCGAAAAAGAAGAAGAATTGGGCGAAGATAAAAACGAAAAATTCTTTGATTCCTTGTCTGATAATGTTATGGGCAGAAACACAACCAAAACAATCAAAGGTGCAATGCTCAGAAAACCGTTATTTGAATTTTCAGGCGCTTGCGCAGGTTGCGGCGAAACACCTTACGTTAAACTTGTTTCACAGTTATTTGGTGAAAATTCAATCATAGCAAACGCTACAGGTTGTTCTTCAATATATTCGGGAACCTTCCCAACCATTCCTTACACAACAAACAAAGAAGGCAGGGGTCCGGCTTGGGCAAACTCACTTTTTGAAGACAACGCAGAATTTGGTTTTGGTATGAGATTGGCAGTTGACCAAAACAGAGATACCCTAAAATCTTATGCTGAACAAATTATTGAAAGCGAAAAGGCTCCAAGCGACTTAAAAGAAGCTCTAAAAGAAGCACTTTCACACTTTGATAATTCAAAAACCACAGAAGCTCTTGAAGCTCAAAATAAAGCAAAAGAAGTTATTGCAAAATACAAAGATGTAGATTGTGAAAAACTTGCTAAAGTTCGTGAACTTCAAGATTACTTCACTGATAAATCAATCTGGATTATCGGTGGTGACGGTTGGGCAAACGATATCGGCTACGGCGGTATCGACCATGTGTTAGCACAAAACCAAAACGTAAACATTCTTGTTTTGGATACTGAAGTTTATTCAAACACAGGCGGCCAAGCTTCAAAATCAACACCAACAGGTGCGGTTGCAAAATTCGCAACAGGCGGTAAAAGAACATATAAGAAAAATATGGGCTTGATGAGCATGAGCTACGGTTATGTATACGTTGCTTCAGTTGCTCTTGGTGCTGACAGAAACCAAACCTTAAAAGCATTCCAAGAAGCTGAAAGCTATAACGGACCTTCAATTATCTTTGCTTACGCACCTTGCATAGCGCACGGTATCGATATGAGTAAAACTCAAACCGAACAAAAACGTGCGGTTGAAGCTGGTTATTATCCTTTATACAGATATAATCCAGATAATGAAGTTCCGTTCACTTGGGACGCAAAAGACCCGAAAGGCAGCTACCAAGACTTTATTAAGTCTGAAGGCAGATATAAATCATTGCTTAAGACAAACCCTGAGGCTGCCGAAGCACTTTACGAACAAGCAGAAAAAGACGCTGCTCAACGTATGGCAGTATACAAAACAGTTGGCGAATTAATGAGATAATTAATTTCAAAAACAAAAAAGAGCATCTTTAAACAAGGTGCTCTTTTTTTATACTTTTTTATATTTCTTGTTGTCTATCAGCTTTCTTTTTAATAAAAGCAATATTGTTAAAATCAAGCTCTTTGGGAATATTCAAATCTTTTGGAATGGATAAAAATTCAAGATTTTCATCCTTCTTATGATTCGCTTTTAATCTTTCATATGCGTATGCCCTTTTTGTGTATTCCGAATAATCTTCCCACATTTTTTTATCATTTTTGTATGACTTAAAAAGATTTTCAATTGCTTCGTATTTTTTGGGAACCTTCTTGCCTGCACGGCATTTATAGCAAAGGTCTTCTATCTCTTTAAACCTTTCAACATCAAGCCCCATAATTTGAATTTCTGCATTATACCCATCAGCAATCTCATCTGTAATAAGGTGTATTGCAAGATACCCTGTATCCCTTGGCTGGTCTATATATTGACACAAAGGCACGCCTGATTTTCTTGATGTTGTTACAATTTTGTCTAACTTTGCTTTTGTTGCATACCTTAATTTAGAATCGGGTTGACCATGGTTTTTAACTTTTTCAATTTTAATTCTACCTTTTTTAACAGCGTCTGTTAATTTATCAAGAACATAATTGCCTTCTTCTGTAGATGTACCTGATACAATAATTCTTGCGCCGATTAAATCATTTAAATCTCTTTTGGCGCATGCCGTACTTCTTATTTTTTGAGTGCTCATTTTCTCTGCAATTGAAGCAGGGGATTTTCTTCTTGCAGTAATCATAACAACCGGTTTTGCTCTGTTTGAATCAAGAGCAATATCTGCTCTTTTTTTAAAATCAGCAGAATCACTATCTATAACATGCATTCCAAATGTTTGACTTAAAATATACTTTAATTGCCCGTATGCGTATTCTGATTCATCATAAATTTTCTGCGCATTATTCAAAGAAGGTCGATAAGAATGGTTCACTTCTTTTTTAGAACTTGAAGTTTCATTTGATTGATTAGCTTTTTTATTCTCAGTCTTTCCTTCAAAAGAAATTGTATCTGCGCTCAGGGGAGCTAATTTTGAAGAATTAAAATTTCCAAAAAAAGGAATAACTTTTCCAAAGTTTTGATTTTTACAAACGCTATAAAAATTTACGGGATTGATTTTCATTAAATTGCCTTTTTTAAAATATACCGTTTATATAAAACGCAAAAAGAAAAAATATTGTCCTTTAAAATTCAACATTTTTAATATGTTTTATTTTTGGCGCACTCTCCCCAATTTCAATTGAAATAGCGTCAATCCTTGTTTTTGAATATTTCAGGTCTGTTTTTAAAACATAATTTTTAACGCAAGATAAAATTTTTAAAAGTTTGTCTTTTGTAATTGCTTCAAACGGGGTGCCAAAATGGTCATTCCTGCGAGTTTTAACTTCGATAAAGCACAGTTCATTTTTATCCATTGCAATAATGTCAATTTCACCATACCTTGAATATTTATAATTTGTCTCGATTATTTTATAGCCCTTTTTAATTAAAAATTCACAGGCTAATTTTTCACCATATTTACCAATTTCTATGTTTGACATAAAATAATTTTAACAAAAAAAATTTGGAGTTTAAAAATTTATGGAAATATTGAAAAAAACAGCCGTTGAAATTAGAAAAGCTCTTTTAAATAAAGAAGTTTCCGCAACAGAACTCACGGAAGCTGCCTATAAAAGAGTGGAAGATGTTGAAGATAAAATAGGCGCATTCAATTCACTTACAAAAGAATGTGCACTTAAAATTGCAAAAGCAACCGATGAAAAAATTGCCGCAAACGAAGCTATTCCCCCACTTGCAGGCATTCCTCTTGCGCTTAAAGACAATATCAATTTAAAAGGTTTTAAAACAACAGCCTCATCCAAAATTTTAGAAAACTTTGTATCCCCATATGATGCAACGGTTTCTTTAAAATTAAAAGAAAATTTAATTCCGATAATTGGAAAAACAAACTTAGACGAATTTGCAATGGGCTCAAGTAATGAAAATTCAGCCTTCAAAAAAGTACATAACCCGTACAATTTAAACAAAGTCCCAGGGGGCTCCTCAGGCGGTTCAGCGGCAAGTGTTGCAGCGCTTGAATCATATCTTGCGCTTGGTTCTGACACAGGTGGTTCAATTCGCCTTCCTGCAAGCTTTTGCGGAATTGTTGGCTTTAAGCCGACATATGGCAGAGTTTCAAGATATGGCTTAATTGCTTTTGCATCATCCTTAGATCAAATCGGGCCATTTGGAAGATGTGTAGAAGATGTTGCAAATTTATATTATGCAATTTCAGGCCACGACACAAAAGATTCAACATCCTTAAATATAAAGGTTGAAAATCCGCTTAATACCCTCAAAAATGATATTAAAAATTTAAAAGTGGGTGTTATAAAAGAACTTTTAACGGATGATGTTGACCAAGACGTTAGAAATGCTGTTATGGCAGCAATTAAAGTTTATGAAAAACTGGGCTGCACCATAAAAGAAATTTCACTTCCTTTATTAAAACATTCAATTGGCATTTACTATATTGTGGCAACTGCCGAAGCAAGTTCAAATTTGGCAAGGTTTGACGGGGTTAAATATGGTTATAGAACTCAAAATCCCGAAAACTTAATGGAAATGTATACAAAAACCCGTCAGGAAGGTTTTGGAGATGAAGTTAAAAGACGTATAATGCTTGGAACATACGCCCTTTCAAGCGGGTACTATGACGCTTACTATAAAAAAGCACAACAAATGCGCCGCCTTGTTAAAGAAGATTTTGAAAGAGCATTTGCAAGTGTTGATATCCTGCTTTCACCAACCTGCCCAAATACGGCATTTGACCTTAACTCAAGAAACGATGACCCGATTAAAATGTATTTGACCGATGTCGGCACAATAAGCGCAAACTTAATCGGTGCCCCTGCAATAAGCATTCCTTGCGGTTTTGATAAAGAAGGTATGCCAATCGGGCTTCATATAATGGCAAATTGTATGAATGACAACCTGCTTTTGCAAGCAGCATACAATTTTGAGCGAGAAACCGAATACAACAAACAGTTAGCAAATTTATAAAGAACAAAAGCCGATTTTAAAAATCGGCTTTATCTTTGAAGAACATACGCAAATAATTCCCCGACAGAAGCATTATATTCTGCCCCGTCTTTGCCTGCAAAAGCATTTATATAATGGTTTTCAGGTGTACCGTCTGTTGAATATGAAGGACTGTGTAACATAATTTCATGGGTGCTTGTGTCATACCGTAATGGAAAAATGTCATTTGTTTGCATAAGAAGGGGTAATTTATCAGTAGCAAAATAATACCCAAAAAGTCCGTTTCTTATTCTATTTAAGCGCTGTTCATAAGTCATTCCGCCATAATAATTGTCGTTTTCAACCACAACGCAAGGTGCATATTCTCTTGAATATTTAAATTGTTCAGATAAATTTTTTATTTCATCAAAATTATCTCCAAATATAAAATCTGTTCCTGAAGTTAAACCCATATTTTTGTAACGAGCAAAATCGCCCGTACTTTTTTCCCCTATAAAACTAAGCCCTTGATTTTTGCTTCTGCGCCTAATTTCATAAAGTATATATTGCATCTGTTCGTATTGTGGCAATTTGCCCACACCTGTATAATTTGCGCAATCATAATTTCCGATATGTTTTGCAGAATCAATAAATATGGCTTCAAACCCCAAATTAACCAATTTTACACACTCGTCTATAAAAAGTTCTGTATGTTTTTTCTCACCCCAATTAAAAGTATCATTGCAAATTTGCATTTGCCCTTCGGATATTACAATTCTAAAGCCTGTTTTAAGCCCTCTAAACCAAGCAAGTTCATTAAATGTTCTTAATTGTTCTTCAGGAGTTAAATTTATATCGTAAGAAACAATATTTTCAGAATACCCGCACCCAAGCTTTATTCCATAGAGAGAATTTTCTTCATACTTTGACTTATTGAACCCGTCTCCATAAATATTTGGAAAAATTTGAGATAAAATTATACAATTTGCAAAACTGAATGCCGAAGGGGGAATTGCAGGCAAAATTTTTATCATGTTGAAAAGTCCATTTTTTCTAACATTACCCTCAACTTCCGCCATATAACGATTGTTTATTTCAATATAATTGGCGCACCTTCCCCACTTATCTCCATAATTTGGCGAAACACATTTTTTTGGAAAAGTTCTATAAAAAACATTCCCTTCAGACAAATTCACAATATTATTTATGCTCTCTTTTATATCACACTTCAAAACATCATACGGCACGATGCCTGCAAGCCACTTTTTATTTTTTGCCCAGTTCAAACCCTTATATGCCTGTTTTATAATGTCGGGATTTTCCACAAACACAGGCTTTTTACCGCATGCACATAAAAATTTTTCAACAAGAGAAATATTTTTCATACTTTTCAAATTTTAAATTTTTAAAGTTCAAAAAACATTGTCTTAAAATACAATATTTATTTTTGTAACAATAATTCTCTATCTTTATTTTTACGTGCAAATTTTTTTTATTTCAGGTGTTAAAGTAATAACGATTTTTTAAAAAAGGGAGAATGGATGAAAATTAACACGATTTCGGGATATAAGCCAAGTTATTATAACAATATTAACAATTTTAAAACAACCACAAAAAGCACTCAAAACAATACAAAGAAAACCGACAAACTAAACTACAATCCTTCGTTTTCGGGTTTGCTCTTTCAAAATAACACAGCTGAAAACTTTGCAACTTTGCAAGAAAATTTTACTCCCGAAGCAAACTCCATATATATGGCATCTAAAGCATATGCCCTTAGAAATGGTTCCAAAACAGTTGAAACTTGGCACACATATGCTGTTTCCCTTATGGCCGTTCGCAAATTTTTAAAAGAAATAAAAGAAGGCAAAATTGAATATGACCAAAGCAACCCGCAAGGAATTCCGTATTCCGTTGAATATACCGTTACAAACAGAGAATCAATATTTAACGACAGCGAAAAACTTGACCAATATATAAAAATCACGGAAGATCACCTAAAAGAATTACCCAAAAAATTTGGTGCAAAACAACCAACCATAAGAAACCCATTTGTTATGCCCCAGCCTTCAACAAACGCTGTTAATGACTATATTGAAGCATACGAATATATAACAAAAAGCACTCAAGAGCAAATGACAAAATTTCTTCCTGACGCTTTCTTTATAGCAAGCAGCCTAACAAGTGACACAAAGCTGCTACAAGAAGAAAGAAGTTATATTTATGATTTAAGAAAAGTCGCCATGATTGACGATTCTAATAAAAAACAAAAAAATCATTTAAGCATATATGATGACAAAGCAGATGCGGTTTGGAAAAATATTAACATGAACAAAGATGTTATATGCGTTTATGACGCCCAAAACGCAGACTCTGTCGGACATATGACATCAAGTATCATTAACCTTGTTAACAAACCGGGGCAAAATTACAAAAATATTGACCCTAAAAACACAAACATTGTTTTAATGAATAAAAATGCAGACTTCCGCTTTTTAACAAACTACATTGAAAAAATAAAAAAAGCTCCCAAAAATCCGGAAGAAAGAACCGTTATCATTGCAAGTTTGCGTGATTTAATCATAAACAATCAAGGAAACCTTATGGAAGAAGACTTAAATCTTCTGAGCGGAAGACAAACCCAAGGGTTAAAAAACAAAATTAACATTGTATACACAATAGATAACAGCTCATATTTCAGCAACACTGCATCTGGAGCAATTTTATCCAACATACTTCCAAAATATTCAACTCAAACAATTCCTTCCCTAAACGCAGGGGACGCTGTTAAATATTTAACAGATGGAGCTGGACTGAATTTTATCAAAAGTAAAACACAAAGAGAGTTTGACCCTGAAACCATAAGAAAGACGGTTGAACTAACAGCGCAATCGGAAGGCAATTATCCAGATAAAGTTGTAAGCCTGTTAAAAGATGTTTCCGATTATTATTACGATAAAGAAACACTAAACATAAAAGATATTGAAACATATATTGAAAATAACAAAACTTTAAGCGATTCCACAAATTCAAGCAAAGACACATCAGTTATTTTTGACACAGGCAAAACCCTTGATGATATCGTGGGAAGCCCAATGACCAAAGCAGAAGCAGCAAGTATTGTAAAACAAATTAAAAACGGCATTGGCACAAAAGGCTTTATAATTTCTAACGCAGGCGGCTCATCGTACGGCGGCGGAAGAAAAAATGTAGCAGAAGCCATCGCAGGCGAAGCAAAAATTCCAATGCTTAAAATAAATGCACAAGAATTTGCAACAAAAGACATCGA
The DNA here is from genome assembly GCA_964467625.1 of uncultured Gammaproteobacteria bacterium. Taxonomy (GTDB): domain Bacteria; phylum Cyanobacteriota; class Vampirovibrionia; order Gastranaerophilales; family Gastranaerophilaceae; genus Galligastranaerophilus_A. The sequence continues at coordinate 81,810 of CAYXRM010000003.1, read as the reverse complement.
TACGCTTTCTCAAAAGGCGGATTTATCTGAAGTTAAAATTAAAAAAATTGTTGCCGCTGCCAAAGCTCAGGCAGAAGCAAACCCCGATAAAACTGCAATGCTTTTCATTGAAAACTTTGATAATTTCGCTTCAGACCCGCTATACGGTGTGTCATCCATTTATGAACAAAAAGCGTTCTCACAGCTTTTAGCAGAAATGGAAAAAATTCGTGCAAATGATGACATAAACTTAATAATAATGGGTTCTGTTAACAGACCACAATTAATTAATGAAAACATTTTAAAACCTGATAAATTCTTAAATCAAATTGTTGTTTATCAACCTCACCAAACCGAAGAAAGAAAAGAAATTCTCAAATACTATATCGACAAAAAAGAATTAAACATAAAAAATGAGACACCAGAAGCCCTAGAAGACACTTTAGACTACATAGCAAAAACAACAAGAGGTTTTTCGGTTGTGGATTTAATATATTTTCTTGATGAAGCCAAAAAGGTTTCAAAAGAAAGGGACAAAGACGCAATAGACAAAACAGATTTTACCGAAGCGTACCTTAGGGTTGATACCGGAAGACCCGCTTTAAGGAGCATTCCGCCCGAAAGTAAAAAACTTGTTACAGCCCATGAAGCATCTCATGCGCTTACGCTACAAATTATGACAGAAGTTGCAGAAATGTCGAATAACAACTTAAAGTTACCTTCAAAAATCAACTTCATTACCCTTGATCCAAGAGGATATTATGGCGGGGCAGTATATACCTCACAAAATGAAAAAAATGACGAAACAAATTTTGAAACCGAAATGGCTGAAATCGTATGTACATACGGTGGAAATTCGGCAGAAGATATTATATTCGGACAGAACGGCTCTTGGGGCATAACGGGCGATATGAATGCGGCAGAAAATATTGCAGAAACCATGGTAAGATATATGGGAATGGGCCCAAACACAGGCGTTAGAAGGTTGCCGGAAAAGCCTGACGGCACACTTGATATTTCAGAAGCCAAACGCATGAATATGGAACAGGATATTGATTCAATTTTGCGCTCTGGTAAAACAATTTCCGATATGATAGTAAGAGAATACAGGGAATTTATTGAAGAATTTGTTGAAAACCATTCAGACAAAGTGGGCACAGGAGATTGTATTATTTCATCCGAAGACTTTTTAAAAGAACTAAATGAATGGCGTGTAAAACAAAGCCCTGAAGATGTTAAAGCTATGGTACAACTTGAAAAGGATATAGCTGAAATAGTAAGAAAAACAAAAGCAGGGGAAAAGTAATATTTTAAAATCTTGTTGAGTTTTTTCTTCATTTTGTGATAAAATCAAAAGTGTTGATTTTAAAAATCAATATGCGCAAATATCGGGATGTAGCACTCTGCCGAGTAAAAAGTTGCCTAAATGGCAAGTTTTTACAAGAGGCGGTAGCACAACAAAGCGAAACTCCAAAAAAGGAGTTGAGCGATAAGCTACCAAGCTGCGCCCAAAGATGATTGAAAATTAAATAAAATATCGGGATGTAGCAGGTTCCCTATGGAAAAAGCAACAAACGTTGCTTTTGGAATAGGGCAGGCGGCGGATTTTCCGAAGTGCAAAGCACGTGATAGCGAAGACAATGCGAAGCGACAGCGATAAGCGAAGCGCAGCCTTGTCTGAGTGAAGGAAAATCAAGACAAATGTTTACTAAAGCCGTATAAAAAATATACCAAGCTGCGCCCAAAGATGATTGAAAATTAAATAGAATATTTCAGGATGTAGTGTAGCCTTGACGAGCGGATAGCTTGTCAAAAATAAAAGCACCTAGGTGCGCTACCTTATTGAAAATTAAATAAAATATCGGGATGTGGCGCAGCTTGGTAGCGCACCGTGTTCGGGTCGCGGGGGTCGCAAGTTCGAATCTTGTCATCCCGATATTTTTTGTTTAGTCTTCTTGCGCCCCCCAAGGGGTCTTTATTATTTAGCTTCGCGCAAGGGAAGCGCTCAGTGGCGAATCTTGTCATCCCGATATTTTTTGCTTAGTCTTCTTGCGCCCCCCAAGGGGTCTTTATTATTTAGCTTCGCGCAAGGGAAGCGCTCAGTGGCGAATCTTGTCATCCCGATATTTTTTGCTTATTTTGTTATTTTTAAAAACCCAAAAGATTAATCTTTACAACATAAAAACTTTTGCGCTTGCACTAAAAATGCCTTAATTTGCGCATTTGCATTTTTTCTTAAACACTTTCAATAATTTCTTTTCACATTTACAATCTTTAGCACATGTTTTGCAATTTTCGCATTTACAATTTTCATCGCATTCACATTTTGAATTTTCTTGCGTTTTCGTGAGTTCTTTTGAAATTTGCTTGCAATGTTCACATGCAAACACAGAACTTGAAACAAACGCAAACATCATAATTACAAATAAAGAAGCAATACTTTTTTTCATATTTTTCTCCAAACTATTACATTTATATGATAAAAGTATTATTTCGTTAATGCAACTATGATTTTATAAAAATCCTCAATTTTATTTGGATTTTCCTGCAATTTACGGTTAATTTCATCAATTAAATCTCTGTGCGCTTTTTTATGCCCAAAATCAAAAGCCTCTAAAAAGCTGCTGTCGAGAGCATTTAACAGGTTTTCTAAATTTGTAAGCGAAGGGTAGCTTTTGCCATTTTCAATATTGCTTATTGTGGTTGGATCCACATTAATCATCTCGGCAAGTTTTTCTTGCTTTATACCCTTTTTAATTCTTATATCTCTTAGCTTTTTTCCTAATAATATTTTTTTATTCATTTCTAACCCTATAATGTCTATGTTAAATTTAAAAACAAATAAAATGAATTATGTGCAAATCATTTAAATATTAGAAAATGATTTTAATTCATATAAAGAAAAAATAAAATCACCTCTTGTACACTTTAAAAGAATATAAAATAGAAATTTCTTTATAGTATACTCTTTTATATGAAGGAATATCTTGAAAATTTAAGAAAAAAATATGAAACCAAAGATTTCATAAAAAATGACCCAATTTTGTTTCCACACCTTTTTAAAGGCGATATAAAAAATCTTGAAATTATGGGTTTTATTGCATCTGTTTTTGCATACGGAAAAAGAGAAGCTTTCATTGGTAAATTAAATTTATTGCTTGAGGTTATGCGCCACAGACCGTATGATTTTATTTTAAATTTTGACAAAAATGAAGACAAATTAAACGGATTTATTTACCGATTTTACAAAGATTCTGACATAAAAGCACTCTTTTTTATATTGTCTGAAATTTTAAAAAAAGGGATGACACTTGGCGATTTATTTTATGAAAACCGTCACGAAAATGTTAATACAATCTTGCAAAATATTTTTGACACTTTTCAACAATCAAAATACAACCCAAAAAGCCAAGGGTTTTCTTTTATGATGTCAAACCCGAAATTAAAAGGTGCAAACAAAAGAATGAACATGTTTTTAAGGTGGATGGTACGAGGTGGCCCTGTTGATTTTGGAGTTTGGAATTTTATTGAAAAGAAAAATTTAATTATTCCGCTTGATGTCCACGTTGGGCGAATTTCAAGAGAACTCAAACTTTTAGAGCGCAAACAAAACGATTTCCTTTCAGCATGGAATATTACTCAAAAATTGAAAGAATTTGATGAAAATGACCCTGTAAAATTTGATTTTGCGCTTTTTGGAGCGGGTGTTAATAAAAATTTTTCACAAGGTTTAATAAAGTAATTGGAACACAAGTTTTTTTGTTATAAAATAAAAAATAAAAAGGCATTTTGCATATGAAGTATTCAAAATATTCTGCCGTCATCATCGGTTCAGGGATTTCAGGTTTATATTTGGCACACAAGTTGTCCAAGTCCAAAAACAATAAAGACGGAATTTTAATTATAACAAAAGCAACAGTGGATGATTGTAATTCAAAACTTGCCCAAGGCGGAATTGTTGCCGTCATGCCTGATATAAACAAACAAGATTCAACAAGTTCCCATGTGTTTGACACAGTAAAAGCAGGAGCCGGACTAAACGATTTTAATGCGGTTAAATACGTTTCAGAATATTCTGCCCTTGCAATAAAGGGGTTAATTAATGCAGGAGTAAATTTTGACAAAAAACAAGACGGAAGCTTCGATTTTGCACTTGAAGGCGCACATTCTCTGCCAAGAATTCTTCACACTAAAGACAAAACAGGGGCTTCAATTGAAAATGCCCTTATTGATAAAGTAAATAAATCAAAAGAAATTGAAATTTACGAAAACACAATGGCAATAGAACTTTTGATTGACAAAGAAAATGTCGTTCGTGGAGTTCTTGTTTTCAATGACAACACAAATGAATTTGAAGCGGTGTTATCAAACGCTGTTATTCTTGCAACAGGGGGCGCAGGGCAATTGTTCAAACACACAACAAGCCGTCCTGTCACAACAGGGGATGGAATTTTCCTTGCAAATTCAGCAGGTGCCGAGATTTCCGATATGGAATTTATTCAATTTCATCCAACTGCATTGAGCATAGAAAATGTATCTTCCCAACCTTTAGTATCTGAAGCTGTAAGGGGAGCAGGCGCAAAACTTGTAAACTCTAAAGGGGAAAGGTTCATTTTAAAATACGACAAAATGGGCGAACTTGCGCCAAGAGATATTGTGGCAAGAGCAATTTATGATGAAATGAAACAAAGCCATGAAAAAAATGTATTTTTAGACATAAAAGATATTGGAATTGAAAAATTTAAAGAAAAATTTCCCTCAATTACTCAGTATTGCAAAGAATACAATATAGATATAGAACAAGGCTTAATCCCTGTGTCGCCTGCAGCACATTACCTTATGGGCGGGGTAAAAGTCAATCTTGATTTTGAGACAAATGTTAAAAACTTATATGCAATCGGCGAAGTTGCACGTACAGGGCTTCATGGCGCAAACAGACTGGCTTCTAATTCCCTTCTTGAATGCGTTGTGAGCGCAATGGGTCTTTATGACAATCTAAGTTACAAAAATTTAGCTGCGCCAAAAAATTACGATGAAAAAATCAAAAATCTTCTTTTCCAATATCAGGAAGAAGACCCTTGTTTCATTGAAAATGCAGAAAACATTAAACTTAGAATTAAAGAGATAATGTGGCAATATTCAGGCATTTTAAGAGATGAAAACTCCCTCAAACAGGGGCTTTTTGAATTAAGTGAAATCAAAAAATGTCTTGAGGGCAAAAAAGTTTTTTCAGATTTTGCATCTTACGAAGTTAGAAACATGCTTAAGGTTTCAGAAATTATAATTAAATCTGCTCTTGAAAGAAGAACTTCAGCCGGCGCACACTTTAGAACAGATACATACCATGAAACAGCAGAAAATATAAGCGCAGGAGAAAAAATTAATGGCGAAATTTTTATTAAATGATTTTATTGTAAGAAAATATGTTGAATTTGCGCTTCAAGAAGATATCGGCTATGGCGATATTTCAACAGATTATGTATGCTGTAATTTAAATTCAAACAAAACTTTTGAAGTAAATTTAAGGTCAAGAGAAGACGGAGTTTTTTGCGGCGAAGACCCTTTTAGAATTGTTTTTGAAATTTTATCAAACGGCAAAACTACGGTAGAATTTTTTGTATCAGACGGAGATTTAATTAAAAAAGATACGGTTCTTGCAAAAATTAAAGGAGACCCAAGAAGCGTTCTTACCGGAGAAAGGCTTGCTCTTAATTTTGTTCAAAGAATGTCAGGAATCGCAACTTATACGAAAAAATTTGTCGATATTTTAGCACCCTATGGAGTTAAAATGGCAGACACAAGAAAAAACACCCCAAATTTCAGAATTTTTGAAAAATATTCAGCAAAAATCGGTGGCGCTTCACTTCACCGCTTTAATTTATGCGATTGCGTTATGCTGAAAGACAACCATATTGCGCTTTTAGGCGGGAACATCAAAAGTGCGGTTTCAAAAGTTAAATCAGAAATTTCCCACGCCCATAAAATTGAAGTTGAATGCGATAAAATATCTCAAGTTGAAGAAGCGCTTGAAGCAGGTGCAGATATTATTATGCTTGACAATATGAAGTTAGAAGAAATTAAAAAATGCACCAAATTAATCAATAAGCGTGCCGTTGTTGAAATTTCAGGCAACGTAAAACTTGAAGGACTTTCAGAACTTGCAAAAACAGGAGTTGATGTTATAAGCTCAAGCGCAATAATCGCTAAGGCTCCAACTCTTGATTTGGGCTTTGATTATTTAGATTAACCCCTTTAAAAAAATCATCCATTGGAATTTTTAACACACAAGACATCTTAAAAAAGCGCAATTACAGTTGACAAAGTCAAACCCTGCTCAATTTTGCTTATATGTTTTGAATCGACACCTATCATCTCTGCAAGCTCTGCTTGTTTTATCCCCTTTTGTCTTCTTATTTCTTGAATTCTGGCGCCGAGAAATTGCTTTGTATTGCCCATATTCTCCCCTTTTTAGTTGGGACATATTATGTGTGTATGAAATTAAACAACCCAATTAGACTATTTATTGATAAAAGTATGCAAATAGTGCATAATGATATATATAATTTGACACTATTTTTAAAAAAAGTGGTGGTTTTATGGATAATAAAGCATTTAACACTCAAAAAAAAAAGCGCTTCATGCTTCGCAGCCAAAAATATGCATCAACCTTGTATATGACTTGAATGGTACAAAAGCGCCAAACACAGTTGGAAAAGATATCGGTTTTATTTCAGTGCTGTATGCGCTTGACCCTGTTGTTGTGGCACCTATGCTATTTGCAATAAATGCAGGTTCAGGAAAACAAACACAGGCTTCTGCACTCTGCAAAGCACAAGATTTAGATGCTAGAGTGCCTGATATAGATGAACTTTCATCAATGTTCTACAATATGAATCGTCCCCCGAACGGCAGATCCTATGTCAACTGCGTTCGGTGAGCTAGAAGATAACATTGATTGACTTTTGGTACTTAAAAAATGCTTTTTAAAACGCAAAACGTATGGCAAATAAAGTTTTACTATATATACACATAAAAGTAGTTTTTCCCTTAGAAGTTTTCTTTTAAGGGTTTTTTTATTTTCTATCCCCTTAAAGTTATTATTAAGTAGCTCAAAAAAAACAACCTTTTATTTTTACAAGGTTGTTTTTATCAAATATAAAAAAACTCTAATATGCTAAACCCTTAAGTCCTTTGCTTAGCACAAGTTTTTAGCTTTTAAGCATTTTTCCCAATATTTGTTAAAACTTCATTTAAGACATCAAACAGCTCAAGTCTTTCCACTTCGTTTAACTCAACAAGCGGACGGCGAACATAATTTTCAATTAATTTCAATTTAGAAAGCACAGCCTTAACAGGAACAGGGTTTGGTGCCATAAAAAGTTTTCTAAATAAAGGATACAATTTTTGGTGCATATTTCTTGCCGCTTTAATTTGTCCCATTTTAAAATTGGAAATTAAAGACTTAATTTCATCTCCCACTACATGAGATGCAACAGATATAACCCCATGAGCTCCAAGCGAGAGCATAGGCAAAGTCAAGCTGTCATCCCCGCAATAAATTGCGAAATCCTCAGGACATAAAGATTTTAATTCCGTTATAACGTCCATATCAGGAAAGCTCTGCTTTAGAGCGACAATATTTGGGAATTCTTTTGCAAGAAACGCTGCCGTTGAAGGAGTCATATTAACTCCCGTGCGCCCAGGAATATTGTACATAATAATTGGAATATCCACCGCACGTGCAATTGAGCTAAAATGCTCAATAATTCCCTGCTGATTTGGTTTATTGTAATAAGGCACAACGGACAAAATGGCATCAGCCCCTAACTCTACCGCTTTTTTAGATGATTCAATTGCAGTTTTTGTAGAATTTGAGCCTGCACCCATAATAATTTTTCTTGCGCCTGAAACCCTTGCTTTCACTGCATATAAAATTTCATACTCTTCTTCATGGGTTAAAGTGGGGCTCTCACCTGTCGTTCCTGCAACCAAAATGGCGTCTGAACTTGAATTAACAAGGTGATCTACCAATTTTTCAAGCGCACAAAAGTCCACCTCTCTTTTTTCATTAAAAGGAGTAACCATTGCTGTTATAATTTCGCCCGCATCGTATCTTAATGTCATATTAATATAACCCCATTTCAATTACTTTTTGTGCCAATCTTACCGTGTTTAATGCCGCACCAATTCTTAAATTGTCCGCAACACAGAATAAGTCGATTGCATTATCAAAGGCTATTGATTTTCTTATTCTTCCGACATACACAGGATCTTTTCCCGCACAATCTTTAGGTGTTGGATAAACATAATTTTCAGGTTCATCCATAACTTTAACGCCATACGCATTTGATAAAATTTCTTTTACCTGAGAAGGCGTAATATCTTTCTCAAATTCAATAGTAACAGCTTCAGAATGCCCTCTATATACAGGAACCCTGACTGCCGTGCATGAAATTGGAACAGAAGGGTCAAGGTGAAGAATTTTTCTTGTTTCGTTTGTGACTTTCATTTCTTCTTTTGTATAGCCGTTTTCTGTAAATACATCAATTTGCGGAATTAAATTAAAGCCAATTTCATATTTAAAAACTTTGTTTTCATAAGGCATTCCAACAAGATTAACCTTTGTATTGTCGGTTAATTCGTTCATTGCAGCTAACCCTGCGCCGGATACGGCCTGATAAGTTGAAACAATTAATCTTTTAATTTTAGCGTATTTATTCAAAGGGTTTAAAACAAGCATTAACTGAGATGTTGAACAATTTGGATTTGCAATAATTCCTTTATGAAGTTTAAGGTCATCATCATTCACCCCTGCAATAACTAAGGGTACATCTTTTTCCATTCTAAATGCGCTTGAATTGTCTATAAAAACAGCACCTCTTTTAGCAGCCTCAGGCGCCAATTGAAGGCTTGTAGAGCCACCTGCTGAAGCAAGCACAACATTCACCCCTTCAAAAACCTCAGGAGTTGCTTCAAGCACCGTGTGTTCCACCCCGTTAAATGTTAATTTTGAACCGGCAGAACGTTTTGAAGACAAAAGTTTAATTTCATTATATTCAACTTTTTTCTCTTCCAAAATTGATAAAATTTCTCTACCCACAACACCTGTTGCGCCAAGTACAGCTAAATTAGGTTTTTTCATAAAATGTTCTCCAATCCAAAAATAAAGTCATTATTTTTATAAACGTGCTCAATTGCCAAAACAACGCCCGACATAAAGCATTCACGGTTTGATGTATCGTGTTTTATCGTTAAAGTTTGCCCGCCTGCGCCAAATATAACTTCTTGCGAAGCAACAAACCCGGGCATTCTGACAGAGTGAATATTAATATTCCCTTTGCCCTCAGCATTATTGTAAAGTGCGCCTCTTGCCCCTTGAATTAATTCTGTATCTTTTATGTTTCCAAGTTGCATATTTGAATTAACAGATGCCATCATCTGGGCCGTTTTAATTGCGGTTCCTGAAGGGGCATCTTTCTTTTGATTGTGGTGAAGTTCAATAATTTCAGCATTATTAAAATATTTAGCCGCCATTTGACTGAACATCATCATCAAAACTGCACCAATCGCAAAATTTGGTGCAATAAGGCAACCTGTATTATTTTTCCTTGAAAGCTCCCTCAATTCTTCAATCTCACTGTCTTTGAGCCCCGTTGTACCAATAACGGGAATCACATGGGAGTTAAGATAAATTTTTGCATTTTCAAAAACAACCGCAGGTTGTGTAAAGTCAACAACAACATCAGGTTTATTTAATTCAATTGATTTTACTATATCAGATTCAATACTTACAGAACCATACACATTTTCGCCTGTGCCAAATTTATCAATTGCGCAAACAAGCTCCATATCAGGATGATTGATAACGGTTTTTACAACCTCTTTACCCATTCTCCCCATTGCGCCTGTTACGCCAACTCTTATTGTCATATCTGCTCCTTAAAATAAGCTTATTTGTGGCTTTATTATCTCACAAAATAAGATAAATATGCAAGTGCATAAAAATAAAATAAGCTTTAAAAGATAAAAGAGTACCGCTCATTTATCCCCGACTTTTAAAGACCGGAGATTTTTTGTTGATTATTGTTACCTATCTGGATGATTTAAAATCATACATCGTTCTTTGCGCAATTGTGCCAAAAGGAATTGCTCTTGTTTCCGTTAGCATAATCAAAAAAATATCCCCCACAATATCGGTTTGCATGTCCCCGTCAGGCTTATAGTCATATTTTACAGAACCCATCTGAGCGCTTGGAGTCGGCTTTTTATCACCATTGACATCCACTAAAATATAACAAGGCGCTTTTTTTGAATGAAGTGGATTTTGCTCAAGCCCATAGCTTCCGCACCCGCCGCAAATACCCGTGTTCAAAGAAGCATTGCAGGCACGAACATCTCCTTCATGCAATTTTTTTTCATGAAAATAACGGAAATTTGCGCCCTGACCGCTCCAGAATTCAAAGCGCATACCATCGGTTGTATAAAAAGCCGCATTTCCGCCGCCCCAGCTTGCTGGACTTGAATCCACAAAAGGCAAAAGACTTGTAGTTTTCATAACAAGCATATGTCTTTGAAGATAATTAAACACGTCTTTATTTGTCAAAAGAGTTTCTTCTTCAAGCGCAACGCTTGCCGCTATTGAGTTATTTAAAGCATTCAAGGCTTTTTTTAAACCAGTTTTGTATACTTGTTTGTCGTAAGTAGAAATAAAAGACGGAATTGTCAATGCTGCCACAACCCCTATAATTCCAAGAGTAATCAAAAGCTCTGCCAAAGTAAAAGCAAATTTTTTCATCTTTATAACCAAAGTTTCCTGATGTAAACGTCATGATAATGACATATATGTCAGTAATTGTCAATATTTATCATTCGCTTGATAACATAATATTGAGGTAAAAATGGATAATTCAAAAAAAATTAAAGAAAGAATAAAAACGCTGTTCGCATGGCGAAACATTACGTATGAAGAATATGCAAGAAGAATAAAATTAAAATACGGAAAAACAATCTCCACAAGCGGGCTTTCCCACAAACTTGCAAGAGAGTCAATTTCTTTTAAAGAAGTTTTGGAAATTTCTAACGAACTTGGATATGATGTTATTTTTCAACCAAGACAAAATTGGGAATAAAAACGCACGCAAAAAGCCGTTATTCCCCTTGTTTTACTTCATTCCAGAATTTACCCCATTCTTCAAGGGTTAACTTTTTAAGCACAACATTTTTATTTTTGGCAAGTTTTTCCATTTTTCTAAATCTTTTTTCAAACTTTTTATTTGCCTTAATCAAGCACTGTTCAGCGTCTAAACCTCTCCAGCGAGCAAGATTTACAAGAGCAAAGAGAATATCCCCAAATTCAAGCTCCATTTCTTCCCTAGATTCTGCAAACAAAAATTCTTTTATTTCGCTATACACACAAGTTAAAACATCTTCCTCTTTTTCCCACTCAAAGCCCGCTTTTACCGCCTTTTTAGATAATTTTTGCGCTGTCATAAGTGCAGATTGCGCCTTTGAAACACCGTCTAAAACTGATTTTCTGTGAGGTTTTTCTTCCAGTTTTAATTTGTCCCAATTTGATAGAATGTCATCCACCTTTTTAACTTTAGTGTCTGAAAACACATGAGGGTGCCTGTGGATTAATTTTTTGTTTATCGTTTCTGCAACATCTTCAAAATTAAATTCCCCGTTATCTTCGGCAATTTGTGAATGTAAAACAACCTGCAACAAAACATCCCCAAGTTCCTCTTTTAGGTGGTTCATGTCGTTGTCGTTAATTGCATCTATGGCTTCATAAGCTTCTTCAAGCATATTTTGACGAATAGTTTTATGGGTTTGCGCCCTATCCCACATGCAGCCGTTTTCTCCCCTTAGAATTTTAATGGTTTCTAAAAGGGCTTTAATATTTTTTACTTCCATACTCTACCTTACCATTTGATCAACGGTTAAAATCAAAATCCCTTGCCCGCCAAGCGCTTTCAAGTGATTTATGCTGTCATAAATTTTATCCTTGTCCACAACCACATGAACAACAACATTTTTATCATCCCCCCAAAGGGTTGTAACCGTGGGGCTTGAAAGTCCGGGTAAGAAAGATTTCACTTCTTCAATTTTATCTTTTGGAATGTGCACCATAAGATATTTCTTTTCTCTTGCGTCTAAAACAGCATTTATTGCAAGAAGCAAAGATGAAACTTGTTTTAAAATATCTTCGGTTAAATCTTTCCTTTGCACAATCACGCAGGATGAATCCATTATTTTATCAATAATTTTTAACCTGTTTTGTTTTAGGGTTGAACCTGAACTTGTAATGTCCACGATAACATCAGACAAGCCCAAATTCGGGGTTATTTCAACCGCACCATTTACTTCAATTATTTTTGCAATTTTGCCTTTTGATTTAAAATATTCTTTTGCGATGTTTGGAAAAGAAGTTGCAACATTAATAACTTTCGGCAAATCTTCCGTTTTTTGAATGTTATCTTCTTCTTTTACCGCAACCACCATGTCGCAATATCCAAAATCAAACCTTTTTATAACATCTAAATCAATTTGTTCTTCTTTTAAAATATCAAGACCCGTAAACCCGATATGTGCCACTTTTGCATCTAAAAATTTCGGAATATCTTGAGTTCTAACAAAAATAAGAGAACATTTTTTATCCTGTGTTTTAACATGCAAACACCTTTCAGACTTAGTTTCAAAACTAAGCCCTGCCGCATTTAAAAGTTCATAAATTTTTTCCGATAAACGCCCTTTATTCGGGATTGCAATTTTAAGTTCTTCCATAACTTTCAGTTTATCAAATAAATAAAATTTCGCAAATTTTCTTTGGCAAATTTTTTTTATCACGATTTTTTAACCAAAAGAAGGAGAGAAAAAATGTATATTAGTCCAATCAGCATAAATTCATATGCAAAAAATATTAATTACACACAGCCAAAATCAACAAATGGCTTTTTAAACAACAATCAATGTGACAGCGTTTCTTTCACGGGCAAGGCAAAAAAAGAACCTGAAATTGAAACAAATTTAGCTTACAAGATACATGCAAAAGAAAACACAAACGAAGTATGCGACACAGGCAATCTTTCAAGCAAAGGAAAAGCTCTTGTTGAGGCAATTGACAACAAAACAAATTCAGTAATGAATGAAATTTATCAAATCGGAAATGACGCAACAAAATTAAGAAAAGAGGGCTTTGTACTTTATAATAAAGCGCAACAAAATATATTATCCGATGTAGAAATATACGAATCAAATGATGAAGGAAAGTCCCTTACCGTGTACACAGAAAACGGCTCTAAAAGAAAAAGATACAACTTTGATGCCGAAGGAGATCTTACGAATGTTATCATTGAAAGCCAATACGGAGCGATAGGTACGGAAAAGAAGTTTGACTATAATAAAGAAGGCAAACTTGTCGATTTTGAAACTTCCTTTAGCGAAGACGATGAATTTATGCTCTATAAAAAAATAAACCTTAGAGAAGGAACAATGCCGGGGGATACATATTTTCTTGAATCAGGAGTAAAAAGAGACGGGGTCAACTATCCAAAAAGCGTTTCTGTTATTGCATATTCACAAGATGAAGGAATGGGAACAAAATATGTGTCACACGAAGTTACAAACAAAGACAAAACCGTTCGAATAACAAAAGATGTTATTAATAACAACAATGGAAGTGCGGCTGTTTTCAATAAAATTGAAGACTATAATTCAGAAACATATATTGCAAATTTACGCCACCCTAAGTATTTTAACAAATTTGAACCAAAACCATAAAAATAACTTAAATGCGGGAATCTTCCCGCATTTTTTATAAACAAAAATTCACAAGTTTTTATCAATAAATTTGTTTTGAAAATATTTTTATCATAAAATAGTTGCATAGCAATGTTTTAAGGATAAGAATATGTCAGAAGATAAAAAAGAATTTAAAAATACACTTAACTTGCCGCAAACAACCCTTGCAATGCGGGCAAATGCCACTGTTCGAGAACCTGAAATTCAAAAATTTTGGGAAGAAAATAAAATTTATGAAAAAATTATAAATTCAAAAGATAAAGTTAATTCTTTTATTCTTCATGACGGCCCCCCTTATTTAAGTTCAGATAAAATCCACGTTGGAACAGCACTAAATAAAATTTTAAAAGATATTATCATTAAATATAAAAGTGCCCAAGGCTATTATGCGCCTTATGTTCCGGGGTATGACGCTCATGGTTTGCCAATTGAAAATGCTGTTGTAAAAAACATAAAAGGTGGCAGGCATGCAATCAGTGAAACGGAATTAAGACAAAAATGCAGAGAATATGCTAAAACTGCACTTAAAGGTCAAGAGGCTGCATTTAAAAGGCTTGGCGTGCTTGGAAATTGGGAAAACCCTTATCTTACAATTAAACCTGAATACGAAGCTGAGCAAATCAGAGTTTTTGGGGAAATGTATAAAAAAGGATACATTGAAAAAGGCTTAAAACCAGTTTATTGGTGCCCTTCCTGCGAAACAGCCTTAGCAGAAGCTGAAGTTGAATATCAAGATGTTACATCTGATTCAATTTATGTAAAATTTGAAATTGCTGACAAAGAAGATTTTCTAAAGGCATTTAACCTTAATCACCTTGATAATAAAGCATATATGGTTATTTGGACCACAACCCCATGGACTATTCCATCTAACCTTGCAATAAGTTTACACCCTGAATATCAATACGGGCTTTATAAATTTGAAGGAGAATATTTTGTCATTGCGCTTGAATTATTAAATTCTTTTGCAAAAGACATCGAAAAAGACCCTGAAGATTTTGAACTTATTTCAACCACAAAAGGAAAATCTTTAGAATTAATAAACACAAAACACCCAATTTTAGACAGATTTTCAAAAATTATCACAGGCGAACATGTTACTTTAGATGCCGGTACCGGCGCCGTTCACACTGCTCCCGGGCATGGTCTTGAAGACTGGGAAGTTTGCCAAAAATACAATATTGAAACCTTCTCCCCGCTTGATAAAAAAGGATGTTGGACAAGCGAAGTCAAAGAGCTTGAAGGGGTGTATTACGAAGAAGGAAATGAAATTGTTATAAACAAGCTGACTGAAGTTGGCGCACTTATCAAAAAAACGCCTATAACTCACTCATACCCACACTGTTGGAGATGTAAAAACCCTGTAATTTACAGAGCGACACCCCAATGGTTTGTAAGAGTTGACAAATTCAGAAACAAAGCGCTCGATGCAATCAAAAACGTAAAATGGATACCTGCAAGTGGGGAATCAAGAATAGGCAATATGGTTCAAGGAAGAACCGATTGGTGTATTTCCCGTCAAAGAGCATGGGGGGTTCCAATTCCAATTTTCTATTGCAAAGATTGTAATGAAGTCATCTGTACGGATGAAACAATTGAAAATGTTGCAAAAATTTATGAAAAAGAAAGCTCGGACGCTTGGGTAAACAAAAGCGAAGAAGAACTTTTGCCACAAGGGTTTAAGTGTCCTAAATGCGGCTCTGTTCATTTTATAAAAGAAAAAGACATTATGGATGTTTGGTTTGATTCAGGTGTAAGCTGGAGAGCAGTTGTTGAAAAAAGAAAAGACGAATTAATCGGCACCCCAGTTGATATGTACCTTGAAGGGTCTGACCAACACAGGGGCTGGTTCCAATCTTCCCTTTTAACTTCTGTTGCAACAAAAGGAGAAGCACCCTACAAGCAAGTCTTAACTCACGGTTTTGTTTTCGGAGAAGACGGCAGAAAAATGTCCAAATCTCTTGGCAACTATATTCGTCCGGATGACATTATTAAAAACTATGGCGCTGATATTTTAAGACTTTGGGCAGCTTCTGTAGATTACAAAAACGACATTAAAATCGGAAATAATATAATAGGACAATTAACAGAAGTATTCAAAAAAACAAGAAATACAGCAAGGTTCCTTTTAGGCAACCTGTTTGATTTTGACCCGAAAACAGATTATGTACAATATGATGAATTAAAAACCATTGATAAATTTGCACTTTCAAAATTAAACAAATTAATCAAAAATGTGGATAAAGCTTTTGAAAATTATGAATTTTACAAATATTTCCAATTCCTTCAAAACTTTGCCACGGTTGACTTGAGTTCACTTTATTTAGACATTGTCAAAGACAGGCTTTACACATCAAGTAAGAAATCTCTTTCAAGAAGGGCATCTCAAACCGTGATGTATGAAGCAATGCAAGCACTTGTTAGAATTCTTGCGCCTGTTATGCCTCATCAGGCAGAAGACATTTGGCAAAATGTTCCAGAGCTCCAAAAAGGCGGCATAAAAAGCGTACTTTTGCTTGATTGGCCAAAAGTAAACCCACTGTGGGATAATGACCAAATCGAAGAAGAATACACAAACCTTCTAAAAGTTAGAGAAGCCGTTTTAAAGGGCATTGAACCTTTGAGAAACAGTGAAGATAAAATAATCGGAAGTTCTCTTGAAGCAGATATTATGCTTGTTTGCGACAATATGGAATTGTTAAAAAAATATGAAGACGAACTTGCCGACCTTTGCATAGTTTCGCACTTATATGTAGGCAAAAAAGAAGACTTTAAAACACTTTCCACCTACACACAAGGAGATTTAACGGTAAACATTGCCCGTGCAATTGGCGAAAAGTGCAACAGATGTTGGAAATACAGAACATTAAACGAAAATGGCATTTGCAGCGAATGTCAGGAAGCAATTAAATAATATATATTCGAAGGATTAACAACAATGAAAAAGAAAAATATAAGAAACATAGCAATCATTGCGCACGTTGACCATGGCAAAACAACTCTTGTGGATTGCATTTTGCAGCAAACGGGCGTGTTTAAAGAACATCAAGAAGTAAAAACTTGTGTACTTGACAACAACGACATCGAAAAAGAAAGAGGCATTACAATTTTGTCTAAAAACGTTTCGGTTGAGTATAAAGGGGTAAAAATTAATGTTGTCGACACCCCGGGACACGCTGATTTTGGCGGAGAAGTTGAACGTGTATTAGGTATGGTAGACGGCGCCCTTTTGATTGTGGACGCACAAGAAGGCCCCATGCCACAGACAAGATTTGTTTTATCAAAAGCGCTTGAACTTGGACTTAAAATAATTCTTGTCGTAAACAAAATAGATAAACCTGGGGCAGACCCAGATGGCACAATCAGCAAAGTTTTTGACCTGTTTTGTGAATTAACGGACAGAGAAGACCTGATTGATTTTCCAATTATTTACGCAAGCTCACTTCATAAATTTGCAAAAAAAGAATTGGAAGATGAGTCAGACAATATAATTCCGCTTTTAGATTGCATTTTGGAAAACATCAAACCGCCTGTTGGGGATGAAGATGCAACATTGCAATTTCAAGCAACCACACTTGATTATAATGAATATGTCGGAAGAATTGTTATCGGCAGAATTATAAACGGCAGAATAAAATCGCAAGATGTTGTTACCTTAATTAAAGCGGACGGCACATTTGAAAAAGGGAAAGTAACAAAACTGTTCGGCTTTAAAGATCTTGGCAGAGTTGAAATTCAAGAAGCTGAAGCAGGTGACATCGTTGGTGTTGCCGGCTTTTCAGACATTCAAATCGGCGAAACATTATCCTCTGTTGTAAACCCGATTGCCCTTCCTTTAATTCATATAGACGAACCCACCCTTCAGATGAATTTTTCCGTTAATGATTCGCCTTTTGCAGGAACAGAGGGCAAATTTGTCACCTCTCGTCAGTTAAGAAAAAGACTTTATCTCGAACTTGAAAAAAATGTTTCTCTGCGTGTTGAAGATACTGATTCCACCGATGTATTCAAAGTTTCAGGCAGAGGGGAGTTACACCTTTCAATTTTAAT
The DNA here is from genome assembly GCA_964467625.1 of uncultured Gammaproteobacteria bacterium. Taxonomy (GTDB): domain Bacteria; phylum Cyanobacteriota; class Vampirovibrionia; order Gastranaerophilales; family Gastranaerophilaceae; genus Galligastranaerophilus_A. Next base: position 63,981 of record CAYXRM010000003.1, on the reverse strand, counting down.
TGAACAGATGAGAAGGGAAGGGTATGAATTTCAAGTGTCAAAGCCTGAAGTTATCTTCAAAAAAGAAAACGATGTGATTCTTGAGCCTTATGAAAGCTTGATTATAGATGTACCAGAAGAATTTACAGGGTCTGTTATTGAAAGGCTTGCAAACAGACGTGCCCAAATGTTGAATATGGAAACAGGCTCAAAAAGAACAAATATTGATTTTTCAGTTCCCGCAAGAGGATTAATCGGCTTTAGGTCTGAATTTATCCGTATGACAAAAGGGGAAGGAATTATGTATCATACGTTTGAAAAATATGATACATACGCAGGCGACATTTCAAAGCCAAGAAACGGCTCTTTGATTGCGTTTGAAACAGGAGAAGCAATTCCTTACGCACTCCACCAGTTTGAAGACAGAGGTGTATTTTTCGTTACTCCAAAGACAAAAGTTTATAAAGGTATGATAATAGGTGAATGCAACCGTCCACAAGACATTGCGGTTAATATATGCAAGACAAAAAAATTAACCAATATGAGAACGGCAACCGCAGATGTTATGGTAACCCTTCAATCTCCAAGAATTATGAGCCTTGAAGACTGTCTTGAATACATTCAAGACGATGAACTTGTTGAAATTACGCCTGAAAATGTACGCATAAGAAAAGCAAATTTGACAAGAATAAAATAAATAAACAAATAACTAAAAACCCCGCCCTTGTTAGAAAGGCGGGGTTTTTATAAAAGAAATTAAATTTGACTAGAAATTAAGACCTGCTTCTCTTGCAGCGTCTGCAAGTGCTTGCACTCTACCGTGGAATAAAAATCCGCCTCTATCAAAGATAACGTCTTTAATCCCTTTTTCAAGCGCTTTTTTAGCAAGATTTTCGCCCACAATTTTTGCAGCATCAATGTTGCCGCCGTGAGCCAATTTTTCAGTCAAATCTTTGGCTTTAGTAGAAGAAGAAACCAAGGTAACCCCTTTTGTATCATCTATAATTTGAGCATAGATATGTTTCAAACTTCTGTATACTGCAAGCCTTGGGCATTCTGCAGTGCCTTTAATTTTAACTCTTACACGTCTGTGTCTTTTTTGTGTTTGTTCTTTTTTGTTAATTGTTTTAATCATATTTTTTCCTTTCACCTTAACCTTACTTGCAAACCTGCAAGGGTTTATTCAGGCTTTTACCTAATTTTTACTTTTTACCTGTTTTACCAGCTTTACGTCTTACGTATTCGCCTTCATATCTAACGCCTTTGCCTTTGTATACTTCAGGTTCACGTTTTGATCTAATTAAAGCGGCAACGTCACCGACTGTTTGCTTGTTTGAGCCTGATACCGTGATTTTAGTATTAGCTTCAACATTAATTGTAATGCCTTTAGGCGGCTCAATTATAATTGGGTGAGAATAACCTAATTGAAGGTTGATTGCAGTTCCTTGCATTGCAGCTCTGTAGCCGACACCTTGAATTTCAAGTTTCTTTTCAAAGCCATCTTTAACACCTTTAATGACGTTTGCAACCAAAGTTCTTGATAAACCATGCAAAGAGCGTGATTTTCTATCATCTTGAATTCTTGTTAAAACAACGTGGTTGTCAACAAGTTCAACCTTAATTTCTTCTCTTATTTGAACTGATTCTGTGCCTTTTGGGCCTTTTGCGGTAACAAGATTGTCAACTACCGTAACTTCAACTCCTTGCGGAATTTCAACTGGTATTTTTCCAATTCTGGACATTTTGTTTTCTCCTTTTGTATTTAGTAATAAAATAACGGGAACGCTTCAAGAATTTAATTCTTAAATTAACCCACTTTTTGCAGAAATATTTTCATATCTTCGCAAAATTTTGTTTTTTTGAATTTGCATACAATGTGCATTTTTAGCTTCGCTTTTTGAAACTTTAACAGGTTTCAAAGCGCTTCGCCATTCGCTCACCTTGGCGCACTTCGCTTACGCTCAGTGCTACACAAATTCCGCTTCTTGGAATTTGTTAGCGGTTCGCTTCTTTTAGCTTCGCTTTTTGAAACCTAACGGTTTCAGTCGCTTCGCCATTCGCTCACCTTGGCGCACTTCGCTTACGCTCAGTGCTACACAAATTCCGCTACCAGACGTAGCAGAGAACTTCGCCGCCGATGTTTTCTTTTCTTGCGGCTTTATCTGTCATAAGACCTTTACTTGTAGAAACAATAGCAACACCCAAACCACCGAACACTCTTGGCATGTTTTTAGCTTTTGAGTAGGTTCTTAAACCGGGGGTTGAAACTCTCTGCAAGCCTTTAATAACAGACTTGTTGTCGATGTATTTTAATTCAACATTAATAACATCGAAATTTCCATTTTTAACAATTGCATAATCTGCAATGTAACCTTCAGTTTTTAAAAGTTTAACAAGTTCAACTTTTAATTTTGAAGAAGGGATTTCAACATTAGCATGATTTACCATGCTTGCATTTCTGATTCTTGTTAATAAATCAGCAATAGGATCTGTAACTGTCATAAAAATTTCCTTTCTACTTGCAAAAGGCGAACCTTCTGTAGTTTAGCTAGTAACAAGCTTGGAAATTACCAAGCAAAACAATTTTAACCAAAACAAAAAAATTATGCAAATAAATTGTTAAAAAATAATTTTAACCTTTATTTATATTTAAGGATTTTCGAACAATTTTAGTTTTCCACACCATATTATATCTGCAAATATAAAAATTAAATATTTGAAAAAGAAAAAAGCAAAATGACCTATTTTCACCCTGCAAGATTAACTGCTCCCGCAATGATAGAATGCGAAGGAGAAAACGGCAACACATTTCTTATTAACACAAATGAAATAAAAACAATTTCAGGGAACGAATTAAAAACAAAAAAAGGATACACATACAAAGCTGTAAACGTGATGGCGCTGTATTCTCTCCTTCCTCAATAAGGAAGGTGGCAGGTGGGGTAGTGATTCTTATTCCATTGATTATTATGGATAAACCAGCCCATATGTATGTTTAAAAAATAATATAAAGACTTAAAAAAGCCCCTCAATCAGGGGCTTTTATTTTATAAAAATTTTATTGTTCAAAAAGTAATTTTCGCCATTGCTCATTTTTACAGGTTCACTTCGTTTCACCCTTGCCAAATTCCGCCTTGGAATATTGGCAACTCGTAAAATTAGGATTTCGTTTCATTTTGCATTCGCAAAATTTCACTTCACCATTTTACTCAAACATGCGGGCTTGCTTTCGCTTCGCCCTTGCCAAATTCCGCCTTGGAATTTGCTAGCGATTCAAACCTTTACATTTCGCTTTTAAAAATGCTTGCGCATTTTTAATCGCTCCATCAGGTTTTCACCTTGGTGCACTTCGCTTATGCTCAGTGCTTGTACAAATTCCGCTACCAAGAGGATTTTGTAACGCCTGGCAATAAGCCACGATGTGCAAATTCTCTTAAATGAATTCTGCAAAGACCAAAATCACGGTGAAAACCATGAGGTCTGCCACAAATTGAACAACGGTTGTGAAGCCTAACTTTTGGGTATTTACCAACAGCAGCAAGCGCTTCTCTTTTTTGTTCTTTATCTATCATAGATTTTTTAGCCATTATTAATTATTCTCCTTTAATTAATGTTTTTTAAAAGGCATACCCAAATGTTTAAGCAAAGCTCTTGCTTGTTCATCATTAGGCGCTGTAGTAATAATTGAAACATTCATCCCCTTAACAATGTCAACTTCTTCAAAGTGAATTTCAGGGAACAATGATTGTTCTTTTAAGCCGAAAGTATAATTGCCTCTGCCATCAAAACTTTTAGGTGAAATACCTCTAAAGTCTCTAATTCTGGGGAGTACAACGCAGTTTAACTTTTGAAGGAAATCATACATTCTGTCCCCTCTCAAAGTAACCATTGCACCAACCGGCATACCTTCTCTTAATTTGTAAGATGCGATTGATTTTTTAGCCTTTGTCGCAAGCGCTTTTTGTCCTGCAATTTTAGTTAATTGGTTAACGATTGATTCTGCCAATTTTGAATTGTGGCTAGCTTCACCAACACCCATATTAAGAACAATTTTATGTAATCTTGGAATTTGCATATCGTTTGATAAGTTAAATTCCTTCTTTAATTCAGCTCTTACTTCGTTATAGTAACGATCTTTTAAACTGGTAGTTTTTGTTGTCATTTTTCTTCTTCCTTAATTAGCCTTTGAGATTTTGCTATTATTTTACCTCTAAAATAAAGCCTGTCAAACCTCAATGCCCGGGGCACCCCCGTTATTATACATCTAAAGCTTCGTTGCATTTTTTGCAAACACGAACTTTTTTATCATTTCTGATTTCAAATTTAATTCTTGTAGCTTTTTGGCAAGCAGGACAAACAACCATTACGTTGGAAGAATCAACCATAGCTTCAACTTTATTAAGCCCACCTTCAATTCCTGCCATCGGGTTTGGTTTTTGTGCTTTTGTTTTTAAGTTAACACCTTCAACAAGGACTTTACCTTTTTCAGTGTCAACTTTTTTAACATTGCCTTCTTTGCCTTTATCTTTACCGGTAAGAACAACAACTCTGTCGCCGGTTTTTGTATGTAATGTTTTCTTTTCTTTTGACATTGCTTTAATTCCTATATTATATAACTTCAGGAGCAAGAGAAACTATTTTCATATAGTTCTTATCTCTTAATTCTCTTGCAACAGGCCCAAATACACGAGTACCTTTAGGGTTGCCGTCTTTGTTGATAATAACTGCCGCATTATCATCAAATCTGATGACTGAACCATCGTTTCTCTTAATGTCTGCTTTGGTTCTTACAACAACAGCTGTTACAACTTCGGACTTTTTAACCGTCATATTAGGTGTTGCTTGTTTTACGGTCGCAATAATAACATCACCGACTGATGCATATTTCTTGCAGGATGAGCCCATAACACGAATGCATAAAAGCTCTTTTGCGCCTGTATTATCTGCAACTTGCAGTCTTGTTTCTTGTTGTATCATTTTCTATTACCTTTATATTTATATACTTAAACCCAAAATACAAAATCTGAAAACTATTTTTTTGCTTCAACAACTTTATCAAGAACCCATCTTACTTGTCCTGATAAAGGTCTGTTTTCAACAATGGTAACAACATCGCCTTCTTGAGCAGCATTTTGAACGTCACGTGCTTTAAAGTTTTTTGTTGAAATCATTCTTTTTTTGTATTTGTCATGCATTTTATGTTCGCTCACTTGGACAACGATTGTTTTGTCCATTTTGTTGCTTACAACAACGCCTTGTTTAACTTTCTTGGGCATATCACTTATTCCTTTATTCTTACTTTTACGCTTCAAGCTCTTTTTGTCTTAAAACGGTTTTCATTTGTGCTACTTGTTTTTTCAAAGTTTTGATTTGAGCGGGATTTTCCAAAGGTGTCATTTTATTATGTTTAATTCTCAATTGGAAAAGTTCGGCTTTAGCGCTCAAAATCGCTTCTTTTAATTCTTCAATAGTTTTATCTTTAATTTCTTGAAGTTTCATTTTATCACCTATTTTTCTATGATTCTTGTTTTAATCGGTAACTTTTGAGCGGCAAGTTCAAGTGCCTTAATTGCTTCTTCACGAACCGAATATTCAAGTTCAAAAAGCATTCTGCCTGGTTTAACTACCGCTACCCAATATTCAGGGTTACCTTTACCTTTACCCATACGAGTTTCGGCAGGTTTTTTAGTAATCGGTTTATCCGGAAATATTTTAATCCAAACATTACCGCCACGTTTAATCTGTCTTGTCATGCAACGGCGTGCAGCTTCAATTTGACGTGATGTAATCCAAGCCGGTTCTGTTGTAGCCAGTCCGTATGAACCAAATTCAAGAGAAGTTCCTCTTGTTTCTGACCCTTTCATATTGCCTTTTTGTTTTTTTCTGAATTTTGTCTTTTTAGGCATTAACATTTTTATTTGCTCCTTAATTTAATTAAGTTTTATTATGCTTCGACAGAATCTGCCTGTGCATTTACGTCTGAACGTTTTCTCTTAGGAGTGAAACGTCCTTTTTCTTGTGATACTTTTTTTGTTTTAATGTTTTGGTCTGCTTTTTCACCAGGCATTAAGTCTGATTTGAATACCCAAACCTTAACACCGATTTTACCCATAACGGTATCAGCTTCCGCAAAACCGTATTGAACGTCAGCTCTCAAAGTTTGAAGAGGAATTCTGCCTTCTTTTGCCCATTCTGAACGAGCAATTTCGGCACCGCCCAAACGTCCGGATACCATAACTTTGATACCTTGAACGCCTGCTCTCATCGTTCTTTGCATTGCTTGTTTCATTGCTCTTCTGAATGCAATACGTTTTTCTAATTGAAGAGCGATATTTTCTGCAACAAGCTGAGCATCCGCATCAATTCTTGCAACTTCAACAACGTCAATTGAAACATTGTTATTGTTGATTAATTTTTGAACCGCAACTCTAAGTTCATCAATACCTTGTCCGCCTCTGCCGACAACGATACCTGGCTTTGCGGTAACAACTGTGATATTTACACTTTGAGCTTTTCTTTGAATGTTAATTCTTGAAACGCCCGCTGTATAAAGTTTTTTCTTAACAAAACGTCTGATTTTTGCATCTTCTGCGATATTATCAGCATATTGTTTTCTTTTTGCAAACCATGTTGAAACCCATGGTTCAATTATTCCTATTCTAAATCCGGTTGGATGTGTCTTTTGTCCCAATGTTCTACTCCTAGTTAGTTATTCGTTAACTTTATTGTGATATGAGATGTTCTTTTTAACCTTTTGTACATTCTGCCTTGTGCACGAGGCCTTGCTCTTTTATAAGTAACGGACTCATCGGCAAAAATTTCGGAAACTTTCAAATTGTCTGATCTTCCGTCAAATTTTACCTCTGCATTAGCCAAAGCAGCCTTAAGGTTTTTTTCAACAATTCTTGCAGCAAAGTAAGGCATATATTTGAGCATTCTCAAAGCTTCGGATGCCACTTTGCCTCTTATCTCATTAATGACACGGCGAAGTTTTCTTGCCGGCATTTTGATATTTGTTTGTTTAGCTATTGCTTGTTGCATTGTTTTATTCCTTATTTTTTAAGTTTTATTTTTTCTTAGCGGTTTTATCCTGACCAGCATGACCTCTAAAGGTTCTTGTTGCTGCGAATTCGCCTAATTTATGACCAACCATTTGTTCTGTAATATATACAGGAACATGAGATTTGCCGTTGTGAACCGCAATTGTGTGCCCCAACATATCAGGGATAATCATTGAAGCCCTTGACCATGTTTTGATAACACGTTTTTCTTGCGTTTCATTTAATTTATTTATCTTTTTTATTAAAGAATCGTGAACAAACGGTCCTTTTTTTAATGAACGAGGCATTTATCTATGTTCTCCTATTTTTTTCTTCTTCTAACTATGAGCTTCGTGGAAGCTTTCTTTGCATTTCTTGTCTTTTGACCAAGAGCAGGTTTACCCCAAGGTGTTTTCGGGTTGCCACCGGGGCCTGTTTTACCTTCACCACCACCGTGCGGGTGATCAACAGGGTTCATAGTAACACCACGAACGGTAGGTTTAACACCTAAGTATCTTTTTCTGCCTGCTTTACCTAATGAAAGGTTTTTATATTCTTGATTACCAAGAACACCAATAGTCGCAAGACATTCTTTCCTTACCATTCTCATTTCTGAAGATGGAAGTTTAACGGTAACATAATCGCCTTCTTTAGCCATTAACTGAGCTGCATCTCCTGCAGATCTTACCATTTTTGCTCCACGACCCGGAATTAATTCGATGTTGTGAATCATTGTACCTAACGGAATCATTTCCAAAGGAAGCGCATTGCCTGTTTTAACGTCAACATCGTGTCCTGAAATGATTGTGTCACCAACATTTAAACCTTCCGGAGTTAAGATATATCTTTTTTCACCATCGGTATAAACAACGAGAGAAATTCTAACATTTCTGTTTGGATCATATTCGATAGTTTTAACAAAACCAATGATACCGAATTTTTCACGTTTATAGTCAATCATACGGTATTTGCGTTTGTGTCCGCCACCGATATGTCTTGTTGTAATTCTACCTGTATTATTTCTTCCGCCTGTTTTTTTAACCGGTTTAAGAAGTGACTTTTCAGGATTTTGAGTTGTAATATCGTCAAAAATCGGTCTTGTCATACCTCTTTGCCCGGGGGAAGTAGGATTAATTTTACGAACTGCCATTGTCTTATACTCCCGTTAATTCTTGGATAGGTTCGCCTTCGATTGTAACGATAGCTTTCTTACCCGATTGAGTTCTGCCGAATTTCATACCTAATCTTTTTGTGTGAGAAGGCATATATACTGTTCTTACCTTTTTAACCTTGCGGTCAGGGTAAGCAAGTTCAATAGCTTGAGCTATTTCAACTTTTGTAGCGTCTTTAACAACTTCAAAAGTGTATTGACCGTCTTGAACAGCCGTCATAGATTTTTCGGTTATTAAAGGTTTTTTAATTACATCATATAATTTTTCTTTATTTGTACGTGTGCTAGCCATTATTTTACCAGCCTTTCAGTGATTTCATTAACTGCTTTTTCAGTGATAATAATTGAATTTGCTTCAACTAAGTCTTTAACATTCAAGTTTGAAGGTAAAAGAAGCTTAACAGAAGGAATATTTCTTGCAGCCAACGCCAAGTTTTTATTTTCTTCAGCTTTTAAGTCTGCAATAATTAAAACTTTGCCTTCAGCTTTAATATCAGATAAAAATTTAGCCATTGCTTTTGTTTTAGCTTCAGTTAATCCTGAAAAATCTTTAACAACGTTAACTGCTTCCAATTTAGCTGATAGAGCTGATTTTAAAGCAAGTTTTCTTGCCTTTTGAGGAAGGGTGATTTCATAGCTTCTTGGTTTTGGACCAAATGAAACACCACCGCCTGCAAATAACGGACTTCTGATAGAACCTGCACGAGCACGACCTGTACCTTTTTGTTTCCAAGGTTTTCTGCCGCCACCTGAAACTTCAGATCTTGTTTTTGAATTAGCAGAACCTTGACGTGCATTATTTAATTGTCTTTTTAGAGCAAGATGCATAACATTGATATTTGGTTCAACCCCAAACACCTTGTCATCTAAATTAATTTCGCCTTCGTTAGCGCCTTGTATGTTTAATAATGTTTTTTGAGTCATTTTTAATTACCTCTAATTCCATTTTGTTCTTGAAGGTTTAACTGTAACCAATTTACCTTCAGGACCCGGAACTGAGCCCTTAACTAATAACAAATTTTTGTCCGCATCAACCCTTACAACAGTTAATTTTGTTGTTGTAACTCTTTCGTTGCCCATGTTGCCAGCCATTCTTTTGCCTTTAACAACACGGCCTGGGGTTGTACCCGCACCGATTGAACCAGGTTCTCTGTGGTTTTTTGAACCGTGCGCCATAGGCCCTCTTGAGAAGTTATGACGTTTAACGGTACCTTGGAAACCTTTACCGATTGATTTTCCGGTAACATCAACTTTTTGAATTTCAGATAAAACTGATAAATCAATTTTTTGTCCTACAGTATATTCTGAAGGGTTATCAACTCTGAATTCTTGAAGATGACGGAAATTTTCAAGGTTATTTTTCTTAAAGTGGCCAATTTGCGCTTTAGATAAATGTTTTTCTTTAGCGGCAACAACGCCAACTTGTATTGCGTTGTACCCGTCAGTTTCAACAGTTTTAACCTGACATACTGTAGCGGGTTCAACTTTAATTACCGTAACCGGTATGCACAAGCCATTTTCGTCATAGACTTGTGTCATTCCGAGTTTTTCTCCAATAACACCTAATGTTGTCATTCGATTTTACCTTTCTTTTGTGAGAGCTGCCATAAATGGTTTTTCTCGTTTGTTTGTACTTCCTTTGGCTTTGTTTCAAATTTGAAACTCTGCCTTTTTCAACAGTTCACATTCTTATTTAATTGTCAAACACCATAAGTTTTTTAGGTTTTAACCACTTATAGCGCTTTTTACAAAATGCTTCTGATGTTTTTCGGAAATCTCCGAATTACCACAAATTATAACTTAACTTCAATGTCCACGCCTGCGGGCAAATCCATTCTTGAAAGTTCTTCTGTGGTTTGTTGTGTTGGTTCATAGATGTCTATGATTCTTTTGTGTGTTCTCATTTCAAAGTGTTCACGAGATTTTTTATCAACGTGAGGCGATCTCAAAACACAATACACTCTTCTTTTTGTAGGAAGAGGAATAGGACCAGAAACTGTTGCATCTGTTCTTTTTGCTGTTTCAACAATTTTAAGAGCTGATGTATCAATAAGTTTATGGTCATATGCTTTGAGGCACACTCTGATTCTTGGTCTTTTGGTTGTATTTTCCATTGTCTCAACTTCCAATTTTTGTACTAAATTTTTGCACAAGAATACGTGCAAAAATAAACATAATATAAACAAAAATTGCCGTCAACCGTTATTTTTAAATTATATGTAAAAAAATGTTACAAAAATTAAACATTAGACCAAAATCACGGGCAAGTTGTTTTCATATGCAAAATCCAAAAGTTCAGATGGCACGTCTTTTAAGCTTTTTTCTTTTGCAATAACCCCTTTAATTTTGGGTGCATAGCCGATTATTTCATTGTGCCTGTTTTCCTTTTTATCAATAAGATTTGTCTGAAAATCAATTATTGCTCTTTTAATTTCAGCTCCGGTAACGGAATATTTTCCTATTTTATACTTTTTACTGTCTGGAAATTGTGTCAAAGAGTTTTTTGAGGCAATGGCTTCTTTGTAAAAATCTGCATATTCTTGATTTGTAATTTCTTCTTCATTAATATTTAAATTTTTTAAAAGATTGGTTTTAAAATTTGTTCTTTCCCCGACATTTCTGCAAAAAATTTGACTGATTGCATTGTTTTCATTTTTTTCATACCCTGAGCCCATATTTTCTTTGCACACGTTGATTGTGTTTGAATTTATTTGAGAAAGAAGAACGCCGTATTTTCTGCTTGCATAGGTTCTTTTATATTTTGGAGTTATGATAGATTCTGATAAAACCCCTTCATTTGAAGAAGATGAAAGAAACCTTAAAGTTTCAAGGGATTTTTTCATATCGTCCCCTGATATCATATGCACAAGGAAATTTACATTTTCTTTTGTTTTGTTATATTCAAAACCGTATTTAGACAAATCTTCATTATCCTCAATATCGTGAAAATTAATAACCTGATACGTTTTGCCATTATAAGTTTGTTTTAATTCTTCCTTTTCTTCTTTTAGGGTAGGATAGTCCGTAAAAACTGCGTTTCCGGTTGAATAAAAAGTAAGAAGTTTTTCTTCAATTGGTGCAAGTTTATTTTTGCTTAATTTATCTGCAAAATGTTCATAAAATTCATCACTCACACTCATTAAATCAGATTGCGCCATGATTTTTGCAATGTCAAAATCGTTGGGACGTCTAAATTTAAACGCAATTTTTCTCACCACATCTTCAGATGCACCTTCTGAATATTCTTCAAGCCAATGATGGTTTTTAATAAGTTCATAAACCCTGTCATGTAATTCTTCATTTTTATAAATTTTTGAAGTTATACCCTTTGCATAAAGTGCTGCAAGTTCTTGATGTCCCCTATCTTGCACTCCTTCCGCTTTTGATATGTCATGCAAAATACACGCCGTTTTAAAAATTGCTTTATCGGTAGGATTTAATTTTTTATAATCTGGATTATCTATTGAATTTGCAAGGGTTAAAAGTTGATGAATGTCTAAAGTATATTTATGGGTGCTGTGTTGTTGTTTGCCTATTGCATTAATAAATTCAGGTACCGCTTTTATTATTACATTCATTTTTTCATCAAGTTTTTTATCTCCCGTTTGCACCTCATTTTCATAAAAGAATTTATAACAAATATCATAAAGCGATTTTTGAAATTCATCCGTGGGGTCAAAATTATCCAGAAGAATTATTCCGTTATAGCCAATTATTTTACCGCCTTCCAACAAAGGCTCCATGCCTGTCTTTTGATGAAGTATATCAAGTTTTTCATCCGTATCACAAACTTTTGATAATTCGTCCAAAAACTCTTTGCGTGAAAATTTAAGCGGCAGGCCGTCTTGCATTTGCTTTAATTCATCAATTGAGTCTTTCATTGTTTGTTCAAACTCTGTGTATTCTTCCCCCTCTTTTAGGGCAGAATTCAAAATTTCCGCCTTGAAGATTTGGATATTTTTATCCTCAACGCTCATAGATTTATTTTCTTTTGTAAATGCGGCTTCAAGCTCAATTATTATAGGTTCTAAACACTTGAATTCAGGCTCATGTGCAAAGTTTATATTTTGACTTAACTCAACAAATGCTTCGTATAGCGCAATTTTAGTTTTAAAAGGCATTGTTCTTATGGCAGCCTTATCCTTCAAAATTTTTGCGCAATCTTCAACACTAATAGTTGAAAGACCTTGCGGCATGTGCGCATAAATTTCTTTCATTTGCTTAAAAAGTGTTTTATCAAAATTTTCTTCTATTGAGCCTTCGCCGTTTTCATCCAAACAATAATTAAAAATTTCTGAAAGAACCGAAAGAAAATTTTTTTTAGGCTCAACATTATCAATAAGTAACTGTTTTGTAAATAAATCAAGCCTTCCATTTTCATCTTTTGCTTTATTTACAACAGACAAAAAAGCTTCAACATCTGTATTATTTAACTTATTTTTACCGTTATCTGTTATTTTTAAAAATATATCTTCAATTTCTTTTGTTTTTGGAAATTCAAAAAGCATATCCCCGTAATAATCAGGTTTTATTGCAGGAGAAATGTTTTTAAAATATTCATAATTTTTTTGATTTATGTTCCCGTTTTCATCATAGCAATTATCAATAAATTGCCTCAACATAACATATGGCGGAGTTTTTTCATCTTTGAAAATTTCATTTAAATCATCTGTATATTTTTTTGTTTCCCTTACCCCATATTTACCCACAGTTTCAATATACTGAATTGTTCCTTCCATAGGTTGGTGTTCTAGCCCCGCCTTTAAAATGCTTTTCATTTTTGATTTTTCAAAAACACCGTTTTTGTCTTTTATCGCATTAAAAGTTTTATAATCTATGTTATATCCGCCCATTTTGCATTTCACAATATATTTTGCAAACTGTAAAATACATTTCAAATTCGTTTTATTTGTGTTTCCGCTTTCATCTTTTATAACATCCAGAATATCCTCATCTAAACCTTCAGCAAAACAAGAGTTGCCAAGAACAGAGCAGAGCATCTGAAATTCTAAATTTGCTCCTTTTTTATATCCATTTTTATTTCCAAAATATTTCGGCTCAAAATAATATTTTTCAACAAATTCTATTGCTCTTTTGTCAAACTCGCCTGTTTTGGGATTTATCATTTTTGCTAAAAATTTATTTGCATCTGTTTTGATATAATAAACACCCTCTGATGAATATTTGTCTTGCAGATATTTTGCAAGTTCAAGCATTTTTTTATCAAATTTGCCTGTTGCCGGATTTTCGTAATCTTTAGCCCGCCACAGGGCACTTTGAAGGTTTTCTCCTTCGTTGATTTTTTCTTGAACAAAATTTTTATAATCTTCAAAATTATCTTCTGAAATTAAATTTGCAATTGTCTGATAATTAGATATATTAGAAAAAATATAAGAAACATCATGGTTTCTTCCAAATTCACGTCCCCATTCAAGAAGGTTCAATTTAACAGAAGAAGGGTTTTCTATCACCTCTTTTAAACCTTTTAGAGAAGCACAATTTATATAAATTAAATCTTCCCCGCACAAACCGTTAAAAAGTTTGCAGCCAATTTTTTCTTCTGTCTTAGCATCTTTCTCCAGCGTTTCTACCATATGTGGAAAATATTGCCAATTCTCATTTTTCCAAGTGTTAATACCATTATCCAAAAAATTCCCAAACGCTTCAGGAGTAATATCGCCACTTTCAACCATTTTTACAACTTTTTCAAAAATTTCATCTTCGCACTTTGTTCTTTTTTTACACAAAGAAGCGCTGCATGCGGGGTTTTGAAGAATCTCATCAAATTTTTTATAAACAGGATTTTCTATTTTTCCTTTAAATGTAATATTTTGCCAATATCTGGGTTCATGCGAAAGTTTTGCAAATTCTTCTTTTTGCTTTGAATTTTCACTTTTTTCTTTATTGGAAAGCGCAGGGTTTTCTTTTGCCGCAAAATACAATCCACCTGTATAATTCAATTTTATATCCCTGTTAAAATCCATTCAAACCTTCCAAAATACCTTTTTTAAAAAATAATATCGACAAAAATGAAATTAAACTTTATACTTTTAATGTAAAAGGTAAAGAATGTAACAAAATGGAAAAATTAAACTTTTTAACTGCGGGAATCCCGCTTAGAGCAAAAGATTATTCATCAGGTTTTAAAACCTTAAATGAAATGAAGCTTGACGGACTTGAACTTGAATTTGTACATGGAGTTAGAATTTCAGACAAATCAAAACAAACCGTTGCAGATGAAAAAAATGGGCTAATTTTAACGGCGCACGGGCCATTTTATATTAATTTAAATTCAAAAGAAGAAGAAAAAATTGAAGCTTCAATTCAAAGAATAATTGAAACTGCAACTGTCGCAAACTCTTTGGGGGCGTATTCAATAACCTATCATGCCGCTTTTTATATGGGGGGCGACAAAGAAAAAGTTTATAATAAAGTTAAAGAAGGACACACAAAAATTTTCAATGCAATACCAAATTTAAAAATTTGGATTCGCCCCGAAACTACGGGCAAAAAAACCCAATGGGGGGATATTGATGAAATCATAAGGCTTTCAAAAGAATTTGAATACGTCCTTCCTTGTGTTGATTTTTCCCACATTCATGCCCGTGAAGCCGGTGCTTTTAATACATATGATGAATTTTGTTCCATTTTTGAAAAAATTGGGAACGAATTAGGACAAATTGCACTTGATAATTTCCACGCACATATTGCGGGAATTGAATACACATCAAAAGGAGAAAGACAGCACCTTAACTTGAAAGATAGTGATTTTAACTATCAAGATTTATTAAAAGCGTTCAAAAAATTTGATGTAAAAGGTGTGGTTGTCTGTGAAAGTCCCAACATAGAAGACGATTGCAGCCTTTTAAAAAATTATTATCAAACTTTATAATTGATTTTGCTTTTTCTTTATGCTACAAAAAAGAAAAAGGGGAAACTATGATTCAATTTATATATACAGTACAAATTTTATCAGCTTTATTTTTAATTTTGCTTGTTTTACTGCACTCCCCTAAAGGAGATGGAATGGGCGGTATGATGGGTTCTGCAAGCCAATTATTCGCATCCCAAAAAACTGCAGAAAAAGGTCTTAACAAAGTTACCTATGTTACAGGCGCAATTTTTATATTAACCACGCTTGTTTTAGGTTTTGGAATTATTAAATAATTAATCTTCATCCCTTGAAATGGTGAGCCTTCTTGAGTCACCTTCGCCTATGCTTTTGGATTTCAAATTGTATGAGTCTGCAAGTTCATGCTGTAATTTTCTAATATTTTGAGGCTGCGGCTCAAGCTCCACGCTTTCTGCCCCTTCCATAACCTTTGCAATTGCAGCTTTTGTTTCATCAAGTGCAAGCTCGGAATCATCCTTAAAGTTTGTTGTAACCTCTCTATATTCAGGATTATCCGCCATATGGAGAGAATCTTTTAAAACCTTTTGAATTTGCGACATTGAATTTGTTCTCACAAAATAAACAGGAATTCTGTATTCATTTGCAATGGACAAGATTTTGCTGCCACCTTTTGCAAAATTTTTATGCGCAATTACAATGTCTGCGTCTTCAACATTTTTGGTTATTTCAACATTTATATCAAGTCTTTCAATAATTTTATTTACAATAGACCTTGAAACCGCATAAATATAAATTTTCTTACAATTTTTAACAGAATTAACATACGCCTGTCTGTTAAAAGAAAAATTCATAGGATTTTTTGTTTTATTATCAAGCTCTTGGACTCTATCTAGTGTTTTTTCAAAATTTGTTTTTTGCGGAATTTTGTTTTCATAATTTTGGTCAACTTTTCTAATCTCCGGTGTAACGGGCCAACCCCTTAAAATGCAGTCCACCGCTTCTGCCGTGTCTTTATATACTGCAAGAGTGTTTCTGTCTATAATTTCAATTACAATATCAAAAGTTGGCTGTTTTTCTCTTTCTAAAACTGTTTTTTGGCAGCCCCTGTGTTTTGCTTCATCATCCCCCAAAGTGACAGAACTTACGCCGCCCACTAAATCTGACATTGCAGGGTTTTTAATTAAATTATCAAGGGTGTTTCCATGCGCCGTTGCAATCAACATAACACCACGTTCCGCTATTGTTCTTGCTGCCGCAACTTCAAGTTCTGTACCGATTTCATCCACCACAATAACTTCAGGCGTGTGGTTTTCAACCGCCTCAATCATGATATCCTTTTGAAATTCAGGCTGTGGCACCTGCATTCTTCTTGCCTTACCTATTGCAGGATGCGCAACATCTCCATCACCTGCAATTTCATTTGAAGTGTCCACCACAACAACTCTTTTTAAAAGTTCATCCGCAACAAGTCTTGAAATTTCCCTTAATTTTGTAGTTTTTCCAACCCCTGGGCGCCCCAAAAAAAGAATACTTTTATTTTGCATTACAAAATCTTTTATACAGGCAATTGTGCCTGTTACAACACGTCCGATACGACATGTAAGACCAATAATTTTCCCTTGTCTGTTTCTGATAGCACTTATCCTATGAAGTGTCCCTGCAATGCCGGAGCGGTTATCTGACGTAAATTCAGGAATTTTTGCCGTGATATAGTCTATGTCATCTGATGTAACATTATCCTTCCCTAAATATTCAATCTTTCCGTTTCCAATTCTAACTTCAGGAAGTCTTCCTATATCAAGAACAATTTCAATGGCATCATCCAGAAGCCCTTCATAAATACTTCTTTTAATTTTGTTTGGTAAAATTTCAATTAATTTCGTGAGGTCGCTTTGATATTGCACTTCACTCATAAATTTTTGCTGCCTTTCAAAACAAGAGCGGTCTTATATTCTAATTATATAGTTTTTTCAAGGTAAATACAAGCCTTATTTATATGGAATAAACCCCATTCTGTTTATTGGCCAAAACTTAAAGACTGCCCTGCCTATAATATTTTTTTTGGGTAAAAGCCCCCAAAAGCGGCTGTCTTGGCTGTTACCCCTGTTATCACCCATCATAAAATATTGTCCCTCAGGAATAATTATAGGCCCGCAATACATATCATCCCTGCATTCAATCCAATCTGTTTTGCTTAAAATGTAAGGTTCGTTTTCTTTTTCATTGTTAATATATACGAAAAATTCATTTCCTTCTTTTTTGATTTCCAGTTTGTCGTTCGGTATGCCAATTATTCTTTTTATATAGGCAATGTCTTTGCAAAAAATTCCCGTTAATCTTGCCATAGTTGATAAAAAATCATGTTTCAAAACTTCATCCGGAGGATAGAAAACAACAACATCCCCCCTCTTTGGTTCAACAAAGGGTTTTGTAACTTTTTCCACAAAAAGTCTGTCCCCTTCAATAAAAGTGGGGTACATTGAAGAAGACGGAATCCACCTCAATTCGCCTATAAAAAATCTTATTAAAATTACAGCCACCAAAACAAAAATTATTGTTTCAACACTCTCTCTTAAAAATGATTTTTGTTTTTCATCGTTCATTTCTTCTTTATCGGGCATTTTTTATTCCTTATTTTAACAAATTTACAAGTTTAAACAGTTCAGTGTTTTTAAATTCTATCGGCATTGAGTCTACCGTCTTTTTAAGTAATTTTTCCAAAAACTCCGTTTCATTTATTATACCACAAGAGTTCAAAATCGAAGGAAGGGTGGAAATGCCGCATTTTTTATCGTTGGATGATTTTCCCTTGTCTTGATTTAAAAAATTATTTATATCATCTTTTATTTGAAAACAAAGCGCAAAATTTCTTGCAAATTCAAAAATATTTTCTTGAATTTCAATATCAAAAATTATCCCAACCCCAAAAACACAAAATTCAAACAATGAAGAAGTTTTTTCTTTTGATAATTTTATATAATCCTCTATATTTGAAGGCTCGAACCTTTTTTGAAGTGCATTTAACTCTGAACTTGCCATTTTATAAGCCACACAAGCCGCCATTTCAAGCAATTTTGTTGAATTAATTTTTGCAATTTCCCCCATTGCAAGGGATAAAAGATAATCCCCTGCAAGAACCGCCGTCTTCATGCCAAATTTAAGATGAACACATTCCATATTTCTTCTTAACGTACCGTCATCCAAAATATCATCATGAATTAAGCTTGCCGAATGCAAAAATTCAACCGCAAGTGCAAAAGATAGCGCCCTGTCGTTAATTTCAACTCCAAGATAATCACAGAGAAGAAAAATAAAAAGCGGTCTTAGTCTTTTAGGTGAATTGAATAAAAATTTTTCAAAATAATCTTCTAAATCAGTAGGATGTGATTTTAAAACATCCTGCATTTTATTGTCGAACAAAGAGAGCTTGTCTTTTTTGCTTTTTAACAGAGAAGAATAAATTTCATTCATTTTAAATTACAAATTTACCGTTTTTATAAATCAACTTTTCATCCGCATAAATAAATGCATTATTTTGCATGTTTTTAATTATGTCCCAATGAAGTCCTGATACGTTTTTTCCACCCGTTTCAGGGTAACTTGCGCCAAGTGCCATATGAATTGAACCGCCAATTTTTTCATCAAAAAGAATGTTTCCTGTAACATCTTTTACTCTTTCATTTGTGCCGATTGCAATTTCACCTGCAATTTTAGAGCCTTCATCCATATTAATCATTGAAGATAAAAATTCTTCACCCATATCTGCCCTAAAATCTACAACCTTGCCGCCTTCAAATTTAAGCCAAATTTTTTCTGCAACATTTCCTCTGTATATTGCAGGAAAATCAAAATAAATCTCTCCTTCGGTTAAATTTTCAATAGGAGATGTGTAAATTTCACCGTCTGGAAAATTGCACGCACCGTCACATGAAATCCACTTTCTGCTTTCCACACCAAAAGTTATATCTGTTTTTTCACCAACTATATGAAGAACTTTTGTGCCATCTAAAAGGTTTGCAATTCTTGTCTGTTCTTCCCTGATTTCAAGCCATTTTTGAATTGGATTATCCAAATCTAAATAACAAGAATTTATTAAAAATTCCGTATACTCATCCAAACTCATTTTTGCTTCCTGCGCAAGTGCGTTGGTCGGAAAATCTGCAATTACCCAATCTAATTCGCCTAAACCCGCACGCTTTAACATAGTTTGAGATAATTCTCTTGTGGCGCAAGAGCGTTTTGCCATTTTAGAAGAATCTGCTCTTGCCATAGATTTAACATTTACGGGCGCCCCAATTGAAATTAATTTATTAACCGAATTGTATTCCAGTTTTGAAATTTCATCCAAATAAGAGAGCTGTTCATCTGAAGCATTTTTAATAAAAATTTCATTTAGACTATCAAACCCGCAACGTACAATAGGATGAGCGCCATTTTTCAAAACAAGTTTATATATTTCTTTTACCAAGGGTTCAGCCAAATAGCTTTGCGCTTTTATAAGAACCAAATCATTTTTTTTAACCTTTGTTGAATAATTTACAAGGACATCTGCATATTTTTCATAAAGGTTATTCATCAAATTCTTCTCCCTTGTGGATAAATTCTTTATTTGATTTAATGCAAACCCCACGTTTTGAAGTTTTTATAAATTCAATTAAAGAATTTACATATTTGTTATCATTAATTTCTTCTTTAATTTTTTCAATTGCCTGAGTTGTGTTATATTCAGGACTCTTTAAAATTCTTATCGCTTTATGAATTGCGTCAACAGAGTCTTTATCGACCCCTTTTCTTCTAAGCCCTATTGCGTTTACTCCAACCACAACCGCAGGAAGCCCTTCCGACTTAGAATAAGGAAGAACATCAAGCCTTGTAGCGGAAGCGCCTGAAATAATTGCCATTTCGCCAACTCTAACATTTTGATGATAAACGCTCATTCCACCAAGCCAAGCGCCAAAGCCAACGTGTGTATGCCCACCAATTGTTGCCGCATTTGCCATAATAACGCTATCTTCAAGAACACAGTTATGTGCCACATGAGCATATGCCATAATAAGACAGTTATCACCAACTTTTGTAAACGTACCTTCGCCTGAGGCTCTGTTTATTGTGGCAAATTCTCTTATCCAACAATTTTTTCCGATAATAACTCCTGTGGTTTCGCCCTTGTACCCTAAATCCTGAGGTTCTCCCCCAATTGAGGCAAAAGGA
Organism: uncultured Gammaproteobacteria bacterium; assembly: GCA_964467625.1. Lineage (GTDB taxonomy): Bacteria > Cyanobacteriota > Vampirovibrionia > Gastranaerophilales > Gastranaerophilaceae > Galligastranaerophilus_A. Next base: position 43,727 of record CAYXRM010000003.1, on the reverse strand, counting down.
GAAATTTTTGTATTTTCACCAATTGTTGCATACTCAATAACTGCGTTTGCGCCAATTTTCACTCCGCTATTTATTGTAACATTTTTGCCTATTACAACATGAGCGCCTATTTCAACATCAGGAGCGATTTTTGCTGTTTCATCAATAATTGCTGTTTTATGAATTGCCATTTTTTTAAACCTTTTTATTTCAATGCTATAGTAATATCTGCTTCAATACATAACTTGCCGTCAACAAAGCCACGTCCTGAGCATTTTGCAATAAGTCCTTTAGTTTTTACGATATTTATTTCCATATCGAACCTATCCCCTGGACGAACAATGTTTTTAAAACGTACTTTATCAACCCCTGCAAAAAGAGCAAGTTTACCTTTATACTCATCAAGGGTTAAAAGAATGGGTGCCGCCGTTTGTGCAAGCGCTTCAATTTGAAGAACCCCAGGCATAATGGGGTTTCCCGGAAAATGTCCGTTAAAGAACATTTCGTTTGCCGTCAAATTTTTATACCCTTTTGAATACTTCATCGGGACACATTCGGTTATTCTGTCCACAAGCAAAAATGGGTATCTGTGGGGTATTAATTTCATTATTTCTATTGTATCAAGTGAAATAGGTTGTTCTTGTGTTTCAATCATTTTTTCTCCTTTTTATAAGGCATTTGCCAAAATTTTTGCAGCTTCTATATGATAGCCATGACCTGCTTCTTTTACAAGAATTGTTGCATTTAAATCGAAGGGGTTAGTTCCCGTTAAATATAAATCCCCGATTATATCCAAAATTTTATGTTTAACAGGTTCAAATTCACTTCTCAATTGGGTTGTATATCCATCCTCTGTCAATCCTACCGTATTGTCAATTGTAACCCCTTTTGAAAAGCCCATTTTTTGGAAGGTTTCAAGGTCTTTTAAATAGCCAAAAGTTCTTGCCTCAATAATTTCGTTTATATTAACATCATAATCAAGGCTCACCCACCTGTTTTTAAGCTCAGGATGATTAAAATTAACAGCATATGTTATTGTGGTTTTTTGTGCAGGAATTAAAACAACAGAGCTTTTGCCCGCCTGAAAAATAACAGGCTTTTCAAGAGGCTTAATGTTCTCTTTTTCTCCCACAACTCCAACTTTATTGAATTCATCAACCCAAACCTTTGCGCTTCCGTCAAATATCGGGGTTTCATACCCAACGCTTTTAACATAAACATCAAGTGCATCAATTCCAAGAATTGCACAAGTTGCCATAAAGTGTTCAACAAGGGCAATTTTGTTTTTTGCGCCCTTCTCAACGTCCGCCAAAACAACGCAATGGTCTGTTGCAACAACATTTGAAAGTTTTGCTTCGATAATGCCGTCATTTATATGAAACCTTATCCCCTTTTTATCTGAAGGATGAATTTCAAAAGTCGAAGGAATATTGGACATAAGTCCATTTCCAGATAATGTAATTTTAGATTTTAGCGTCTTCATTTAAAAATTTCTCATAATCTTCTAATAAGTGTTGATATTTTTTATATTTTTGAACCATAACCTCAGCTTCTGCAAGGTATTTCATACGTTTAATAAAGTCTTTTCTTGGAACCGCAGGAGCGCCCATAATAACGCTTTTAGCAGGGAAAGATTTTGTAACACCTGCTTGTGCAAGCACGATTGAATCATCCCCAATATCTGTATGGTCTTTAAGTCCTGCTTGTCCTGCAATGACAACTCTATCCCCAATTTTACAGCTTCCTGCAATACCGACTTGTGAAACTATCATACATCCGGAGCCGATACGGCAATTATGCCCAATCATAACAAGGTTGTCAATTTTAGTTTGAGAGCCAACTGTGGTATTTTCAATTGTTCCTCTGTCGATTGTTGTATTTGCGCCGATTTCAACGTCATCCCCAATCACAACCGAACCAATTGAGGGGATTTTAAATATTTTTTGATTAACTTTTCCGCCTTTAACTTCCCCTTCTTTTCTTGCGGTCTCAATGTTGTCAGGAGTTTCCGTTACAAAACTGAAACCGTCTGCCCCAAGGGAAGCACCGTGGTGAATAATACATCTTTTACCGACTTCAACAAAATCACCAACGTTAACTCCGGGGTGCAAAAGCCCGTCTTCGCCGATTTTTGCAAATTTACCAACATAATTATTTGCAAGAAGTTTAGTGTTATCACCAATTATAGCCCCCCTTGAAATTACAACATTGGGGCCAATTGCAACATTATTCCCCAGTTTAGCTGTCGGGTGGACAACTGCTGTAGGATGAATGCCAACGGTATAATCGGGAGCTTCATAAAAAACATTCAAAAGAGTCATCATTGCAAGTCTTGGACGTTCAACTTCAATTGTTGAAATAAAAGGAAGGTTGACCCCCAAAGGAACAAGTGCGCATTTTGCTTTTGTTTCTTTTAAATCTTCTATTTCCTTCTCGCCAAGTGCAAGCGCAAGCGTGTTTTCATCCGCAAGACAAGGCGGTGCAACTTTATTAATGTCAGAGTCTTTTACTTTGGTCAAAATACCCTTTACTAAATTTGCAAGTTCTTCTTGCTTAAACACTTTTTCGCTCACATTCTCTCCTCTCTGAAAGTTTAGTCTTCTTCACCTATTGTATTACATTTATTTAATTTTGTCGATTATTTTTGTTGTTGACCTGCCTTCTACAAGGTCAATAAACTTAATTTCTCCCCCATTTTTCATCACAGTTTTCGCCTCGGGCAAAGTTTCCACCGTATAATCCGCCCCTTTTGTATAAATATCAGGCTTAATTTCTTCAAGCAAATTCAGGGGGGAAATTTCATCAAACAAAACAATATAATTAACTGCTTCAAGCCCTGATAAAACTTCCGCTCTATCCATTTCGCCATTTATTGGCCTTGTTTCGCCTTTAAGGGCACGAACGGATTTATCCGAATTCAAGCCCAAAATCAAAACGTCACCATATTTTTTACTTTCCTTCAAATAACGAACATGTCCGGCATGCAAAATATCGAAGCACCCATTTGTCATGACGATTTTTTTATTTTGAGCTTTAAGTTTTTTTAAAAGTTCTGCTAAATTTTCTTTTTTAACTAATTTTTCCATTTTTCCCCTGCCCCAAAACGCAAAATACCGCCACAAAAGGGCGGTATTTTAAGCTTATTATTTAGATTTTTTTGTATCTTGTTTATTAATTTGTTCTTGTTCTTTTGATTTTTCTTTAATTGCCTTTTGAATGTTATCAACATCAAAAGAAGAATCAACATATTCAATCTTAGCAGAAGCCTTAAGCCCGTCTAACAATGTTTTTAAGGCATCCACCTGTTTCTTTTGAACTAAATATTCACGAATTTCATCCTTCATTTTTTCATATGGTTGAGCACCAGCTTTTGCTTTATCTGTCACAATAAGAATGTGGTAGCCATAATCAGTTGTTACAATTTCTGAAACTGTCCCTGGTTTAATTTTAAATGCAACATCACTGAAAGGTTTTACCATTGATTCTTTTGTGAAAAATCCAAGGTCGCCGCCACGTTCTGCAGATGTTTTATCATCTGAATATTCTTTGGCTAAAGAAGCAAACTTTGAAGGGTCTTTAACCGCTTTTGCTCTGATTTCTTTTGCAAAGTTCAATTTACTGTCCACAATTTCTTGAGTTTTTTTGTTAATTTCTTCGCTTGTTAATTTACCGTCTTTATCTTCGCTAATTACTTCCTGCTTAATTCCTGCAGGGTTAACTTCAATTAAAATATGTGAAGCTCTAACTCTTTCAGGGAAATTAAACATTGCTTTATTTTTATTGAAAAAGTCCTTAACTTCTTTTTCTGTAACTTTGGTTTTTCCTGTTGTTTCAATGAGTTTAGCAAGTTTTAATTCTTTTTCGATATCTTCTTCAAATTTCTTTTCAGAAACTGAATTTCTTTTCAAAAGTTCCGCCACTTTTTCTTTTGAGCCAATTTTTGTTGTTATTTCATCTTTTTTAGCTTGAATTTCTTCTTGTGTAACTTGAATGTCATGCTTTTTAACTTCCTGTTCAAGAATAGTTCTCAAAACAAGCTCATTTACAATTCTATCTCTCAATATAAGGCCCATTAAGCCGTTTTCGTCTTTTAAAAGCTCGCCCATTTGTGTATTTTGAGCAGCCTTCACCTCTGCATTATAAATTTCTTGGTATTGCGCTTTTGTAATATTTTCACCATTTACTTTAATAATTGCACTTCTGTCGAAAACGCAGCCTGTTAGCCCGAAAACAAGAAGGGACGCCGCAAGCAAATTTTTTGTAAGTTTCATTTATTTCTCCTTATTGTTGTTTAAATTCTAATACTATCCTTGATATATGATAAAACAAATCGGTCAATATGTTAAATATTTCCGAAAAATCAAGATAATCATTCTTCATTAAAAGAACTCCTTTAAGCTTGTCGTCTGCTTTTTGGGGTTTTGTCCAATTAAAATATTTTGTAATATTTAAAGGAGTTTTGCGTTTTATAATATTCCACTCTTGCAAATTAAAGGGAGTGTAAATTCTTATATTGTCGGCTGTTTCTTGTATTTGAATTATATGAACCGATGTTGCAAGAAGTCTTATTCTGATTAATTTAAACAAATTTTCAACAGGCAAAGGCAATTTTGAAAACCTGTCTTTAAAAGCAGACATTGTATCTTCAAGCTCATCTATGGTTTTAATTTCTGCCAATTTTTTATATTCAAGCATTTTTTGCTCATAAGAACCCACCCACTCATCGGGAATATAAGCGTTTGTTTTAATATCCACAAGGGTTGGGGTGAATTTTTCTTTTCTTTTGGATATGGGTTCTTTTTCTTGCTTAATTTCTTCAACCGCTTCTTCCAAAAGCGCACAATAAGTATCAAACCCCACGTTTACCATATGCCCATGCTGTTTTGCGCCCAAAATGTTTCCAACACCCCTGATTTCAATATCTCTCATTGCAATTTGATATCCCGACCCTAAAGATGTAAAATCTTTAATCGCTTTAAGCCTTTTTTTAGCTTCTTCATTTAATTCTTTTGACTGTTTATAAAAACAATAGCAATATGCCTGCCTGTCAGAGCGCCCGACTCTGCCCCTTAATTGATACAACTGTGCAAGCCCGAACCTATCTGCGTTATTTATAATTATTGTATTTGTATTTGGAATATCAAGCCCCGATTCAACAATAGTCGTGCAGACAAGTATATCGTATTCTTTATTTAAAAAATCAAACATAACTTCTTCAAGTTCTTTTTCCGCCATTTTCCCATGAGCTATGGCGACTTTAGCATTTGGCACAAGCTCTTGAATATATCTTCCAACTCTTGCAATATCTTCCACCCTGTTGTGAATAAAATAAACCTGCCCTTCCCTTTGAAGTTCATGGTTTATAGCATTTTTTAAATAAACTTCACTAAATTCACCAACATAAGTTTTAACAGGCATTCTGTTTTTAGGGGGAGTATTTATCAAAGATAAATCTTTTAAGCCGGAAAGCGCCATATTTAAAGTTCTTGGAATCGGGGTTGCGGACATTGATAAAATATCAATATTTTCTTTATATTTTTTCAATTTTTCTTTATGGGAAACCCCAAATTTATGCTCCTCGTCAATCACCAAAAGCCCCAATTTTTTATATTCTATATCTGCCAAAAGCCCATGGGTGCCGACCACAACATCACATGTTCCGTTTTTCAAACTTTTTTTAATCTCATTTCTTTCTTTTAGAGTTTTAAACCTTGAAACCAATTGCACATTAACAGAAAAAGGCTTAAATCTTTCTTCTAAAGTTTTAAAATGTTGAAGGGACAAAATTGTAGTAGGCGCAATCATAACCGCCTGATATCCGGACATAACGGCTTTAAATATCGCCCTTAGGGCAACTTCCGTTTTACCAAACCCAACATCTGCGCAAATAAGCCTGTCCATTGGCTTTGAGCTTTCCATATCGGCTTTAACATCAAGAATAGCTTGCATTTGGTCTTTTGTTTCTGTGTATTCAAACCCTTCTTCCATTTCGTATTGCCAATTGGTATCGGGTGCAAAAGAAACCCCCAAAGCAAGCTTTCTTTTTGCATATAGATTTAAAAGGTCATATGCAATCTCTTTTACTTCCGCCTTTGCTTTATTTTTAATATTTTCCCAAGCCGCTCCGCCCATTTTGGATAATTTCGGGGAAACTCCCGTTCCACGGTATCTTTTTAACAAATTAATCTGCTCTGCCGGCATGAAAAGTTTATCTTTTCCTTGAAATTCAATCTCAAGATAATCTTTTTTACTTCCGTCAAAATCCTGCTTTATAAGCCCTCTGAATATACCGATACCGTGAATATAATGAACAACAAATTCCCCCTCTTTAATATCGTTCACTGTTTCTATATATTCAGGCGCCTCTTTATTGTACATATATTTTCGACTTGTTATGTCTTTTGAATGTTTATTAAAAAGCTCCTTATCAGACAAGAAAACATAAAAATCGCCATTATACTCAAACTCGCCGCCTGCGCCTGAAATTTGAGGTAAAATCAAAATATCGGAAGAAAAAATTTCAAATTCCTTTAAAATTTCTTCCACCCTTGCTTTATATGCGGTAAGAATAAATATTTTAGCTTTTTTCAATAAAGATTTTTGAATATATTCTGCAATTTTATAGCCGTCAGAAGAAAAAGACGGGGGAATATTTGAATTAAAATCATAAATTTTATCAAACTCAAATTCTTCATCAGAAAAGAAATTATCAAACCCGATTTTTTTAAACCTTTTTAGACCTTTTTTAAATTCCGAAAAACTAATATAGTTCCACTCTTCCAAAGGAAAAACAAGCTTGTTTGAAAGGTTGTTTTCATATTCCGTTTTGTATTCTTCTTCAAGATTTTGGTATTTTGAATTAATAAATTGAGATTCATCAAAAACAAGAATGTAATCTTTAAAATAATCAAAAGCAGAAACTGTATGCTTATTCAAAACAGTCAGAAAATATTCAATCCCCTCAAAATAATTAAGATTTTCAATTTTTTCAAAAAGCTCATCTGACAAGTCTTTTAAAATTTCATCATCTTTAATTTTTGAGGCTGATTTATTTAAAAAATTTTTAAAATTTTCTCTTCCTTCACTATTTAAGGCAAATTTATACAAAGGCTGAATTTCAATATAATCAAGCTTTTTAAAACTTTTTTGTGTATTAGGGTTAAAAAAGCGAATATCTTCTATTGTATCTGCAAAAAATTCAATTCGAAAGGGAAAATCATATAACCCAAATATATCAATAATATCCCCTCTTACGGCAAATTCGCCCGTATCAAGCACGGACACCACTCTTTTGTAACCTAAATTTACAAGTTTTTGAATTAATTCTTCAAAATCAATCTCTTTATTTTTTTCAAGCCTAATAGTATTTTGACAAATAAAATCTTCATCCGCAAACCTCTCTGTTAGCGCTTTAATTGGCATAATCACAAAATTTGGTTTGCTTTTTAAAATATCAAACTGCTCTTTATAAATATAATAATTTTTATCCATAAAAGAATAAGGGCTTATTTCCTGATATGGGAAAAGTTTGGGACACAAGCCAAATAAATTTTCAAAATCTTTTTGATATTTAAGAGCAGACTGTTCATCCCCCGTTAAAAAAAGAACTTTTTTTCCCGCATTCAAAATATAATCCACCAAAATAAGTTTTAGGGGTAAATTCAACCCTGAAAAGCACTTTGAAGTTTGAAAATCAGACTTCAACCATTTTGAAAGCAAAGGAAATTTAAAACAAGTATTCATAAGATTAATTTAAGCACAAAAGGGAAGCCCCGACAATTCCTGAATAATCCGCCAATTTAGCCTTTTTAAATTCTGTTGTTTGAGAAGGGATAAAAAGCGCTTTTGTTCTTGCCTTTCTTATTGTATTTAAATAAATTTCATCCACAGATTGAATTAAGCCACCCCCCAAAATAATAAGTTTCGGGTTATAAAAATTCATAACGCTTGCAATCCCGCCCGATAAATATTCAACCGCCTCTGTTACATATTGGCCTACCACTTCATCATGTGCATCAAGTGCCATTTTAATGTGCTTAGAACTTATAGAACCTTGTTTTGCTAAATCAGTAATAATAGATGTTCTTCCTTTTTTAATGGCACCTAAAATCCTTGCCTCAATTGCCGTTCTTGACGCATAAGCTTCAAGGCACCCATTAGCACCGCATGCACAGCTTCTTCCGTTTAAATCTACAATAATATGCCCAATTTCGCCTGCCGTTTGACTTGAGCCTAAATATATTTTGCCATTCTGCACAATCGAAGAACCTATTCCCGTGCCTATAAAAATACACACAATGTTGTCATACCCGACTCCTGCGCCAAATTTTAATTCGCCAAGAGCAGCCGTTTCAACATCATTTCCAAGATAAAAGGGCAATTCAAATTCTTTTTCAATAGGGGTTTTTAAATCTAAATTACTACATTCAAGGTTAACCGCATTAACCAAAATTCCATTTTTCCTATCCACCTGCCCCGCAGCACCTATGCCAATTGAGAGGATTTCTTTTTTTGAAATTGTGGTTTTTTCTAAAAGTTCTTGTATACTTTTTTTAGTTACCTCTAAAATATCTAAATTTCCACGGAGTTTTTTTGTCTTATTTTTAACAACATCAAGAACTTCCCCCGTTTCAACATTTATAATTCCGACTAAAACTTTTGTTCCCCCAAGGTCAACCCCGATTGAATATTTCTTCATTCTTCTTCTTTAATTCCAATACTCTTTAATTTTGCTTCAATAGCACGCCACCAGTGTAATTTTTGCTGATATGCATACTCATACCCTGAAAAATCCCCTTTGGAAATTTTTGCATCATGCTCGTTTATAAAATTTTCAAAATTTTCTTCAAGCTTGTGGGTAAAAGCTTTTCTATCTTCATCAAAAGTAGTGATTGTAATTGGTTTGCCAATTTCAGACACAACTTCAGGACGGTCTTGTCTTAAAAACATAAAGCTGTTTGCCACAGGCAAAAGGTTAACCCCGCCAAATTGCTTAATTGCTTTATCCACAATAAAAGCAAGCCCCGTTTGAAAAACAATCGGACGGTAAAAAGGCGGTCTTATAATCCCTTGCGGATAAATCAAAAACATAGTATTCGGGGTATCCAAAGTGGTAACTGCGTAATTTAAAGATTTAATCGCACTTTGAGGGGATTTTTTATTAATCGGAAAACACCCAATATACTGAAATAAGGGAAATCTGTTCATTTCTTCAATCATAAAGCGAAAGCGTTTATTTTTAATTACAAAATAAACAAGAAAATATCCCCAAATTCCATCCCACCAATTATTGTGATTGGCATACATTATAGTTGCAAATCTTTTATCGCAAAGCTCAACATTTTCAACCCCTTTCACCATAGCAGCATGAAAGCGATTTTTAATCATCATGGGAAAAACAATATCTGCTATACAATGCCAAAAAGGTACATTTTTTGCCGTTCTGAACTTTTCTTCCCTATTCCTTTGCTTTGTTGGCGGAACTTCAGGATACAAATGATTAGGTGTACTTCTCATAATTTAATTTTATTTTTATTTTTTTTCAATGTCAACTTTTTGTTTTTTATAACAAAAAATCTTAAAATTTGCCCGCAATTAATGCCCAAACGTCATTTAACAAAACAAGAACCATAAGAACTATCAAAAGAGTAAAACAAGCATTGCTTACAAGTTCCACGGTTTTTTTATCGGGCTTTTTACCTTGAATTTTTTCTATCAAAATAAATAAAAGATGTCCACCGTCAAGCGCCGGTATAGGCAAAAGATTAATTATTGCAAGGTTAATGCTTATCATTGCAACAAGCAAAAGCGCATTCAACATACCCTGATGTTCAATTATATCTGAACCAATTTTTGTAATTGCAATAATGCCGTGCATTTCACTTGCGGGAATTTTTCCTGTCACAAGCTGCCAAAAACCATAGCACATATATTTGGTGCTTCTTATAGTATATTTTGCAGAAGCCGTCAGGATAGCTTTTATATTTTTTGTTTGAGCATAAATATCAGATGTTTTAATTTTTATACCCAAAACCCCTTCTTTTGGCACTTTAATATTGTCAATCTCGACAACATCTCCTTTTCTTTCAACAGAAATATTTAAAGGCTTATAAGTATCGGAAAGCGCCAATGCCAATTCGGATAAGGTAGTAAAAGTGTTGAGTTTAACTTTGTTTTTACCTGAAATTTCATCTCTCAGTTTAATTTCATTATTCGACAACTCAATTTCAGAAGTTTTATATTTTGAAAGCCCCCTTAAAACATCTTTATCTGCAACAAATTTTTCTTCAGGAAGCGGTTTTGGAAGATTAATTATTGCGCCTTCTTTTAAAACATCATCCTGATTGAGTTTAGGGTTCAAAGACAAAAGTTCTTTTAAGTTTCTTTCATAATTCTGTTTGCTTACATACCCGTCAAATTCCCTGCTATTTTGGACAAGCAAAACAAATTTATAAAATGAATCAATTTTAATCCCATTTACAGTTAAAATTTTATCTCCCAATTTCAAAGCATCAGGCGAATGTTCCAATATTGCAGAATTTTCAACAAACCCGTCCACATAAACATCAGATGTACCTGTCGGAAGTTTATGAAAAACACAAGCTGTAAAAATTACAAGCAATAGTGCAAAGAGCATATTCATAATAACGCCCGCAGAAACAATAATGGCTCTTTTCCACGGTTCTTGGTTTGTTAATCTTTCTTTTGAATCTTGAGGTAAGGTGTCGTCTTCATCATCGTCCGGAAATGAAACATACCCGCCTAAAAGAAAGGCATGCACTAAAATTTCAAGCTCTCCTTTTTTCATTTTAAATAAAACAGGCCCAATTGGCATACCTATTCCAAACTTTGAAACTTTAACACCAAACATCCTTGCCGCAATATAATGCCCCCATTCATGCACAAGAACAAGAAGGCTTATTAAAAAAATCATTATAATTAAATTCATATGCTAAGTTTTCTATATTGCAATTTTTACGTTATTTTTATTTTTCGCAAACTCAAAATCATAAACATCATTTTCAATTGGATTAGAATATTTTTTTGCCGTTATAATTTCGGGTTTTCTTCTATCTATAGTGTAGAGCTTTTTATTTAAAGACATTGCAGATGTCATCGGAGCTTTAATATAAAAAGTTTCCTCTTTCAATCTTATTGTAGCAGAATAAATCTTGAATACAAGAAGGAATAACAAAGACAATATTCCCGTCAAAAGAGACAAAAATCCGTAATCAGGAAGAGTTTTATCCCAGTTGGAAATTGAGTTTACGTATAAAACTCCGTCTATATCACCTTTAAGGTAAACTCTCACTTTTTTTCCTATCTGTTGAGTTAAAATACTTAAATTTTCACTCCCCAGTGCACTGTAACTTTTTGCAAGAGTAGCATTTTTAATATCGAAATAAAAGCTAGAAGCCCCTTCTTTCACAACTTTTACATCATTTTTATAATCGCTCTTTAAATTAATTACAACCTTATTGTCCGAATTAACTTGTGCAGAGGTTTCAAAAATGTTATTTTCCACACACAAATTTGCAATTGAAAAAAATACACAAGATAAAACAAGCAATATAATAAGTTTTTTCATTTATACATCCTCAAAAACAACGGTCTTTATCCAAAGTAAACCGATAGTATATTTTTACCCTTTTTTTAAACTTGTTTCATCTATCTTAAGACGTATAAATTTATTAATCTTTAGATTGATAAAAACTTTTGTCTTTTATATAATTTTTTTATGGAATTAAACGGAAAAAAAATTCTTTTAGTACGGCTGAGCGCCCTTGGAGACGTTATTTTTAATATTCCCCTCTCAAACCTTTTAAAGAAAAATGGCGCCACTGTACATTTTTTAACCTCTGAAAAAGGCTTTGACCTTATTAACAATAACCCTTGTGCAGATAGGGTTATTTTTGCGCCGATTGAAAAATGGAAAAAAGAAAAAAACAAAATCAAAAATTTTCTTGAATATTTAAAAATAATTGAACAAATAAGAAAAGAAAAATATGATATCGTTCTTGACACTCAAATGATTTTAAAAAGTTTTATATGGACATTTTTTTCAGGCGGCAAAAGAAGAATTATTTCAAAAAGTGCACGTGAAGGTTCCATTTTAGGCGGAAATGAATTTATAGAACCCATTTTTCAAGATTTTAAAACTCACGCTATTTCAAATTATTACAAATTCGCACAACATTTAAATCTTGATACAAAAGAAATTATAAAAACACTTCCTTCAATTAAAACTGAAACCCAAAACAAAGTAAGGGGGCTTTTATCTTGTGCAGATAAAAATAAGCTAAATTTAATGATTGCTCCTGCCACCACTTGGGATAACAAACACTGGAATAAAGACCACTGGAGATGTGTCATTGAAAGCATTGATAAAAATTTATACAACTTAATTTTCATCGGCACAAAAAAAGATAACGACCTTATAAAATACATCGGCGGAGATAATTATATTAATTTATGCGGAAAAACAAACCTTCTTGAATTAATTGAAGTTATGAAAAACGCAGACATTTTAATTTCTCTTGATTCGGGTTCAACCCACCTTGGTTGGCTTTGCGGAAGGGCAAAAATTATCTCAATTTTTACATCCACTCCAAAAGAAAGATACGCCCCCAAGGGTCAAGAGCATATAGCACTAACCGGCGGAATTTGCCCCCCGTGCCACAAGAAAAAATGTCCCAAAAAAACAAATTTATGCACAAATTATCCAACCCCGGATGAGGTTTTATCCGCACTTGATAAAATCAAAAGGAGTTTTTATGAACATAATTAAAAAAACCGTTTTATGCTTATATTCAATTTTAAGTACAACATTATCCCTTATTGTTTTACCTGTGATATACCTAATTAGGCTTTTGGAAAAAAAAGATGTCACAAGTTGGGATATTAAATTTGGTAATTTCAGCTTGCCTGAAAATTTTGACAAAAGCAAAAAAACCATAATAATTCACGGGGTTTCAGTCGGCGAGGTTGTTTCTCTTGAAAAATTAATAAGAAAAATAAAAACAGAATATCCCGCCTGTAACTTAGTCATTACAACAGGCACAAAAACGGGCCAAGAAACAGCATATAAAAAAATGAGTGATGTTGCAGATTTTATTACTTATTTTCCAATAGACATTCCATTTTTTGTAAATAAATTTTTAAATAAAATTAACCCTGATGTTATTTTAATTGCTGAAACAGAAATTTGGCCAAATTTTGCATATTCCTGTTACAAAAAGAATATTCCGCTTTTTATTATTAACGGCAGAATGAGCGATGAATCTTATTTTTCATATAAAATTTTAAGTCCGTTTTTCTCTTGCATTTTACCCCTTTATACGGGAATTTTCACTCAAAGCAAACTTGATATGGAAAAGTTGATAAGTGTCGGTGCGAGCAAAAACAAACTTGAAGTTATGAAAAATTTAAAATTTGACATTGAAAAATTTGATGTAAACCTTGATATTAAAAAAGAAAATTCAAAAGTCTTTATCGCAGGCAGCACCCACAAAGGAGAGGATGAAATTGTTTTAGAAGTTTTTAAAAAATTAAAAGAAAACAAAAACATAAAACTTCTTCTTGCTCCAAGACACATCACAAGAACAAAGGATGTAGAAGCGCTTCTTCAAAAAGAAGGGCTAAGTTACAATTTGTATTCCACAAAGCCCGATTTTGAAGGCAAAGAGGTTTTGTTGCTTGATGTGATTGGAGAACTTGCAAAGCTTTATTCAATTTCAGATGTAGCTTTTATCGGCGGCAGCTTCAACAAAACAGGCGGGCATAACCCGCTTGAGGCAATAATTTTCAACAAACCTGTTATATCAGGGCCTTCAATTAAAAATTTTAGAGATATTTATTCAATTTTAACAAAAAACAATGCAGGCTTTGTTGTTAAAAATAAAGAAGAATTTTGGGCAACTGCAAACAAATTATTTTATGATGAAGAATTTTACACTAAAATAAAAAATAACACCGAAACTATTTTTAAAGAGCAACAAGGTGCGCTTCAATTTGTTATTAAAAAACTGGAAGGAATATTAAAATGAAATACAAACTTATAATTTTGATATTATTTTTATTAATTATGCTTAAAGCTTCTGCGGAAACCACTTTCAGAATTCCTGCCGATTTTTTAACCGATATAACAAAATCTGTTGAATTTAAAACAGACCTAAATGTGCTTGAAAGACTTCTTGTAAACCAAATTGTAAAAAATTCTTCATTGAATGGTGTAAAGCTCAAAGATTTTACAACTCAAAATCTTATAAAATATTTTAACGAAGACAATTTATTTGAACAGTTGGGTACAAACAAACTTGTTGAAAAAACAACGGGTGCCACTTTAGAATTTAATTCAGACAACGAATGCAAGAAAAACAATTGCACAATCACAATAGACTTAAACGGAGATAAAGGCCCAAATGAAGTTTGGACAAATATGGCAACACCAAAAGACAGAATTATATTCACAATCAAAAGAAACTCTGACGATTCGATTGATATAATCATACCTGACTTTTCATATGGTTTTTAGCCTTGTTCGTCTTCATCATCTAAAGTGCAAGAAGGTATGTAATGAATACCTAAGTCTTCACTTATCTCATCCACAACCGTGTTATAAGTTTTTCTGACATCTTTCGTTAAGTCTTGAAGTTCGGCTTTCCTTGCCACAAGGGTTTCTCGTTCTTCTTCGGTTTTAGCATTTTGCAATTTTTCATCCGCATATTTAATATCCCCTTTTAAGGTTTGGGTCATGCTGCGCATATCTGCAAAAGTTGCACGTTTATTATTTGCCATTTCTTTTGTAATTAACCCATGGTTAATTTCTGTTAAAACCGCATTATATGTGTCACACAAACGGTCACTTGCATATTCTCCATCATCTGCAAGATAATATGTGCATTTTAAAAGAATATCAGGCGCATACGAGTAATTAGCATCATCCAAAGGACGCCCAGGGGTAACTTCTACCATGCTGTGATAGTTCTTAAAATCTTTGTATTCATCCACACTTCTGCCAATAGCATTTGTATCAGATTTAGCATTTATATATTTTACCATTTTTATCCCAGAAAAAGACGTATTAGCCCTATTTTTAGGATAATTGACCCCAACAATTCCATTTACTCTCATAGAAAAAACCCTTCGCCTTGAAACACATAATAAAATTATTTTATACAAATAAAAAAAATATGCAATCTTTTTACAAATAAAAAGCTCCTTATTAAAAAGGAGCTTTAATGTTTATGTTCCTTGTTGCCAAGAATTTAAATATTCAAGCTGTTCTTCAGTCAAAGTATCAATTTTAATTCCCATAGACTCAAGTTTTAATTTGGCGATTTCAACATCCACAGAATGTGGAAGGGTATACATTTTATTCTCAAGTTTTCCTTGATTTTTCAAAATAAATTCAATTCCAAGCGCCTGATTTGCAAAGCTCATATCCATAACGCTTGCAGGGTGTCCTTCAGCACCTGCAAGGTTTACAAGTCTGCCTTCACAAAGAACATATACGCTTTTACCATTGTCTAAAACCCATTCATCTAAAGAGGGGCGAATGTTTTTATATTCAACCACATGACGCCTTAAATCTTTAAGATTTATTTCAACATCAAAGTGTCCTGCGTTTGCAACAAAAGCACCTGATTTCATTTTCATAATATGTTGAACGTCTACAACATTTTTATCGCCTGTCACAGTTAAGAAAATGTCCCCCAACTTGGCTGCTTCATCTATCGGCATTACACGATACCCGTCCATTGCAGCTTCAAGTGCTTTAAGAGGGTCAACTTCTGTCACAATTACGTTTGCACCCAAACCTCTTGCACGCATTGCAGCGCCCTTTCCGCACCAGCCATAACCTGACACAACAACGGTTTTGCCCGCAATTAAAATATTTGTTGATCTGATAATACCATCCATTGCAGATTGTCCCGTGCCATAACGGTTGTCATATAAGTGTTTTGTTAAGCTTGAATTTACACCCAGTGTCGGAAACTCAAGCGAGCCTTCTTTTTCCATTGCTTGAAGGCGAATTATCCCCGTTGTTGTTTCTTCGGTTGAGCCTATAATGTTAGGTAAAAGTTCCCGTCTTGTTGAATGCACCTGTGCAACTAAATCACAACCATCGTCAATAATTAAGTTTGGTTTATGGTTTAAAACAATATCTACATGCTTTTTGTATGTTTCTTTTGTTTCACCTGCAATTGCAAATACCGGAATATTCCAATATTTAACAAGAGCAGCAGCAACATCGTCCTGAGTGGACAGTGGGTTTGATGCAGCAAGAACCGCATCCGCTCCGCCTTCTTTCATAGCAATACAAAGTGCAGCAGTTTCTTTTGTAACATGCACGCATGCAGTTAACCTTAAACCAGCGAATGGCTTTTCTATTCTAAAGCGCTCTTTAATTTTATTTAAAACGGGCATATCCTTCATTGCCCATTCAATATTCTTTTTGCCTTGTTCGGCAAGCGTCATATCTTTAACTTCAAAATCCATTAGTGCTACCATAAATTAAATTCCTTAAAATTAACCAAATAAAATATTAGCACAAAAAAATTTTGACAACAGATATGTTCAAAAATTTAAATTTTAATATCCCGTTTTAAAGAACGTATTTCCATACCCATAAGCTGCACGCTGTGCCTGTATACCAAAAGGAATAGCTTCCGTATCTGTAATTATGATATTAAATACATCAGTTAATTCACTGGTATAAGGGTCTGAATTAAATATATAATCAACTTCTAAATACCCTTTTGAATCTTTTTTCGGAACAGAAGGTCTTTTATCCCCGTTTATATCAACCGTAATAACGCAAGGATAATTGTTTTTACCCCTTCCTTTGTCTAAAATGCCTTTATTACCGCATCTGCTTTGGGCTCTTGTAGTTGAAGCTCCCCCTTCTTCTTTTGGGGGGTTCATATATAAATTTATGTTATCTTTATGGAGTTTAATTGAGCTTAAACTGTTTGCCCTACTTACTTCAAAGCGCATTCCGTCTGCTGTATAAAAAACTTGATTATTTTTTGAAGGACTTCCCACTTTACATGTGCCGCTATCGTTATATTCACTACACTTTACAAAATTATTTGTTTTAACAATTGACATGTGTCTTGTTAAATAAGTGTATAAATCACCAGTATCCAAGGGAGTTTCACGGTCAAAAGCAATATTGGTTTCTATAACCTGATTTATTGTTGTTATTGCTTTTTTAAGTCCTGTTTTATATTCCTGCTGTCTTGTATTTATAGAAACCGCAGGAATCGTAAGGGCAGCAACAATACCAATTATTGTTAATGTTATTAAAACTTCAGCCATTGTAAATGCTTTTTTCATATAAACCCCTTTTATTTTTCACTCTAAGTATAATTATAAAGTATTTTTACCATAAATAGGCAAGTATATTAAGGAATGTATATCAATTTAACATATCTCTCAGTTTTTTAATTTTATCTCTAATTTCTGCTGCACGCTCAAAATCAAGAATTTTTGCCGCACGTTTCATTTCACCTTCAAGTTTGCCCAAAAGTTTTGGCAGGTCTTCTTTTTTAATTTTGAATTCTGCCATATTCTCGGCAACTATATCTTCCACACTTCTATAACTCTGCACAAGGGCAAGAAGATTATTTTCAATAGGTTTGATTACCGTCTTCGGAACAATGTTATGTTTTTTATTATATTCAATCTGTAATTCCCTTCTTCTTTTTGTTTCTTCTATTGCAACTTCCATAGAGTGAGTTATTTTATCCCCGTACATAATAACTTTCCCGTCCGTATTTCTGGCACATCTGCCTATTGTTTGAATTAAAGAGGTTTCACACCTCAAGAACCCTTCCTTATCGGCATCCATAATTGCAACAAGAGAAACTTCCGGAACATCAAGCCCCTCTCTTAAAAGGTTTACTCCCACCAATACGTCAAATTCGCCAAGCCTCAAATCTCTTAAAATTTCAACCCTTTCAAGAGATTGAATTTCAGAATGTAAGTATCTAACTTTAATTCCCTTTTCTTTTAAAAATTCAGACAAATTTTCTGCCATTTTTTTAGTCAAAGTGGTTACAAAAACCCTCTGTTTTTTTTCAATTGTTTTTTGAATTTCCAATATCAGGTGGTTAACCTGCCCTTCTGTCGGGTGAAGCTCAACTATAGGGTCTAATAAGCCCGTTGGTCTTATAATTTGTTCAATTGTACAATCTGAAACCTGTTTTTCAAATTCCGCAGGGGTTGCAGATATAAAAATTTTTTTATCAATTTTTCCCCAAAATTCATCGAATGTCAAAGGACGGTTATCCTTTGCACAAGGGAGCCTAAACCCAAAATCAACAAGAATATCTTTTCTTGATTTATCCCCAAAATACATCCCCTTAAGTTGCGGAATTGTAACGTGAGATTCATCAATTACAACAAGAAAATCTTCTTTAAAATAATCGAGCAAAGTGGCAGGGGGCGTGCCTTTTGGTCTTTTTTCCAAAATTCTTGAATAATTTTCAATTCCAGAACAATACCCCATTTCTTTAATCATTTCAATATCGTAATTCACCCTTTGTTCAAGGCGCTGAGCCTCAACAAGTTTGTTTTGTGCATAAAGTTCATTTAGTCTTTCTTTTAATTCTTTTCTTATTTCATTTAAGGTTTCCTCTTCATCCTCATTATCCGCAAGATAATGAACCGCAGGATATATCACGGTTTCAGGTACATTTTCAATAACATCTCCCGTGGTTGAATCAACTCTTGAAATTTTTTCAATTTCATCCCCAAACATTGAAATTCTTGTTATAATTTTTTCAAAAGCAGGCATGATTTCAATTAAATCACCCCTCACTCTAAAAGTTGCCCTTTTTAATTCAACATCGTTTCTTTCATACCTTGTCAAAACAAGGTGATTTAAAAAAGCGTCCCTGTCAATTTCATCGCCCACCTGTAATTTAACCGCACCTTTAAAATAATTTTCAGGCAGCCCTAAGCCATATATACAGCTTACAGAGGCAATAACAATCACATCCCGCCTTTCATATAAACTTCTTGTTGTATTGTGGCGCAATCTATCTATTTCATCATTAATTGATGCTGTTTTTTCAATATATGTGTCTGTCCTTGGAATGTAAGCTTCTGGCTGATAATAATCATAATAAGAGATAAAATATTCAACCGCATTGTTTGGAAAAAGTTCCTTAAATTCTCCGTACAATTGCGCAGCTAAGGTTTTATTATGCGCAATTACAAGAGTTGGTTTTTGAACTTTTTCTATCACATTTGCAATGGTGAAAGTTTTACCGGAACCTGTCACCCCTAAAAGCGTTTGATTTTTATAGCCTTTATTTATACCCTCTACAAGCGCCTCAATTGCATACGGCTGATCACCTGCGGGCTTATTTTTTGAAACAATTTGAAATTTGTTCTCTATCATAGTTAAAATTTTACATACAAAGGACTAAATTTCAACATTTTCTTGAATTTCAGATTCGGCTAAAGTTTTCCCAATAGCTTTTTCTAAAGCCGCTTTTGCGCCGTTATAAAGATAAATATTTGAAATGTAAGCTAATTTTGCATCTTCATATGTTACTTGTGCCTCTTTAAGCTCAATCGCATCACAAACGCCTGCTTTATATCTGCCTTGGGACAATTCATAGCTTTCCCTTGCAGACTGCACCGCCACTTTGGAAGATGCAATTCTTTGTCTTGCATCATTAAGAGAAACGTATGCCGTTTGAATTTCATAATAAATATCGTTTACAGAAGATTTTGTATTATACTTTTGCTGTTCTGCCTGCGCTTTTAATTGCTTAACTTGGCTTGTAAGCTTAACAGGATTTATAACGGGAAAACTGAAATACCCGCCCACAGAATACCAGTTTTTATCCGTAAAATCTGACCTTCCGCCCATACCTACATCTGCAGAAACGGAAAATTCAGGCATGAAGGCCTTTTTAGAAAGCTTAAGACTTTGATCTGCAATTTGAACATCTTGAATTGCAATTTTTAAATCGGGGCGTGCTTCATTTGCAATTTCAATAGCCTGCTTCATTGTGATATCTGTTTCTGTATACGGCATTGAAGTGTTAACAACGTAAGGGTCAATAAAAGGCGTACCCATAATATTGTTTAATTTTGAAACAGCAAGGTCAACTGCGTTAGATGCAGCTATATAATTAGACTTTGCATCCGCTAGGTTAGCCGCCGCAATTGTAACGTCAACTTTAGGGTGAGTACCAATCTGATAAAAAGCACTTGCCTGATTAAACATTTGTTGGAATTGTTCCACCGTTTCTTCTCTAACTTGTTTTGCGCTAATTGCATACAAAAGGTTATAATAAGCATCCTTCACCTGATAGACAATATTGTTTACAACAGATTCAACATTTTGTTTTGATTTTTCCCACTCCAATTTATTTATGGTATATAAATTTTGCGTCACCCCAAAGTCATAAACCATCTCAGATATAGAAACCGTGCCAAGTAAATATTTTGTATAAGCAGGCACATGGTATCCTGCGGGCATACCTGTAGTATCAGGTTTTATTCTTGCAATTCCGGTGTTTGTTGAAATTTCGGGAGCAAAATTAGATAAAGTTTGAACCTTGTTTTCCTTCACCGCTGCAACATTTGCATATGCAGCTTTTATTTTGGGGTTATTTTCAAGTGCCAATTGAAGACAATCCGCAAGAGAAAGTTCCGATGTCTTTGAGATTGAACCTTGAATTGTAATCTGTTTATCCTCAGTGTTTCCAACAGGCAAATAACTGCTTTCAGGAATTAAATATTCAGAGTAGTCATTTTTTTGTTTCTTTTGTTTCTTTTGTTTTTTTTGAGTTTTTTTATTATCATCTTCAAGAGTAATTTCTTCTTCTGTGCTAAAAACTGCTTCTTCTTTAGGAGTTTCATAAACTGCCGCAGGCTCTTGCACCTGAACATCCGCTTCAGAGTCTGCAATTATAATTGCATCATCATTCCCTAAAGCAGGAAGGCACATAAATAAAGATAATAGCAATACATATGAACTTTTTTTATTCTTCATTTTCTCTCATATCCTTAATGTGTTGTTGTTTTCTTGTTTCACTATCCAATTTTGCTTTTTCACGTCTGTTTTGAATGTGAGCATAAAATGCCGGAACCAAAATTGCGCCCACCGTGACCGCAATTGTCATACCGCCAAAAACTGCCGTACCTAAAGATTTTCTTGATTCAGCACCTGAACCTGATGCAAATACCAGAGGAACCATACCCAAAATGAAGGCGACCCCTGTCATCATAACGGCTCTAAACCTTAAATCCGCAGCTTCCATAGCAGCTTCATAAACAGATTTATTTTCGTCCTCTCTTGCCGTTTTAGCAAATTCAACAATCAAAATCGCCTGTTTTGCGGCAAGACCAATTAACATTATAAGCCCTATTTGAGCGTAAATGTCAAGCTGACACCCCGATACATATTGAAGGAATAGCGCCCCCACCATTGCAATAGGGGTAATCAACATAACCCCAATCGGGAGCATCCAGCTTTCATATAAAGCAACAAGGAACAGATATACAAAAACCAAGGACATTGCAAGAACCACACCTGTTTGTCCGGTTGATTCAATTTCTTGCAAGGAAGTACCAGACCATTCATATCCAAGGTCTGATGTCATCATTGAATCTGCAACTTGAGACATTGCCTTAATTGCATTACCTGAAGATTGTCCTTTTGCAGGGCTTCCTTGAATTTGAATTGAATTATACATATTGAACCTTGTAACGCTGAACGGGCCTGTCACCGGTGTAATTTTAACAACAGAGCTCAAAGGAGCAGATTTCCCGTCCATTGTCTTTATGTAAATTTTGTCCATATCGGAAGGAACACCTCTATATGGTTCATCCGCCTGCATCATTACCCTAAATACACGACCCTTCAAGTTAAAGTCATTAACATAATAAGCGCCGAATTGAGAAGACAAGGCAGCAGACACTTCTGATTCCGATATATTTTGAGCCTTTAGCTTTTGATAATCAATATCAATTAAGAATTGAGGAATGTTAGCGTTAAATTGAGTAAACACGCTTGATAACTTTGAATTTTGGTTTGCTTTTATAATCAAAGTCATAGCTTCATTAAACAATTCTTGTGCTGTTCTATTTCCTTTGTCCAAGAACTGAAATTCAAAACCACCAAACATACTCATACCCGAAATTGCAGGCGGAACAAAGGTAACAATTCTTGCACCCGTATATTTTGAGGTTATTTTTGCAATTGAGTCTTTATAATCTGCAAGAGTTGTTGCATATTTTGCTTTTTCTTCAGCACTCATAAAAAGTTTTCTTAAGAAAAAGGGCTGTTTTCTTTCTTCAAAAGATTCAAAAATTGTAAAAATTAATGCCGTGTTATCCCCGTTCATACCGATAACACCGCCTATGTGCCTTATTCCGGGGAGCTCCATCATATCTTTTTCAATTTTATATGAAAAATCAGATGTCTTTGCAAGAGATGTACCGTCCGGCATAATAATGTTTGTCAAAACGCAACCCATATCTTCTTCAGGCAAAAAGCCCGTTGGAATTATTTTGAATAAACCAAACAAAGAAATCAAAAGAAGCCCATATGTAATAAGGGTCATTTTTCCGCTTTTAATAAAATAATCAGAACCGTCAAGATAAATTTTCTTAATTCTGTCAAAAAATCTATTGTATTTCTTAATGCAAATTTCCCATGCGGTTGCCAAAAATTCGCCCCACGCTCTAATTTTCGCTTTTAAAGTGACGGGATGTTTTTTAGCCCAATATTCTTTGTGCAATTCTCTGAATTTTTCATAAAAAGTTCTTTTTGGCATTTCTTCTTTACTTCTAAGCAAAGTTGCACACAGGGCAGGTGCCAAAGTTAAGGCAACAAGAACCGAAAAACCAATTGAAGCTGCAATTGTCACCGCAAATTGCTGATACATTTTTCCTGAAATGCCACCTATAAAACAGCAAGGAACAAACACCGCCATAAGAACAAGTGATGTCGCAATAACAGCGCCTGTGATTTCTTCCATTGAAACAATGGTCGCTTCTTTTGGAGATTTACCCATTTCAATGTGCCTTTGCACATTTTCAACTACAACAATACTGTCGTCAACTACCGTACCTACCGCAAGTACAAACCCGAACAATGTAAGTGTATTAATTGAAAAACCAAGCGCTTCAAATATTGCAAGAGTACCCAAAATTGAAACAGGAATTGAAACAAAAGGTACAATCGCCGCTCTCCAGTCGCCCAAGAACATATATACAACAAGGGTTACAAGGATTGTAGCAAGCACAATTGCATGCACTACTTCCGCCAATTTTTCCTTCATGGTTTCTGTCGCATCTCTCATAACTCTATATGCAATGCCGTCAGGAAAACTTTTTGACAACTCTTGCATTTTTTTATTACAGTCGCTCGCAACTTGAATTGCGTTAGCGTCTGACAATTGCATAACAGAAATTACCGAATTTTCAGTTCCGTTAATACGCCCTAAACTTGCATAACTTTCCCCTGCAAGTTCAACTCTTGCCACATCTTTTATTCTTATTGCAGAGCCGTCTGTATTTGACCTTACTATAATGTTTTGAAATTCTTCAGGGGTGGTCAATCTGCCTTTTGTTTTTAAGGTAATCTTCATTTGGTGCTTTTGCACTAATGGTTCAGCGCCTATATCCCCTGCAGGAATTTGAAGGTTTTGATTTTGAATTGCATTTTGAATTTCTAATGGCGAAACATTTAATGCTGCCATTTTGTTTGCATCAAGCCAAACCCTTATGGAATAATCTCTTGCACCGTATATGTTAACTTCACCAACTCCGTTTATACGGGCAAGTTCATCTTTTAAATATATTGTTGCATAATTTGAAACCTCTACAAGGTCTTTAGACTTATCAGGGGAATAAACCGAAAACATAATAAGCCCCGCACCTTGAGTTGACCTTTTTGTTGTAAGACCATACCTTTGAACATCTGAAGGAAGTCTTGGGGTTGCAAGAGAAACCCTGTTTTGAACGTTTACAAGTGCCATATCAGGGTCTGTGCCCGTTTTAAAATAAACGCTAAGCTGATATTTACCGTTACTTGAAGTTGATGACATATAAATCATATCCTCAACCCCGTTAACCTGCGCTTCAATTGGCTGGGCTACGGTTGACTCAACAACTTCCGAGCTTGCACCTGTATATGTAGCCTGCACCACAACCTGAGGTGGTGTAATATCAGGGTATTCTTCTAAAGGAAGAACTTTCAAACATATTAATCCGACCAAAACAACCACAAGAGATAGCACTATGGCAAATCTGGGTCTTTCTATAAAAAATTTAGCAAACATTTATATTTTATTCCTTATTTTTTTCTTCCTGCTTATTTGAAGCATTTTCTTTTTTATCATTAATTCTAACCGATGAGCCCTCTCTTAAAGAAATTACACCGGATGAAACAATTGTATCTTCTTTTGTAACTCCTGATACCACAAGCCAATTGTCGTCTTTTTGTCCGTTGGTCACAATTTTTACTTTGTGTGCAACATTATTTTCATCCACCGTAAACAAATATCTTCCGCTTGAATCTTGCAAAACTGCCGTTTGCGGAACTGCAAGGTTAGTGAAGGTTTTGTTTGAATAAACTTTAACATTTACAAAATCTCCCGCAATGAGCCTTCCGTCAGGGTTTGGAAAAGTTGCCCTAAGAGTAATAGAACCTGTGGTTTCAGATATTACGTTGTCAAGAAAATCTGCATTTCCTTGTTTATCGTAAACGGTTCCGTCAGGAAGGGTTATTTCCACCTTTATGTCTTTAGATTGTTTTTGGTTTGGGATAATTTCATCATCTTTTAATTTTGCAAAAATAGCCGAGTCAAGAGAATATGTAACATAAATCGGGTCTGTTTTTACAATTTTTGTTAAAACCGTATTTGCAGAAGTTAAATAATTCCCGACCGTTATGTCAGTTTTACTAATTTTTCCTGTAATCGGAGCGGTAACTCTCGTGTAAGATAAAAGTCTTTTTGCGTCATTAACTGCAGCTATGCAAGATTTAACCGCCGCGTTCGCTTCGTTTCTTGTTGCAAGCGCCTGATCGTAAGAAGATTTTGAAACGTAATCGTTTTTAACAAGTTCCTTTGCCCTTTCAAAATCACGCTGTGCACGAAACTGAGTTGCTTTTGCGCTTTCCAAATTTGCCTGAGCAGATTGAAGTGCAATCTGAAATTCAGCAGGGTCAATAGTATAAAGCAATTGACCTTTTTTAACATAGTCGCCATCTTTATAATGCTGTTTTAAAATCATACCTTGAATTCTTGCCACAACATCAGACGTTTCAACCGCAACTATACGCCCCGGGGATTCTATTGAAGTTGAAGTTTCAACCTCAAAGGGGTGAACAACTTCAACATTTGCAATTGAAGATTGCTGTATCGAAGCTTTTTGTTTTTGTTCTGACATATATGTTGCACATGCCCTTAAGCCAACAAGCGCTAAACATATTGCAATTATAATTATTACTTTTTTCTTGTTCATAAGCTATCACCATCTTACACGTATTAATAATACTGATAATACCACCCTAAAACTTTTTTGGGCAAGTACTATAAAAAGAGGATTTTTATTTATTTAAAAAACCTTATAAAAAAGGCAAAAAAATCTTTTTTTATGGTTTATATAAACAAAAATTAATCCGTTCTCCAAAAAGACAATATACCAACCTAAACTTTCAGTTATTCAAATAAAATAATAAATGTATTATTATATCATTAGGCATTTTACGAGAAAGTCAGATAGATATGAACATCAAAGAATATTTGAAAAACGTAAATAAAAAAACAAACAAGATAAGCGAAAGAGCAAAAAAT
This sequence comes from uncultured Gammaproteobacteria bacterium, assembly GCA_964467625.1. GTDB lineage: Bacteria > Cyanobacteriota > Vampirovibrionia > Gastranaerophilales > Gastranaerophilaceae > Galligastranaerophilus_A. The sequence continues at coordinate 17,916 of CAYXRM010000003.1, read as the reverse complement.
CCTTTCCTTGAATACAGTTTTGCCTATAATCCTTTTGTAAGTGCAATTGAACAAACTTATGTTTGGGTTGAAAGAAACAAAAAGAAATTCTAATTTAAGGGCTGAATGCTCTCTTTTGTGTAATAATCAAAAAACAAAAAATCGTCTAGATTGAAATAAAATTTCTTCTCATCCCCAAAATTTTCTGATGTATTAACAACCGCTTTAATTTTTCCCCCTTCACGTTCAAGGTGAAGAACCTTTATAGCTCCTGTATTTTCAACAAATTCAATTTTGAAATTTTCTTCAATATCCCCATTTTCAATTGAAACATTTTCAGGTCTTATCCCAATTATAACTTTTGTTCTATCTGATAAAACCTGTCTATAATTTTGTGGAATTGCAAATTTAAAAATTCCGGTATCAATCAAACCTTCTGAAACTTTTGCCTCTATTAAATTTATGGGGTACGTGCCTGCAAAAGAAGCAACAAAAGTGTTTTTCGGAGTTTTAAAAATTTCATTCGGCGTCCCTTTTTGGAAAATTTTCCCCTCATTTAAAATAACAATTTCATCCCCCATAGTAAGCGCTTCTGTTTGATCATGAGTAACGTATATAAAAGTTGTATTTAATTTTTGATGAAGTTTTTTAATTTCCACTCTCATACTTGCCCTTAATTTGGCATCTAAATTAGACAAAGGTTCATCCATTAAGAAAATTTTTGCATTTCTTACAATTGCCCTACCAAGCGCTACTCTTTGTCTTTGCCCACCTGACAGCTCTTTTGGCTTTCTTTTTAAAAGTTCCTCTAAACCCAAAATTGAAGCGGCATTTTTCACTTTATTGTCAATTTCATCCTTCGAATAACCCCTGATTTTCAAAGGAAACGCAATATTTTCATAAACATTCATATGAGGATACAGTGCATAACTTTGAAAAACAAAAGCAATATCTCTATCCTTTGGGAGAACTTTATTTACATTTTTATCGTCAATAAAAATATCTCCCTCATCTTGAACCTCAAGCCCTGCAATAAGCCTTAAAAGAGTGGATTTACCACAGCCTGAAGGCCCCAAAAGAACGCAAAAACTTTTATCTTCAATTTCAAGAGAAACGTTCGATAAAACATTTTTTACATCCCCTTTTGAATAAAAAGTTTTTGAAATATTATTAAGGGTTAACTTTGCCATAATTTAAGCAATTTCCATAGGTAAAAGTATTGAAACAAGTGAGCCTTTATTTGGTTTAGAATAAAGCCAAATATCCCCTTTTAAATTTTTAACATGTTTTGCAACAAGCGCATATATCATTTTTGCACTTATTACTTTTTTAGATAAATTTTCAGTCAAATAATAAGGATTTGAAATGTTTTGAAGAACATCTTCAGGGAAAACAAACCCGGAATCTTTTATTTCAATTAAAACGTAATTTTTAAGGGTATTTTCGTCTATATCCTTAAAGTTTTTAGACTCCAAAAATTCAATCGGCGGATTCCCCGCATTCAAGGTAATTGTACCTATATCTGTTAATTTATAAGAAATATCAAGAATATTTTTAATAATAAATTCAATAATAATCGGGTCGAGATTTGCATTTCTCACATCAAAAGAAGAAAAATCATAAGAAAAATTGAGTTTCTTCTTTGCAAATAAAACCTCGTAATTCTTTCCGATTGAAGTAAGTAAATCTGCAAGGTCAAACCTTTTATACTCATAAGTGTAAAGGTTTGATTCCGCCTCAAAATATTTAAACAATTTTTCAAGGTCAAATAAAAGTTCGGAAGAATTTTTGTTAATTATATTTGAATATTTTGCCTGTTTTTCCGTCAATTGACCGACAATTCCGTCATTTAAGGCTTTAGAAAAACTGTTAATCGAATTTAAAAGCGCAAAAAATTCTCCTGCAATGCCTGTTAAATAAAGATTTTTTTGGGCAATAACTTTTTTTGCAATCTCATATTCGCCACTTATCATATTTTGCATTTTATAATTATGGCTTATATCTCTTATCGAAACATAAACTCTGTCGAAATCCTCACTTTTAGAAGCGGAAACTTCAACAAAAATATCTTCACTTTTGTTTTTAAGTGCCTTAGTAACAAGGGTGCCGTCACTGTGAACAAGCTTATTTAAAAGGTTTGAACCACCTTGGACAAATTGCGAAAACAGAGAACCCACAATATCAAGCTTTGAAAAACCAAAAATTTTAAGCCCCTTTGAATTTATATCCAAAATTCTGCCATCCGTTGAAACAACCAAAATGGCGTCAGGGAAAGCTTCAAATATATCTTCTTTTTTTGGTCTTTTAAATAATGAAAAAAGGTTCATTTCAAATCCGATTAATTTTAGTATTCTGTAGTAATGTTACCATAACGTAAAAAAAATTCAAATTTATATACATCATTTTCATTAGAATATTAATTTTTTTAACGCAAAAGCAGAATGTTTTCTTTTTTTGTTATTGCAATAGTTTTTTATTTGAAATAAAATTATGGTACTCACTTTTTAAACCTCTGCAGATAAAAAACAAAAGCCAAATTCGGCAAAAATGTTAATTTATCAACAGAAAGGACAAAAAAATGGCAAATATTAAATCAGCAAAAAAAAGAGTTCTTGTAGCAGAAAGAAACCAAGAAAGAAACACTGCTTTTAAATCTTCAATTAAAACTGCTGTTAAAAAAGCTTTAAGCCTTGCAACATCAGAAGATAAAGAAGCTTTAAACACTGCTTTATCCAAAGTATATCAGCTTTGCGACAAAGCTGTTTCAAAAGGTATTCTTCACAAAAATACTGCAGCAAGAAAAAAATCAAGATTAACTATTGCAATCAACAAATTGCAAGCAAAATAAGTTAATTAATTGCTATTTTTAACAAAAACCCTTATTTGGAGTCATTACCGAATAAGGGTTTTGTTTTGATTTTAAAAAATAAAAACCAAAAAGCTTATGTTGCCTTTTGGTTTTTAAATATTTATTTATATATAGACTATCCTTTGATTTGATTCATAACTTCTTGTGCAAAGTTATCTTGTCTTTTTTCAAGCCCTTCGCCTAAAACAAATCTGTCAAATTTAACGATTTCCATTTTACCGTTAATTAATTGTTGAACAGTTTCATCAGGATTTTTAACAAACGGTTGTTCCAAAAGACATCTTGAAGCCATTAATTTATTAATTCTGCCTTCAACAATTTTTTCTCTGATGTTTTCGGGCTTTTTAGCAAGGTCTTCTTTACCCATTTCAATTCTTTTTTCTTCTGCAATAACAGAAGCCGGAATTTGATCACGTGAAACAAATTCAGGAGCTGAAGAAGCTATATGAAGGCAAATATCTTTTGCGATTGCTCTTGTTTCGTCTGTGCAATTATCTGCCTTAACTTCCAATAAAACACCAATTTTTCCATTGTGAACATATGTTGCAACACAAGCATTGTCGTCATAGCGAACAAATCTTCTGATTGTAATTTTTTCGCCGATTTTTGCAATTTGCGCTTTAATATATTCTTCAACCACAGTGCCGTCTTCCAAAGTTTCAGCATTCAAAGTTTCAACATCAGCTGGGTTTTTATCTGCAACAACTTTTGCCACATTAGCTGCAAGTTCTTTAAAGCTTTCATTTTTTGCAACAAAGTCTGTTTCACAGTTAATTTCAACCATTGCGCCTACTGTATCTTTAATATATGTTGATACAACGCCTTCTGCTGCAATTCTGCCCATTTTCTTATCTGCAGAAGCAATACCTTTTTGTCTTAAAATTTCAGAAGCTTTTTCCATATCGCCGTCAGCTTCAACAAGAGCTTTTTTTGCATCCATCATGCCGGCACCGGTCTTATCTCTAAGTTCTTTCACCATTGAGGCTTTAATTTCCATATTTATACTCCTTTTTTTATAAATCTGTGGGGAAAAATAAAGAAAATTTCCCCACATATAATTATTTCATTACTAAGCTTCAACTTTTACTTCAGCTTCAGCTTCAACATTTGCATCTTCAGGTTTAATTGTTTCAATTTTGCCTTGAGTTGCCTTGTTTTGTCTTAATTCTTTGCCTTCCAAAACTGCATCTGCAATTTTTGATGCAACAAGTTTAATACTTCTTATAGCATCATCGTTTCCGGGAACCAAATAATCAATTCCGTCAGGATCAGCATTTGTATCTGCAAGACAAATAACAGGAATGTTCAATTTGTTAGCTTCTTTAATTGCAATAAGTTCTTTACCTTGGTCAACAACAAAAATAATGTCAGGCATGCCTTTCATTTCTTTGATACCGCCTAAAGTTTTAGATAATTTTGCAAGCTGTCTGTTTAGCTGAGCAACTTCTTTTTTAGGAAGTTTAGAAACTGCACCGGATTCAATAAAACCTTCCAATTCTCTTAATTTGTTAACTCTTGCACGGATTGTTTCAAAGTTTGTCATCATACCGCCGAGCCATCTTCTGTTAACATAATAAGCGCCTGCTCTTGTAGCTTCTTGAGCAACAACGTCAGCTGCTTGTTTTTTTGTTCCGACAAAAAGAACATTTTTACCTTTTGCAGCGTATTCTCTAACGATATTATAAGCCGCATCCAATTTTTCTGCGGTTTTTCTTAAATCAAGAATATAGATGCCATTTTTTGCCCCAAAAATATAAGGCTTCATTTTAGGGTTCCATTTTTGTGTTTGGTGACCGAAATGCACGCCTGCATCTAATAATTCAACTAAATCAACTGCCATAGTTTTAATCCTTTCATTTTTCTAACACTAAAGAATTGAATTTCTGCCACTATGGTTTGGCTGGTGTTACCCATACGAAATATTCAAATCTCAATTTTAAGGCTATAATAAACATGTTCTAAAATCAAGTTAAGACAAATTTTATTTTTATTGTAAAATACGATTATAAAAGCTTAAGGAGTAAAAAATTGGTTAACAACAAAGAAAGAAAACCGCTTAAGGTTGCTTTCCCGCATATGGGAACAATTTCAATAGCTTGGGCCTCAGCACTCAGAAAAATGGGGGTTGAGCCTTTTGTTCCGCCTTATACAAGCAAAAAAACTCTTTCTTTGGGAACCAAAAATTCGCCTGAAGCAATTTGTTTGCCTTACAAGTTAATATTGGGAAATTTTATGGAAGCAATTGAAGGCGGATGCGATTACGTTGCGATGATAACTTCCCCCGGAATTTGCCGTCTTGGCGAATATGGAAAAAACATTAAAAATGTTTTGGCTGATTTAGGATACGAAGCAAATTTTATAGAATTAAACTTATATAACGGCTTTAAGGGAATGTGGGACTTTTTGGTTCAACTTACGGGAAATAAAAACCCGATTACAATTATAAGAGCCATTCATATTGCGGTAAAAAAAGTTTTTGCACTTGATGAAATTGAAAGCTTTTATTCTTACTACAGAGCAAGAGAATACAATATAGGTGATAGCGAAAAAGCCTATAAAAAAGCAATTAAGCTTGTTGACAAGGCAGACACTTCAAAAGAATTAAAAAAAGCCCTAAAGGAAGGTTTGAGGGAAATTTCAAAAGTTAAAATTGACACTAAAAAAGATGTTCTTCATGTGGATTTAACTGGGGAAATTTTCCTTGTTTTAGACCCGTTTGCAAACCAAAATGTTGAAAAAGAGCTTGGCAAAATGGGCGTTCAAACAAGAAGAAGCCTTACTGTTTCAGGCTTTTTAAAAGACGCAATTATTCCAAAATTCTGCAAAAAAGGCGAAACCCACTTAGAGCGTGCATTCAGAATGGCAAAACCTTATTTAATGCGGGATATTGGCGGGGATGCCTTAGAATGTATTTCAGATGTTATGTGGGCGCATGAAAAAGGAACGGACGGCTTAATCCACGTTTCACCGTTTACCTGCATGCCTGAAATTATGTCCCAGAATATTTTTCCCAAAATGAGAGAAGATGTTAACTTGCCGATTTTATCTTTAATTATGGATGAACAAACAGGAAAAGCAGGCTACCTTACAAGGCTTGAAGCTTTTGTAGATTTAATGCGCCGCAAAAAAATGCGCACAAAAATGCTAAAAGAAACAGCTACAAAATAAATATAGTGCTTTTTATCATCCAAAGCTTATTTCAAAATAAAACCCTGATAGTATTTCAGGGCCGACTAGAAAGGGTAGATTTTTTTTAAAAAAACCCTTAAAAGATTCTCCTTTTTTTAAAAACTACATGCCTACACTCCATGTATTATAACACATTTGAAGAAAAATGACCAATCAGATTGGGTAGAATTATTCTGAAATAAAAAAGAAAATAAACTTGATGAGTAAACGAGATTTAAGAAAATTAGGAAAAAATATTAAATTCCTAAGAAAAGCAAAAGGATATTCTCAAGAAAATTTTGCAGAAAAAATCAAAAAGTGCAGAAACTACATAGGGCTTATTGAACGTGCCGAAGTAAACATTCCTGTCGATACACTTTTTGACATTGCTGCTGCTCTTGAGGTTAATATTAAAGAACTCTTTGAGTTTTAGAATTTTTAAAACCTTCAAAACAAAAAAAGAATTATTTTTCATTCTTTTAAAAAATATGCAAACTATTTTCCATACATCGCTCTTTGAGCTGCAACACCGTAGGGAATTGCCTCTTTTTCCGTAATCATAATTGTAAACATATCGGTTAGCCTTGTTCCTTGGACATCAGAATATTTATATGGAGTTGCGCATTTTAAGCTTTTACAAGCCGCATTGCTTGGGTTTGGTTTTCTATCTCCATTAACATCCACCACTACCAAACAAGGGGTTTTTGTTGTATTATCAGGGTTTTTAGCCAGCCCGTAGCTTCCACACCCGCCACAGCCCCTAAAGTCACTATTGCCACTGGTGGAGAGGGTACAAACCAATTGACCGGACTCATAGAGTGTGAACCTTGTTTCTTGATATTCTCCCCTTCTAAATTCAAACCTCATTCCATCTGTTGTGTAAAAAACCGAATTTAACCAAGCGTAAGTATTTGGAGCAAGAACATAATAATGGTCACCCAATTTTTCATAACTTTTCACAATCGACATATGTCTCATAAAATATCCAAACAAATTTGCATTGTCATAAGGGGTTTCGTTTTCAAGCGCAATATTTGTTGTAATTGCCGAATTTAAAACGGAAACAGCTTTTCTCAAGCCCGTTTTAAATTCTTGTTGATTTGCATTTGCAACCACAGAAGGAATTGTAAGTGCCGCCACAACGCCAATTATAGCAAGTGTTATTAAAACTTCCGCCAAAGTAAAAGCTTTTTTTAATTTATTTTCCCTTTTTTTAAAAAAACATAGTCGCATTCTATATATTATAACACATTAAATACATAATTTGCCAAGAATACATTAAATTTTTCAAAATGAATAGCATAAAAGAAGATTATCCCGACCTATTATTTTTTAATTTTATAAAAATGATATAATTGTTTTTATGGAAAATATTTTAGAAATTAAAAATTTAAATTTAGCCTTTGATATTGATGATGTTTTATACAAAGCCACAAAAGATTTTTCCTTTCATCTCAAAAAGGGGCAAATGCACGCAATAATAGGCGAATCAGGCTCAGGCAAAACAATAAGCACAATGAGTATAATAAAATTACTTCCCAAAAATGCCAAAATAATTTCAGGTGAAATTTTATATAAAGAAGACAACCTTTTAAATTATACAGAAAGTCAAATGACAAAAATAAGAGGGTCAAAAATTGCTCTTATTCCGCAAGACCCCATGACAAGCCTTAATCCTCTTTTTACAATTGAAAATCAAATGACAGAGGCGATTTTGGCACATAAAAATGTCAGCAAAAATGAAGCTGTAGAAATTGCGCTTAAAAATTTAAGTGATGTTGGGATTAAAGATTGTGAGAAAAAACTGAAAGCGTATCCCTATGAGCTTTCAGGCGGCTTAAAGCAAAGGGTAATAATTGCAATTGCGCTTTCTTTAGACCCTGAAATAATTATAGCGGATGAACCCACAACAGCGCTTGATGTTACCGTACAAGCGCAAATTTTAGACTTGATTGACAAAATCAAAAAAAGAGGAAAATCCATAATTTTAATTTCCCATGATTTAGGAATTGTAAGTAAATATGCAGACTACATTTCAATTATGTATGCAGGCAGAATTGTAGAATCAGCCTATGTAAAAACGCTGTTTTCTTCCCCAAAACACCCGTACACAAGGGCTTTAATTGAAGCTCTGCCTTATTCTAAAGAAAAAAAATTAAAAAACATAAAAGGGGTGCCGCCTGCAATAACAGAGAATATTTCAGGCTGTGAATTTCACCCACGATGCAATTTTAAAGAAAAAATTTGTGAATGCAAAATTTTCCAACTTTGTCAACAGGAAGATAATTCAAAAGTTGCATGCCGCATGTTTGATTGCAGCACTCCTATGGACACTGATGTTTGAACATAAAATAAAATTTGTCAATAGCAAAAATTAATTTTTACAATAGAAAATATTTTGAGATTTTTCAAGCTTTTGCATGATATAAATATATAAAGACATCGGAATTATTTCTTAAGAGGAAGTTAGTAAATGGAATATTTAAGCAAAGAAGAAATTAAACAATGGAGAAGTTCATTAGAAAGAATAACCCTTGAAGAATACGCAAGAAGATTAGGAAAAGCTATTAAAGGCGAAAAACAAACGAACGATATTATTGACATTGTGCTTGCAAATTCAAATTCAAAATATATTTCGGACGTAAAAACAACCACCCCGAAAGAAACGGTTATTGAAGTTGCCAAAAAATCAATCGACATAGAACAAAACAAAATGTTTGTGGAAATTTCAAAAGACAACAAAACAAGAAGACTTAACTTTAATAAGCCTCTAACAGAAAGAGAACAAAAGGTTTTAGACCACTTTATGCAAAACTTGAATGTTATTGTTTATGCAAAAGATTTAGCAAGAATTTTGAATTTACCCACGGATTACGTTTACAAATATATTAAAAATCTAAGAGCAAAAATTGCCGAAGATGTTCTTCAAAATGCTGACAGAGGCGGCTATAAATTAAGTATTTAACATTTTTGCAACAATAAAATAAGCGGAATATAATTAAATTATGCAAAATAAATTAATTAATTCCGCTTTTTTGAATGAAACATCAGAAACTTCCTTTTATGAAAAATTTTTTTCAACTCTTAAGGAAGAATTTGAAATTGTTTTTGGCGGAATATATTACAAAAATGAAAAAAGCCCTGTTTTTGTTTATTCTGACAAAGCAAAAGAAGTTAACCCCCAAAACGCACCTTTTAAATTAAGCCTTCAAATTAAGCTTGAAAATTCCATAATAGGAAAGATTGTCCTCATTAAAAATACATCTTTCAGTGCGCCTGAAAAAAAAGAAATTAAAAAGTTTATTTCATTTTTACCTGAAAAAATTAAAAATTTTGAAGTTTCAAAAATATTTAAAAATCAACTGGATATTCTGCAAAGTGCCATTATTGAAAAAAGTCGTGCCGCAAAGACGCTTGTGCAAAAAAACGAACAATTGATTGAAGCAGATAAAATCAGAACTGAATTTTTGTCCAACATTTCTCATGAATTAAGAACCCCCCTAAACACGATTATTGGCTTTTCTACGGCTCTAAAAGATGAGATGATTGGAGATTTAAATGAAGTTCAAAAAAAATATGCAAACAAAATTTTATCATCCGCAATACATTTAACAGGGCTTATTAACGATATTTTAGACATGACAAAAATTGAAGCGGGAAAAATGAAAGTAAATAAAAGAAAGCAAAACCCCATTCCCGTTATTCTTGAAGTGATTAACATGACAGAGCCTTTGGCAAATGAAAAAAATATCAAACTTCAACAAAATTTTAAATCCGAAAAAGAGTTTTCTTTTGATTGCACAAAATTAAGACAAATTATGTATAATTTAATCGGAAATGCAATAAAATTTTCTTACGAAAATTCAAAAATAATCGTCTCAACTTCATATAAAAATGAAAAATTTTATATTAAAGTCAAAGATTTTGGAATTGGGATTGATAAAAAAGAACAAAAGCACATTTTTGAAAAATTTGTTCAACTTGATAATATTTATACAAAAAAATATTCTTCAACCGGCTTGGGGCTTACCATAACAGAAAATTTAGTTAAATTGCAAGGTGGAAAAATAACGGTTAAGTCAGCGCCCAAAAAAGGAACGGAATTCACTGTGGAGTTTCCTCTTCAATAATTAAAATTTTATAGCTTATATGCAATCCTACACTAAAATAGCCAATTTTTACCATACTGAACTTGTTTCAGTATCTTTAAAGCTAACAAGGCCCTTAAAAGACGCTTCAAAATAACAGTTCCGGACATTTTTAATATAAACTTACATACACTAAAATTTTCAACAAAAAACCGTAAACCTTTTGATTTACGGTTTTTATTTATATATTAAAAGCCTTATTTAGCTGCTTTAGCTGCTTTTGCTGCTTCTTTTGCTAATCTTTTTTGCTCTTTTTCATATGCCCTTTTTTCTTTTTTGGACATTTTTGAAACATCAACTTCTGCAGTATTGCTACCGTCCGGCTGTGCAGCTGCATCGCCTTGAGGAGCCTGCCCTTGAGCTGCATCACCTTGAGGAGCACCGTTTATTGCTGCAAGTGCTTCATTTGCCGCTTGTTGAATTAACGGTTCAGGGTCTTGGAGAGCCGCATTTAATACAGGTTCAACCGTTGCTTTATCTTCAGGTCTTGCAACGTAAGCAAGTGCTTGAATACCTGCTAATTTAACTTCTTTTTCCGCATCATTTCTGATAACGTTTTCAATTTCATTGTAACCCATTAAGTCGTTGATTTTAAGTTGCGGCAATTGAGCTTCCGGAGCTTGAGTTTGATTGTATCTATCGATTTCATCTCTTTGATTTTTCTGCAAGAGTGCAAGAGTGAACATAGAAATTACTCTGTTTTTATCTGCCTTTGTTTTAGGTGCAAGTTCTTGTGTAAGAGCCTGTTCTTCTGGAGTTAATTCTGCTCCTGAAGCAGCTTTATTAAGGGCTGCAACTTGTGCTTCCGAAGGGCCTTGTAAACCTGAGGTGTCTTGTTTAACAATGTCAACCAATCCCTTCATAACAGGTTCTGTTAAAACTGCATTTTTCATTTCAGGATCGCCTTCGCTGTAGTTTGCAATTTTTGTAATTGCATCTTCCTGAACTTTGTTATCTGTGCTCTTTAATCCTTCAACAAGAGCGTTCACATCAACATTTGAAGTATTTTGCACATCTGTCGGTGTTTGTGCTACAGAAGGAGCTTCAGTAGCTGCAGGTGCTTGAGGCACTTGAGTATCCGTTAATGCTTGAGGGTTTGTCGGTGCTGCAGGTGCAGAAGGAGCTTGAGGCGCCTGTTCTAAAACCGGTGCCGGCATTTCTTGTTGAGGCACAGGAGCTGTTTGAGCCTCGGGAAGTGTTTGTGCCATAGGAAGTGCCTGCGGTTGATACATCGGCATTGGAGCTACTTGCTGAGGCATAAATTGTTGATATTGGTTAACATAAGGTTGTGTATATACTGATTGCTGTGGATAAGCATATGTCGGACACTGACCTGCTTGTTGTGGCGCAGCATAAGCTTTTGGTTCAAATACTTGAATATTAACTGCACTTGCTGAAGGTGTTGCTTGACTATATCCTAAAGTGCTTACCGGTTGCATCATAATTTATATTCTCCTTTGATTATTTTTATTTTCACTTTCTTATAAATCATCTAAATGTCGTTTATTGCCTATTTTTGCCGATTTTTTTTAACTTTTTTTATTTTTTTCAATTATATCTGGATTTCAGTGCTTCATATTTTTTTACAATTGTCATTTATTTCTCTATTGTATCCTCTCCGCTCAAGAGATTTGTGCCATTTTTAATAAAATCCCATGCCCCGGAAAGTCCGCACCCAATAGCGCCTATTGTTTTTATTGTTTTATTTTTAGACGCTAAAGTTAAAATTGCAAATCCTGCGCTTAAAAAATTTCCCTTCATGCCTTCATATGTACCTTTAAAGAAACCTGACAGCGCCCCTTTTGCTTTATAAAAACCTGAGGTAAAATCCCCTTGTCTTACATATTCTTTCATGGCATTGTGCTTTTCACTAGGCTTATTTAGCATTAAATCGGCATTTATATCTTTTATATCTTTAGACGCAAGCTCCGTGCGTGCAGAGGAACTTGCCTTTTTAAAGCCTCTTTGACCTGCTTCAATGGCACTTGATGTCAAAGATAATATAGCCATTGAATTTGTTATAAGTTTAAATACCATTCATTAATACCTGTAAATTAATTTGTTTTACTGAATTTTTGCCGATTCAGGCGCCACCAAAACGCCGCCCTCATCAGGCAACTTGTTCATGTTGTTTCCTTGTTGAAGATTTTCTTGTGCCATAGCTTGAGGGGGGACATTGAAAGAAGCTTGAACATTTGACGCATTTTGATTTAAATTATTTTGCTGAGCTTGCACAGGCTCTTGGTTTTGCGAATTGTGATTTAAATTATTCTGTTGAGCTTGCGCAGAGTCATTTGAAGGAGCGCTCAAATTTTGCCCCATATCCATTTTTGCTTTATTTGCACTCATTTTCAAAAGAATTTGAGAAGCCAAGGAAGCGTCTTCCCCATAGCTTGAGTTTGACGATTGCATTTGAGTCAAAATTTGCGCCGTTTCATCATTACCAATAGCATAATTTGAGTCAAGTGCTGTCAAACCAATAAATTTAACTGTTTCAGACGGGTCTTGAAGGACTTTATTTAACAAAGCCGTCAAAGCAGGGTCTTGTTTTCTTGTTTCATCTTCCTTAAATCTTTCAAAAAGTTCTTTTGCACCGGTTAATCTAATTTTCTTATCTTGCGAATTCAAATAATTCTCAAGCGTTTTAATATAATCATCCGTTAAGGGAACGGTTGGTTTTTTTTCAACAGGTTTTTGCGTTTTTTGACCGTTAGCACCCTCTCCTTGAGCTGCAACGTCTTGTGTGTTCGCCTTGTTATATGCCATTGTATTATCTACAGGATTATTTATATTCTGCACATTCGGCTGTTGCGGCTGTGGCTGAACGGGTTGAGGTGCCACCATTTGCGGCTGTTGAATCATATTGTTATAATTATAAGGATACTGCACACACGGCGAAGGCTGATATAAGCTCTGCGCAGGCGAATATGCGGTAGGGTTAAAAATTTGTATATTTACAGCACCCACCCCCGCTGCGGGTTGAGCATACTGCACCGGAGCCATTTGCGGCTGTGGCTGAACGGGTTGAGGTGCCACCATTTGCGGCTGAGTCATTTGCGGCTGCACCGGAACCGTCTGATTTTGCGCCATATTGGGCTGAATATATTGAGGTAGATTTTGAGAATAAATCTGATTTTGCATGAAATAATTTCCCTTTATATTTTTATAAAATTCCAAAAATAAAAATAAATGCTAAAAAAAATCCTATTGTAACAAAATATTAAGGAGAATTTATTAATATTTTTGTGTTAGAATAAAATCGGTAAAATACAATCTGTAAGGAACTTTTCAATATGGAAGCAAGTTTAAAAGATAAATATGAAGTTGTAATAGGGCTTGAAGTTCATGCCCAATTAAAAACAAAATCCAAAATTTTTGCTCCTGACGGCGCAGAATTCGGACATGACCCAAACACTGAAACTTCCCCCATAACACTTGGCATGCCTGGTGTATTGCCGGTTTTAAACAGAGGGGTTGTCGATATGGCAATTTTAGTCGGACTTGCCTTAAACTCAAAAATTGCAAAAAGATGTAAATTCGACCGAAAACAATATTTTTACCCTGACTTGCCAAAAGGATATCAAATATCCCAATACGATGAGCCCATTTGCATTGGCGGCGAAGTAAAAATTTCAAATAAGACAATAGGAATTACCCGTGCACATCTGGAAGAAGACGCCGGAAAACTTGTCCATGCCGGTTCTGCCGGTATTTGGGGCTCTGCATATTCGCTTGTTGACTTAAACCGTGCAGGCACTCCATTGTTAGAAATTGTTTCAGAACCCGATATGAGAAGCTCTGATGAAGCAAGAGAATATATGGAACAATTAAGAAACACTTTAAGATATATAGGTGTTTGCGATGGCAACCTTGAAGAAGGCTCAATGAGGTGTGACGCCAACATTTCAGTTCGCCCCAAAGGTCAAAAAGAATTTGGTACAAGGGCTGAAATTAAAAACGTAAACAGCTTTAAAGCGCTTCAACGTGCAATTGAATACGAAATTGAAAGACAAATTGAAATTGTTGAAGAAGGCGGAAAAGTTATTCAAGAAACAAGGCTTTGGGATGACAACAAAGGCGTTACAAGCTCTATGAGAGGAAAAGAAGACGCTCATGATTACCGTTATTTCCCAGAACCCGACTTAATGCCCCTAGAGATAAACGATGAGTGGGTGGAAAGAGTTAAAGCCACAATGCCTGAACTTCCAAAAGCAAAAGTTGAAAGGTATATGGGTCTTGGCTTGTCGGAATATGACGCAAATGTTATTGTAAACCAAATGGATTTGGCGCTTTTCTATGATGAAGTAATTAAAGGAAAAGTTAATGCAAAAGTTGCCTCAAACTTCCTTATGGGCGAAATTGCAGCGTTCTTAAAAGAAGAAAAAATTTCAATAAACAATTCAAAATTAACAGTTCAAAACTTCCAGAAACTTCTTCAACTCCTTGAAGCTGGAACAATTTCAAATAACATTGCAAAATCTCTTGTGGTGGATATTTTAAAAACAGGCAAAGACGCAGAAAAACTTGTTGAAGAAAAAGGTTTAAGCGTTATGAACGATGATTCGGCAATTTTATCTGTAATAAAACAAGTTTTAAGCGAAAACGCTTCACAAGTTGAAGCCTATAAAAACGGCAAAGATAAACTATTCGGCTTCTTTGTAGGGCAAGTTATGAAATTAACCAAAGGCAGGGCAAACCCCAAAACCTTGAATGAACTTTTGAAAAAAGAACTTGATAAATAATAAAAATGCCCCAATTTTGGGGCATTAATTATAATAATCATCTGTTTCTTTAGACAATTCTTTAATTGAATTAATAAATTCGGTTTGTCTTTCTTCTTTTTTCAGATATTCCAATATTTCTTTTTTTGTTCCTTTTAATATATGTTCTGAAATGGTTCTGTCTGTACCGTTTCGTTGAACTTCATAAAACAGTCTTCTTAATTCTTTAGGGTTCAGTGGGTCATATTTAATTGTGCAGCTTGCAATATTTTGAGATTCAGGGATTTTATAAGAAACGGCAATAGGCATAAATTTGCCGTTTTCCGGAACTTCCCTTTCAACCCTTAAATTCATTGCATTAAAAAGATTTTTAGTTAAAATTTTATAATCTTCTTCAATATTTTGCATATCTTTGTTGCCCTTTTGCGCCTTGAAAGATGTTTTATATAAGTTACAGTTTGTATTAATATTCATTTTTATCTCCTGATTTTATCATATTTAAAACAAAAAGGAAAAAATTTTTGCTAGTGCCTTTGACTTATTTGAATAAGTCCGTTCATATCAAGCAAGCTCAAGTTTTCACTACTTACACTTCCATTTTTGATATAATCTGCAATATTAGGTAAGTCAAAATCTATGCCGTATAATTCTCTATTACGTAAAGCTTCATACGTATCAGATAAATATTGATTGTACATATTATAATCAACGTCATCCATGCCTCTTATAACATTGTATATATCTGAATATTTTGTTTCCGTACTATAGATTTTACCTGTTCTGATGTCATAAGGTATATGTTCAACATCTGCAAAAGCGTTAACTTCCGTTCCTCTTATTTGCAATTCCCCATTTACGCACTTGCCGTTTGATAAAACCTGCTTTGTGTTCATTTGGGCTGAAATATACCCTGAATCTTTAATTGCATTTTTTGATGTAACTTTAATATTTAAAATTTCAGCCGTTTTTGGATCTTTTGTGACAAATGCATTACTTTTTTCAATATCAGGACTTACAATTTTAAGTTTATTATTATTTATAAGGTTTTTGCTGTAAGCTTCCGCCTTGGCATCAGCTATTGCCATTGCATGATCGTTTGTGAAATATGATTTTTCACCGTAGATATTAATTTCATCAATATCAATTTTACCTGTCTTAACTCCTTTCGCCAATTGATCCACAACAGAATCGGTCTGCTTTTTTGTTAAACTTGAAACTACATCGTCATATACAGTTGAAATATTGTCTGCAACTTTGCTGTCCAAGGTAGCATCATTTTTAACAAATTTTATATAATCATCAAACGTAGCTGATATTTTTCTATCTTTAAAAATATCTTCCACAACTTGAGCGGCTTCATCTTTTGTTAAAGACTTCATCTGAATTCTAAACCCTTGAGCATCCCCTATGACATCATAGCATTTTTCAAGTGTGCTTAAATCTTCACCGCCTAGATATTTTTTTGCAAGTTTTGCATTTGTTGAGCTCTGCCCTTTTGGTCTTGATGTTAGAGTTTCTATATCTTTTTTATTTGCAAAAATATCGTCAACTTGCCTTGTAGATTCTTCAATAGTAGAATCAAATTCTCTTGCTAAGGCTTCGCTTCTTTCTGAAAGTTCGGTAAGATTTTCTTTTGCTTTATTATAAGCTTCCCCTGTAATTGGTTTTTCACCCTCTTTTAAATTTTTATTATAATTATCAAGATATCCCTCTGCCTGCGCCTTATTATCTACAACTTGATCTAAATTTTTATTTCGACTTATTTTAACTTTACCATTTTTTGCATACTGCTGAACTCCGCCTGTGACACCACCCATAACGCCGCCCATAACTCCGCCCGCAATGGTTCCTTCACCGACAGCTTTTGCAAATTCATCGAATGAAAATTCAACATCATCTTCAAAAAGAGCGTCTGCAACATAATTTGTGCCGCCCATAACTCCGCCTGAAATCGCTCCGTCAGCTGCACCTCTAACTGCACCTTTTACTATTGCCCTTGAAACGCTCTGACCTGCAAGTGGAGCAGAAGGCGGAATTAACTTCATTGTGCCCATTGTAACGGCACCGTCAACTGCACCTGTTAATAAATCTTTTCCAACTTGGTTTACATCAAGTTCATCCCCTTGAACACTGTTGGTTGCTCTGTCTACGGTTTTAATTCCTGCTTTTACCGCTCCGCCAATTGCAGCGGAAGCCAAAAGCGAAGTCCCGCCGGTAACAGCCACACTTCCTGCAACAACAAGCCCTGACGCCATACTTGCCACCATATCAACAGCTGAATCTTGTTTTTGTTCAAATTCGTCTATTGAACTCAATGCTTCATCATATGAAATTTCATTATTTTCATACTGTTTAATTTTTTCTTCAACATCATCTGAAGATAAACCAAGCCCCGTTAAATTTTTAAACCCATTCCAAATATTCCCTAAAAGCCCCTGCTTATTTTTGACTTCATCTAATTTATCGTTTAAATCTTCACCTTCTAAAGCCTGATTTTGTACAAATATTGATTCTCCCCCCTTTAAGGAATTATCATAATTTGTATAAGTATTATCTCCATAATATTTTAGATTTTTTGCACCATACGATTGCACATTGTCTAAATTCATACTAAAATTCTCTCTCTTTTAACTTATATTTATATAAAAAAATTTATAAAGAAAAAAATGACACTTCGCATTTAAAAAATTAAAAATTGTAAAGTTTAAAATATTAATTTTTTGTTTATTTTTTTAAGATTATAAATTTTGAGTGATAAATTAGTTATAGTAAAAGGAAGTAATTAACAAAGGAGTTATATTATGGCAAAAACTATAGGTATTGACCTTGGAACAACCAACTCCGTTGTTGCGGTTATGGAAGGTGGAAAACCAACCGTTATCGCAAATGCGGAAGGTTCAAGAACAACCCCGTCAATTGTCGGTTTTTCTAAATCTGGCGAAAGATTGGTTGGTCAATTGGCTAAACGTCAGGCAATTTTAAACCCTGACAGAACAATTATTTCAATTAAACGTCACATGGGCGAAGATTT